>CAZOVB010000061.1:0-27980 GCA_964583095.1 uncultured Planctomycetaceae bacterium
GAACGGCTACGCCTCGCACAGCCTCCAGCGGGAGATCGACCTGGCCGGGTTCCCATTCGCTGCCGATGGTCTGTCCATCGGACGCGGTGCCCGGGCTGTGGCGTTTACGCCCGTCGGATACGAAGACTGAAGTTACGCCACCGTCTGTTGATCCGGCTCGACAAAACCTCGACTCGGCCTACAGCGCCGGAAAGGATCCCCCTTGTCCCACGAACTGAACCTGTCGCTGCCCGAGACCGGCCTGGCCATGACCTGCCGAATGCTCCTGGCCGGAACCGAAGCTGCCGTCGTCTCGCTGAGTGAATCTCCATCCTCCAGCGGCCACTACTGCAACACTTCCGAGCTGCCCGCTCTGGCAGATGGAACCTACAGCCTGCAATTTCGAGACAGCGAGGGCTACCTCCGGGCTGCCGGCTCGCTTGCCTGGAAGCAGGGCCAGGAGGTCTCGCCGTTGCTGCTCTCGCGAGCACTTCTGGTCGGACCCGGCAGCAAGGAAATCACCCTCACCGTTTACCACGACTCCCAACCTCTCGATGGCGTATCGGTCTGGGCTTCCCTGGATTCGCAGGGCCTGCAGGTTGTCGCCGGTTCCCTGCCCACCGATGCATCCGGAAAGGTTCGCTTCTGGCTCGATGACGGCCAGTACTACATCTGGAAGCAACGCAGCGGCTACACCTTCGCCAACCCCCAACCTATTTCGGTGAACTGACATGGCCACGGAATTCACGTTTCAAGCAACTCCCGCGGAAGCCTCGGCTGGAACCGAAGCACGCTTCGATACCCCGGTCTGTTACGAACGGCGCGACCAGCTTCACACGAGTCGCTGGCTGCTGCGGGGTTTGAGCACGCGAGTCGAAGGACCGTCCGATCGCGGTTGGCTCTGGCTGGAGACCTCGCGAACCGAAGACTCTCTCATCGCCAAGCTCTGCCCCGACGCCCAAACGAGCACCATTCTCGCCCAGGGATCCGCCGACGTATCCTCCCTGCCGGCCAAGATGACCCTTTCCCCCGAAGACGGACAGACCCTCGCGGGGGAATTCTGGATCGAGGCGGCCCGGGAGGGAGTCTTCCTCCAGCCGGTCCTGGCGACTCTCTGCACCGACGAAGATCTGGCCGAGCACTGGCCCGATCTCGAGGAACTTGGACCCGAAGTCCTCGATGGCCTCTACGGTCTGGCCCGGTACTGTGCAGCCGCCACAGGCAACACCCTGCGACTGGTCAGCCAGCTCTTCCCCCGGATGCTCGGCGGGGTGGGTGCCAGAGCCGACCGAAACCTGCCACGGGCGGGGCGACTCTTTCCGGACTACCGGCGGATTCCCGCTCCCGAGCAACTCCGTCAGGCCGCCGTTTTCTGGGCGCTGGAACTGGCCCTGGGAGCCCGGCATCAGCAACCCGAGCCCTCGATCTGGTCACAGCTTCGGGATCACTATCACCGGATGCGCCGAAACGAACTCGCATCCTGGAATCTGTCGTTCGATCCGGACCCCGACGGGCCATCAGATTCCAGGGCGATGGCTTCGGCGTGCATGGCCCGGCCGGAAAGGATTTGAGCCAACCATGGCCGAGATCAGCGTTCATGAAGTCGAATCTTCCATCGTCCAGGCCCTGCTGGATCTCCTGCGCGGGGCAACCGTCTCGGGCAAGGCAGTGGCAGGTCGGGTCGAGGCGGCCGTCGACCTGTCCCAAGCCCTCTCCCAGCGGCTCTTCGGGCCCGATCCGCTGCTGTTCCTGACCGTCCTCAAAACCGCACCGACTCCGCTTCCCGGCGGGCAAGCAGTGGTGCAGTTGGACCTGCGCCTGGCCATCTGCTTCCGGTCCCAAGGCCTCAGCGCCGGGGACGACGCAACCAGGGCAGGCCGAGTCGCCGCCGCCGTTGTCAATGCGATCGAGGGTTCGCCACCCGATGCATTGACCTCGACATGCGATTCCTCGAGGTTCTTCCCCGCCTTGGAATGGGGCCCATCCTCCAACCGAACAAAATGCCCCTCCGGATGGATCTGCCGTCAACTGGACCTGCGGGTCTCCGGCCTGATCTCGAACCCCGCGGGCCTCTAGGAGCATCATGACCCATCACGTCTATCACGACCCACGGGACGTATCCCTGGCCTCCGTACCCTGCGGTCCGGTCAGCAGGATCGGCTGGGAAATCCACGCTTCCCAGATAGTTCATGCCGGCGATGACGACTATCTCCACAGCGTCGCCCGCCACGGAAGGTTGATCCTCCGGGGCAACCTGGAAATGTTTGACGTCCTGGCCGCCGGTGAACTTGCCGGCGCGCGGGGGACGCTTTCCTTCACCCTGTCCCAGAGCAGCTCTCCCCAGACGGTCGAGATCTCCGACTGCAGCTTCGGCCAGGCCCGCATGCTCACACAGCACCGGGACCGACCCGTCTGCAAACTCGAGTTTCTTGCCGAGTCTCTACCGGTTTTCTCCCCCACAACCTGAATCCTTTCCGAGGGCGCACATGGCCAACCCCACGTTTCGTGACATTTCGCTTTTCGACGAAGCCGCCCGAGACCTGCCCGGATCTCCCATGCCCCGCGTTCGTACCGAAGCCATGCCGGGCATCGACGGGCTGTATCTGCAGGTCCTTGGATGCGGCGGGAGGGAAATCGTCGCAGAAGGCATCCTCTCCCACAGCGGTTCCACACCGGCCCAGGCTCATCAGAATCTCAAGGACAGGCTTCGAGACCTGGAACAACTCGTCGCCAAGGGACAGGAAGGCACGTACGTAGGAACCGACGGGGCTTTCTACAACCACTGCCTGCTGAGGAGCTACGCCCCCCAGCAGTCCGTGGAGATGACACGACTGGGTTCCAGCAGCTACCTGGCCGGCTTGGCCTGCAAGGCGATCATTCAACAGCTCGTCATCGAGAAGGAAGACTGAGCATGGGATGGTACGAAGACGCAATCCAGAGTCTGTGGATCCGGAGAAGTCCCGGCCAGACGCTTGTCCAGGCGACCTCCGGACGAAGCTCTCCCGTCCAGTGTTACGTTTCGGGCAGGTTGCTGGAATGGCAGCACCCCGACCAGGGCGGGGTCTGCTTCGAGCTACCCGAGCTTGCCGAAAGGGAATCGGTAGCCCTGTTGGGAGTGGAGGATGGGTGCCAGGAGGAAGACTACTTCTGCCAGGCTTTTCCCCAGGTCCCGGCCGAGAGAATCCACCTGCAGCTTCCCCGGAGACTCAAGGACCCGCCCGGCAGTACGATCCGAATCAAGCTCGGTTCGGCAGGTTCCACCATCGCAGACCGGGTGGTGCGCAGCATTCCGATCCATCCTAACGGAAAGCTGCCCGGGGGACTTGGTCAGAGCCTCCGGGGCGCCTTCGGTTTTGACGGGACCTGCGCTGCCGGACTCTCGGGCGCCTTTGGTCTGGGCGAAATGGGCCTTGACGCCCGGGGCCTCTCCTGGACTTCGGAACCTCTCGGGCCGGGGACCTATCCGGTCCGCGTCGAGGTAGTCGATGCCGATGGGAACCCGTCGGCCCCACAGGATTTCCAGATCACCCTCCGAAGCTATGCTTCGGCCGCATCAGCAGCTCGGATCGAAAACTACCACGGCGACACCGACACACTCGAACTTTCCTGGACCCCCAGCGAGGACCTGCCATGACCGAACGTTACCCCGACGACGATACTCTGAACCTGCTTTCCGGCACGAACGATCCGGGTACCGGCCTGCCCCTGCCCGCCATCGGCGAGACGCCCTACTTCACCAGCTTCTACCGCCTGGCCGACCACATCAACCGACTGCTCGAACCGGTCAACCAACTGCGGGTATACCAGGACGGCGACCTGAGCTTCGGCGTCCGGCCAGGCGTATTGCAGATCGGCGATAACGTGGTCGAGTACGGCGGGGCCGACGCGCAAGCCCTGACCGACAATGCCGACAACAGCATCTATCTTACCGCAAGCGGCACGACGCTGACTCTCAACGTCAGCGACAGCGGCTTTCCTGCCCCTTCCGTCAGCCCTCACTGGCCTCTGGCGGTGATCTCAACGGGAACCGCATCGGCCCTGGGGCAATCCGGACAGTACACCCACCCGGACATCCAGGACCGAAGAGGTCTTGTCTGGAACCGCGGGCCGTTGAGCTGACATGTCTTTCACCGGATACAGAATCTACCGTGGGCGAGGGGAAGTCTCCAATGTGGACTTTTCGACCCCCGTCGCCCAGGTCAGCTCCGCACAGGCGAGCCTGCTGGGCCTGGGACACGAACCTTCTGCACGCTACACGTACGTCATTCGACCTGTTCTGGAAGACCTGGAGAGCCCGGACATCTCCTGCAGCGTTCAACTGGATCTGGACGCTTCGCGCAACTGGCCGGGCCCTGCTCCTGGGCCGGTGGAGCAAATCCAGGTCCAGGTGCTTCCGGCCGGGCAGCTGCGCATCGAATGGGCAACGCCCGATCAACCTGCTGATGCCCAGGTTGACGAATTCAGCCTCCAGGCCTCCCGCATCGCCCGGCGGGAAAGCCTGGCCGAAGTTGCTCGTGTCCCGGCTGTTCCAAGCGGATGGAACCGCTGTCTCTGGACACCGGAGGATCCGGGTCCCTGGTACCTGGCGGTGCGGGGCATTACCCAAAGCGGGCTGACTTCGAGCCAGGCACCGCTGGCAGGACCCTTCGTGACCCGACAGCCACCGCCGGTCGCACCCTTTGGACTCATCTCGGAGCAGACATGAAGCTGATCCTCGATCCCTCCCCTGGCAATTCATCGGTCACGATACGCACGGCCCGAATGGTTGTGGAAACCGCCCGCTGCGTCGGCTCCGCAGACGGACAAGCCCGGTGGGTCCATCCGCGCCGGGAGTCCTTCTGGCAACCGATTCAACTGGATTGGATGCCTGGGCCAAAGCCCTCGCGTCTCCGACTGCAAAGACAACTCGGTCTCGGACCCGAACAAGACGAATCCAGACGACCCGAAGATTGCATGCTCGACGCCGGCGATCGAGTGATTCTCCGCCACGGGGCCACCGGACAGGAGTGGTTCCGAGGAGTGGTAGCGCGCCAGGAAGGAAAGATTACCCCGGGCGCCGAGGGCGAATCTCTCGTGGCCGAAGCCTTTGGGCCCGAAATGCTCCTGGATGCATTGCTCGTCAGCGGCTCCTGGTATATGACCTCCCAGGCTTTTCAGCGGGAGATCGACAACCTGTCGACACCGGAAGAGCGAACCATGGAGAAGGTCTTTGCCTCCAAATTGCCGGCTGTCTTCAACCCGTCCGGTCAGCCCAACGCCTCAGGAAGCTGCTGGCGCCTGAGCGATCGCGCGGAGGGATACCGGTCTCGAGTCTTCGTTTCTCCCGGCCGGATCGGACCCGGCAGCAGCCTCGCGGCGGTTCACTGGGACCCTTGCAGCGCTGTGCGCAGCCTGGTCGAATGGCTGGACGGATACCGGATCGTCTCGCCCGCCACGCGGTGGGACCGTATCGAGGCGATTCTTGGCGATTCAACACTGGAGGAAGTCAACGTCGACGGGCTGACCCTGCCCGAAGCCATCGATGCCGTGCTGACTCCGCTGGGCTTCGGATTCGCATTCGAACCGTGGTCCACCTCGGGGAAGCATCGGTTGATCGTCTTCGACCGCTCCGGCCGTCACGAGGGGCGCTCTCCCCGCCTGGCCCCGGGTAACATGGCAATGTCGGACCCGCCGGCCAGACTGGCGGAAGTCCAGGAGCTTTCCTTTGTTCGCGACGCTAGACGAATCCGAAACGACGTAACCGTATTGGGCGATCAGAAGCGTGTCCAACTGCGTCTGGAATTCAACCACGATCCTCTGCAGCGCTCGCTTCACCCGGCCTGGCATCCCGAATCCCCCTATCTGGCCCTGCTGACCAGCCCCGTTACCGGAGGAATCTCCCCCCGCACCTGGAGCCAGGAAACGCTGGAGGAGTTCGTCAACCGCTACCATCGCGACGGGGCGGATCAGGCAACCTACCGCAATGCTCTCCGATCATTTACATGGAATGAAGACCTCGCCTGGAACGACCTGTCGACGGTCGAGCCGCCCGACCCCGGTTCACTGAGCGAACACCTCGTGGACCAACAGGGGCAATGGGTCGTCAGGCCGCGAAAACCGGGTCCGGCCTTTCAGAGAGGTAACGTTGCACCGGGACGAACCCTTCGGCCGGCCAGGGCAACACTGAGCATCGAAGATTGCCCGGAAGCACAGGTGGCCATCCCGGCTCAGATCTGGCCTGAAAGCTGCGGCCTGAGCCTGGATATCGATTCGTTCTTCCGGCTGAATTCAACAGGGGTCCACGGCGAGTTCAAGCCTTTTGCCTCTCTTGCTCCCGGTCCGTTGCTCATTGACGGCATCGACCGCGGGGACCAGATCCGCCAGGCCGACTATCTCGACCTTCTCCACAACACCCTGGCCGGGACCTCTGGGCTGCGGATCAAGCTGCACCTGGATTGCTCGATCGAAACCGACACACCCGTCGAGGGCAAGGTCGCGTTCGATGCGGATTCCCCCTGGCCCCTGCCACGCAGGAAGCAGGTCCGCTGGCCTCACCGGTTCGCCTGGAGAGTTTTGGAGGGCGACCCGGGCGATCTGGAATACGAACTCGTTGATGACACACCGGCTGCGCAGAAGGCCGCTGAAGTGCTCGCAAAGGCCGGCCAATCCGGCTACGTCCAGGGCCGAGCCTTGTTGCGATACCTGAGCCGCACCTGGAAGATCGGCGACCACGTGGATTCCACACGCGGCAGGGATATCGACCTGACCGTTCCTACTTCGCAGGGCGTCTGCAGCCCATGCGTCACAGGAGTCCAGTGGCTCTTTGGTCCCGACAAGACCCGACTGCTCCTGGACTGCGACTCGAGGTGAACATGACCCACGATCTGATTTCCTGGAAGCGTCGGAATCAGGCGAGCGAGAATCTCAATCGCGCCAGCCGTCCCGACGATCGGGGCCCGGCCCTTCCCGGCGACCAACGGATAGGCACGGCCAGGATTACAGCGGCAGGTGCCGCGGCCGGGGAGTATACCGTCATCCTCGAACATTACTTTGACGGCAGTTGGCACGATTCGACCGGAGGCGGCGGGTTCACAGACCTGGACGTCCGTGATTTCCGGGATCGCGACTTCGGCCAGGTCGGCCAGCGGGTCCTCTTTTGGACCCAGGGAGACCTGGACGGACGCAGTCGTGTCTGGATCGACGTCACCTCGCGCCCCTTCATTGCCGTTGAAGACGACCAGAGCAACCAGGTGGACCCGGCTTCCACGCTTCGAGTCTCCGGGGACAACGGGCTGTCGACGGATGTTATCGAGGCCACCGCGGGCATCGCCCAGTTGACCCTTTCACTGCCGGAGGGTCTCTACGGCGGCGACCTTCTGAGCTGGGACCACGCTTCGGGGCAATGGCAGGTACTGGAAGTGAACTCGACGCTGGAGAACCGAATCCCCTGGCTGGCCGAAGCGGACGATCTCCGCTGGGCCGAGCCGTTCTTCAGCTCGTTGGGCGTATGCTCCGACGAGATCAGTGGCGTAGCTCATATGCATCTTCACCAGAACGACCTGCAGGACAGCATTGCGGGCCCCATTCGTCTCAGCCAGGAAAACAGCGGAACCTTTCCGGCCCGGTCGGTGCAGGTGGTCGTCTCACACCATGCTCCGCATGCCAATTCTCAGAACGTCACCGTCCTGGATGCGGACGGAGATCCAATCACGCTGGAGTTCGACCGTCACGGGCACTTCCAGGGAGTCAGTTGATCATGAACCAGCCCTGCCTGAACGACAAGATCCCCAACGTCTGTGCAGCCAAGTTCGAGATGATTGCCCGCAGTCTTTCCAAGATCCAGGGGCATACATCGGCTTCCCTGGAAAGCCTCGAACGACTCACCAGGCAAATCGATCAGCTCTCCGAGAAACATTCCGTTCTGGAAAGCAGGACGCAGCTTCTCGAAGCCCGCGATCGGCGGGAAGAGCTGTGGCGAAAGCGTGTCTGGCAACTCCTGGCCGGGGCGGCCCTGGTCGCTCTGGGAGCCTTCCTGCGATAGTCCAAGCCTCACCAACATGCCCCTTTCTCTCCTGCCCCTTGTCCCGAAAGGACCCGCCCATGGATGTTCTGCACAATGTCATGAACTGGATCGATCACAATCGCTGGTATGTCCTGAGCAGTCTGCTGGCTTCGGGCCTGATTCTTATCGGCCTGGGCTGCGAACCGCACACCGCCTCGCTGACAGGTCCCGAGGAGGTCTCCGCACGCGAGTTTCAGCAGGAGGCCCTGGCCCTGGAAGAAACCCTGACCGAAAGACGCATCGCCCTGGCTGCCCGGATCGAGAACTTCAACGAAGATGTCGACTCTCTGGACAGACGCCTCCAGCTGGGCCGCGAAGACCTTCGACGCCAGTATGCTCTGCAGGAGCAGATTCTGGCTACGTTGGGCTCAGCCGCGACGTCGGCACTGGAGGGCTCCTTCTCTGCCAAGGCCTTTGTCGCACCCGCTCTCGGCCTGCTGGCCGCTGCATTTGGAATCGGCAAGACACTCGACAATCGACGCAAGGATCGGGTGATCCAGAAGCTCAAGCTCCAGAACCGGGAACCTGATGGGCAACCGTAAAAGTCTCTCGCAAAGCGAAAAAAAGGCCGTCCCTTCCGCTTTCACAGCGGGGGGCGGCCTTTTTGTTATTGGTTGCCGAAGTCAGACGTTCTCAGAAGCCCGGCTCTGCAGAAAGGCCGCGAACTCCGATTCCACCTGCTCGGGCGACCCGCTGTTGGCCGAAACGATCTGTCGGATCCAGTTGAAGGACGCCAGGTCGACCTCGTCGAACATGATCCCCAAGCCGCGGTGATCGGCGCGAACCACCGTCCCGCCGCAGCGGATTTCCTCGGCCGTTTCCTGGGCGGGTCGGAAGACCACCTCAACCTTCCTGCCCTTTCGAGGCGAGGCGGCCGTGTTGACCAGGATGCCTTTGAGGCTCAGGTCGACCAGGTCCGACGCGAACGTTTCTCCGGCGTGGACCAGTTGGGCCTCGATGCCATACCTGACGCGGCTGAATTCTCTTCGTTCCTGCATGGTGCTTCTCCCTGCCCCGGACCATTGCTCTATGGTCCTTATCGACAAGGCGAGGACTCGAATGCAGGGGATTGCGAACTCGCTTACGGATAGAACCGGAAGATATTGCCGGTATCGGGCAGGATCTTGAAGACCTCCTTGCCGATCCGGTCTACCTGCTCAAGCCTCCGGGCATCGACGGGGTTGGCAAGTGCCTTGACGTTCTGCTTTGCCTGCTCGGCGTTGCGGGCCCCGATAAGAATGCTGGTAACCCCGGCCCTGTTGGCCAGCCACTGAATACCCAGGACCATCACGGGCAGATCGCCCTCGGCCGCGATCTCCTTGAGCTTCTCCACGCCCTCATAGACCTTTGGCCAGGTGCCTTCCTCGAAATACACCGTTTCCTCGCCCCGATGGTCTCCCTCCTCAAACTTCACCTCACGGGGGAACTTCCCGGTCAAAGTGCCCTCCGCCATGGAACTGTAGGTCACCACGGAAATCGCATTCTCCATGCAATAGGGAATCAGGTCCCGCTCGGGATACCGCCAGAACAGATTGTAGCAGAGCTGGTGGGCATCGATCGTACCGGCCTGGCTGATGGACTTCATCTGTTCGACATTGAAGTTGCTCACGCCGATTGCACGGATCTTGCCGCTCTCGCGGGCCTCCTCCAGGGCCTCCATGTAAGGCCTCATGTCCTTCTCCTGCCTGGGCCAATGGAGGTAGTACAGGTCCACGTAATCTGTCTGGAGCCGCTTGAGGCTGCGATCAATCTTATCCGAAAGCGTATAGCCGGGCCGGGTGCTCGGAAAGCCCTTGGTGGCCAGGAAGATCTTCTCCCGATCTCCAAATTCCTGGAGAAACCGGCCGACGACCTCCTCGCTGTGGCCGCTGCCGTATCCCTCCGCGGTGTCCAGGTGGGTCATGCCCCCTTCGACGGCTTCGCGCAGGGCCTGGAGAGAATCTTCATCGCGCTGGTTGCCCCAGGCGTCGCCTCCCATGGCCCAGCAGCCAAGGGCCAATTTGCCGTGACGTTTGTTAACGGGGGGAATCTGTACATATCTTTCAGTATGGTCTGCTACGGGGTTCATCGATACTCCTGTGGGGAAAAACGGGTGGTCTCGACCGGAACGTGCCGATCGAGTGCGATCCTGAACAGTTTATGCCCAAGCGGGTCCTTCCGCTACAACTTATCCAAGCCTTTACAGATGGGCTTTCGCATTTGGGCCCGAAGCGTTAGGCTGGGCGAACCATGCATTCCAGACTGTTGGTCATCGACTGTGCCGCCTTGGGTTGGCGCCTGCTCGAGCAAGAGCAGATGACCTCCCAGGCCGGGCTCTGCTTCCGCAAAGCCAAGGGCCCCTTCCCCGCCGTCACCTGCACCGCACAGGCGGATTTCCGAACAGGCCTCGCACCGACCCGGCACGGCATGATCGCAAATGGCCGCTATTTCCCCGAACTGGCAAAGGTCCTTTTCTGGGAGCAGTCGGCCAAGCTCGTCGAGGCAGAGCGTTTCTGGAAGATCTTTCGGGAAGCGGGCCGAAAAGTCGCCATGCTTTTCTGGCAGCAGAGCCTGGCAGAGCAGGTCGATGTGGTCCTTTCCCCCGCCCCGATTCACAAACACCATGGGGGCATGATCCAGGACTGCTACTCTCAGCCGGCCGGGCTTTACGACAGGCTCTGCAGGAAGATCGGCAGTCGGTTCAAGCTTCGAAATTACTGGGGGCCGCTGGCCTCGGCCAAAGTCGGAGACTGGATCGCCCGCGCCACCGCTGCCGTCATGGAAGAACAAGGCTGCGACCTGGTCCTGACCTACCTGCCAACCCTGGATTACGATCTTCAGCGGCACGGGCCCCGGAGCCGCCAGGCCCGCAAGGCCCTGGAAAAACTCTTCGTGCAGATCTCGCTTCTGATGGAAGCTGCCGACGCCCTGGGCTATGAGGTGCTGGTTTTCGGAGACTACGCGATCGTTCCATCCAACTCCGCCGCGATCTTCCCAAACCGCCATCTCCTCCAGACAGGTTGGATGCATCAGCGAAAAGTCCAGGGCCGATCGTATCCCGACCTGTATACTTCCCGGGCGTTTGCGATGGTGGATCATGAAATTGCCCACGTGTTCGTCTCCGAGGCAGCGGACGTCCCAGCCGTGGCGGAAAACCTCTCCGAACTGTCCGGCGTCGCAAGCGTCTTAACTTCTGCCGAGCTTGCCGATCGCGGCCTGGACCATCCAAACGCGGGGCAGATTGTCCTCGAGGCCGAAGAAGGCACCTGGCTGGCTTACCCCTGGTGGACCGAGGGGACAAAGCCCCCTGACTACGCCCGGCATATCGACATACACAACAAGCCGGGGTTTGACCCGTGCGAACTGTTTTTCGGCCGGCCGCCGGGAATCACGCTCAATACGCAGCGGATCCGCGGCACGCATGGCCGAATCGGCCCCGGCCGGGAGATCGCCTGGGCCTGCACCACAGAAATGGAAAACCCCACCAACCTGCTCGAACTGAGCAGACAGAGCCGCAGTTTACTGGAAAGAATGTGCAGATGACGTCCAAGCCGCAGCCGGGCCCGACCGGCAAACCGGATTCCACTCAGGATACCTTTCTACAGAGGTTCTCCGTTTCCTTCGAGTACCCCGTGTGCTTCACGCGAGGGGTGTTCGAGGGCGACAACCCCCTTCTGGCAGAAATCCTCCAAAGCAGAGGCGAAGACCAAACCCATCGATGCATGGTCTATATCGACGAGGGGGTCGCAAAGGCCCATTCGTCCCTGTCCCGGAAGATCGAGGAATACTTCCACCAGAGGCGGGACCGGCTTGCACTGGCCGCTTCACCCCGCGTCGTGCCCGGCGGGGAGCGGGCCAAGAACGACTGGCCCTGCGTCCGGAGAGTCATGACGGAACTGGGAAATTTACATCTGGATCGCCAGAGCTTTGTCCTGGCCATCGGCGGGGGGAGCATGCTGGACATGTTGGGCTTCGCTGCGTCGATTGTGCATCGCGGACTCAGGCTCGTTCGCTTGCCCAGTACGACGCTGGCACAGAACGACGCGGGCATCGGCGTCAAGAACGGCATGGACGAGCATGGCCAGAAGAATTTCGTGGGGACTTTCGCCCCGCCCTTTGGTGTGATCAATGACCTTGCTCTGCTCTCCACCCTCAGCCAGGAAGACTGGATCGCCGGAGCGGCCGAAGCCTTCAAAGTCGCCCTGATCCGGGACAAAGCCTTCTTCGAATTCCTCGAAGACCAGGCTTCGCAACTACGCTTGCGGAACGGATCGGCCATGGAGCATCTCGTCCGTCGCTGCGCCCGGCTTCACCTCGACCACATCCGGACCAGCGGAGATCCGTTCGAATTCGGCTCGGCCAGGCCGCTGGATTTCGGCCACTGGGCGGCCCACAAGCTGGAATTGATGAGCGGATTCGCCCTTTCTCACGGTCATGCGGTCGCTGTCGGCCTGTCCCTCGACAGCCTCATCGCCATGCGCCGCTCCCTCCTGACCGAACGGGAGTTCCTGCGGATTCACGAAGCAATCGCAGCCACCGGCCTGCCGACCTTCCACGAACTGCTCCTGCGATCCGACCACAACGGACGCCTCGAAATTCTCCGAGGCCTGGAGGATTTCCGCGAGCATCTGGGCGGCAGCCTCTGCGTGACGCTGCCCGACGGCATCGGGCGCGGAATCGAGGTCCATTCGATCGACCCGTCGGATGTCCGCGAGGCCGTCGAGTATCTCGACTACCGCCGCCGGGGGGATCTGTAGTCTCATGAGAATCCCGAAGATTCCCGGCGCCCACCTGACCTACTGTCTCAACGTCCATGCCGGTCAATCCTGGGAGGAGAACTTCCAGGCCATCCGAAACGAAGCGACCGACGTGCGAAAGCGCCTGGGAGTCCAAAACCCGTTCGGGCTTGGGCTTCGCCTGAGCAACCAGGCCAGCCTGGAACTGGAAACACCACAGAAATTGCGCGAACTGCAGAGATTCCTGGCCGATGAGGGTCTCTACGTCTTTACCGTAAATGCTTTCCCGTATGGGACCTTCCACGGACAGGCCGTCAAGCAGGACGTCTACGGGCCCGACTGGCTCCAGCCGGAGCGCATGGAATACACGCTGCGTGTGGCGCGAATCCTTTCGCAGCTGGTGCCCGAAGACACCGTAGGGAGCATCTCAACCGTGCCAGGGACCTACAAGCCCTGGATCCGCTCGCGACGAAATATCCTGGACATCGCTCTGAATCTCGCCCGGACGGCCTGGGAACTCCAGAAGCTCACAGAGCAGACCGGACGCACCATCGTGCTGGGCCTGGAACCCGAGCCCGACTGCCTGCTGAGCACGACCGACGAGTTGATCCAGTTCTGCAGGGGGCCTCTCCAGACCTGGGGATTCGACCAGCTATGCCGCACCGAAAAACTCGATCGGCAGTGGGCGGCCCAGGTGCTCTGGTTCTATATCGGGGCCTGCGTGGATCTGGCCCACCTGGCCGTGGAGTTCGAAGATCCTCTCGATGCCCTGGCCAAGCTGCGACGCAGCGGCCTGACGCTGGCAAAGGTTCAGCTTTCCGCTGCCCTGGAGGCAGAGCCTGGAAGCCAGGCCTTGGAGGTTCTCAAGAAATTCGACGAACCGGTCTACCTTCATCAGACCAAGGCTCAGTTAGCCGATGGCCGGATCCTCTCCTACCCGGACCTTCCCGCAGCCCTGGAGGCATGGAACCAGGGCGCGGATGTCAAGAGATGGCGAACGCATTTCCATGTCCCGCTGTTTTTCGACCATGACGGACCGCTTAGAAGCACCCGGGACACGGTCAGCCCGGGGCTGCTTTCCCAATTGGCCCGGAGGGATTTCCTTCACCTGGAGATCGAAACCTACACGTTCGGGGTTCTGCCGGAATTCCTCCGACCCGAGCAGCTAACCGAGGGCATTGCCCAGGAATACCACTACGTCCGGAAGGTCCTGGAGGAACTCTGAACTGGGCGCATTCGGCCCTCAGCCGGCCGCCCCGGCCGGCTCGATCAGGTTCTGCCCCTCCCCGGCCAGGAAGCTGTCGATGTTCTCCACGGTGGTTTCCATGATCCTGCGCACCGCTTCCTCGCTGTTGAAGCCCACGTGCGGAGTGATGATCACGTTGGGCATCTTCAGCAGTGCGTGACTCTGGATGACGCTTCGCAACTGGTCCAGGTCGTACTGCTGTGAGAGGATCTCGGCCTCTTCTCCAATGGCCTTTTCGGCCTCGAGCACGTCCAGCCCGGCCCCTCCGACGCGTCCGCTTCGCAGGGCTTCGACCAGCGCCACCGGATCGATGATCCCGCCGCGGGCGGTATTGATGACAATAGCTCCCTCGGGCAGCTTGGAAAGGGCCTCGGCATCGATCATGTGATGGGTGTGTTGGTTGTAGGGGACGTGAATCGAGAGCACCTGGCTGCGGGAGAGGAGGGTGTCGAAATCGACATACTCGAAGCCCAGTTCCTCAGCCGCTTTGGGATCGGGGTGGATATCAAAGCCGATACGCTCCATCTGGAATCCACCGGCGATGCGGAGCACGTTGCGGGCAATACTTCCTGTGCCCAAGACCCCCAACGTCCTGCTCTGCAGATCGATGCCCCGGAGCCCCTGGATCGAGAAATCACCGCGGATTGTCCTCTCGTAGCTTCGGTGGACCCTGCGGGTCAGAGCCAGCAACAGGGCAAAGGCATGCTCGGCCACGGTGTTCTCCCCGTAGTTGGGGACATTGGCCACCGCAATGCCCTTTTCGCGGCAGGCATCCAGGTCTATATGGTCGAACCCGGTACTTCGCGTCGCGATCAGCTTCAGTTCCGGTAGACGCTCCAGCTGCTCACGGGTGACGCGACTGTGGATAAACACGCTCAACACGTTGACTTCGGGATCGATTTCTTCATCGCTGAGTTGCTCGAGTCGCTGGGATTTATCGATGACGCGGCAGTCGCAGCGGCAAAGCTCCTTAACCGCTTGTCGCTCCCACTCCTCTGCTTCGACAAAGAGGATCGTTCCCTTTCCTGGCTGCTTGTCCGGCTTGTATTGTCCTGTCATTTCGGGTCCCTTTCATTACCGGTCGGTTTCCAGGGGAATCATAGCGCAGAGAAGGGGCAAGAGTCTCCAATCCTGCCAAACAAGCAGCCCGATCAGCAACTTCTGCCCCTTCCGGCAGGATTCCGGGCGCCCTTCCAAGCCCCCCCAACAACCTAACATTCTATTTAACATACTTTTACGCCCGATGGCACCTTACTTGCATGTTACAACGCAGGTGGGACGGGTGCCAAGCCCGTCCAAAGGACTACAGGCCGCTTGAGGCGTCCACGCGATGGTAACCGAGATGAAACAACGTCAGCCCAGCGAACCGCTGAACCTGGTTGTCACAGGCGAGGCGGAAACGTGGCTGCCCACGTTGGAACAGATCGTCGGCCCGGAGTTGCTGCGTCCCCACCATGCCCGCGACGAACGGGATCTGCTGGATGTCGTGCGTCGGGGCGAAGCCGACGCGGCCGTGCTGGATGATGAGATCCAGTGGGATGTGAACGTCCTGCAGTTGCTGCGGATGATCCGCCGGATCAACGTCACGCTGCCGGTGGCGATTGTCACCACCCATACCGACCGCCGCTGGCTGGAGGATGCACTGCGTCTTGCGGCCTTTAGCGTCCTGACCAAGCCGCTCCAGTTGGAGTCGCTGCTGCAGCAGATTCAGCGAATGATGCTTCGTCTGGATCACATGCTCAGAAACCACCCGCCTCGCCGGATGCCCTGAGCCGCGCGGCCAGGACAGGTACTGTCCACCTTACGCTCGCTCGCTTGGTTGCGAGGGAGTTTTTGCGTTTGTGAACCAAAAAGGGTCCAACCCCGAACTAGGCACGAGAAGGAGTTAGAAAAGATGGCAAAAGCCAAACCGAAGATCCGCCCGCTGGGAGAGAAGGTCCTGCTCAAGCGTCTGGAAGCCGAAGAAACCACTGCCGGCGGAATCGTTCTGCCCGACACCGCAAAGGAAAAGCCCAAGAGAGGAACCATCGTCGCATTGGGCGACGGAAAGCTCCTCGATGACGGCAGCCGGGCCAAGTTCCAGCTCGCCAAGGGAGACAAGGTCCTGTTCTCCAGCTACGCCGGCCAGGAAATCAAGGTCGACGGCGAAGAGTATCTGCTGATGGACGAGTCGGATATCCTCGCCGTCCTCGACTGACCCCCCGCCCGATTTCATAAGATCAAAAGGAGATCTGCCAAATGGCCAAGAAGAAACTCGTATTTGATACCGACGCACGCGAAGCGATCCGCCGCGGCGTCAAGAAACTCGCCAAGGCCGTCAAGGTCACCCTCGGCCCGACCGGCCGTGTGGTCGTCCTGGAAAAGTCCTTCGGCTCCCCCACCGTCACCAAGGACGGCGTGACCGTCGCCAAGGAAATTGAACTGGAAGACGCCAACGAAAACATGGGCGCCCAGATGGTCAAGGAAGTCGCATCCAAGACCAGCAACGTCGCAGGCGATGGAACCACCACCGCCACCATCTATGCCGAGGCCATCTTCGAGGAAGGCCTCAAGAACATCGTCGCCGGCGCCAAGGCGATGCAGCTCAAGCGCGGCATCGAAAAAGCCGTCGACGCCATCGTCAACGAACTCCGCAAGCTCTCCAAGCCCATCCAGAGCTCCAAGGAAATCGCCCAGGTGGGCACCTGCGCCGCCAACCAGGACCAGGAAATCGGCAGGATGATCGCCGAAGCCATGGACAAGGTCGGCAAGGATGGCGTGATTACCGTCGAGGAAGGCAAGGGCCTGGAAACCGACGTCGATCTGCTCGAAGGTATGCAGTTCGACCGCGGCTATCTCTCGCCACACTTCGTCAACAAGCCCGAAACCCGGGAAATCGACCTGGAAAATCCCCTCGTGCTGATCCACGAGAAGAAAATCTCCGCCATCAAGGACCTCGTCCCGCTGCTGGAGAAGATCGCACAGGCCGGCCGCCCGCTGCTGATTATCGCCGAGGACATCGAGGGCGAAGCCCTGGCCACTCTGGTGGTCAACAAGTTGCGCGGTACGTTCCAGTGCGCAGCGGTCAAGGCCCCCGGCTTCGGCGACCGTCGCAAGGAAATGCTCCGCGACATTGCCGTGCTCACCGGCGGCAAGGCCATCATGGAAGACATGGGCATCAGCCTCGAGTCGATCCAGATGTCCGACCTGGGCAGCGCCAAACGCGTCCGTATCGATAAGGACAACACCACCATCATCGAAGGCGCCGGCAAGACCAAGGATATCCAGGGCAGAATCGAGCAGATCAAGCGCGAGATCGAAACCACCACCAGTGATTACGACCGCGAGAAGCTCGAAGAGCGCCTGGCCAAACTCGCCGGCGGCGTCGCCCAGATCAACGTCGGGGCGGCCACCGAGGTCGAGATGAAGGAAAAGAAGGCCCGCGTGGAAGACGCCCTCCATGCCTGCCGCGCCGCGGTCGAAGAAGGCATCCTCCCCGGTGGCGGCGTGGCCGTCCTGCGTGCCCGCAAGGCCCTGGGCAAGGTCAAGTGCGACAGCGAAGATGAGAAGACCGGCGTGAGCATCATCAGCCGGGCCCTGGACGCCCCGATCCGACAGATCGCGGCCAACTCCGGCCTGGACGGTGCCATCGTGGCCGAGAAGGTCGGCGAGTCCGACGATGTCAATTTCGGCTACAACGCCCTGACCGGCAAGTACTGCGACATGATCAAGGAAGGCGTGATCGTCCCGACCAAGGTCGAGCGAACCGCCCTTCAGAATGCCGCCAGTGTCTCGGGGCTCCTGCTGACCACCGACGCGATCGTCTCGGAAATCCCCGAGAAGAAGTCCGCCGGTGCAGGAGCCGGTGCCGGCATGGATGATATGTACTAGAGTAAGTGACGGATCGAGCCTCACCCATCGGGTCGTGGCGTCCCTTTTTCGGGACGTCACGGCCCGTTTTTTGTTGCGCTTCGGCCCGGGTGAATCGCGCAGAAAAAAAAGGCCCCAGCCTGGCTGAGAACCTTTGATTGAGGGAGCTGGGACTCGAACCCAGAACCTACGGCTTAAAAGGCCGTTGCTCTGCCAATTGAGCTACTCCCCCGGGGGGACTTCATTGTAACGGCAACCCGCTCTCAGGTCTCCTGGATTTCATGGACCTTGGCGTCCAGACCTTCCTCGATCTGCGTTTCGTACTTCTTGGTCATCTCCTGAATCTGGTCCTTGGCGCGCTGGGCGTCGTCCTCGGGGACCTCGCCGCCCTTCTGGAGCTTGTCGACGTCCTTGTTGCCGTCGCGCCGGGCGTTTCGGATCGCCACGCGGGAAGCTTCAGCCATCTTCTTGACCTGCCCGACAAGCTGGTTGCGCCTCTCGCCGGAAAGCGACGGGACCTGCAGACGAATCACCTTCCCATCGCTCATGGGCGTAATACCGATGTTCGAGGCCTGGATCGCCTTTTCGATCTCCTTGGCGCTGCCCGGGTCGAACGGCTTGACCACGATCAGGTTCGCCTCGGGTGTGGCAATGGAGGCAAGCTGGCGAAGATCGGTCGGCGAACCGTAGTAGTCCACCTTGATATGGTCGACCAGACCGGCAGAGGCGCGACCCGTTCGAATTCCGCGCAGTTCCTCGCGGAAGTACTCCGCGGCCGATTCCATCTTCTCTTCCGTATCAAGCAGGACATCATCCAAAGCCATGCTTCACCTCACTGCTGCTGGGGTTCATCTGTTACCAGGGTGCCGACCGACTCGCCGGTCAGGGCGGCGGCAAGGTTCCCGGGCTTGGTCACCTCAAGAACCATCATCGGGATGCTGTTCTCCATGCACATGGAGACGGCTGTCAAGTCCATCACGCCCAGGCGGTCGGCGAGAATCTTCTGATAGCTCAGTTGATCGTACCGGGTGGCCTGGGGATTTTCCACCGGGTCCTGGTCGAAGACGCCATCGACCTTGGTGGCCTTGATCATCACATCGCAGTCCAGCTCGGCCGCCCGGAGGGCAGCACACATGTCCGTGGTGAAGAACGGGCTTCCCGTTCCGCCGGCCAGGATGACGATCCTGCCGGCCTGAAGGTGCTTGATCGCACGCGCCCGGACGTACGGCTCGCAATGGGGTGTCATGTGGATGGCGCTTAAGGTTCGCGCGTCCAGTCCCGCTTCCCGCAGGATGTCACCCAGGGCCAGGGCGTTCATCACCGTCGCGAGCATTCCCATGCTGTCGGCGGTGGTGCGCTGGATGGCGGGCAGGTCGGCCAGTTCCCGGCCCCGCATCAGGTTGCCGGCCCCGACGACCAGGGCCAGTTGCGCCCCGCCCTGGCGAGCCTTGGCCAGCTCTTTGACGAGCAGATCGACGGCCTGGGGGTCAAAGCCTCTCCGGCCTGTGCCCGAGAGGGCTTCGCCGGAGATCTTGACCAGAACGCGTCGGAATTTCTGCCCGGAGCCCATCGGTGCCGGGGCCTATTCTTCTTCGTCGGCGCCGACGGCGAAACGGGCAAAGGCCGTCACGCTCGCCTTGCCGAGAATCTGGGCGACGGTCTGCTTGTCGTCCTTCACGAAGGGCTGCTCCATCAGGGCAACGCCCGAGAAGTACTTGCGCATCTTGCCCTCGGCGATCTTTTCAGCGATTTCCTTGGGCTTGCCGCTGTCCTGGACCTCTTCCATGATGAACTTGCGCTCTTTTTCCACCATCTCGGAAGGAATGTCCTCGGGGGTAATTCCCAGCGGATTGGCGAAGGCGATGTGCATGCACAGGTCCTTGAGCGTCTCTTCAGGGACCGCACCGTCCAGGCCCACCAGCACGCCGACCTTGCCGTTGAAGTGAAGATAGCTGCCCACTGTCGGGGCAGAGATCTTCACCCCGCGGGCGTAGCCCATGTTCTCGCCGATCTTGCTGAAGGCGTCCTGGATGATGCCGTTGATTCCCTCGTCGGGCTCGACCTCGCCCGGATCCTTGGACAGGACGGCCTGGGCGGTCTTTTCCACCGCCTCTTTGAATACGTCATTGCGGGCGCAGAAGTCCGTCTCGCAACGGACTTCCACCATGGCGGCCTCGTTGGTGCCTTCGGCGATGCCGATGAGGCCCTCTCCGGTGGCGCGACCGGCCTTTTCTGCTGCCTTCTGGCCGCCCTTTTTCCGCAGGGCTTCCTTGGCGGCCTCGATATCGCCGCCGTTGTCCTGAAGGGCCTTTTTGCAGTCCATCATGCCCATGCCCGTCTCTTCACGAAGGGCCTTTACCATTGCTGCGGTGATTTCCGCCATTGCTTGCTCCCAGTGATTCTTCTGACCCCGACCGATGTAGTCGTTCCGGGGGATGGATCTTCTCGCGTAGTTCCAGGTTCAAAAAAGGCTTTTCGGTCCGAATCGGACCCGATCAGCCCGGCTGTTCTCCGGTTGCCTCGGCTTTGTTCTGGGCCTCGGCGGGCAGTTCCTGCTCCTCGCCTCCGCCTCGCTGGGCTTCCTGGGTCGCTTCCCAGTGTTGGCTGGTGGTTGTGCGACGGCTTTTGCGACGGGTCCCTTCGTCCTCACCGGCCTGGGCTTCATCGACCGGTCCGGATTCCATCCGGCCATGCACGCCTTCGGCCACCGCGTCGCAGAGTTCCTTGATCACCAGCTCGATACCTCGCATCGCGTCGTCGTTGCAGGGGATCGGAATGTCGATCAGGTCCGGGTCGCTGTCGGTATCCAGCAGACACACGACCGGGATGTCCATCTTGCGGGCCTCGCGGACTGCAATGATCTCTCGCCGCTGGTCCACCACCACCATCGCGCCGGGAAGCTTGGTCATATTGCGGATGCCGCCAAGGTTCCTCTGGATCTTGCGCATCTCGCGACGAAGGGAAGCGCCTTCCTTCTTGGAGTAGGCGTCGAGCATGCCGTCGGATTCCAGCTGCTCCAGCTCTTCCAGGCGGCCAACCCGTTTGCGAATCTCGCGGAAGTTCGTAAGCGTGCCGCCCAGCCAGCGATCGGTCACCCAGTGCATTCCGACACGCTGGCACTGGGTTTCAACGGCCTTGCGGGCCTGACGCTTGGTACCGACGATCACAACGTCCTTGCCCTGCGAGACGACCTGGCCCAGGAACCGCTTGGCCAGCAGGATGCCCTTGAGGGTTTCCTTGACGTTGATGATGTGAATGAGGTTGCGTTTGCCGAAGATGTACGGCTTCATCTTCGGGTTCCAGCGGCTGGCGCGGTGCCCGAAGTGGATCCCCGCGTCGATGAGTTCTTTTACCAGTTCTGCAGCCAAGGTGTTTCACCTCCACGCAGCATGCCTGGATTCGTGCATCCAGACCATGGGGGCTACGTTGTCTAAGGTTTCTGCGGGAAAACAGGGGACGCAGGCGGCCTTCGCCCGTCCCGAACGGTAAGAGCCATGTAAGTTAGCCCAAAGTCCGCTCTTTCGTCAAGTCTGTTTGCCCAAAAAACAACCACGGACTGAATTTCCTTGCCCGCCGGAGCCGGATAGGCAATCATCCACCCTATGAAAACAAGGCCTCAAACGCGGTTCGTACCCTCCCGACGGTGGCGGAAACTCCTGGTCGCGGCCCTGTCGGCCCTGGCGTGCCTGGCCGGGGCAGGATGCCAAGCCGAGCCTGCGCAGGGGCCGTCTCAAGATTCTCGCTCTCAAACGCAGGAGACCGCCCTCATGCCCGCCGGCAAGCATCTCTTCATCCTTTCGGGGCAATCCAACATGGCCCGGTTCAAACCCCAAGGGTCCTTCATCCCCGATGTGCAGGAGGAGTTCGGCAAGGAAAATGTGATCGTCATCAAGGACGCACAGGGCGGCAGGGCTATCCGCGAGTGGTACCGCGACTGGAAGCCCGCACAAGGCCCAGCCCCCGACCAGACCGGCCAACTCTACGATCGGCTGATGGAGAAGGTCAAGCCCGCCATCGAAGATCAGACCCTCGCCAGTGTGACCTTCCTGTGGATGCAGGGCGAGAAGGACGCAAGGGAATCCCACGCGGACGTTTACAAGGCCAGCCTGCGGGGACTGGTCCGGCAGCTCCAAGCCGACCTGGATCGAAATGAAATCCATGTGGTCATCGGGCGGCTCAGCGACTTCGACATGCAGAACCAGCGATACCCTCATTGGACGAAGATCCGCAAGGTGCAGGAGGAAGTCTGCCGCGAGCAGCCCGGCTGGGCAATGGTCAACACCGATGACCTCAACGGCCCCGAAGACGACCTGCACTACACCGACCAGGGCTACGAGACCTTCGGCCACCGCCTCGCCCAGGCCGCCATCGAGCTTATCGGCACGAAGTGAGCATGTCGCACATCAGCCTCGAGCAGAAGCGGGGAGCGTTGTGGGAAGCCTGATTTGCGGAAACGCGCTTTCCGGTTCTCAGTAGTAAACATACTTGCTGATTTGCTGGATTTGCTGGATAATCAGTGTCCAATTGATTCATGGCGGATTTGAACTCCAGTGTCCGAGTGAGGGGTAGGCTATGAGACAGATTGATGTTTTTGAAGAGTTGAATCGTTTTCGCGAGCGATTGCTGGACCTGACGTCCAACAACAGGCTTCTGAACTATCGAAAGAGCAGAAACCGTTCTCTCCAGATCATTGACGAATTACCGGATGAGATCTACAGCCGTCTTGTGACTGATGGGAAGCAGTTTCGATTCTTGCCGGTCGATACAAGTTCCTCGACCGATCAGTCTGACACTCAGCAGCAACTCTGTTTCGACTGCGAACTGCCCGAACAACCGGACACTGATTCCGACCTGCTTACCAGACATACCGACAACCGTCTCCAGACGGACCGAGATCCTGAGCAGCTCGAAAGTCTCCTGAAGAACCTGCGGCGCAATGCTGTCTCTTCGATCGAAGAAACAGGCGTGAATCTCCTGCACCTTGCTTTGGGAATGCTTCAATGGTCGGATCACCGAGATCCGCAGAAGACATTTTTGGCTCCGCTCATTCTGATTCCTGTAGAGATTGACAAGGCTTTCAACAACAAGACAAGTCGTTACGAGTATGCCTTGCGTTACACCGGAGAGGAAGTGCAAGACAACCTTTCTCTCGCAAAAAAACTCGAGAACGACTTCTCTCTGGCACTTCCCGAGTTTGATGACTTTGCCACGCCGGAAGACTACTTCGTGGAGATTGCAGACAGAATAGAGGGCACGCCGGACTGGCGTGTCAGACGCGAGGCCTTGCTCGGGTTCTTCTCATTCCGGAAGCTTATGATGTACCTCGATCTGGATCCTTCCAATTGGAAGGACTCCGCCTTGGGAGAGGATAGCCTTCTTCGCAGAGTATTCGAAGGTGGAGACATCGATGGAAGCGATGCCTTGTTTGCCACTGACTACGCCATTGACGCAAATGCCACCGCCTCCAGCATAAACCTTGTACTCGATGCCGACAGCTCGCAGCATTCAGCTCTTGTGGACATTCTGGACGGTCGTTCCTTCGTTATCGAAGGACCACCCGGTACCGGAAAATCTCAAACGATAACAAACGCAATCGCTGCGGCTATTGATCAAGGAAAGAAAGTTCTCTTTGTTTCCGAAAAGCTTGCAGCACTGGATGTTGTTCACAGGAAGCTGCAAGAACTGGGCCTTGCCGATTTTTGTATGCAGTTACACAGTGATAAAGCAAATCCCAAGAGCGTTATTGAGCAGTTGCGACAGCGAATCGACAAACGTTTCCGAGCACCAAACGAAATAGATGAGCTTCGTGAAAAGTTGCTTTCGAGGAAACGTGATCTTGCAGAATACCTGGAGGCAGCGAACCAACAAGCCGGTCCTTGGAAGAGACCGCTTCGCGAACTCTTCTGGCGTTCGGTTGAACTGCGTTCACGTGGGGTCACGCCTTTTTCGGTTCCCGACCATGAGGGCGCCCTGGACTTTGATGCTTTTGACCGCCGTTGTTCTTCACTTCAGGAATTGGCCCAGCATGTTTCAGAAATCGGCCGGCCTCATCAACACCCATGGCGTTGGCTTACATGCCCAACATTGCGACCTGCGCAAGAGGAAGAACTCCTTGCACAAGTCAGGGATTGGCATACCATTGCCCTACGACTTCAGGCCGCCTGTAAGGACCTCACCCAGCTCGCTGGGGCCACGGCCGTCGAATGGATTTCTTTGGCCTCCGCCATGGATGCGAGTAGGCTGAATCACCTTGTGCCAGACGATTCAGCATTGATGACCCATGCCTTGCCACATTGCATTGAGCGATCGCAACGCACAGCCGCTCTTTCCTTTCTGAAGAGATTAAAGGAATATCATTCCCTCAGATCAGAAACTACCGAACTCCTGCGCGTGCCCGTAAATGACACTCGCGATATCCTCCAAGTCATGCGTACACTCTGTGAGGACTATCCCCTGGTTTCCAGGCTTTCAAAGGTGACACTCGGGGAACTCCCTGGAATGCGAACGCATTTGAGGACTTTGCATTCCTTGTCGCTCAAGCTGACTCGCCTTGCCGACTCCCTCTCAGACTGTGGCTACGGCCAGTCACGTACAATACGAGCTTTGAGAACTGCGATTCAGAAGCACGCTCTGATGCACCACCCGGTCGTGCTTGACCCTAAGGACGTGGAACCTACGCTCTTTCTGGCGCATTCAGAGCAACTCTTCATTGAAGCACAGGAACGTGCCCATGTTCTGTTGCGTTTGCGGGGTGAATTGAGCGCCTTCTTCGCGGTAGCAGAGGCCCCGCCTGTAGAAGAGATCACAGAGCTTGTCACCACGATTCGCTCCCATTCTGGCTCTCTTCTCAAGTTTCTTGATAAAGGATATCGTCGCGCAATTCGGCGTCTTAGAGGCTTTCAGCAGGTCACACGACCACGGAAAGCTCGTTTCTGGGCTGCACAACTGAGTCTCCTCAAATCCTTTCTCTCAAAGACAGCCTCTTTTGCAGGGGAGTTGAGATACACAGACTGCCTTGGTCCATGTTTTCAAGGGATCGACACCGACTGGGACAAGCTTGAAAAGCTGCTCCAATGGACCAAGACAGTCGTGCATAATGGAATGACATACGAGGAGGTCTCTGTCCTTCTGCGTAGGAGAACCGAACATTCCGATGCTACAAGTCCCTCCGTAGCGAAACAACTGCTTTCGTCCTTTCTTGCAGAAATTGATGCAGCATCGTTGCGGCCCCTTCTCTATTCTTCCGACCCTGGTGATGATCTCGACCTGTATGACCTGCCTTCGCTAATCGAAGATGCAGAGCAGGTGATTGTTGAGTTATTGTCATGCGGCGAGTGTTGGAAGAATTCTGATAGCCTGACTGTAGACGATCTCCACAGGCAATCGGACATGGCCTTGTCCCTATTGGAGTCGAGGAAGCAGCTTGATGCGGACGCGGCGGCATCCGAATCGCTTGGTGACGATTTTGCAGGGATCGATACGGATCTCGATGGTCTCGAGAATACGCTCACCTGGCTTGATTCTATCACGGACCTTGGACTGCCTCATCCTGCACTGCTATGGCTGACGCGAAAGGACAGTCAGAAAAGGAGCGTTCTTCTTGCTGAGGGCATTTCTTCGCTGATGGATCTCATATCGAGATGGTCGGAATGCAGGAACTCCATCCACAGTTTCGACTTCGTCCTTGAAGAATCCATCGAATTGGGATCACAACCCAACGAAGACCCTTCCGCAGCCAAGCTTTTGGGGTCTTCTATTGCAAATGGCCATCTGCTCTCTTCCTGGTCACAATACTGCCGAGCCAAAGACTACTGCTGCCAGCTCGGCCTCTCGGAATTTGCCACTGCTGTTCACAGGGGCTTTCTGGACGCAGCTTCGGTGGTCGATTCCTATAAGTTGACAATCCTTGATGGCACGTGCGAGGATGCAATTAATTCCTATCCGGCATTGAAATCCTTTTCCAGGCAGCGAATGGAAAGGGTCCGCAGGGAATTCCAAGAGCTCGACAAGGAGCTTATTCAGCTTAACAGAAAAGAAATCGCCTCCAAAGCATGCATTGTGGACAATCCAAAGGGCAATTCAACAGGCCGAGTGGGTTCATATACCGAGATGGGATTGATCCGACATGAGATTGGTAAACAAAAGCGATATTGTCGAATTCGTAGCCTATTGAAGAGAGCTCCCATTTCCGCACAATCGCTTAAGCCTTGCTTCATGATGAGTCCCCTTTCCGTTGCCAAGTTTCTTCCGCCTGACGGGATAGAGTTCGATCTTGTGCTCATGGACGAAGCATCGCAGATCAAGCCCGAGGATGCCCTGGGGACTGTAGCCAGGGCCAAGCAACTCGTAGTGGTAGGCGATCCAAAACAGTTGCCTCCCACAAGCTTTTTTGAGAAGATTTCAGGAACTGATATTGACGAAGACGAAGCTGTCCTCGCCGATGACACTGAGTCCATCCTGGAGATCGGTATGAAGGCATTTCCACACGTGCGAAGGCTGAAATGGCACTACAGATCGCAGCATGAGAGCCTTATCAAATTCTCGAATAGTAAATTCTACGATGACGATTTGGTAGTCTTCCCCTCTGCCGGCACCAACAATGGCCAGTTGGGGGTTCGTTACCATTGGATCCCTGATGCTGCATTTCAGAACGGTCTGAACGTCGTAGAAGCCAAGGCTGTCGCAAATGCTATCGCCAGGCATGCAATCGAGTGCCCCCATGAGACCCTCGGAGTGGGGACATTAAATCTTAAACAGCGCATGGCAATCGAAGATGAGCTTGATCGCCTCTGCAGCCAGGACCCACAGGCCAGGGGTGCTGTAGAACGCCTTTCCAAAGGGCTCAATGGACTCATGATTAAGAATCTTGAGAATCTTCAGGGAGACGAAAGGGATGTAATCTTCGTTTCTTGCACTTACGGTCCGGATCCTGCTTCAGGGCGAGTGGCGAATCGTTTCGGGCCCCTGACGCAAGAGACAGGCTGGAGAAGGCTCAATGTGCTTCTTACCCGGGCAAGACGGCGAATTGAAGTATTCACGTCTATGACATCCAATGATGTTGTTGGTGGTCTGAACAAGAGTCGCGGTGTGAATGCCCTTAAGGACTATCTCCTCTTTTTGGAGAAAGGCGGTATAATCGAGCGCGGTATCCAAACCGATCGGGAACCCGACTCTCCCTTTGAGTTGTCTGTCGCACGCGCAATCGAGGGAATGGGCCTCAAGTGCATCCCCCAGGTCGGTGTTGCAGGCTATTTCATTGATATCGGGATACTCAAGCCGGATCGAGACGATGAATTCCTTCTTGGCGTTGAGTGCGACGGTGCCTCCTATCATTCCGCAGCGTCCGCCCGTGACCGCGACCGTCTCCGCGAAGAGGTGGTACGCAGTCGAGGCTGGAAGCTTCACAGGATCTGGTCGACAGATTGGTTCCACAACCAACGTACTGAGGAGCAGAGGCTTCGGGAGGTACTTTGCTCCCTCCTTTAAGCTAAGCGAAACGCCCAATTCGCCCCTGCGGTGAAGATTTCTGGTGCGCATGCGAAAGGCCCTGGAATGGGTATCCCAGGGCCTTTCATGAAAAGGCGGCATTAACCTACTCTCCCGCGGACGCAGTACCATCGGCCACTACGGCTTAACTTCTGTGTTCGGAATGGGAACAGGTGTATCCCGTAGTGTATGCACACCGCCAAGGCGGGCAGGAGCGGTTGAGCTCATTGCCCGCGTGTATAGGTGACATAGGAATGACAATTCAATGTTACTTGTCTGGCAGGCCGTTTTGAGTAATCATGGACAGCTATTGGCATTTGTCATTGAAAGGTCAACGACAAATGCGGTCAAGCAATCGCCCGTTAGTACCGGTAAGCTTAAGACATTTCTGCCCTTACACCTCCGGCCTATCAACCACCTGGTCTGGATGGGGGCTCTCTCTCCAAAGGAGAATGGAACATTCATCTCACGGTGGGCTTCCCGCTTAGATGCTTTCAGCGGTTATCCGTTCGCAACTTAGCTACCCAGCAGTGCCGTTAGCACGACAACTGGTTCACCAGAGGTTGCTCCTTCAAGGTCCTCTCGTACTGAAGAAGAATCCGTTCAATGTTCCTGCGCCCACGGCAGATAGGGACCGACCTGGCTCACGCCGGTCTGAACCCAG
>CAZOVB010000062.1:0-26588 GCA_964583095.1 uncultured Planctomycetaceae bacterium
AACCAACTGAGCTACAAGCCCGCCTGTGGTAAAAATCGACCTCTCCACCCGAAGGGCGAAAGGATCGAAGGCTTTTTGGGTTTGTCAAACAACCTGCCCAGGCCGAGTCGCCCAGACCATCGCACCCGATTGGTGCGAGCCCCCTAGTGTATCTTTCCGCAAAGGCGTGTCAATACGGTTTCGGAAATTCAGGCGACTTTCTTGAGCAAGGCCCCGATCGCCGCGAAAAAGCCCTCTATTCAGGGCTTGGAGGCAGTGGGTTCTGCCCCGGCCAGGCGGTAAAAACTGATCGTGCCGTTGGCGTTGCAGACCAAAAGCGATCCGTCGGGCATGGACTCCAAGTCGGAAACCGGGCCGGGGTTTTCCTGCGTGCCCAGCAGGTGGAGCTTGTCGCCGTCAATACGTCCTACCGCCAGGGACCTCTGCGGGTACTCCCCTACCAGCGCTACCCAGTGTTTCTGGTCGGCGAGGACCACCACCTTGTGAATCTCCTGGTTGAGCTGGATATGGCCTTTGCGATTGTAGCTCCATTGGCGCTTTCGAATCTGCTGGAGGATCATCTGGAGGCGCCTTGCGGCCTCGGGACTTGCAGGCTTGGCCTGGGCAAGCCAGGCCGCCACCTCGGGTCCGGCCCGGTTGAGGGCATCGGTGGCTGCCTTGCGTTTTTTGAAGGACCTGCTGGAGAGCTGCTCCACTTGCTTACGGGCCTCTGCCAGGGTCAATCCCTCCTGTTGGGGCGGGCTTTTGAACAGGTCCATGCGCCCCTCGCAGGCCAGAAGAAAGCCGCTGACCTCCTCGCCTACCGGGGCCAGCACGCGCCTGCCCGAGTAAAGAGGATCGTCTTCCTTGAGCTCCAGGTCGCAAGTGACACAGTCGCCCGAGGCATCGAGATTCACGAGATGGATCCTGTTGGCGGCCAGGAAGATCCCGTGCATTCCGGACAGGTCCGCAGAGGCGGCTTCGACCGATTCGCCTCCCCACCGACTGCTGCCCATGCGGAGGTCGCCGGAATCTTCCCTATGGAAATTCATCCCACGAATCTTCTCACCGCTGCCGGCGGAGAAGAAGACGACGGACTCCTCGAATCCGTAGGAGTTGTGCGCCGCCAGCGTTTGGCCATCGGCACTTAGAAATACCCTCGCGCCGTAGCTGAACTGCTCTCCCGCGGCGACCTTTTTGGTTTTTCCTTCCGGCCCGACTACGTAGACACAGGTATCACAGACGGCTGCGACAACTGGAGCATCGGTCGCTACAGAGATGGATTCGATCCCCTGTCCTTCGAGCATTTTTCGCGTGACGTTACCGGTTTGCGGATCGAGGAATCGAAGCCCCGAGGCAGAGCCGGTCACCAGTTCCTTGCCGCCGTGGCAGAGCTTGACTCCCGCAGGCCCCGCAGTGAGCAGGGGTTCGTCGGGGGCGGGGAAGATACGCTTGGTCGAGAAGGTGTCATAGAGCAGGAGGCAATTATCCACGCTGCAGTAGACCCCTGATCCGTCGGCGGTAAACGCCAGGCCATAGCTGGTACCGGAGGGCAGGACGATCTCCTTGAAGATCTTCCCGTCGACGGGGTCCATCAGGGCCAGCCGATTTCTTTCATCCTCCCTGTCGGTGCGTTGGATCAGGGCGCCGATTTTCTGTTTGTCGGGGCTGAGCACGGCCCGGTAGCAGCCAAACTCGTCTTCCTTTTCTCCTTGCTTCCAGACGGGCTCGTTCTTCCCGGCGTCCCACATCATCACGCCCCGATCGGAGCCGGCCATGATGGCCAGATGGTCTTCGGGCCCGGGCGAGATGGTGCTGAAGGTCCCGGGGCCGTTGGCCGTATCGGGTACAAGCTCGCCATCTTCGTCCTTGACCATGGGCGGGGCCAGGAGAACCTTTGGCTTGCCGGATTCCATGTCCCAGATTCTCAGCGTATCGTCGGGGCCTCCGGTGAGGAACTTCTTGCCTGCCAGGACGAAGCATGCGGTGTAGAAATCGGACTTGCCCGCCCCGGAGAATCTGCGGAGCCGGCTTCCACTCTCGATATCCCACAGCGAGCAGGAGCCGTCGGAACCGACCACCACGAAGCAGTCGCCATCGGGATGCATGGCCAGTCGCATCGGCTCGTCGCGGAGGCGGTACTCGCTGAGGACCTTGCCGGTTTTGATATCGTAGCGGGCGATGTAGCCGCCGTAGTCGGCCACAAGGACTTCACTGGTTCCCGGGATTGCCACCGCGTCCCAGACGTACGTCCGGCTCTTCTGCTGGAAGCGGAATCGCTGCTTGCGTGTCCGGGCATCCCAGACGTAAACGGACCCGCCGTTGCCGGTGGTCAGGACGGCATTTTGCCCGGGCAGGACCAGCACGTGGTTCATGTCGCTGTCGGTGCGGAATCGCGAGTCCCCGATGGTGCGCACATGCTGGAGGAAGCGAGGCTTCTGCTTTTTTTCACCGATGGGGGCGGCGATCTGGTCGCGAATCTGTTCCAACCCTCCGCCGCCCTGGCCGGAATCCTGTGCCCAGGCGGGACCGAGCCCGCCGAAAACCCCTGCCACCATCGCACTCAGTGCCCAAAGTCTTGGAGAAATGCCTGAAGTGCCCGTCATGATAACCCCGTCTTTCCGCCAGGCGGTCGCGGCCCCGGCTGTTAGCGTTTCTTTTTTCGCCTCCTGCGTTTAGCCTTTTCCTTGGCCGAGAGACGCTTGGAACGTTGTTTGACTTTGAATTTCGGCTGGCCTCCCGCCATGCCGACCTGTCCCATCTGGGAGGCGAACTTCATCCGATCGCGCATGCCCATCCCGGCCATCTGTTTCATCATGTTCGAGGCCATGGAGAAGCTCTTGATCAGCCCGGAGACTTCCTGGGTCTCGGTTCCCGAGCCCTTGGCGATTCTGCGCCGGCGGGAAGCCTCGATGACCTGCGGGTCCTCGCGCTCCGTCGGGGTCATGGAGTTGATGATGGCCTCCATGCGGTTGAATTCCTCTCCGGACATCTGCATCTGGTCGATCTGGGAGCCGACGCCGGGCATGAGCTTGAGCATCTGCTTGATGGGGCCCATCTTCTGCATCTGCTTCATCTGGGCCTTGAAGTCATCGAGCGTGAACTTGCCCTGGGCCATCTTCTCCTGCATCTTGGCCTGTTCCTGCTCGTCGAACTGCTCCTGGGCCTTTTCGACCAGGGTTACCACGTCGCCCATGCCCAGGATGCGTCCGGCCATGCGGTCGGGATGAAACTCCTCCAGGTCGTCCATCTTCTCGCCGACACCGATGAACTTGATCGGCTTGCCGGTGACCTTCTTGACCGACAGGGCCGCACCGCCGCGGGCGTCGGAATCGAACTTGGTCAGGATCACGCCGTCCAGTTCGAGGCTGTCGTTGAATTCCTTGGCGGAATTTACGGCGTCCTGGCCGGTCATGGCGTCGCAGACGAGGTAGATCTGGTGGGGCTTGACGGCCGAGGAGATATCCTTGGCCTGCTGCATCATCTCGGCATCGACATGGAGGCGACCGGCGGTGTCGATGATGACCACGTCGTGGCCGTTGCTTTGAGCGTGTGTGACGGCCTTTCGGGCCACGCGGACCGGGTTTTTCTCTCCCTCGATGCGGAAGACGGGGGTATCGACCTGCTCGCCGACGATGGAGAGCTGGTCCACAGCGGCCGGCCTCTGGAGGTCGCAGGCGGCCATGATCGGGTTCTTGCCCTTCTTTCGCAGGTAGCGGGCCACCTTGCCGCAGTGAGTGGTTTTGCCGGCGCCCTGGAGCCCTGCCATCATGATGATGGTCGGCGGGGGCGAGACGAAGTAGATCCGCGTATCGACAGGCCCCATCAGGTCGACCAGTTCGTCGTGGACGATTTTGATCATCACCTGGCCCGGATGGAGGGATTTGATGACCTCGGCTCCCGAGGCCTTTTCGGTCACGTCGGTGCAGAATTCACGCACGACCTGGTAGTTGACATCGGCTTCGAGCAGCGCGGTACGGACCTCGCGCATGGCGTCCTGAACGTTCTGCTCGCTGATGCGGCCCCGGCCGGACATCTTGCGGAAAATATCGGAAAACTTGTCGGTCAGTGCTTCAAACATAGTCGATTTATCTTATCACAAGATCGAACCTGACGAAAGTGACCATCGCCTCGCTGAGGTCTTTACAGGTACTTCTGCACCAGAACGCCGTAGCGTTTCTTGATTTCCGAGCCCAGGAGCTCTCTCTGGGTCCAGATGCCCAGTTCCAGGGCCGAATGGGCGGGCGAGGCCTCCTGGGCGACCTGGTCGAATCGCGAGATCGCCTGGCGAATGAGGCTCACGGCGTTCTGGGTGGCCTCGGTGAGGTTCCCGATGATCTCTTTTAGCAATTCGTGCTTATCCAGCTCGGCCGGGGCGGGTTTCCAGCAGTCGTAGTCGCTTGGCAGGCAGACCAGGCCGTAGGCGATTTCCGCCTCGCGGGCCAGCTTGGCCTCGGGCATACAGGTCATACCGATCAGGTCGCCGCCCCACTGGCGGTGCATTTCGCTCTCGGCCCGGGTGCTGAAGGCAGGGCCTTCCATGCAGACGTAGGTTCCTCCGTCGTGAACGGTTGTCTGAACCGCATCGGCACAGGAGAGCAGGTGTTTGCGAAGGATCGGGCAAAACGGGCTGGAGAACTCCACGTGGACGGCCAGGTCGTCTTCGAAGAAAGTCGGGCTCCGCCGGTAGGTTTTGTCGATCACCTGGTCGGGTATGACCAGGTGCTTGGGCTCGATCTGCTCCCGCAGGGACCCGACGGCTCCGGAAGCCAGGATGTGCGTGACGCCCAGTTCCTTCAGCGCATAGATGTTGGCGCGGTAGTTCACCCCGGCCGGCGGATGCACGTGCCCCGGGCCGTGACGATTGATCAGGACGATATCCGTCCCGTCCCAGGAGGTCTGGGTCAGGGGCGATGAGGTGGGACCAAAGGGGGTCTGAACAGGCTGGGAGGCCTCCGAACTGTCCGGGCAGAGCGCATCTCCCAGACCGCTGCCTCCGATGATACCGACTTTCACGTTGGCCATATCTTGCCTGCCTTTCTTTTCACGAACGATGGACGGGCAAGATCATACCGATTGGAAAGCCAGGGCGAAAGTGATTTGGCCTGACCGGCGGATTCTCCCCGGCAAAGGACTGCTTTCAGCTGTTGTCTTCCTGTGAGGGAGCCAGGATGCTCTCGACGATCTTCTGGAGCCCCTGGAGGGGGACGCTGCGCAGGATGGGATTTTCCACCGTCCCGCTGACCTTGACCACGAAGAGTCCTTCGGCGATGAACTTGGCGATTTCATCGGCCACCTTGCCGATGGTGGGCAGTTTTCCCGGCGGACCGGCAACGAAGGTCAGCCGAAGCCGCTTGTTCTTGAGCACCATGTTGCCCGAGCCGATCAGCGACAGTGCGTTGCCGTTGAGCAGGATCTCGTTGAAGATCAGCTTGCCTCGGCTGATCTCGTATTGGGCCGAGGCCTCGGTAAAGGCTGAATCGGTCGGCAGGGTCAGGTAAACCACATGCAGGAAACCCAGCATGACCGGGAGCTTGTAGAGCTTGGCCTTTTTGATCTGTATTCTGCCCTCTGCCTTGAGGCTTTCCTGCCCGGCGCGGGCAACAATGCTCACGCGCCCCCCCAGTTTGCCGGAGACCGAGGCCCGCTTTCGGGGGTCTTCCTGTCCGGCGTTGAAGAGACTGTCCACGTCGATGCGATCGAACTCCAGGCTCAGGCCGTACTCGACGTTCTTGGCCAGGCGGATCTCGGCGAATCCAGCCAGCTTGCCCCCGTGAACCTTCCCGGCCAGTTCATCGAAGATGATCACGGAGCTTTGGGCATCCTTGTAGACCTTGCCCTCCAGGTCGGTAATCTTCCGGGGGCCCACCTCGATATTCTCCAGGTCCAACGCACCGCGAATGGTCATGCCCTTGGCGCCGGAGGTGAATTTGCCCGAGACCGACCCGGTGATATTCTTGGGCTCCAGGCCCAGGTCCATCTGGACTTTTGCAACGCTGAAGGATCCTTGCGCCTGCCAGTTGAGCAGCGCGGGTTTCGCAGCCGGGGGCGCGTCCGAAGACTCCCGGGCCGGGGCATTGCCAGTCTCGGGCTTCTCCTGGGCCGGGGTGAAATCGAACGTCAGGGATTTGAGATTCAGACCGGCCTTGCCGCCGGGCTTGAACTTGGCTGCCAGGGGGGCGATTTCATCCGGCACCGCGGCCAGGAGCTCCTCGTTGACGATAATATCGCGCGCCTCGACGGCAAGGACGCCGTGGCGGGTCTTCTCCTTCAGGTCGATCGTTCCATCGAGCCTGACGTACTGGCCTTCGTGGCGTGCGGTAAGCTCCTCCAGGGTCACCTGGGTGGGACTTACGCCGATCTTGCCCTCGACGCCGCGAAGCGGCAGGGGGAAGTTCACGTACTGAATGTCCATCCCGTCCGGCTCGATGGAGAGGGTATAACCGTTTACCTCCTCTTGCCAGAGCCGATGGGTCAGTCCCAGATGGATGTCCGCCTTGCCCTTGGGGCTGAACTGATCCCAGACCTCCCTGACCTCGGCCGGGCAAGAAAGGTAGAGCGTGCGGTCGAACGGCAGGTTCTTTGCATCGAGGCGCAGATTCAGTTGCGTTTCCTGCTGATAGTCCACCCTGCCCCCGAGGGTCACAACGGCATTGCGGTAGGTGCCCGAAAGCCCCTCGACGGGTCCTTCTTCTCCCGAGGCAAGGCTCTCCTCCTGCCCGGGGCCCAGCAGGACCGTCTCGGGCGTGATGATCAGTTGCCCCCGGACGTTCTCGACGGGCAGGGGGAAGTCTTCATAGGCCAGCGAGACCCCCTGCAGGTCGGCCACGATCCGAAAGTCCAGATCCTGCCCGCTCGCATCGTGGACGGTCACGCTTGCCCTGTCGATGCGTCCCCGGGCGTGCAGGGCCTCAATGACTCGCCTCGCCTTGGCCGGCAGGGCTTCGAGGAACGTCCGGTCCAGGGGTAGATCCTGCACCTGCAGGCCGATGCGAGCCTGGTAGTTCTCGTCGCTGGAGAGGTTCTCCAACTTGCCGCTGAGCGTGGCCAGCCACTGGTCGCCCTGGAAGCTCTGAATGGCGTCGAAGAAGACATTGTCGGCCTCGACGTGAATCGTGCCGGTCAAACCCTCCAGCGGGTAGGGGAACCCGGCAAAGGTCATGCCGGTCCGGCCGGCCAGGATCAGATCCAGATCCAGCGTCCAGTCCTTTCCCGGCGGCTGGGTGATCCGGGCTTCGAATCCGAGTCTGCCCCGGGGGGAGAGTTTCTTCCAGACATACGAGAGTTTTTCGCCCATGGCCTGTTTGAGCCGCTCATCCAGGGGGATGCTTCGGGCGGCGATTTTGACCTTGAGGACGCCATCGGCATCGACTCCACCCGAAATGGAGATGTTATCCTGCCCGGCGGGGGTGTCGCCCTGGGACACCAGGTCGAAGGACTCCACGCCCTTGGCGTTGAACCGGATCCGCCCGGAGAGGTCCTTGATGGGATAGGGAAAATGCCGATACGCCGCCCGGACATCGGTAAGCTGGGCTTGGCCGCTGAGCTGGAGTTCTCCCGCCTGGGGCCTTTGTGCGTCAATGGCGACGTTCATTCGTCCTCGGGGCTGGAAGCGTTTGTGAATCTGCTCCATCGCGTCGCGGATCGGGCCCTGCATCCGGGCAAGTTCGGGGATTTCCAGATCGGCCAGGACCAGTTTGACATCGCAGAAGCAATGCGGATCGTCGTAGGTTCCTGCCTCGGAGTCGCTGTCCGGGCCCTGGGTGACGGGCTTGCCGTATTGCCCCCAGAGCTTGAAGCGGACACCCCCCGCCTGGGGCAGAACGCCGGTAACAAAGGCTGACTCCTCCCGGTTTGGGGCAAGGGCGGTCCGGCCATCGCCGGCGGATTCTTTTCCGGCTTTGCCCAGGTAGAGCACTTTCTTTCGGGTATCGAGGTAGATAATGCCGGTCACATCGTTTACCTGGACCCCGCCGTGTTCCACGGGGAGTCGAAGCGAGGCCATGGAGAGGCGAATCTGGTACAGGTGGGATCTGAACGGGTCTTCCTGGACCTCGAAGCTGTCCTCGTTGCCGCTGTAGTGGAGATCCTGGAGGAGTTTGACGACCTTGGGCGGCAGGAGGAAACGGGGCGGGCCGATTCCCTCGAGGTTCAGTTTCCGCACGCTGCCATTGGAGGGATCGACCACGAGGGAGCCGCGCTCCACGCGATCGGCGTCTTCGAACTGCACCTGGTAGCTTCCGTCGGCCTGGGGGGTGGCGGTCACGGTGAGCTTGTCGTAGGCCTGGGACTGCTTGATGCCCGAGATACTGCTGTAGGAATAGACCGTCGCATCGCGGAATCGGATGGTTGGGCGAGGCATGTCGGCCGACTCGGCCCCCTCTTCAGGCTCCGGTTTTGCCGGCACCTTGAAGAAGGAGAAGTTCACGACCTGGGAATCTTCCCAGACAAGCCTCAGCTCGGCCCCGGAGCAGAGGATTTCGGTTGGATACAACTGCCCGGTCGAGAGGAGCTTCCAGGGGTTGTGCCAGAGCAGGATGCTTCGGGCGTGGATGGGCGGTCCCTTGCGGGTGTCGCCCTCGATACTGCCCCGGATGGTGACGCCTTCGAGTTTCACCGGGGAGAACACCCCGTAGCGGGCCGACTGGATCGAAACCGAAGCGCCGTTGGAGAAATCGCGCAGGGCCTTTTCGGCCAACCTGCGGATCCGGGCCTCATTGGTCAGGTACCAGTATCCGTAGAACATGGCCACGATCATCGCCAGGATGATCAGACCCACTCCCCTGCGGCGGGGAGAGACGTACCGCCAACTGCGGCGCCTGCGCCGGGGCAGGTACTGCCGGATTGCCAGGATCAGCCGTTTCATGAAAGGGAAGATGCGTCTCCAGGGACAGACATTCTACCTTATTTATCGGTTGGAGCCTTTTTTTGTTCCCGGTCCGTTTCGCCCGAGGCCCTTTTTCGTCGCGGCGCCCGGAGGCCCAGCACGTCGGTGGCTGCCTCGATCCTCTCGGCCAGATGCTCCGGGGTAATCCCCCCCCGGGCGTCGATCAGCAAGCCCTTCCGGGCCGGGCTGGAGTACATCAGCCTGCAGATCAGGGCCAAGCGGTACCGGTCCACCTCGTCCAGGCTTCCCGGCGTGGCGGTAACCTGCTCCAGGGTCCCGCAGGCAAGCTGCAACTGGGAATCGACCAGCGGATAATCGAGCATCGGCGCGGCGGCCAGGCTCCCCGGAGCCGCCACGAACACCTTGGCCTGGTGAAAGGTCGGGCCGGGCTGGACGATCAGCCAGCGGTGCTGATCCAGAGGCCTGGCCAGGGCGAAATCCGGTTTGTCCAGTTCGTCCATGCGCGCGAGGCGTTTCTTGCAGGCCCCTGCCTGCTCGAAATCCAAATCTGCCGCAGCCCGGGCCATGCGGCTTCGCAGGTGCCGGCGAAATTCCTCCCGCTTTCCGACGGCGAATTCCCCGGCCTGGGCCAGGATCTTTCGGTACTCTTGCATGGAGATGGTTCCGTCGCAGGGCCGGAGGCACTTGCCCATCTGGCCGTAGGTACAGGCAGAGGCGTCGGGGGCCTCGGCCAGGCAGGCGGGATTGCGGCACAGCAGGAAAAGCTCCTGGAGGATCTCGATGAAACTCTCAGCCGCTCGGGCGGTCGGGAAGGGCCCGATCTTGAGTCCTCTGCGCCGGAAGACATCCCTGCCCCTGCGGAAATGAGGCGCCGGCTCCTGGGCATCCAGATGAACAAACCAGGGAAGCTTGAGCGTGACCATTTCCCGCCAGGTGTCGGGCCAGAGATTGCGGGCGATTTCCAGGTAGGCCCAGTCGGTTTCGAAATGTCCGAACGTCCGAAGGTAGCAGACCCGGCGGGTGATGGCTGCCAGATCGGGCATTCGCGTCTGTTCTTCCTGGCTGGGATGAGAGAGGCGATTGCGGACCCGGGCGCGCATGTCCGCAGCGGGCAGCAACAGAACAGGCCTCTGGTCGGCCGTCCGGAGCAGGGCCAGGCCTCTTTTGGCCGGAATGCGCTTGAGGGCTTCCTCTACAGGATCGTCCAGTTCCACACAGGCTTCGAATAGGGTCGATCCAGCAGACATAGACGTCCCTTCTTCTGATGGCCGCCGGGTGGCAGCGGGCCGGTTGGGCCGGCCGGCACCGGATCATCGCCCCCCGGAGCCTGTCCCTCCGACGGGTCAGACCCACATGCCGGTAATCACGCCCTCGTAGACGATCTTGTCGTTTACCAGCGCCTGGGTCGCTCCGATGCACCGTCGGGAGCGCATTTCCAGCATCTTGCCGACCATGTGGATTGTATCCCCGGGCTCCACACTGCCGCGGAACTTGACATCATCCACCCCACCGAAACCCAGGAAGCCCTTGTCGGGGAACTTGCGCATCACGAAATAGCTGACCATCTGGGCGGCGGTTTCCATCATCAGCACCCCCGGGAAGATCGGTCTGGCCGGAATGTGTCCCCGAACCCAGAACTCATCGTCCCGCACGTGACGCACGCCGGCGATCCTGCCTTCCTCAGGCTCAAAGAGGCAGATCCCGTCCAACTGCATGAACTCGTGGCGATGCGGATTGACCTGGTAGATCTCTTCGCGGCTGATAATGGGATTGGCAAAATCGATCGAATCGATGTCAAATAAAGTCTGGGGAGGCATGCTTTGGTCCCGTTGTTGCGTGTTGTACGTGCCTTCTGCCGGGCTTGGCCAAGGGGGACACAGTAGCAATGCCCCTGCCGGGGGTCAACGACAAAAACCCCTCACCTGGATACGGTATCGGGGCTCTCCGGAGTCGACACCTGCCGATAGAAACGGTTGGCAAAGAAGGACTCGCCGATCATCAGGGCCAGCAGGACTGCAAGGGCCAGAGGGGCCAGATCCAGGGCGCTGTAGGCCTGAGAATCCCGCCGCAGTTGATCGAGCTCTGTGACGATCCGGACGTTTCCGCCGGGCATCCGCAGGGCAAGCTGCTCCGGCTCGATCGGCTCCAGGTCGCTTTCCGACGGATGCGTGTTGACGCTGAGCCCGCGGATGATCGTGGCCTGGGAGCCGACGAACTCCACCTGCCAGTTGCCCACCTGGGCCGGACGAAAACCGACGCTGCCGGTTCGGATATCCACCGGAAGGGACTGCTCGCCGGCCCCTTCGGGACCGCGGGCACGGACGGTTACCCCGCCCAGGTCTTCCGGGACAACCAGCGTGACCTTCTGGCCCAGGGTGAAGAGGGTACGGCGCTCGCCCCGGCCCGGCAGGACCGTCAGGGCCCGCGAGACCAGCACCGGCAGGGTCGGATCGGCATGGAGATTCGAGAACGACCTGGCCGGGGAGAAATTCCACAGCAGCACCGAGCCCTTGCCCACCGTTCGCAGCAGGAGTCCGGGCGTATCGTCCTGATAGCGGGCGAGCACCTGCGTCTGGGGCGCGACGGGCCCGAGCTTGAGACGCCGGAGGAACTCGATGGGATCAAACCAGGCGTCTCCGTCGGGCCCAAAGGGCGAGAGCAGCGGATGATCGGTTTTGACATCCTTCCAGCTCTGGGGTTTTTCCAGGGATTCGAGCCCCTCTATGGGCGCGGGGAGCAGACCGCGCGGCTCGGGCATATCGTACCCGGCCGCCGAAACCAAGGGCCCTGCCACCACCCAGAGAATCCCGCCTTCTTCCACATGTTCCTCCAGCGCCTGCCACTGGGAAAGCGTCAAAGCGGAGACGCCGCTTAGCAGCACGAAACGCGCCTGCTCGATCGCCTCCCGATCCAGTCGCCTCGGATCGGTGGTGGTGACGGAATACTCGACGCTTCCGGTTGCGGCCACCGCCTTGATCATCGCCTGGGTGGTCGGATCGACTCGACCTATCGTCGCTGCGTCGCGGACCAGCAGCAGCTTCGGGCGGGGCATGACCTCTACGGTGAAGTAGCGGATGTTGTCGAAGGCCAGGGCGTCATCGGGTGTGAGTCTCACGGTGCCCTGGCTGGGCCCGGGGGCGTCAGGGGTATCGGAGACCTGGAATGTCTTGACCTCGTTTGCCTGGAAGTCCATGGTCGCATCGCCAAGCAGGCGATCCCCTGCCTGGGCCCGGAGGCGAACCTGCCCCCCACCGGGCCCGCAGCGCACCACCGCATCGAGTACCACGCTCTGGCCGAGGGGGACGCGAGAGGCGCTTAGACGCAGATTGGAAAGCGAGATATTGGTGGCCTGTCCCCGGCGAGCGTTGAGGACGATGGAGCGGATCGTCTCGGGGGCCGTCGAAAGGTTCACCTCCCGCCAGCTCCAGCGGGTCATGTCGGAGACCACGTAAAGCTCCTTGCGGGGCAGTTTGGAGCCTCCCAGCAGTGCGACGCCCTCGGCCAACGCGCCGGAAAGGGACTGATGTCCCTGGCCCGGCTGGATTTCCCCCAGACGGCGCAGGGCGTACTGTCTGTCGCCGGTGAGCCCGCCGGAGCGAGCGGGATCGGACGAGGCCAGCACGGCAAACCGGGAACCGGGGGGCAAGTCATTGATCAGCTCCTCGATCTGATCGCGACTGGAGAGCAGCAGGCTCTTGCCCTTGAACTCGTAGCCCATCGAGGCGCTGTCGTCGACGATGATCACTGCGGCCGTCGGGGCGCGGGTCGCCTCGGCCTGGATGTCCTCCAGGAACGGCTGGGCCAGGAGAAAGCCGATGAGTCCGATGGCCAGCATTCGCATCAGAAGCAGCAGCAGGTGCTTCAGGCGGAGCTTGGAAAGGTTGGCCTTGTGGGTCTTGCGAACGAAGCGAAGGGCGGGAAAGACCGTCCGCCGCGGCTTGGTGCGCATGATCAGGTGGATCACGACCGGCGCTGCCGCCGCCGCGCCGATCCACAACAGGCTCCCTGCGCCAAATGCAATCGCGAGCATGAACCTATGGTACCTTTCCACCGGCGGAGGGTCCACAGCTTAGTCCGCACTGGCCAGGCGACAGGGGCGGGTGATATAATCAGCCGAATGAAGCGTCGCCGAGTCATCATGGTTTTTCTTCTGGCCTCTCTGGTTTGCGGGCTCTGCCTGGCGGGACAGGAGGCCCCGTCGAACGATCCACTTCGGGATTTCATCGACCAGGGCAGGCAGGTGCAGGTCGAGAGTTCCGAGAAGCTCCCGGGCCAGAGGGAAGTTCTGGAAGAGACCTCCGGCGCCCAGGCGCGCGACGAGATGCCCGGGGTGGTGGTTCTCAGCAACGGAAAGCGGATTCCCGGGCAGATCTTCACCACCCGCTACGAGCCGTTGGTGCTGTATGTGGAAAAGGAGAAGCGGTTCCGGCGGATTCCCCTCCCGGCCCTGCTGTCGCTGCGGGCGGTGGTTGTCGAGGAGAAGATGGAACTGGAGTGGCGATGGAAGGCCATGGGCGTACCCGAGCGGGTGTATACGGGCAAGAAGTTTCCGACGCGCCGGCTGCTCTGGAAGGTCCGCCTGATCGACGGTACGGAGCTTGAGGGGGCCATCAAGGGCACCCCGCTGTGGGTTCGCGCTGCGGGGCGCCGAAGCGAGCCGCTGATCCTCCACGAACGGCAGAAGGGCACGACCGAGCAGACGCTCGAAGATCTGCTCTACGTCCGCCGCGTTCTTTTTTCCAAGAAGCTCATGGAGCAGGTTCGCAAGCGCATGGCCGGGGGTTTAGACGACCCGGGCCGGCAAAAGCAGGACGCTGCGAAAGACTGATCTGTCCGGTCGGGACCGACAGATAGGGAGCAAGCTTAGCCCCCATTGCCCGCTGCCTGGACTCTTTTTCCAGATTTCCCCATCAGACCCTCTCGAAGTGTCGGCATCAGATGGGAGTGGACCGGAAACGCTCTGGGGCGTTGGGGCCCTCCTGCTGCTTGAAACGCGAATCGGGGAACCTCGCGGAGGCGTCGAGATGCCGTATACTTCGGCGCACGAAACTCGGGCCGGGAAACGCTTTGGAGCGTCTCCCGGCCCGAGCAGTTTGCTTTTGCCTCTGCCTCTATCGAGAGGCCTTGATGGTGCCGTAGCGGGTTAGGCGCTGCGACGGCGGCGACGGGCGATCACCAATCCGCCCAGACCCAGAAGGGCCATCGTGGCCGGCTCGGGAACTTCCGAAGCTTCCATCATGACGCTGTAGAGGTCGGTGTTGTCGATGTAATCGCCGTCCCAGATCTGGCCGTCCAGGCCGTAATAGTCGGCCAGGTTGGGATCCGTTCCGTCGATGTACTTCTCGAACAGTTCGGCGCCGGCGCCCTTGGCGAACAGCGGGACGAGCTGGTTGGTGTGGCTGCCACTGAACCACTCGACGCCGGGCAGATTGCCGGCCCCGTTGTCCTCGACGTGCTTGTAGCCAAGCAGGATGTCATCGTCGGTGTACTCGCCGTTGCCATCGACATCGGTGTACTCGAAGCCGTCGGGTCCCAGAAGGTAGCCGGTTTCGTGGTCGGCGGTGACGATCAGCAGGGTTTCATCCCAGTTGCTGTTGTCCTCGACCCACTCGATGGCCGCCTCGACGGAGTTGTTGAAATCGATCTGCTCTTCGATCATCCGCTCGAGGTTGTTGCCGTGGCCGGCCCAGTCCACCGCACCGCCTTCGACCATGACGGTGAAGCCGTCTTCGTTCTGGCCCAGGACGTTCAGGGCGGCCGAGGTCATGGTGGCCAACGTGGGAACGTTGCTGTTCATCGGTGCACCGGCGCTGCGGCTGTACTGCAGGGTGCTGTTGACCTGAGCGATACCCAGGAGTTTCTCGGGGACGCTGGTGCCGGCGGCGATGGCTTCGAAGTCGGCCTTTTCTTCCACGAAGGTCCAGCCGTTGGGGGCTGCGCCGTCACGGATGTCTTCCCAGGTGGCGGTCCCGCCGGCGTACTTGTCGCTCTTGCTTTCGTCGGGCTGGCCGTTGTTGTCGTAGGCACCGTGACCGGCCCCCATGAGGACCTTGAACTGACCATTGTAGTTCAGGGAGTCATAGAAGGCGTTGTTGGCGGTGGGGTTCGAGCCGGTGACACCCTCGGTGCCGATTTCGGCATAGTTTCCGCGGGAGAGATTGTGGCCGTAGACGGCGGCGGGGGTCGCGTGGGTCATCTGCACGCTGGAGACGGCACCCATGCTTCGGCCCAGGTCGGCGGCCTGCTCGAAGTACGTCTTCATCGGCTGACCGTCGGTGGTCATGTTGATCTGGCCGTCGTAGATCTTCTGGCCGGTGTACATAGCCGAGGCGGCCGAGGCCGAGTCTGTGTAGTCGATGTTCGCGTACAGACCGTTGGAAGCCATCTGGGCCGGATCGTAGCCAAGCCCGCCGGCCTGGTAGGCGCCATTGCTTCCCGAGAAGTTGGCCATCCCCAGCTTGGTCTCGAACTCGTGGTACACGGCCGGGGTACCGGTGTAGTAGTCCGTCGCCAAAACGTGATTGAATCCCTGGCCGTCGGAAATCATGAGGATCACGTTCTTGGCGGTCTGGCCCTGAGCCGTGCCGGCGCCAACCAGCAGGGCTACCAACGTCAGTGCAACTGCGCTTCGCTTGAGCATTTCTGCCTCCATTCGCTTGCATCAGGTCGCATCGCAGCCCGGGCAACTCCTTGTTGCCCTCCACAAGCCGCTCTGCAACGCTGATCAAACTAGCCGCGCCGCATTGCGATTTGTTTCAAAGCCGATTAAGCACCAAAGATTGTTGCGTACAGAAAAGGAAAAGGCCTCGAACCCTCGCCCCCAGCCTCCTAATTCCCTGGGTTCTGGCCACGTATCGGCCCTGTCGGGCTCTGCCGGCGCCCCCGGACCCTCCGAAAATGCGAGAAGGGCACAACCTTACAGGCCGTGCCCTTCTCGATTTCATCCAATCGCGCCGGATTCAGCGCGTTTCTCGAAGGTCTACTCGGACTTCTCCTGGTCTTCTTCCAGGGCGTCCATGGCGACATCCTCGGCGTTGGCGGGCTGATCGCCCTTTTCCTCGGTGTCGCGTTTGGGCCTGGCCTGGTCCCCCTCTCCGTCGCGAACGGTCTGGAGGAAGTCCTTGCTAAGCTCGCCCAGCAGGCCGCCTTCGCCTTCCAGCCCGCCGCGGCGTTTGGCCGGCTGCGAGTGGTCGGTCGTGGTGGTGGCATCTTCCTGGGCCCATTGGGCACGCTTGAGGCTCAGGCCGATCTTCCGATCGTCGGTGTCCACGCGGAGGATCTTGACTTCGATGTCCTCGCCGACCTTGACGATGTCCTTGGGGTTCTCGACCTTGTGGTCGGCCAGCTCCGAGACGTGCAGCAGGCCTTCCAGGCCAGGTTCGAGCTCCACGAACACACCGAAGTTGGTGATCTTGGTCGCCTTGCCCTGGACGATCTGGCCGGGCAGGTAGTGCTCGGGGATCTGTCGCAGCCACGGGTCCTCGGTCAACTGCTTGAGACCCAGGGCGACGCGCATCTTCTCTTCGTCGACGGCCAGCACGACGCACTGGAGTTCCTGCCCCTTCTTGAGCATCTCGGAAGGATGCCCGATCTTGCGGGTCCAGGACAGGTCGCTGACGTGGAGCAGTCCGTCGATGCCTTCCTCGATTTCCACGAACGCGCCGAAGTTGGTCATGTTCCGCACCGTGCCGGTAATGACGGTTCCGGGCGGGTACTTCTCCTTCACGACGGTCCACGGGTTGGTCTCGGCCTGCTTCATGCCCAGGGAGATTTCCTGCTTTTCCTTGTCGATCTCCAGGACCACGACCTCGACCTCGTCGTTGACGTTGACCAGCTCGGAGGGGTGATTGACCCGGCGGGTCCAGCTCATCTCGCTGATGTGCACCAGGCCCTCGAGGCCTTCTTCGAGCTTGACGAACGCACCGTAGGACATGATGTTGACCACCTCGCCCTTGACGTGCGTGCCGACGGGGAATTTCTCTTCCACGTTCTCCCACGGGCTGGGCGTCTTCTGCTTGAGCCCGAGGGCGATCTTCTCTTTCTCGCGGTCGATATTGAGCACGACCACTTCGATTTCCTCATCGATGCCGACCATCTCGGAGGGATGGCTGATGCGGCCCCAGCTCATGTCGGTAATGTGCAGCAGGCCGTCGATGCCGCCCAGGTCGACGAACGCGCCGAAGTCGGCAATGTTCTTGACCACGCCCTTTCGCCACTGGTTTTCCTCGATTTCGCCCATGAGCTTGGCCTTGGCTTCGGCCCGCTGTTCCTCGATGAGGCGGCGACGGGAGATGACGATGTTGCGGCGGTCCTTGTCGATCTTGAGGATCTTGGCGTCGATCTGCTTGCCGATGTACTCGCCGATATCGCTGGGACGGCGGATGTCGACCTGGCTGGCGGGCAAAAAGGCCGGGACGCCGATATCCACCAGCAGTCCGCCCTTGATCTTCCGGCTGACCACGCCGGAGATCTCGTCGCCTTCGTCGTTGTTTTCCAGGATGTTCTGCCAGCCGCGGATGCGGTCGGCCTTGCGCTTGGAAAGCTCGACGAGTCCACTTTCGGACTCGACGGCGTCGAGGAAGACCTCGACTTCCATTCCGGGTTTGATTTCGTCGGCATTGTCGAATTCGTGGATATCGACCATGCCTTCGCTCTTGAGACCGACTTCGATGATCACGTCGTTGCCGATGACGTCGACCACGTGGCCGGGGAGGATCTGGCCCGGCTGATGCGCTTCGTTTTCGCTCATCGCCGAGTCGAGGGCGTCGGGAGTGAATTCTTCTCCCAGGGCCTGGGACAGTTGCTTCTCGACGTCTTCGTCCGAGACGCCGAGGGACTGAATCAAGTTGTAATCTACCATGAAGTTCCTGTTCGGTTGGTTGCTTGCCTTCCCCGGCGAAACTCCCGCTTCCCTGCGAAACGGGCACCGAGGCCGCCTGTCGCCCTGGCGGTCAGGACGCCGGAACACCCGGCGAAAGACTCTCTGCGCGCAGAATATCGGATTCTGACAGCGTAGAATCTGAGAGTTTACCAATCTCTTGACCCCGGGCCAAGAGACTTTGAGCAAAAAAAATCGGAGGCAATGGAATGTCTGAACCCTTCGGCAGAGATTCAGTATTCCCCCCGGCGCGGCCGGGACGGGGAGCCCTGGTCGCAAGGCCAGGGCATACTTCCGCTGCGATCGATGGAAATCGCGGCCCGGCGGATGCCGCAGCAGTGGGCGAACGCGATAGTCCGTGTGCTTGCGAAGCACTCTACGTTCTCGCGTGAAGGCGCGGCATCCGCCGAGGCGCTTTGAGTTGCAGCTCGATGCCTGGGTATGCCCTGCACTCGCGTACAGGGCTCCCGGAGACGCGGCATCTGCCGGAAGGAGAGCGCCGCTCGTGTGCCATGAATTTGCCTGCAGGGGTTCCGGAGATGGTGGCGCTGGGCAGGGGGTTTCGGTGTGGGGACGTGGCGGTATAATGCCGCGATGATGATTTCCGAAACGAGCGATGACATTCGGCTCCGGCGGGAGCAGTTGGGGGCGGCCTTGCTGGATCTGGACGGCGTACTGGTGGATTCCGAACCGGTCCACGGGATGAGCTGGGAGACGATCCTGGGCCCGCTGGGGATAGAGGTCCCCGGCGGGTGGGAAAGCTGGATCGGCGTACCCGACCAGGAACTGGCAAAGAGGCTCCACGAGGAGCGAGGCCTGTTCAAGTCGGCCGAGGCGCTGCTGGCGAGCAAACGACAAGCCTACCGGGACATCGCGCCGGAGCGACTGGAGGCGTTTGACGGCGTGGCAGAGGGCATCGAGGAGATGCGCCGTCGGGACTGGCCCGTGCTGGTGGTCACGTCCTCGACGCGGGAGACGGCCGAGGCGACGCTGTCTGCGGCGGGGCTCAGTGAGCTGCTGGAGGAGGTGGTGGCCTTTGAGGATACCGCCGGCCATAAGCCGGACCCCGAGCCCTACCTGGCCGGCGCGCGGCGAGCGGGCGTCGAGGCGCGTCGGTGTCTGGTGATCGAAGACTCCGCAGCCGGAATCACCGCTGCACGCCAAGCCGGCTGCCTGGCCCTGGGGGTCAGTGCAACGGCCCGGGCCGGCTCGCTGGAGGGAGCCCACGAGGTTTTCTCCACCACCCGGGAGGCCCTGGGTTGGGCCCTTGGCAGGTCCTGAGCAATTCCGGCTGAAAGAAGACCGACGCCGCAACCCGAGGCGGACCCGGGCTGCGGCGTCGTTGCTTGTGCTTCTATCGGTGCAGAGCTAGAACTTGGAGATTTCGGCCTCGTCTTCCTGCAGGCTGAAGTCCTGCTGCTGACTCTGCTGGGGTTTGGGTTGGGCCTTGGGCCCCGGGGCGGCCGGCGCCTGGGAAGGCTTGAATTGCTTGGCTTTCCTGCCCGGCTGGGACGCCTGCTCGCTCTCGGCTCCGCCGACCATGCCTCGCAGTTCGGCGACCATCTTGTTCATCTCCTCGGCCTGTGCGGAGAGCTCTTCGGCCGCTGAGGCACATTCCTCGGCATTGGCTGCATTGGACTGGGTGACCTGGTCCAACTGCGTCACGGCCGTGGAGACCTGGTCGATTCCGCTGGACTGCTCGTTGCTGGCGGCGGAGATTTCACTGACCAGGTCATTGACCTTCCGCGAGCCCTCGGCGATTTCTTCCAGGGCGGCGGCGACTTCCTGGCTGATAGCCACGCCGTTGTCGCTCTTGGAGACCGAACCTTCGATGAGGTCGGAGGTATTGCGGGCGGCCTCTCCTGCCCGCTGGGCCAGGTTGCGGACTTCCTCTGCGACGACGGCGAATCCCTTTCCTGCCTCGCCGGCCCGGGCAGCCTCGACGGCAGCGTTGAGGGCCAGCAGGTTGGTCTGGAAGGCGATTTCGTCGATCGTCTTGACGATCTTGGCCGTTTCATCGGAGGACTGCTTGATATCGTCAATGGCCGAGGACATACGTCCCATGGCCTCGGTACCGCGATCGGCGGATTCCCGAGCGTGGGCGGCGAGCTTGTTGGCCTCGTCGCTGTTGGTCGAGTTCTGCTTGGTCATCGAGGACATCTCTTCGATGCTGGAGGAGGTTTCCTCGATGCTGGCGGCGGCTTCGGAGGCCCCTTCCGCGAGCCCCTGGCTGGCCGAGGAGACCTGTCCCGAGGCCTCGGCGGTCTGGTCGGCGCCGATGCTGAGCCCTTCGATGATCCGACGGATGGGTCCGGTGATGGACTTGGTGATGAACACAGCCATCAGGACCGAAACGACCACCGCGATACTGAGCCCGATGATCAGGGTCAGAGTAGCGGTGTTCAGGCTGTCCTTGGCATTGGTGGCGATGCTCTGGGTTTCGTTGATGGCCGCCTGGGCAACCGTCTGAGCCTGGGCCAGGACAGCGTCGGCCGCCTTGCCGCGCTCGACGCCGACCTTGTTGCGCTGGACCCAGTTGTCCAGGAGCGAGTTCATGGCGGTCTTGTAGCTCTGGCCGGCCTGCTCGGTCTTGTCGATCCGCTGGATATCCTCGGGCAGGCGGGTGATCTTACGAAGGGCTTTGAACTTGACTTCCATCTTCTGGAAGTTGTCGTTGGCCTGCCGAATGATCTCCGGATCGCGCAGGGCCTGGCTCCTGAAGCAGGCGATGCGGGTGGCGTTGCCCAGGTCGATGATATCGTTGACCAGGGAGATTTTCTCATGACGCTCGGTCATGTCCACGGTGAGCTTTTCCTGCTGGCCCTGGAGGAAATTGTCGCAGTTGCTTACGTAGGCCCCGGCGTTGGTGTCCATTTTCTCGCGGCACTGGGCCAGGACCGATTCCTGGGCGTTTTCGCCCTTGTTGAACTCGGTCAGGTAGCTCTGCATGGCCTCTTTGTAGCCCTTGGCGGCGGCTTCGGTGGCGTCGATGCGATCGATGTCTTCCTGGTCGCTTGTCACCGTTCGAAGCTCGCGGGTCAGGGCGTAAACCCCCTCAAGGGTCTGGATGGCCTGGTTCATGAACTCGGCATTGCCGGTCGCCTGTGACTTGAAGTTCAGCACCCGGGTCTGGGTCCCGACGTTGACGATCCGGGTCACCAGGGAGATCTTCTTCTGACGTTCCCGGAGGTCCCTCTTGAAGGCCTCGTTCTGACCCTTGATAAACTCGGCGCAGTTGGTCATGTAGGTTTCCGCGCCACTGTCGAGGTCTTGTCGGTTCTTGTCGAGTTTGTCGTTGAGGGCCTTGGTCTGGTTGGCCAGATCCTTGTAACTCTGGACGGCAGTCTTGGTCTTGGGGACCGCTTCTCGGAGCTTTTCGAGGTTCTCGGCCTCCTGGCTGAGCTTCTCGCACTTGGCCAGGCTGTCGTCCACACCCTTGAGCGACTCCTGTCCATGGTCCCAGTACTTGGTTTCTTCGCTCATGGCGTAGCCGCGCATGGCGTACATGGTCTGGAGGCTGCTCCGCTCCAGCTCATTGGCGTACCTGGCTTCCGGGGCGTACTCTTCGGCCAGCATGGTCGAAGCGCCGCTTACCGAACTCATCGACCAGATCGCCAGGCCTCCCAGTGCAACGGCTATCACAACCAGCACGGTGAAACCTGTGACGATCTTGGCCCCCAGCTTCATGTTCTTGAACATATTCATTCCCTTTCTTGTGTCCTGGCCGGACATCCCGATACCGTACCCACAGCTTGACAGAAAAGACGAGGCCCCAGTCGCTCAGGTCGCCGACGGGGACCCAATCCCCTCGCCGCGTCTTTTGCCCCAGAGACGCAACTTTGCAATTGACGGCCTAGTGTCGTTATCGGAATTCCTCGCAAACCCATGATGTAGACCAGACGTTTTTTTCGGGCTTTGTCGGTAAATTGCGAGTTTCCTGCTCTTTGGAGTGTGGGATTCAGCCTTTGGGCAGGGTTTACCCCCAGCGGACATGGCAGCGGGCCCGGAGTTGCAGGGATGGGCAGTATCCCTCAGAGGTCAGGTGAATGCCTCAGGCGATCGGCTCTTAAAAGGACGCAACGAGGCGATTCGGGATCGGCCGGGGCCAGTCAGCCCTGGGCCAGGTCCGCCAGGCTATGGGCCCCGAGTTTGGTTCGGATGTACTCCTGGATGTCCGTCCAGATCGGGCGGACCGGGCAGTGGTCCTGCTGGCACTGGGGTGGATCCTGCTGGCAGAAATTCAGGGCGATGGGTCCCTCGACCGCTTCGATGACCTCCAGCAGGGAGATGCTCCCGGGCGACCGGGCCAGGACGTACCCCCCGCCTTTGCCGCGAATGGGGGTAATCAGCCCGCTTCGGGAAAGGGAAGCGAAGATCTTGGTCAGGTATTCCCGGGGCAGGCCGCGACGACGGCAGACCTCGGCAAGTGTAGTGGGCCCCTGGCCGTACTCGTCGGCCAGGACGAGTACTCCCCGCACCGCGAGTTCCGCGGCAGGTGTCAGCTTCATGATGATCCGCTCCAGCGATGGTGACGTCTTAAAGACAACCGACGGCATTCGCCCGGAACTCAGAACGAAAGAAGGCGATGCGACCGCGGGCACCTGAGCTTGGCTGGCAGCACCGCCCTGTGCCCGACACCACCGAGCATATCAGTGAGAAGCCGCCCTGCCAAGACTCGGGAGGAAATAGTCTTCCATGACGTGTTCCCAGCTCATCCGCGAGGCCAGCTCCCAGCCCTGCTTGATGCGCCGCTCGATCGCCCCTTCGTCGCGAGGCAGGGACTCAACGATCTGCTCGGCCAGGCGCCTCCCCTCGACATGTTCCACCTGGTCGCGGTCACCGATGGAGAGGTTCTTCAACTGGCCGATTTCCATCGGACGGGGCAGTTCCAGGAAGTCTCCTTCCAGGACGTGCTCGAATTGCCCGCCTTCCATCGCCCGACGGGCAAAGCCCATGCATCCGCAGACGTTGCTCACCACGCACAGGGCGCCGAAGCTGAGCCCCTCGAACTGACTGATGCCGTAGGGCTCATAGACGCTCAGGCCGAATTCCAGGTCCGTTCCGGCCCGGATATCCTTGAAGCTCATCTCCTCGGGCATGCGTTCGCCGCACCACTGCCGGCTCCAGTCCCACTGGTTGACCAGCACGACGCGCGTGGCTTCGTGTTCGGCATTGAATGCATCGAACATGTCGCCCAGGATCTCCTCCCCGCCGCACAGGTCGGGATAGCCCTTTTCGTGTCCGACCGGCCAACCGTATACTCGCTCCATCTGGCGGACGTCCTGGGGGCGACGCTGGCCCCCGAGCGTGCCGAGCATGAAGTAGACCGCCCGCTCGCCCTTTTGCTTGAGCTTGTCTTCCATTTCATGCAGAACGCGCAGGTCCCGCCAGATACCCTTGCTCAGCACCGGCCTGGCCACGTGGGTAAAGACCCAGTGAGGCCTCCAGCCCAGGAGATTCTGGGCGTAGTCGGCCATGCGGTTGCGGCTTTCCTGCCGCTGGGCCAGAGTCAGCTCCTGGGTGGGGATGCCGTTATAGACCAGGTCGATCTCGGTATTCTTGAAGTGCCGGTCGAGGAATCGCAGCTCCTTGACCACGAAATCACCCACGGCAAAGATGTGGTCACAGTACCGGGCGGCCTTGACCAGCGGGTGCTTGAAGTTTTCGTGCACCTCGGGAAAGACCTCTTCGAGATACCTGCCCTGCTTCTGGGCCTGGTCGAGGACGTTGTAGAACATCGTGTCGTGGCCGGGGTGCTTTTCCACGATCGGCCGGACCGAGGCGACCTCGTGGGCGTAAAAGACCGTCCGGACTTTCTCGCTGCCGTCGAGAATCGCCCGAAGGGCCGTGGGCATGCCCATGTATTCGTGGGCCAGAAGCAGGACCTGGTCGTCCCGGCAGCCGATGGCGCGCAGGGCCTCGAAGGCCGGCTCAGCCAGGCGCACGTACTGCTCGTATTCCCAGGTATCCTGGAATTTGTGGCTGGGCACGGCGAATTTGCTGTAGAGTTCCGCCTTGAATAGGTTCAACCGTGACTCGTTTGCGTGGAACACATCGACCAGCAGGACCTCGACCTCGACCTGCCTTCCGCTGCACGGCTCCTGGACGTTGCGTTTGCCGTAGATGATCCCCACGTCATAGGTGTTTTCGATGGCGCTGAACCGCTCGCGCCAGGGAGACGGGACGATATCGTCCGGGCGGGAGTAGAGAATCTCTCCCTCGGGCCCCAGGCGCTGCTCGCCGGGCCGATCCGTATGCAGCAGCGGGCCGACCAGAACGGTTCGGTCCACGTTGTTGGCGTACTGCTCGGCGGTGACCAGGCCGGCGATGACGGCGCCGATGCCGCCGATCTTCTCGATTGCTTCGTGGGTTACGTGTACGACATTCATATCGATTCCTTCCGGGTTTGCTTTCGTTACTGTATCATCGGTAGCATCCCCCGCCCGGCTGAAACGGCCGGGGGGATTTTCAGAGATCCCCAGATTCAAAATCAGATTCAGGAGTAGTATAGATGGACGTTCTCTCAGCAGGCAGTCCCGAAGCGATCTTGAACGAAGATCAGATGCGCCGAATCGTGGCCGGCGCCGCCGCACGCATGGACCCGGCCGGCAAGAAGGTTCTCGTGGTCATCCCCGACCACACCCGCACCTGTCCCCTGCCGGCCATGGCCAGGGCGATCCGGGACGAGATCGGCGCCCGGGCCGACCAACTCGATTATCTTATCGCCCTGGGTACGCATCCGCCGCTGACCGATGCGATGATCGACAAGCTCCTGGGCCTGGAAGGCCTCGATCCCGTCCAGGCCGTGGGTGGAAGGGTCTTCAACCACGCCTGGAAGGATCCGAACGCCCTTGCAAAGATCGGCACGCTCACCCGGGAGCAGATCGACCGGATTACCGGCGGACTCTTCGCGATGGACATCGATGTGACCATCAACAAGATGATCTTCGACTACGACCAGGTACTCATCTGCGGGCCGGTGTTTCCTCATGAGGTGGTGGGCTTCTCCGGCGGGGCCAAGTACTTCTTCCCGGGCATCTGTGGCCAGGAGCTGCTGGACTTCTTCCACTGGCTCGGGGCGGTGATTACCAACCCGCGGATCATCGGCAACAAGATGACGCCGGTGCGAAAGACCCTCCACGCCGCGCTGGACCTGGTGGAGGTCGAAAGCTACGCCCTGTGCATGGTGGGCAAGGGGTTGGACCTGAGCGGCCTGTTCTTCGGCAGCGTGAAGGACGCCTGGTCGGCTGCGGCGGATCTGTCGGACAAGATCCACACGATCTACGTCGACAAGCCCTATTCCAGCGTGCTCAGCCGCGCCCCGGAGATGTACGACGAGCTGTGGGTGGGCGGCAAGTGCATGTACAAGATGGAATCGGTTGTGGCCGACGGGGGGGAACTGATCATCTACGCCCCGCACATCAAGGAGATCTCGGCCACGCACGGCAAGATCATCGAGGAGATCGGCTATCACACGCGGGATTACTTCCTGGGCCAGTGGGAGCGCTTCAAGCACTACCCCTGGGGCGTGGTGGCCCATTCGACCCACGTTCGGGGCATCGGGACCTGGGCCGACGGCGTGGAAACCTGCCGAGTCAACGTCACCCTGGCCACGGGCATCCCGGAAGAGACCTGCAAGCGGATCAACCTGGGCTACCGCGACCCGGCCGGTATCGACATCGCCACCTGGCAGGACCGCGAGCACGAGGGCAAGCTCTACATCCCCAAGGCCGGCGAGATGCTCTACAAGCTCCGCAACGCCCCCCACTGGGCAAGGAGCACCTGACCACCAGGCGAGAGCACCCATTACGGTGCCACCGCCTTGTCCCTAAGGCGGTGCCTCGTGTGCGCCAGAGTACCCCATTACGGTGCCACCGCCTTGTCCCTAAGGCGGTGCCTCGTGTGCGCCAGAGTACCCCATTACGGTGCCACCGCCTTGTCCCTAAGGCGGTGCCTCGTGTGCGCCAGTACCGACTCTCCGCAGTCGGGATTGTCTCGCGGTCAATCGTCAAAGGTCCGTCAATTCCTCGCGAGTAGGCCAGGTACGACGACCACTGCCAATCCTCCATGTTTTCCACCAGACCGCGGCGAACGGGATTTGCATGAACGTAGTGGATCTTTTCATGCACGTCGCGATTGTTTCGCAGGAACCGCTCGTGGCCACCCCCCGGCAACCAAAATCGATAGCGGGGACGTCCGATCCCTTGCGAAACGTCCAGCATTTTCAGACGACCTGGCGCGTTCATTCGAAGCCAGTAGATTGCCTTGCTCCCGCAGGACGTCTTAACCGAACTGAGAACATCCTGTACCTTTAGATTCTCCGGCAGATTCACGACGAGATGCACGTGCTCGGGCATGATCACCCACGCCCACAGATCGAAGTTCAATTTGTCGCGCGCCCGGCCTAACGAGTCCAAAAACCAGCATCGTGTACGATCTCGGGCCAGGAAAGGTTTTTGGCCCAGACAAGAAAACGTGAGCAAGTGCGAACTGTATGGAAGATCCCACCGCTTGCACTTCTTTCGGGATGGTGCATCACGAAACATGTTCGCAGGATAGTCCAAGGACGCTTTTCTGACAAGTGGCGCCTGAAGGCGCGAATCGTGGCCACACGAGCCCGCCAACCTGAGGCGAGACGGTGGCACCGGGGAGGGGCGAAGTGGGAGCACACGAGGCACCGCCCTGGGGACAGGGCGGTGGCACCGGGGAGGGGGAATCGTGGCCACACGAGCCCGCCAACCTGAGGCGAGACGGTGGCACCGGGGAGGGGCGAAGTGGGAGCACACGAGGCACCGCCCTGGGGACAGGGCGGTGGCACCGGGGAGGGGGAATCGTGGCCACACGAGCCCGCCAACCTGAGGCGAGACGGTGGCACCGGGGAGG
>CAZOVB010000063.1:0-26009 GCA_964583095.1 uncultured Planctomycetaceae bacterium
GGTGTGGGAGGCCGGGGCGAGCAATCACCCCGGCCTACCCGATTGCTCCCGACCGGCTCATCGGGGGATAGGGCAGCGCCCTGGACGAGCCGACCCGCAAGGAGACCTGCCACCTGCTCAACCGCGTCGCGGATCAATACGATCTGACCGCCCTGCATATCTGCCATTCCCGCACCGAGGCCGAGCAGGTCGCCGATCGCGTCGGCATTCTCTACGCCGGGAAGCTCGTGCAGGTGGGAACGCTGGCGGAGGTGGAGCGGTCCCCCGCCCAGCCGGCCGTGGCTCGCCTGCTCAACGTCTGACGCGCCGATGCGCCCGTCACGTGCGCCTCGACTCAGCTCACTGCTTCGGGCGGTGGGTGGAGTTCTCGGCCTGCTGGGCTGAGACGGCCCATAAGAGGGGCTCTCCGGCCAGGTAGCGGTCGAGCTCGTCGAGCATGTATTGCCCCATCCGGTGGCATTCGTCTCCAAGCGAGCCGGCGATGTGCGGCGTGAGGAAGACGTTCTCCAGTTGGAAGAGCTTTGAACCTTCCACCGGCGGCTCGGGATGCGTCACATCCAGGATGGCGGTAAGGTCTCGTCGCTCGCCTTCCAGCAGGGCGGTCATCTCATCTTCGCGGATCAACGCCCCGCGGGAGGTATTGATCAGCGTAGCGGAGGGCTTCATCGAGGCGATGAGTTCTCCCGTGATCATCCCCTGCGTCTCGGGCAGCCAGGGCGCGTGGATCGAGACCACATCAGCCCGGGCAAAGGCGTCTTCCAGGCTCACCGGTTCTGCCCCCAGTTCCCGGGTCTCGTCGGCCTCGACCATCGGATCAAAGGCCAGCAGCTCAACATCGAAGGGTGCAAGCAGTTGGGCGACCTTGCGCCCGATTACGCCCAGCGAGATGATCGCCACCGTAGATCCGTACGCCCCGGCCATGGGTACCTTGGCTTTGTCGATCCACTGCTGCCTGGAGTGGATTCGCCTGGCCAGGGGCATCGCCTGCTTCAGGGCCGGCAGGATCATCCCCAGGGTGTATTCCGCCACGGGCTGGGCGTTGGCGACCCAGGCGCTGGAGGCGATGATCCCGCGGCGCCAGGCGTCGCGGGTCATGACGCCCGACAGCGCTCCCGCCCCGTAGAAGAGCGCCTTGAGCTGCGGCGCAGAGGCCAGGAACGGCTCATCCAGCAGCGGCCCTGCCCAGCCGGAGAAGATCAGCTCCACCTTTTCCAGCAGGTCGCCTCGCTCGCTAGCCTGTCCGGCCGTGAGAGGCCGGCTGAGAAGATCGGTCTTCTCCGCGATCTGCTTCTGCTGCGAGGGCGAGTAGATCCGGTCGGCATCGCCGAGGATGATCATCGAAGCCGGTCGAGTTTCGTGGGCGGCCAAGGCTTGCCTCCTTGTTCAGAGCCCGACCCGCTGGGCCATGCCCGGCTCATCGAGCAGTTCCACTTCCAGCCATCGCATCCACAGCGGGTCTTCGGTCTGCTGCATCCACTCGACCAGACGACGCTTGTAGCGGCGGATCGTATCCTGCAGGGACGGGTCGTCGATGCGGTTGACGATTTCTCCGGGGTCTTCCCGGAGGTCGTAGAACTCGTCGAACGTCACCGGGTTGTAAATGAATTTGTACGTGCCGTCGGTGACCATGCGCGAGTCGTACGCGCCGGTCTCCGTACCGAAATACTGCACGAACATATCCTCCCGCGCCTCGGTGGTTCCGTTGGCCAGGGCCTGAAGGTCCTGCCCGACGAAGGTTTCGGGGATCTGTGTACCGGCTGCTTCCAGGATCGTCCGCGCGATCTCCAGTTCATTCGAGACAAAGGCCTGGCAGGTGCTTCCGGGCTTGTCGATCTTCCCGGGCCAACGCATCAGCAGTGGAACGCGGGTGATGTCGTCGTACATCGAAAAATGCTTGTCCAACTGGCCGTGCCCGCCGCAGAAATCTCCGTGGTCGGTCGAGTAGATCACCAGCGTGTTCTCGGCCAGGCCCTTCTGCTCCAGCGCCTGGAGGATGCGCCCCAAGTGGTGGTCCAGCTCCGTGACGGTGGCAAGGTAGTTGGCCACGATCGGCTGGAATTTCTCCCAGGACCAGTTTTCGATGCCCCAGATGCGTCGCTGTCGCTGCTGGACGCGGGGCTTGTTCTCCAGCGGGTCGGGAAAGCTGGGCCAGGGCTCGATATCCGAGGGGTTGTACAGATCGGCGAACTTCTTGCTGGGACAGCAGGGCAGGTGAGGCTGGACCGGATCCCAGCGCAAGAAGAAGGGCTGATCCGGCCGGGGCTGTCCCATCTGTCGGATGACCTGATCCGCCTGCCAGGCCAGGGGGCTCTTGTCGGGGGGCGTTACGTCGTCCACATCGCCAAACAGCCCGTGCTCACGATTGGGCGGCTCGAGGCCCTGCTCCTCGCGGAATTTGCGGTAGTGGCCCAGGGGGACCCACTCGTCACAGCCTTTTTCCACCGGATTGCCCGGGACCTCGGCGTGGAACTTGCCCATCCAGCCGACGTAATACCCGGCATCATGGAGCAGTTCGGTCAGCAGGGGCAAATGCTCCAGCGCGGGGCGGAACATGGCCGGTCGGGGCACCGAGAGGCACTTGTGGGTATGGGACCAGGCGCCGGTAAGCAGGCAGGCCCGGGCGGCTGAGCAGATCGGAACGGGGGTATAAGCGCGGGTGAAATTCACGCCTTCGCGCCCCAGTGAATCCAAGTTCGGCGTCTGGACCATGGGGTGTCCATTGATCCCCAAAGTGTCCTGGCGGTGCTGGTCGCTGTGAATGAGCAGGATGTTGGGCCGGGCCTGCATCTGTTGGGTACTCCTTGGGTTTCAAGTATCGGAAACCGGGATTATACGGGCCGGGGCAGCGGCAGGCCAGTGGTCGCCGGGAAGTTCATGAAGAACGCATCAGCGATTGGTGAAGAAAAAAAGCGTCGATGAAAGCGATTTCTCCCACGACCCGGACCCCGGGCTGTGGATATACTTTCAGTGAGTTCGGGGGCTTTGCATCGGGTCCGAGTCGGGCCTGAACTGGGATTCTGTATCCCTCGCAGGGCCCCGCAGCCTATTGAAAGATAGGCGTAGGTCAGCTTCGGGCAGAACCCTGGTCCAACGTTGGAGTCGCACAAGCCACTCTCGAGTGACCAAGCATTGCCTGACGGAGAATGAGCATGAGCAAGAGAGTGTATGTGGGTAACCTGGGCTTCAGCGTTACCAGTGAAGAATTGGAAGAGTACTTCTCGCAGTACGGTGAGGTCGTATCGGCCAACGTGATCACCGATCGCGAGACGGGCAGGAGCCGCGGCTTCGGATTCGTCGAGATGGAAGACAACGGTGACGCCGACAAAGCCATCGAAGAACTCAACGGGCAGGACTGGCAGGGACGCTCGCTGACTGTCAACGAAGCCAAGCCTCGCGAATCCCGCGGCGGCGGTGGCGGCGGTGGCGGCGGTGGCGGTGGCGGCCGGGGTGGACGCGGCGGACGCGGCGGTTCCCGACGCTACTAGGAGCCTGACCGCTTCGTAACCTGAAAGAAACACCCCGCGCTGGTCTCCAGCGCGGGGTGCTGTTTTCAGGGGGGATCCAAATCTCAACCGGTTCGACCTACTCCTCTTCCAGTTCAAAGGGGCACTGGCCCTGGAGCACCGCGTGGTCGCTGTGGAGATTCCCGTGGCGATACCCGGTCACCTGACGGGCATACGGGCCCAGCTTGTCGATTTCCACCTGGAGCTCCTTCTCGCCCGGACAGTTGTAATGGTATCCGTACGTCGGATCTTCCTGGATCTTCTCCGGCGGCGTGGGGTGCTTCTTCCACTGTCCGTTCTCGACCGCATTGGACCACGGATCGTTGGCCGGGTCGTGACGCTCCAGCAGGGCGCCCTTGAGCTTCCGGCAGGCCTCGACAGCCTCGGCGTCCTCGTCGTCGATCCGGTTGGCGCCTTCAACCAGCTCATCGCTGACCCGGAAGAGCCACTGCTTGTCGTCCGGGGCCGAGTAGGCGTACTTCCACTTCCCGTCGGTCGCGCCGTACTGGCCGCACCAGCCGCTTGAGAACTGGCTGAAGACGATCCGCTCCCGGTCGTCCTCGTTGGCGGTCGTCAGCAGCGAAAGGCCTTCCTCGCTGCGGGGTGGCTGTTCCAACCCCAGAACGTCCTGGATCGTGGGGAACACGTCCATCAGGCTCACCGGGGTGCGGGAGACCTTCCCGGCGGGGATCCGGCCGGCCCAGACGGCGATGAACGGAATGCGGATCGCCCCTTCGAGCATGCAGCGTTTTCCGACGCAGCCGTAGTCGCCGAGCATCTCGCCGTGATCGCAGGTAAAGAGGATCAGCGTGTTTTCCCGTTCGTCGCCCAGGGCTTCGAGGATGCGTCCGATGTTGTAGTCGATGAAACTGGTGTCGGCATAGTAGGCGCTTTTGAAGATCCGGTAGCCGATGTCGTCTTCCTGGGCGGTCTCCTTGCCCTTGTAGCGGTTCTGGTACCGGTTGGTGCGGGCCTGGTAGTCCTTCCAGTTCTCCGGACGGTGGGGCGGGTCCATCTCGCCGGTCCGGTAGAGCATGGCCCAGGGGTAGGGGTTCCGAACCGGTGGGTGCGGGCCCGGGAAGTGACAACTGAGCATGAAGGGCCTGGACGTGTCGCGACGGTTCAAGAAGTCGATGCTCTGGTCGGCCAGGAAATGCGCATTGGCATGCTCGGGCGGCGCGTCGGTCATCTGCGGCACCATGTAGTACTCGCCCGATGAGCCCCACGGCGTGGCGTAGTCCGGGTAGCCCTTCTCCTGGGTGAACTCGCCGTAACTCTTGAGCCGCTTGGTCTTCGGGCTAAGCTGGGCCTCCCTGCCGGCGTATTCCTCCACGCCGTCGGTCAGCCAGCCTCGGCCATGGTAGTGCAGCTTGCCGGTCATGAAGGTCTGGTAGCCGGCCTCGTTGAGAACCGTCATGAATGAACTGTCATGCGGGGCCTTGGTCTTCGGGCCGTTCTCGTCCTCCCAGTGCCACCAGTCGTGGTCCGTGAAGCGATGCACGTAGGGGGGAATGCCCGTAGCCATCGCCACCCGCGCCGGCGAGCAGACCGGACAGGGGGTGTAGGCCCGGAGGAAACTCGTCCCGGCCTCGGCCAGGGCGTCCAGGGTGGGGGTTCGAATCACCTCGTTGCCCAGGGCGCCGATGGTATCGGCGCGCTGCTGGTCGGTGACGATCATCAGGATGTTCGGTTTCTTCTTCATCTTCAGCTCCACATCAGGTTTCAGGAATGTGTTGTTTCTCAGTCGTCGGTTCGTATTGTCGCGGTCCGGCTGGCGGAGAGCGACAGCTCCACAGCCTCCTGGCCGGCAAAGGCTGTCTCCTGGCCGTCCACGATCAGGCGATAGCTTCCCGGCAGGCAGACTTCCAGCCGAGTCCGGATGTCGCGCCGGGCTTGCAGTTGGCAGCGGAGATCGGATCCTTCAATCCGGCCCGAGGCCACCAGTCCCCCGCGAAGATGCAGGTTCGAGAAGCCCACCGGCTTGCCCTGCCAGCGGGGCAGGATCGCCGGGGCAATTCGCACACCCCCGCGATAGTCCTGGATCACCGTGTCGAGCATGGCCATCACGTACAGGCCCATTACGGTGAAGTAATAGGCGCCCCATTTGTGGGTCCAGCCGTTGCGGTCGGAGGTCTCGAAGAACTGGATCCAGTCCGGATCGGCGAACCGGGCCGGCTGGACCAGCGACAGGTCCTTCTGGGCGGCCTGGCCGTCTCCCAGACGCACCGAGGCCAGCAGAAACTGCCCGAACGTCCAGCCAAGGCTCTTGGGCTCACGGGTGGCCTTGCAAAGCTCGTAGCGCCTTTTCCAGGAGGCCAGGACGGGCTCGTAGTCCATCCAGTCGGCCTGGGGGACGTAGGTCAACGGGTTCAGTTGCGGCGGATGCTTCTGAAGCCCCAGGGGCCTTTCTTCCGTGCCGCTGGTTCGCAGCAGGCCGTCTTCACGAAGCAGCGGCTGGAAGTCAAAGCCGGTATCGAGGATCTCGCTGACCTTGCCGGCCAGCTTCTCATCGCCGGCTCCCAGGATCTCCCGCATTTCCAGAAACGCCTTGAAGCAGTACATCGAGCTCCAGACGGCGCAGATCGGCTGGACCGTCTGAGCGCCGTGGGCGGTGCCTTCATCCTGGCTGCGAAGCGGGACGTCGTCGTTGCGGAAGATGTAGCCGTTGTCGCCGGGCTCGCAGTTGGAGGCCAGGAACTGCGCGACGCCCTCGATCATCTCCGCATGGTTGGCCAGGAAACCTTCGTCGCGGTGGACCAGGAAGCTCTCCCAGGCCATCGCTGCCGGATAGGCGGCGCTGTGGAACTGGTAGGCGTTGACGCCGGGGGCATCTTCAACCTCGAACTCGTCGAGCTTCTCAAACGGCGGCTCCCACGGAAAGAACACGCCCTCGCGCTTGGCCAGTCGCTTCGCGTAGCGCCGGTAGGCGTCCAGGTCGTCGCTGTAAAAGGGCAATTGCGCCGCGGTCAACTCGTGCAGACCCAGACGCGGCAGGGCCATCATCACGTACCACTGGTCCTGCGGGAAGCCGTAGGCCCAGTTGTTGGCGTTGAGGCCCGTGGCGATCTGCACGTGGCTGGGGTTGGGGCTCAGGCTGGCCGGCAGGTAGTAGGCCAGTCGAGGCCACCAGCTCGCTTCGGGCCCGGCCGGCAGATCCAGCATGCCGCTGTTCTCCCAGTGCTCGCGGACCGCTTGTTCGTGGCTCTGCCGGTGGTCGTCGCGGGAAAGGAACCCGCGCGGATCCTTCGCGATCGACTCGGGCAGATGCGAATCCAGGAACAGCGCCCGCATCTCTGCCCCCTCGGGCGCCGAATCCACGATCAGCTCGCTGCCATCAACGCCGACCGAGCCGCCCTGAACAAACAGCAGCATCTGCGTCTGGTGACAGTTGGTTCGGGCGGTGATCTTCCACAGGTTCTCCCCGGCCGGCTCGATCTGAACCGAAAGCTCGTGCATGAGCTTGGACTCGCTGCGGGCGTTGTTCTCCGCCTGGCGAACGTCGAACTGCCATCGCAGACGCAGGGCGTCTTCGCCCCGGGCCAGGTCCTGCTTGAGCGACCAGCACCAGAGCTGAGGCTGGGCCCAGCCGGCAAAGACGTGCGTCTGCCATTTCGAGCCGCCCTCAGCCCAGGCGCTGGAGCACGAAGCCGTCCACAGATCGAACTGCTGCTCCCACGCTTCGACCAGGCCCAGCCCGAGAGGCCTCGACTGCATGTCCGTGGCCACCAGGTGCCCGAAGGACCGGAGGATGTGGCCCTTGCGTTTGCCCCATCTGGAGTAGTGGTCCACGTGGGTCAGGTGCGTTCGCCCGCAGTCCATGTCGTAGTTGCACCGGTGGTGGAAGCCCCATTCGTCCAGGCAGCCTCCCACCGCGCCGTTGGCAACGTACACCGGCACGAACTGCATGCCCTTCTGCAGCCAGGCAAGGTCGCGGACCACGTTGCCGCGACGAACGATCTGCTTGAGATTCTCCATAGTCTTCTCGCTTCCTTGCTTCAGCTTTCCTCGGCGGGTTCGACCGGTTCGTACACGCTGCCCAGGGCGTCGAACTTCTCATGTTCCTCGGTCGTCATGGGTACCATGTGCTCAGCCATGAGGTGTCCTCGACCCACGCGGGTGCACTTGCGGGCGTAGTCCGCGCCCAGTGCGTTCACGTCGGCCTGGATTCTGTCGGCCTTCTCGGCAAAGAGATACCCGTAGTCCGGGTCGCTGTGCAAGGGATTGGCCGGAACGTCGTGCTCCTTCCAGTCGTCTCCGTCCACCGCGTCGGAGTACCAGTCGTTGCGGTGACGCTCCAACAGGGACGCCTTGAGTTCGCTGCCATGATCGTCCATCTCCAGGATGGGGCCCTGGTCCAGGCCGTCGCCGACCGCGAAAGTCCACTCGCGCTTGTCCGCGGCAGAGTACCAGTACGTCCGCTCGCCGTCGGCGGCGAAGTACTGCCCGTTCCACTTCCGGCTGAACTGGCTGTAGACGATCCGCTCACCGGGGGCCATCCCGGCTACGTCCTTCAGGCTCCGTGCCTCGGGCAGATCCGGACAGTCAACACCGGCTGCCTCGCAGATCGTGGGCATGATATCGGCCAGGCCGGCCGCTGCGCGAACGCTCTTGCCCTCGGGCATGAAGCCCGGAAGCCGCGCGATCAGCGGTACGCGGACCGCCCCTTCCAGCATGCATCGCTTGCCGACGCACCCGTAGTCGCCGAGCATTTCCCCGTGATCGCAGGTGAAGATAATCAGCGTGTTGTCGATCTCGTCGCCCAGGGCCTCGATGATCCGCCCGAGCAGGCTGTCAATGTACGAGACCGTCGCATGGTAGGCCGCCCGGATCCGTCGCAGCAGCAGGTCGTCGCCTCCCGATGCCGCCTCTTCCATCCACTTGTAGCGGTTCTGGAACAGGTTGGCCCGGCAGCGGTAGTCCCGGAAGTTGGCCGGGCGAAGCGGATGCGGCATCTCGTTGGGCCGAAACAGGAAGTTCCACGGATACGGAACCGCCCAGGGCGGGTGCGGGTCCCCATAGTGCGCGCAGAGCAGGAAGGGCTTGTCCTTGTCCCGCCTGGCCAGGAAGTCCTCGCAGTGACGCGTGACCCAGTTGCTTCGGCTCAGTTCCACGTCATGGCCTCGCTCGTGGGGGATGTAGTAGTTTTCGCTGGAGGGCCCCCGCGGCTCGGAGCACCAGTGCTGGCCCTGCTGCTCCCACCAGGCGTAATAGTCCTTCCAGTCGAGCCATTCATCGAAGCCTTTGCGGTTTCCCTCAACTCCATTGGGCCCAAAGCGGGAGTACTGCTTGCCGTAGCCGCAGGTCTGATACCCCGCCTGGTGGAGCAGCGTGGCGAAATCGGGCAGGTCCAGACCTGCGTGGCCGCAGTTGTCGCTCGATCCCGCCCGGTGGGGGACCACGCCGGTGGAGATCGTCCCGCGGGCGGGAGCACAGACCGGGCAGGGGGTGTAGGCCCGGCGGAAGCTGGTGCCCTCGGTGGCCAGGCGGTCCAGGACCGGCGTCCGGCAGAGGGGATTGTCCCAGGCGTGAATGGTATCGGTACGTTGCTGATCGGTGACGATCATCAGCACATTGGGTTGATTGGCCACGGAGGCTCCTTTCGCAGAGGCAAGTCAACTGCAGCTTCGGAAAGAAACACTCTACCGCCAATCGCCCGCAGGTGAGTATCAGAATGCGGAATCCTGTTAGCCAAAAGCGCAAAGACCTCGAATCCGCAGGCCTCTTTACCCCCACGCGCGTCGGCGGTAAGATAGGCAAAACAGTTCATTGCATCTGGAAGGGAGAAAGATTTTGGGCGACAGATACATTTCCTCTCCGGCGGGTCAAAGCCCAGGCAACTGCACAGAAGCAGGCAGGGCGTCCTCATGAGTGACCCGGACCTTCGCAGCCTGGAATTCGACTCGGTCGAGACGGCCGAGAACGTCGACCTTCAGCGTCGGCTGGCCGGAATGGGGCTTCGCCTGGTGGCGGGTATCCTGGATTCCTTGATCGTGTTTCTGATTTTTCTCGTGCTGTTCCTGATGCTTATGTTCTGGACCAGCGACAGCCCGTTGGATCGTATGTACAGGGACGGCTCGTTCTGGCCGTTGATCGTTTTCCATTTGCTTGTTTTTGGAATCTACTGGGGATACTTCACGTTGTTTGAGTTGCTCTCGGGCAGGACGCCCGGCAAGAAGACACAGTCTCTGCGTATCGCCCGGTTGGACGGGGGGCCCCTGCGGGCTACCGACATTCTGATTCGCAACCTGCTGCGCGTTATCGATTCCCAGCCGGCCAATACCTACATCCTGGGCGGAGTAGCGATGTTCATCTCGCGTCGCAGCCAGCGCCTGGGCGATCTGGCGGCGGGGACGGTCGTGGTCAACGAGCGACTGGGCCGCGGATCGGAAGCTTCCATGGAAGTTCCCCAGGCCTCGCAGCTGGAAGAGGAGGCAGAGACCGTCCTGACCCCGGAGGAGGTGGAGCTCATCCAGAAGTATCGTCAGCGCATGGACCAGTTGGATGCAGCCACGCGCGATCGAGTCGCCAGGCAGCTCTTGTTGCCCATCCTTCGCAATCATCGCGACCAGGTGCAGATCCCTCCCGGCTCGGACTATCAGACCTACGAGCGATTGTGTTTCGACCTCCTGGCCGGACGAGCCGAAAGCTTCGAGTCCGCCGACAGCAATGAAAGGAATATTCTGCTGACCCCGGAGGAGGTGGAGGTCATCGAGCGATATCGTCAGCGTTTAAAGCGGTGGGAGGACCCCCTTCGGGAGCGAGTCGCCAGGCAGCTCTTGTTGCCCATCCTTCGCAATCATCGCGACCAGGTGCAGATCCCTCCCGGCTCGGACTATCAGACCTACGAGCGATTGTGTTTCGACCTCCTGGCCGGGCGTACCGCCCGGGGCGCCAGCCGCTCCGCCCGGCCCTGGGAGGTGCCGAGATGAAAGCCGAGAGCTTCATCCAGAGCCGAAAGGAGCACTGGCAGCGAGCCAAGGAACTGATTGTCCGGGGCAGAAAGGGCCTGGGCAAACTCTCCCAGGAGGACCTTCGCGAACTGACGCATCTGTATTCGTCTCTGACGGTGGACGTCGCCCGCGCGCGGATGTATCAACTGGATTCCAGGATGCGCGAAAACCTCAACGCCCTGGCGATGGGCGCACACAGTCTGCTCTATCGTCCTCCGGCCAGGCCTCTCTGGGCTCGGGTGTGGCGCTTTGTCACCACCGGTTATCCGAGGCTGTTTCGGAAAATGAAGCCCTGGATGCTGCTCTCGACGCTGCTGTTTTTTCTCTCGGCCCTGGGGAGTTACGCGGTGGTTCGCGACAGGCCCAGCATGGCCTATGTTCTGCTTCCGGCAGGGTTGGATGTCCAGCCCGGGCGGGAGGTCGTGGGCGAGGACGTCAGCCGGCGTTATCGAAACATGCCCCCGGCCCTGATGAACACGCAGATCACGCTGAACAACATACAGGTGGCGTTCCTGGCCTTTGCTGCCGGGATCCTGCTGGGGCTGGGCACGTTGTATGTGCTGCTTGTCAACGGCATCATGTTGGGGACGTTCTTCGCCCACTTCACGAATCATTCCCTGGCGTGGGAGGTCTGGTCCTTTTTGACGCCCCACGGGGCCCTGGAGATTTTCGCGATTCTCGTTTCGGCCTGTGCGGGTCTTCGTCTGGGCCTGAGTGCGGTACTTCCGGGCCAGTTGACACGGGGAGAATCTTTACGCCAAGGGGCCCGGGAAGCGGTCCTGCTGCTTCTGGGCACGGTACCGATGTTCATCCTGGCCGGGGCGGTCGAATCGTACGTCACTCCGTCCTATCTTCCCGGGGGAGTGAAGATCCTCCTGGGCCTGTCGCTTCTGGGTGCGACGCTGGCGTATCTGCTGGTCTGCGGGAGATGCAAGGAGGCTCCCGAGACGAATTGTAGCGGGTGACAAAGCTCTTTTTCTGTCACTCACTCTAGAGGCGATGGTTTGACTTGATCCGGAGATAGTGGTCGACCAGGGACGTCATCAGTTGGCCGGGGGGCACGTCGAGCACATCCACGCCCGAACGCCGCATAGCGGCCAGGGCTTCCTGCCGGCTCTTGAGCATATCCACGGCAACGGCCTTGGCAAATGGGTCGGTCGCCTGCCCAAGCCGAGCCCCGGCCAAGCGGGTCAATTGCGGGTCCCCCAGGGTCACCGCCAGGGGCAGGTGCCTTCGGGCGAACCTGGCCACGTAGGACAGCAGGACTCCGCTGGCCTGGCGATCCAGCACGTCGGTGAGGATACACAACAGGCTTCGTTTGCGGTTGCGCAGCGACAAGAAACGGCAGGCCATGGCGTAGTCGGATTCGACCTTCCGCGAATGAAGCTTGTACAACTCATCCGCAGCGGTTGGGATGTTGCTCAGACCCCGCATGGGGGGGACATAGCTTTCAATCCTGTCGTTGAATGCCAGCAGGCTCAGGTAATCCCCTTGGCGCAGAACCACGTAGGAGAGCATCAGGGCGGCATCGACCAGGCAGTCCAGGCGTGTCATCTTTTCAAAACGTCCTGCCGTTGCCCGCCCGGTATCGATGGCGATCAGGACGTTCTGTCGCTGCTCCGGCTGGAAGTTACGGACGATCGGCTCGGCGCGCCGGGCGGTGGCTTTCCAGTCGACGACTGAAAGCGGGTCGCCGTGTTCGTAGTCCCGGAGAGACTCGAACTCGTCGCCCTGTCCCATTCGACGCATTCGACCCAGGCCCCGGGCGAATTGCATATTCCGCCGGATGCGGATCTCGAAGGTCTGGAAATTCCGCAGGTTGGGGTAGACCCGGATGGGGTCTTCCTGGCCCCAGGCGGTCTGTCGCCACCAGAAGCCCATGAACGACATCAGCCGAACGTCCAGCCGCTTGAGCGTGAAATCACCACGAACCGCCGGGGTAACCGTAAAGGGAATGTCTCCCCGGGCACCGGCTTGGACCGTCGCTGACCGCGAGGGGCTATCCGGGACGAACGCTTCGGGCCAGTTCTCGGCCAACTGAATGCGCCGGGTAGCCGACGAGTTGTTCTCGATGTGGTAATCCACCCGGGCCGGGACATTCAGCGAAAACTTCTTGGGCAGACGCCGCCGGATCCGCAGCGAAGCGAGCTTCGGAAGTGTCACCAGATCCAACAGGCAAAGCACTGCGATCATGCACACCCAGGCAAACGCCACCACCAGCAGCAATGGAATCAGCGCGCTCAAGGCCAGCAGGACCGAGCCGATCAGCAAAGCGACGACCGTTTGTCGCGAAGGGATCATCTACCGGGGGACCTCGACCTCGGCCAGGAGCTTGTGAAGGATCTCGTACTGGTTTCGTCCCTCCACTTCCGCCTCGGGAAGCAGCAACAGGCGATGGGCCAGGGCGGCAGGAGCAATGGCCTTGACGTCATCGGGCGTGACATAATCTCGTCCGGCCAGCAGCGCCGCGCCCTGGGAGGCCTGGAAGAGCATCACCCCGGCCCGGGGAGAGGCCCCCAGTGAAACGCCGGGTGTCTCCCGTGTGCGCCGCACCAGCGAGGTGATGTAATCCCGCACGCTGGGCTCGACCTGCACCCGGAGGTGTGCATCACGAATCTGCTCCAGCTCCTGGGCGCAGAAGACTTCCTCGATCTGCATGGATTCCAGGTCGGCCGGGTCCAGGCCCTCCGCGGCCAGATCCAGAATGCGCCTCTCCATTTCCTCCTGCGGGTAGGGGACCCGGATCTTCAGCAGGAAGCGGTCGATCTCCGCCTCGGGCAGGGCGTAGGTCCCTTCGAATTCCACGGGGTTCTGGGTGGCCAGAACGGTGAAGACCTTCGACATCGGATAGCTCACCCCGTCGACGGTGACCTGGCGTTCCTGCATGGCCTCGAGAAGGGCCGATTGCGTCTTGGCCGGCGCCCGGTTGATCTCGTCGGCCAAAACGATGTCGGCAAAGATCGGGCCCTTGCGGAAGGTGAACCGGCTGCTCTTGGTCTCGAAGATATTGACACCGGTAATGTCCGAGGGCATCAGGTCGGGCGTCAACTGAATTCGCCCGAACCGGGCGCCGGTCAGAAGCGACAGCAGACGGGCGGCCAGGGTTTTGGCCGTGCCGGGAACGCCTTCCAGCAGGGCATGACCTCCCGTGATCATGCAGACGATCAACTGGTCGATCGCTTCTTCCTGCCCGACAATCCATCGGGTCATCTGCTCACGCAGACGCATGACGTGCTCATGGGCCTGTTGGATATCCATCTTCCAGCTCACTTTCCAGTTTTTGTAAGGAGTCCAGGGCGCGTCGAAACTCTTTTCGGGAGACCTTGGATTTGGCCAGGACATTTCGGCATCGGACAAGGGCGTCGGTGACCTGCTCAGCCCGGACTGCGGTGACACGTTCCAGGCTGCGGGCCAGTCGGGTATCATCGACGACGGGCGGGAGGTTTACCATTCGGCACAGCCGATTTCGCAGCCATTGATACAACAACTCGAGGCCCAGGCGGTACGCGCCGGCCTTGCTGTAGGTCGCCCCTACGCTTCGGGCCAGGGCGGCCTTGGTGTGCGTCTTGTCGGTACGAGGCCGATGGCGGTAGCCGAATCTGCGTCCCCGATTCCACAGCCAAAGCAGAGCGGCGAAGGTGCACAGGAAGATTCCCCATCCCAGAGGGGTATCGGCCAGGAACGACAGCGTCGCTATCATCCCTCCCTTGCCCGGCTGAAAGGGGTACTCGTGGAAGGCCAGTTCTCTTGCCTCGGACGTATCGCGAAGATAGGCGGCCAGGTTGGCACCGACCAGGGCATTGTCGGCCTGGTCGATCATCGCATTGGAGAACATTCCCATGTCGGCGATCAGGATCAGCCTTCCCTGGCCAAGCGACCTCTGGGCGATCTGGACCCCTTGGCTGGTGGCCAGCAGGCACAGATCTTCCCCGTCAATCTGCAGCGATGTCCCTTTTGTCCGCACCCGGTCCACGTTTCTGGCCAGGGGCGCGTCCCGCTGGTCGGCCGGAATTCTCTGGGCCCTCTGACCGTCTTGCCAGGTCAAGACCTCTGCGGGGGCCAGGTCCGACAGTTTCAACTGATCCATTACCTCCGGCGTGGTCACAAGCGTTCCTCCCCGGTCGAGCCATTGTTCGATCGCCCGGGATTCGCCCTTGGGTGAAGAAGTCGGAATGGGCATGGCCGCGACGATGATGACATCGTACTGAGCCAACGAGTCGGGCAGCAGCGGAAAGTAGTTCCTGGCCAGAGGGAACTCCAACTTCTCCAGGAGGCGATACCACCCCAGCAGACCGCTATCCGAGGCGACCTCCGTCGAGGGCGGCGACCATATATCCCTGCCTGGGCGGCGCCGGTCCCCGCCAATCCACACAAGCCCCAAGACGGTCAGGACTCCCAGCAGAGCCAGAATGATCAAATCGAATTTACTGTGAGTCCGGGCCAATGGGGTCCAACTCCTCGAAACGCCGGTAAAGGTCCTTGAACTGCTCTGGCGAACACCGGCCCCAGCGGTACTGGTGTTGCTCGACACGCGAAACGAACCGCCCAAAGGCGTCCCTGTCGGTCTGACGTACAGGATACTCGCGAAGGTACTGGCCGTTGGTCTTGCTCTGGTCCCACTGGAGTCTGCCTGCTTCGGCCATCCCTTTAAGCAATGCCGAAAGCAACGCCCCCAGCGCCTGGACGTAATGTCCCCGGTCCGAAAGCGCCATCGCCCGGGAAAGCAGTTGGTCGTGCGAAACATCCTCACGACGCAACACCAGGCCCTCCTGGTCCACCCGGGCAAAGGGCTTTCTCCGATTGCCCAGGATGGCCCGGATCGCCAGCCACAGCGCCAGGCCCAACAGCAGCAGGGCGCCGATTCCCAGCAGAGCCAACACGATTTCGGCAAACGTCCCCATTCCCGAAGGCATGGCTGCGCGTCTGAGCCAGCGCTGTACCTTCTCCAGGAAGCGCGCAATCATTCCTTTCTGCTTCGGCTGGCTGTCCAGGCCCTCCTCGTCCATCACCTCCCGGAGACCATTGCGGACCTTCTCGGGTTCCGGCTCGCGGTAGACGTCCGATGCGCCCAGGGCCCAGCCGGGGCGGACCGAAAGAAACAGCAGGACCAGGTACGCTCGCGTCTTTCCAGACCGGAGGCGGCCTCTGGGGGCAGAACTACATGGTGTCTTCCGAGGCATTCTCTTGGGTTTCCGGGCCGGCCCCGTATGTCTGTGAGGCCAGGACTTCCAGGTCAAAGGCTTCCTTGCGGATGCGTAGATCGAAATACATCAGGGCCATTGCACCGGCGGTAATCGGCATCAGGAGAATGTGGATCCCCGTCTCCAGGAGTGTCTGCACATAATAGGTGGTCTGGAAACTCTCGAAGTTCATGGCAAAAGTTGCAAGCTTGGCGATCGCCCCGGCTGCCCAGGAAAGCACAAGAATCACCAGCCACAAGCCCAGAATGCGCATGGCGTTGGATTTGGCAAGCTTCCAGCTTCTGCCCAGCGAGGCAAAGGCACCCTTTCCTTCGATGGCCACGATCGGCGAAGCCAGGGCATACCGCAGGGCGAAGATGATCCCCGGTATGATCAGCAGAACAAGACCCACCGTAACCAACAGGCCGTAGAGAATGCCCACTGCGATCAGCGAGAGCAGGCGGGGCAGCACGAAGCGGTAAACTTTCCCCACCCCCGGCCTGCGTCCCAGGTACGCCTCTGCCATTCCCTTGGACATCGCTCCAGTGGCGAGACTGTTGGCGAGGATCGACAGCCCGGCCAACAGAAGAATAGGCACCAAGAAGGACAAGAAGCTTGAACCCTCCTGACGAGCTTGGTTGCGCTGGATCGGCACCCCTTCTTCGTTGTAAGTCAACTCCCTTTGATGGGTTTGGACTTCCCCCTGAGAGGCTTCAAACAATATTTCCGACATGCCGATGTTCAGGAACATCATCGGTATCTGGATGATCGCCACGATCGTTATCATGGCCAGGAAATGTCTGCGGTAGAGACGAAAACTCCTGTCGAGGATCTCCCCGACGGTCATAGGTCTGAGAACTGTCTGCTCCATGGTTTGCCCTTTCTTTTTCCCTGAGGGTAATGACCCGATGAAAATGAACTACGAAAAGCAAAGCCTTTCGGCCGGACCCATCCTGCCCCGACGCTTCGATCCTGGCAAGGATTCGAAAGCTGATTTGCGAAAAAAAATACTCCTCCATAAAGATTCAGCTTGGCCGGCGGGGTCGGTATATCCGGGGCTCGAAGGTGGGTGAAGCGTCGATTTCGTCCAAAGCCGGAAAGGCTAGGGAACTGCCGCGCAGTGGATTTACTGAATTGTGCGATGGTTTCAGGGTCAGCTCATGGGTGGCTTCGGGGGTTTCCGGTCGGGCACGGGGGGGTCCTGTGCCTGATCGCAGCCTGGGCGATGTTCTTCTTATGCGCGGGCTTGGCAGGGAGTCTGAGACCCAAACCTGGAGCCGACGGCTGCCTGGGAGGTCCGGCCCTGCTGCCGGCTGCGGCCTGTTACCTCTGGCCAAGAGCCAACAGCCACCGGCGGATGCATCCGGCGCCAAGGGTCCCAAGACAGGCCGGGGCGCAGCGGCCCGCGAGGGGGGACACGTCCAATCATTCCTGATAGATCCCTTCCCTGTCGGGGCTGAATTCGGTATGATTGCGACGTTGTGGAGATCTCGCCGAAGACAAGCAGGAAGGGCCTGAGTATGAAGCATCGCATCGCCTGGAGTACGTTGATCGCTGTTGGGGGGATCTTCGCGGTCCTGCTTACCGGCTGCGAGGAGAAGAAGACCGTGGCTGAGCCCCAGGTCGAACTGCCTGCCCTGCCTGCGATCCTGGAAGGAACGGTCGCACAACATGCCCGCATGCTCGATGCCGGGTACATGCCCGTGGCCGGCTATGGCCTGGTCGTCGGCCTGGGCGACCAGGGCTCCCGTGAAGTCCCGCCCCGCCTGCGGACGCGGATGACGGAATACCTGGGCAAGCAGGGCCTGGGCTGGTACCGGTACAAGACCGAAGACCTCAGCCCCATGATGGTTCTCCAGGATCCGGATACCGCGATTGTCCGGGTGACCGGCAAGATCCCGGCCGGGGCCCCAAAAGGAACTGTTTTCGATGTGGAAATCCGCGCCCTGGGCTCGGACGTTACCAGCCTGGACGGCGGGGCTTTGATGCCCGTGGAACTCAATCGCGAGCGGCCCGGGGTGGACGTGGCGACCACCCACCTGCAGGTCTGGGCCGAGGCCATGGGCCCGATCTATATCAACCCGTTTATCGACGCCGAAGATCCGACCAACCAGAGCAAGTTGCTCTCCGGGCGCATCGTGGGCGGGGGCAAGGTCACCAAGTCCAGCGATGTCTACCTCCAGATGTTCGGAGCCGGCGACTACGCTTGGGCGTCCAACATCGAAGACGCCATCAACAAGCGGTTCGGCATGGCCGGCCGGAGCAAGGTCGCCCGGGCCCAGGACGCTTCGCTGATCCAGATCAACGTACCTTATCCCCATCGCAAGCATTACCGCGATTTTCTGGCCCTGGTGCAGTATCTGCCCCTCCGGCAGGACCGCGAACGCTACGCCAAACAGCTAGCCGAGGCCCTGGTGGAGGCCCCCGAGAGCGAAGCGTTGACCATTTCCCTGCTGCTACAGGGGCTGGGGAAGCGGAGCGTGGCTTTTATCCGTCCTCTCTACACGCATGCTTCGGACCGAGTGGCCTTCTACGCCGCCCGGACGGGGCTGCGGCTGGGCGATGTCGATCAGGCGGGCATGGTCCTGGGCGCGATGGCCGAGCGGAAAGACTGCGAGTTCCGCTATGAGGCGATCACGGAACTGGGCCGGCACGGGGAGGTTTACTCGCAGCTCGGGACGCTTCGCAGACAGTTGAGCGACCCGGACGCGGAAGTCCGCATCTTGGCCTACCGCGCTTTGCTGGAACACAACGACGGGGCGAGGATCACGCGGCACACCCTTCTGGACGACATCCCCCTGGACATCGTGGAAAGCACCGGCCCGCACACGATTTTTGCCTTTTCCACGCAGGATCCGCGGATTGTGGTTTTCAGCAGCAATATCAAGCTCAGCCAGGACATCTTCCTGGAAATGCCCAACGAGTTGCTCATTGTCAATGCCAGGCCCGGTTTCGAGCGGGTCAAGGCGTGGCGGAAGGTTCCCCGCAAGGATACCTACACGGATATGAATACCTCTTCGCGGGAACTGCACGATTTCATCCTGATGATCGGGACCAGTCCCAAGCAACAGTCAATGGTCGTCGAGCATGTGAATTCCGAGACGGGAGAGGTGGTCTCCGAGCGGGTCTTCGAGCACCGCGGGCTGGGACTGACCTACAGCCAGGTCATCGGGGTCCTCCAGCGGATGTGCGCTGCGAGGCAGATCTCGGCCCGTTTCGTCCTGCGATAGGCTTGGGCAGGGGCCCGGGCCGAAAAATCAGGCATTCGAGCATATTGTAGCCCTTGACGTCTGAGACTACTACGGATAGTATGACAGACCATTCGGGAATCCATTTTTCCTGCCGCCGGTCGCAGGCTGAATCTGCGCTTCTCGCCCGGGGCGGGGCAGGGCTTGGTGTGGCCTTGTGCGGCGCTTTTTCCAGAGGAATGGGCCTTCCCGTTACGTGTACAGATCCGGTTTCCCCTGCGCGGGGTGCTGAAGGGATGCGGCGCCGATGAAACTTCGCAAACTGATCCTCAGCGGCTTTAAGAGCTTCGCCGATCGAACCCAGTTCGAGTTCGACGACGGCATCAGTTGCATCGTGGGCCCCAACGGGTGCGGCAAGAGCAACATCGTCGACGCCTTCAAGTGGGTTCTGGGCGAGCAGTCGGCCAAGAGCCTGCGAGGCTCGGAGATGATGGATGTGATCTTTAACGGCTCCTCGAGCCGGCGCGCCTGTGGATCGGCCGAGGTCACCCTGGTCTTCGACAACTCCGACGGCACGCTTCAGCCGGGCAACCAGGGCGAATCGAACAAGACCGACGCCCTGGTCTCCATCACCCGCCGCCTCTACCGCAGTGGCCAGAGCGAGTACCTGATCAACAAGACCCCCGCGCGTCTCAAGGACATCCGCGAGATGTTCATGGATACCGGCCTGGGGCGCGACGCCTACGGCCTGATCGAGCAGGGCAAGGTGGAAGCCTTCCTCCAGGCCTCCCAGGATGACCGGAGGGCGATCTTCGACGAGGCGGCGGGCATCAGCAAATACAAGGCCCGCAAGAAGGAAGCGATCCGCAAGCTCGAACGGGTCGAACAGAATCTGCTTCGGGTAAGCGACGTACTGGCCGAGGTCGAAAAACGCCTGCGAAGCATCAAATACCAGGCCGGCAAAGCCCGAAACTACCAGGCCTATTCCGAGCGACTCAAGGAACTGCGGAGCCTGCACCTGCTGGCCCAGTATCACCAGTTGACCCAGAAGCGCAAGGACATCCACAACCGCCTGGAAAACGCCACCGACCGGCAGTCGGCTGTAAACGCGCGGATCGGGCAGTTGGAATCCTCTCGATCGGCTGCGGAGGTCGAATCGGTGGACCTGGAGCGCTCGGCCCGGGATCTCCAGGGAAAATCCGCGGCCGTGGGAGGACAGATCACCACCTGCGAGCAGCGGGCCGAGATGCTCGACGCCCGCTCCCAGGAACTCCAGGACCAGCTGGTCCAGGCCTCGCACTCGGTCGAAGAGCTCGAAGCGAGGATCGAAACCGCCCAGGAGCAGCTTGCCGACCGTCAGAAGCAACTCCAGGCCAAGCAGCAGGAAACCGAGCAGTTGGCCCGGAAGCTCGAAGCCCTTCGCGATGAGCACACCCGGGGCGAGCACGGCCTGGCCGGACAGCAATCGGATCTGGATGAGCAGAAGAATACGGCCATCGATCTGATGCGTCGCGCAGCCCAGTGCAACAACGACATTACCGGCCTGGGCGTACGGGAGGAGAATCTCTCGGCCCAGAAGGATCGGCTTGTTCAGCGAAGCAAGCAGATCGACGAAGAGATCGGCCGGACCGACAGCCAGTGCACCCAGGTGCGAAGCGAACTGGATCAGGCCCGAGAGCGGATCGCCCTCTGCGAGGAGAAGATCGCAGCCGGGGCGAAGAAAGCCGACGAACTCGCCGACGGCGAGCAGCAGCTTCGCGGCCGGCTTGGACAGGCCCGGGAGAAGCGCTCGGCCCTGCTGAGCCGGATTCACGCCCTGGAAGAGATGCAGCAGCGGCTCGAGGGGGTCGGCAAGGCCGTCAAGAAGATCCTCGCCGCCGGCAAAGAGGGCAAGCTCGACGTCGTCCAGGGCCTGCTGGGCGAGAGAATCGACAGCGATGTTGAGCACGCGCCCCTGGTGGAATCGGCCCTGGCCGGGGCGGATCAACTCCTCGTGGCAGACAGCTTCGATGCACTGCTGGCCTCGCGGGAGAAGATCAACCAGGTGGCCGGCGGTGCGGGCGCCCTGGAATTCCTCTGCCTGGACCGCGCCCGCCCCGGGGAGCTCATCGACGCCTCGTCCTGTACCGAAGTCCGCGGATGCCTGCGGGATTTCATCCGTTGCGATGAAACCACCGGCCAGGCGGTGCTCTGCCTGCTGGGAAATACGTTCGTGGTGGAGGATCTATCCGCCGCTGCGCGGGCTGCTTCGTCCCTGCCCGGCGGGGCCAGGTTCGTCACCCAGGCGGGGCAGGTTCTCGAAGCCGACGGCCGCGTGCGCCTCGGGGCCGGCAAGAGCTCCGGGCTCATCTCGCGCCGAAGTGAACTGACCCAGCTTCACAGCCAACGCCAAGAGTTGGAGCAGACCATCGATCAACTCGGCAACGAGTGCCGGTCCACGCGGGAGGCGCGGGAGCAGCTCGAGGCCCGCCAGAAGGAGCTTCGCACGGAGCAATACGATGCCAACTCGCAGAGGATCGAGCTTCAGTCGCGGCTTTCCAGGCTGGAAGAGCAGCTCCAGCAGCTTCAGCGGGAAAAGCCCACCGTGGCTTCGGACATCGAAGGCATCGATTCGGAAATGCAGACTGCCGGGCAGAAGAAAGAAGCACTGGCCCAGCAGGTCAAGCAACTGGAAGAGCAGTCGCAGCAGTGCAACGAGCGGATCGAGCAGACCCAGGACGAAATCGCCGGCGCCCGCCGGACCCAGGACCAGTTGGCCTCGCAGATCACCGAGCAGAAGGTCGAGCTGGCCTCCCACCAGGAGAAGAAGCTCTCCCTCCGCGACAATCTCCAGTCCCTCCAGCGGGAGATCGAGCAGTTCACCCAGTCGCTCCAGAACGCCCGGAGCACCATCGAGCTTTCACGCCAGAGACGCCAGGACGCCCTGAAGGGAGCTTCCGAGGCCCGCGAAGAAATCGAAACCTTGTACGCCCAGCAGCAGGAGCTTTCGAAGGAGTCCGAGGAAATCGAGGAATCCCGCAGGGGCATCAGCGAGAAACTCAACGAGATCCGCACGGGTCTGTCTGAGCAGCGAAAGGCCTCGGAAGCCTCGGCCGAGCAGGTCAACGCCCTGCGCGTCGAACTCAACGAGTGCGACGTGCGCATCGAGAACCTCATCACCCGGGCCTCGGACGAGGGCATGGATCTGACCGAAGCCTACGAAAACTACGAACACGACACCGAACGGAACTGGCAGGAGGTGGCCGACGAGATCGCCGACCTGCGGGGAAAGATCGATCGGCTGGGCAACGTGAACCTCGACGCCATCAGCGAGCAGGAAGAGCTCGAACAGCGCCAGGAGTTCCTCACCGGGCAGATCGAGGACATCCGCGAGTCCCGCCACGAGCTCGACGAGCTGATCAAACGCATCAACCGCGAGAGCCGCGAGTTGTTCCTGGACACCTTCAACGCCGTCCGCGAGAACTTCCAGCAGCTCTTCCGCAAGCTCTTTGGCGGCGGCAAGGCCGATATCATGCTCCTGGATCCCGACGACGTGCTGGAAAGCGGGATCGAGATCGTGGCCCGGCCTCCGGGCAAGGAGCTGCGAAGCCTTTCGCTGCTCTCGGGCGGCGAGAAGACGATGACGGCGCTTTCGCTGTTGTTCTCGATCTTCAAATCCCGGCCCAGCCCGTTCTGCCTGCTCGACGAAGTCGACGCCGCCCTGGACGAAGCCAACACCGAACGCTTCAGCCGACTGGTCCAGGAGTTCGTCCAGCTCAGCCAGTTCATCGTGATCTCCCACGCCAAGCGGACCATGGCCATGAGCAACGTCCTCTACGGCGTGACCATGCAGGAGGCCGGCGTCTCCAGCCGGATCAGCGTCCGCTTCGAGGACGTCGGCAAGACCCTCGACGAGCAGCTCGAACCGGTCGAAGCCTGATCATCCACCCTCACCGGGAACGGATTCTGCAGAGATATGCGCTGTCGCGGTCGCCGGTTTCCCGGGCGTATTGCAGGGCCCAGGCCCAGTCGATGGCCGGCCTGGCCGCGTGAAAGATCCTTCCGTTAAGGCTCGCGCGAAGGTTTCGACTCCAGTCGACCATCTCATCCGAGAGGTAGATCTCCACCCCTTTCACCTGCGGGGCGTTGATGAGGATGACATTGTCGCCCAGCTGGGCCAGGGCTTTTACGGACTTCAAGCTCCCGGTTGCCCTTGGGTCGCGGATTGCTACAATATCTCCTCCCCGCAAACGAAACCAAGGAGAATTCCCGATGGATATCCCCACTGCAGACCGACTCAACAAGCTTCCCCCGTATCTCTTCGCGGACCTGCGCCGCAAGATGCGCGAGGCCCAGGCCCAGGGCATCGAGGTCATCCGCGTGGACATCGGCGACCCGGACACCTCGGCCCCGGATCCGGTCGTCGATGAAATGGTCCGGAGCGTCCAGGACCCGCAGGATCCCGACAAGCACCGCTACGGCTGCGACCGACCCGTCAAGGAGTTGCCCGATGCGGTTCTGAGCTACTACAAGCGACGCTTCGATGTCTCCCTCGAGCCCGAGCAGGTCGTGACGACCATGGGCTCCAAGGATGCCATCGTCAAGTTCTGCATGGGCATTCTGAACCCCGGCGATGTCGGCATCGCACCCCTGCCGGGATACCCGACCTACAACATCGGGCACGTGTTTTGCTCGGCCGTGACGCATTATGTCCCCCTTCGCGCCGAGAACGGCTTCCTCATGGATTTCGACGAGATTCCCACCGAGGTCTGCCAGCAGGCAAAGATCCTCTGGATCAACTATCCCAACAACCCGACCACCGCTACGGCCGATCTGGACTTCTTCCGCAGGGCGGTCGAGTTCGGCCGGCGCAACGACATCCTGATCTGCCACGACGCGGCCTACATCGACAACGGCTACGACGGCTACCAGGCGCCGAGCATCCTCCAGGTTCCCGGGGCCGACGAAGTCGCCGTCGAGTTCTACTCCCTCAGCAAGGGCTTCAGCATGACCGGGTGGCGTCTGGGCTTTGTGGCCGGCAACGCCTCGGCCGTCAAGGCCCTGTCCACCGTCAAGGACAACGTGGACAACGGTTCGCTTCGGGCGATTCAGTCAGCCGGCGTGGTAGCCTTGAACTCGGCCGAAAAGCTCACCTCCGGGCTCAACGAGATCTATCAGCGGCGGCGCGACCTGGTCATCGAGACGCTCAACGCCCATGGCTGGAACCTTCAAAAGCCTAAGGCGACCATCTACGTCTGGGCCCCGGTGCCCGAGCGGTTCAAGGGAGACAGCGGCCAGTTCTGCTCCGAGCTTCTGTCCAAGACCGGCGTAATGGTCACCCCGGGCAGAGGCTATGGCCAGACCGGCGAGGGCTTCTTCCGCATCAGCCTGTCCTACCCGGACGAAACCCTCAAAACCGCCCTGGAGAAGATCGTCAACCTCTGAGAGCAGATCCCCCTGGAATACAAAACGGGCGAGCGACCTCATCCGGCCGCTCGCCCGTTTTGCATGGTGTCTCACCCCGGGGGGGACGATCAGGCCGAGGGTATTTTCACGCCTTCGTCGGTCTTGCCGCTCCACTGGGTCAGGTTCTTACGCAGGCCGGCCAGGACGTCGGCCAGGGCCGGGTCGTCGATTCGATTGTTCATCTCGCCCGGATCCTTCTGCAGATCGAAGAGCTGCTCCCGGTCCTCCCCGTAGGAATACAAGACGTATTTGTGCCGGCCCGAGCAGACCATCCAGCCGCTGCCACGTCTGATATCGGTCCGGGTGACCACGTACTGGTGGGTGGGCTTGTCGGAGCCTTTGGCCCGGCTCCAGAGGCTCTTGCCCATTCGACCCTCGGGCATTCGCCCTCCGGTGATCTCGCAGAGGGTCGGCATCAGGTCCAGGCCGGTGGAGACAAGATGGCCATCTACACGGCCCGCCTTGACCACACCGGGCTGCCAGAGGATCAACGGCACGCGCGTGCACTCTTCCCACAGGGCGGTTTTCTGATTCCAGTGATGTGCGGCGCAGCCATCGCCGTGGTCGGCCACGAAGATCACCAGCGTGTCCTTGTCGTGACCTGTCCTGGCCAGCGTTTCGAGCATCGTGCCCACGATTTCATCCATTTTCTCGGTGTATCGTCGATAGGCCCAGATGTACTGCCGCCAATCCTCGTCGTCGTAGTCGAAGGTGGGATAGGCGATCTTCTTGCCCGATTCGCGCGTGGCGGAAAGGGCTTCGGGCATGTCCTCGGGCAGCGGATGATTCTTGGGCAGGGGAGGGCACTTGCTGCCCGGGGGCAGGTCCTTGTCGCTCTCGTGCTCGCCGGCGGCGTGCTTTCGCGCCCAGCCGCAGATCTCGTGGGGCGTGTCGATCGAGAGCGTCGCGAACAGCGGCTTGTCGCCCGGCTTCTGCTGCTCGAAGAGTTCCTGGACCTCTTGAACGTTCGCAGCGTATCCGCCGCGGCGGACGTACTCCACGCCGCTCAGGTCGGGCTTTTCCGGGTCCATCGTCATATGCCACTTACCACGGAACTGGCAGTTGTAGCCCGCGTCGCGAACCTGCGTGAAGAGGGTCTTGCCGTTGGTAGCCTTGAGGAAGTTCTCCCGGTCGCGCGGGCTTCTGCCCCCGCCGTTGTTGCCGTGGAGCCCGAACTGGTGCGGGTAGAGACCCGAGGCCATCGAGCTTCGCCACGGAACGCACAGCGGGTAGCTGGTATAGGACTGGGTGAAGCGGCAGCCCTGGCGGGCCAGTCGATCGATGTTGGGGGTGTTGACGGTCTCGCAGCCGGCTGCTCCGATCCCGAACGCATTGAGCTGATCGGAGATGATCATCAGGATGTTCGGCTTGGAGCCGGGAGCGCTTTGCCCCATCGCCGCATGGAGGGGGTTGACCCCCAGGCGTCCCAGGGCCAGGGAGCCGGCGGCCAGGCCGGCGTTTCGAAGGAAATTCCGTCGGTTCATCCCCTCGCGGGGCGCGGTGTTCTGGTGTTGCTGGACCATGTGCGTCCTCTCGATGCTTTCAGGTTGGGATTGCGGCGCGGCCGGCGCGGCCGGCGCGGTCGTCGCGCGCCTCAGGCAGCTATTGTAACGCAACCCAGGGCCTCAGCGCCTGCGATATTGCGTTCATTCCTGTTCGGATTTGCGACAGGAAGTCGGTATCTCGTGTGCTCCCGATTCCTCCCCCCCCCGGTGCCACCGCCCTGTCCCCAGGGGGGTGCCT
>CAZOVB010000064.1:0-25677 GCA_964583095.1 uncultured Planctomycetaceae bacterium
TGCCCGCGATGCGGACGATGCGGCGATTCAGGCCGGGGGAACGAGAGGCACTGGGCCGGGTCCGTCGCCCGTTCCTGCTACGGGTGCGAGCGTTGCATTTGGCGTGGCCGGTTGTCCTGATGGATAGCCCCATGGCGTCCCCGGGGGTGAAAGGATTCCGTTTCTTCTATTATTCCCCGGCCGGGAGGGAAGTCAAGGGGATTTCGGAGGGGTTTGGGGGCAGGCAGGGCAGGAGTTGGCAGGCAGTAGATCAGGTGATCGCGGACGCCGCCGGTGCCACAGCCTTGTCCTCAAGGCTGGCCTCGTTCGGGTCCGGGTGCAGGTTTCTACGGGTTCGGAGGGGGGATGGCCGTGTTTTGGCGGGGGGATGTGTTCCAGCCCGTTCCGCGTGCAACCCTCGCTTCGCTCGGGATTTGCCACGCCCTACTGTCCGGCGGTGTTGCGGCATCCGCCGGGGGGCGGGTGGCATTAGTCGTAGCGGGAGTATGCCCTGGCCTCGCGGCCAGGGCTTCCTGGTGGCGGTGCGGGCTTGGAGTGGATTTCTTTGGCGTGTGGACAGACGGGGGGTTCCGCCCGCCCCTGCAGGGCGGGGGATGGGGTGGCGGGAGGTAACCCAGGGAGTCGGCCCTCGGTTCCCTCGGCCCTCGCCCTGGGCTAAGGTCCGGGTCGCCTTCAGCGACCAAAAGGCCCCCGATCGTCGCATGCGGGACGGCATCTGCCGGGTGGCGTGTGGCATCGGTCGGTGCGGGAGTATGCCGCTGGCCTCGCGTCTTCGCCTTCGGCGGATCTCCGGTCGGACGGGATTCGGTTCGCCGAACTTCGACTGAGCTCAGGGCTGGCGCGTGGGAGCCGCTTCGCAGGCTCCCACCGCACATATCTAATTGTACAGCAGTTACGATCATTTTCGGCCTACATAGACGAAACGACCCCTTTCACCTTTCATCCTTTCACCTTTTACCTGGCCGCGCAGCGGCTGCTTCGCAAATGGTCCAAAAATCGGGGGGAAACCGGCGAGTGAAGACTTTGCGGTATAGCTGAATTCCGGGGGGGGCCTTGGGAGGGGGTTTGCTGAAGCGAGCTGCGCGCTCCTTGCGGGATTTGGAAGTTGATTGCGGGTCAACTGCGCAGGGAAATCGAGAGAGGGCTGGGTCGGGATAACTTCGATAAGAGTCTATAAGTAATTGGGTTATGATGAATCGAGAAGAGGGATTTACGGCTCGAACGATTTGACTGTTGGGGCTGGAAATGGAAGTTTTTCATCGCCCATGGGTTTCTGGAGGTTTTGGAAATCTTGTTTTGCGCGAATCGTCAAAAGTCAGGGCGTGTGTCGTTGGGTCGATGATTTGACAGCGATTCCGGCTGCGGGTATGGTTTTCTGCGACGAATCACTGACAGGGAAGGCGGGTGCAATGTCTGCAACGGTTCGACTGGATCGGCTCCGCAAGGAGTACTACGAGCTTGTGGCGCTGAAGGATGTGGACCTGGAGATACCGGCTGGGGAGATCTTCGGGCTGATCGGTCCCAACGGGGCGGGCAAGACCACGCTGATGCGGATACTGGCCACGACGCTGGAACCGACCAGTGGCCGGGCGTACCTGGACGATACGGACGTGATCAGCCATCCGATCTACATGCGGAAGCGCATGGGGTTCATGCCGGATTTCTTCCAGTTGTTCCCGGAGCTGACGTGCGGGGAGCTGCTGGAGTATTTCGGGCTGGCCCATGAGATGCCGTCGGATCAGCGGCGGGTTCGGGCTGCGGAAGTGCTTGGGATTGTTGGACTTTCGAGCAAGGCGGACTCGCAGGTGCGTGGGCTTTCCCGGGGGATGATGCAGCGGCTGGGCCTGGCCAGGGCGATTCTGCACCGCCCGGATCTGCTGATCCTGGACGAGCCGGCCAGCGGGCTGGACCCGGCTGCCCGTCAGACGTTGTTCGGGGCGCTTCGCCGCTGCCGGGACGAGGGCTCGACGGTGTTGATCTCCTCGCACATCCTCACGGAGCTTTCCCCGCTGTGCACGAGTGTTGGAATCATGAACCGCGGGCGATTCGTCGAGCATGGCCGAACCGAGGAGATCCTGCGTCGGATCTCTCCCGGGCGGAAGTTTGCCGTGCGGGTGCTGGGTGAGGCCTCGCGGGCGGCGGAGTTGATTCGCGGGCAAAGCGGGGCCTCGGCCGTCGAGGCAGACGGGGGCGAGGTGGTCTTTTCCTTTGACGGGGAAGATGAGCAGCTTGCGGAGGTTACGGCAGCGCTTGTGGGGGCCAGGCTTGGGGTTGTGACGCTCGAGCAGCGGAAGACGGACCTGAACGAACTCTACTTGGCCGTCGCGGGCCGGGAGAGCGAGGTATGATGAATCCACTGATCTATCGGGGCATCTGTGCCAATGGCCGGGCGGGCAAGTTGTTTCTGAGCCTTGGTCTGGTGTCGATCGTGTTTCTTGTGGGGTGGCTGTTCCTGCACCTGGAGTGGCAGAATCAGATCGACGACGGCATGATCGGGCGCGGGTGGGAGAGCTACCGGCTGGTAGTGCTTGGCCCACTGGGGTTTGTGGTTCTGGCGCTACAGTACGCGGTTGGCTTTCTGCTGATGCCGATCAACAGCGGCGACACGCTTCCGACCGAGCGGCTGCGCAAGAGCGAGGAGTTTTTCACGACGCTGCCGATCTCGGCGGCTTCCAAGACGGCCGGGCTGCTGATCGGGCCTAACGTCCTGTACTTGCTGCTGATGGCGGTTTTCGCGGTTCCGGTAACGCTGTTGCTCTTGGCGGGGCAGGTCGAGCTGGGGCGGATCATCTGGTCGCAGGTGCTGCTCTGGACGGGGTCGGTGAGCTTCAGTCTGCTGGCGATCCTGCTGGGTCATTCCGCCAAGAACAAGACGACGAGTTGGGGGGCCGTGCTGCTGTTGCTGGGGGTCGGCCTGGCCATGCTTTCAGGTGCAGACTGGGAGGAATTCAGCGCGATGCCGGCCCTGGCCTATGCGCCTATCCAGTTGGCCACGCAGTGTTTCGCGATTCCCCGGAGTTCCGGAAGCACCTTCGTTGCGGGGCAGTACCACTTCTTCGGCTGGTCGGTGCCGTGGCAACTGGGGCCCATAGCCGTGCATGGCCTGGTGGCGTTGGGCTGCTTTGCGGCCTCGTCCCAGCGGCTGCGTCGGCCCTCTTCTCCGCCGCTGCCGCGGTGGGGTACGTTGCTGGTCTTTGCCGGGCTGCATCTGATTGCGGTGGGGTTCCTGGCGGACTTCTGGCGGGACCTTGCCTACGGTAGCGTGATCGGCAGTAGCGCTCAGGCGGAGGTGATGTTGTATTCGGGTGGGTGGTTTGTTTTTCTGCTGCTCTGGTCGGTAAGCCGATGCCCGTCGATGCAGTCCACGATGGAGTGGATGAGCAAGAGCGCGTCCTGGCCTGCTCGTCTGGTCAGTGAGTCGCTGACCGACCCGCGTGTGCCGGGGTACATCTCGCTGGTGATAGGTTGGGCTCTGGCCTTCCTGGCCATTTGGACGATTAACGCCCTTTATTTGAAGAACTTACTGGCGATGGGCTATGCTCTGTGGATCATGGCCGTCTGGGGGATGTTCCTGATCACGTACTACTCGGTGGTGCTGATCTGCTCGCTGACGATGCGTCGGGGCGGGATTTTCGTCGGCGGGGTGGCTGTCTTGCTTCTGCTGGCGGTGCCGGGGATCCTCTCCAGCGCGCCGGGCCTGGGGGGTTCGGCCATGGTGGTCACGCCTCTTGCACCGGGCCTGGAGATTCCGCTGCGGACGCATCTGCGCCACGCCGATCGGCTCAACGGCCAACTTCTCGAAGTCACGCTGACGAGCATGGTTATGGCCATCGGGGGTCTTTCGGGCGCCGCGATGGTGCTTGTGGGCCTGGCCAAGCGTTCGCCCCGTCTTCGCGAAGGCGCGAACCCGGCCTAGGAGATGGCGATACAACAGCGCCCGCCAGAGCTCGAGGCACCGGCGGGCGCAGGTTTTGTTGCTAATGTAAAGCCAGGGCGCAGGTTAGACAGCCACGACCTCGGTGACTTCGGGGACCTTTTCCTTCAGATGTCGCTCAACGCCCATCTTCAGGGTCATCTGGGCCGAGGGGCAGCCGCTGCAGGCGCCCTGGAGTCGCACGGTGACAATGCCGCTCTTGGCATTTACACCGACGAGTTCGATGTCCCCGCCGTCGGCCTGGAGGTACGGGCGTACCTGCTGTATGACCTCTTGGACTTTCTGCGTGATTTCGGGGTTCTCCGTCTGTGTATCTGCGGACTTGGGAGCTTCTTCTGTCATGATGCACCTCGGTAAAGGTTTTATCGAATCATAGGCAGATTATAAGGGACTTTCCGCCCAGCACAATCGTACAAACGGTCAGAAAGGCTCTGAGGTTGCGTTTTTCCGGGTGAAGGGAGGTCCGAAATTTCCAACAGGTTGTCCACAAGTGCCCCACAGATTGTGCTTGGTTTGCTCGAAAAGACCCCATATATTGGGCCCACTGGACATGGTTTTTGCTCTTGTCGGGGGGTTGTTTGGATGTTGGAACTTGTGAACAGTTCATTAAGTGCTCCGATAAGAGCTGTTCTCGTAATGGCTTGGAAAGAACACCAAGATTTTGTTAATCCTAACTTGAAAAGCCCCACATCTGGGGTGTACTCTTAGACGACACAGGCAAGGCACTGGAGGCGCCGTTCAAGGTGCTTTCTCCTGGCCTGTTCTTTCGTTTCGAAGACCTTTTCGGGAACCAGATATCCCCTCGATGGAGTGAGGGCGGCCCGCCCAAGCAGGTGAGGCCGGAGGGTAGGGAGAAGCAGGCATGATGCAGCACGAGCAGAATCGTGACATGAATACCGACGGCGGCCCTGTCGACCAGGGCCTCGCGATCGATCGCGTCTTTTCCAGTCCGGATCAGCATCCATTCCAAGAGCTGACCTGGGAAACGCGCCAGGCCAAGATTACCGACAGCAACGGCGATATCGTCTTCTCCCAGGACGAAATCGAGGTACCTTCCAATTGGTCGCAGCTTGCCACCAATGTGGTGGTCAGCAAGTACTTTTACGGCGAGGCCGACACCGACCAGCGGGAGACATCGGTAAAGCAACTGGTCCACCGGGTGACGCGCACCATCGCGGATTGGGGCAAGGCCGACGGCGTCTTCGCCTCGGACCAGGACGCCGAACGCTTCTATCAGGACCTGACCTGGCTCTGCGTAAACCAGTACGGCTCCTTCAACTCACCGGTGTGGTTCAACGTGGGGCTCTATCATCAGCACGGGGTGTCCGGCTCGGAAGGCAACTTCCACTGGGACCAGAGAGCCCAGGCCCCGGTCCGGACCGAGCACGGCTACGAGTATCCCCAGGCCTCGGCCTGCTTCATCCAGAGCGTCGATGACACGATGGAAGACATCATGCGCCTGGCGACCAGCGAGGCGATGCTCTTCAAGTTCGGTTCGGGCACCGGCTCGGATCTCTCGACGCTGCGAAGCAGCAAGGAGAAACTCTCGGGCGGGGGCAAGCCCTCGGGGCCTCTGAGCTTCATGCGGATCTACGACCAGATCGCAGCCGTGGTCCGAAGCGGCGGCAAGACGCGCCGGGCGGCCAAGATGCAATCCCTCCGCTGCGACCACCCGGACATTCGCGAGTTCATCCGCTGCAAGATGGATGAAGAACGCAAGGCCTGGGCCCTGATCGAACAGGGATACGATGGCTCGTTCAACGGCGACGCTTATGGCTCGATCATGTACCAGAACGCGAACCTTTCCATCCGCGTTACCGACGAGTTCATGAAGGCGGCCCTGGACGACGGCGACTGGCAGACGTATGCCGTCACCACCGGCGAACCCAGCGAGAAACACAAGGCCCGCCGGCTCCTGCGGGAGATCAGCGAAGGGACGCACATCTGTGGCGATCCCGGTGTGCAGTACCACACCACGATCAACCGCTGGCACACCTGCCCCGAAAGCGGGGACATCTGCGCATCCAACCCGTGCAGCGAGTACATGTTCCTCAACGACTCGGCCTGCAACCTGGCCAGTCTGAACCTGATGAAGTTCCGGCGTGCCGACGGCTCGATCGACGTTGCCCGCTTCCGGGCCGCAGCCAGGCTGTTCATCATCGCACAGGAAATTCTCGTCGACCACGCCAGCTACCCCACCGCCCGCATCACCCAGAACAGCCATGACTTCCGTCCGCTGGGTCTGGGATACGCCAACCTGGGCGCCCTGGTCATGTCCCTGGGCATGCCGTATGACTCCCCGCAGGGCCGGGCTGTTGCCGGAGCGCTGACCGCTATTCTTACCGGCACCGCCTATGCCACCAGCGCAGAGCTGGCCGGGCGCATGGGCCCCTTTGCCGGTTTCACACCCAGCCGGAATTCCATGCTCCGCGTCATCGGCATGCATCGGGCCGCGGTGGATCGGATCAGCCCCGAACATTGCCCGCTGGAGCTTATCGAGGCCGCCAATACCTCCTGGAACGAAGCGCTCGAGCTGGGCCGGCGAAACGGCTACCGCAACTCCCAGGTCAGCGTCCTGGCCCCCACGGGGACCATCGGCTTCATGATGGATTGCGACACGACCGGCGTCGAGCCGGACATTGCACTGGTCAAGTACAAGGTCCTGGCCGGCGGGGGGATGTTCAAGATCGTCAACCGAACGGTCCCCCTGGCCCTGGAGCGGCTCGGCTACAGCCCGGCCCAGATCCGCGAGATCATCGACGCCATCGAGCAGACCGACACCATCGAGGGTGCCCCACACCTGCGGGAAGAGCATCTGCCGGTCTTCGACTGTGCCTTCAAGCCTTCCGAGGGCAGCCGAAGCATCCACTACATGGGCCACATCCGAATGATGGGCGCCGTTCAGCCCTTCCTTTCCGGGGCGATTTCCAAGACCGTCAACGTCCCCAAGGAAACCACCATCGAAGAGATTATGAACGTTTACGTCGATGGCTGGAAAATGGGTCTAAAGGCCGTGGCCATCTACCGCGACGGTTCCAAGCGGAGCCAGCCGCTGAACCTCAAGAAAGTGGCCAGGAAGAAAGAAGATCAGGACGATCCTGTCCGGATCGCCCAGCAGTTGGAATTGGCCAAGCGGACCCCCCATCGTCACCGCCTGCCGGCGACGCGCCATTCGATCACGCACAAGTTCGACGTGGCCGGCCACGAAGGCTACCTCAATGTAGGCCTCTACGAAGACGGGGCCCCGGGCGAGTTGTTCATCACCATGGCCAAGGAAGGTTCCACCGTGGGGGGCATGATGGACGCCTTCGCGACCTCCATCAGTCTCTGTCTCCAGTACGGCGTGCCGCTGGAAGCCCTGGTCAAGAAGTTCACCCACCAACGTTTCGAGCCGGCCGGGATGACCAGCAACCGCGACATCCCGTTCGCCAAGAGCATTGTTGATTACATCTTTCGCTGGATGGGACTGACGTTCCTGGAAGACTACCGCCGCGAGAATCTGCCCAAGCGCAAGGGCAACAGATCCACCAAGGCAGCGCCCGAGGCAGGCACGGAGGATGACGCCTCGGATTCCAAAGCCGAACCGGGTTCCGGCAGGGACGCCGGCAACCCCCTCGGCGCCTCCAAGGGTCTCTATGCCTCGCAGAAGCCCCGGGGTGGAAACGGTTCTTCCGGCAAAGCCGCCCCGCAGGCAAAAACCGAGACCGCCACGCAGGCACTGGATGAGCAGTTCTCCCGCTTCCAGGAAGACGCGCCGGCCTGCGACAACTGCGGCTCGATCACCGTCCGAAACGGCAACTGCTACAAATGCTATAACTGCGGCTCTTCCCTGGGCTGCAGTTGATTTTTGAAGCCTCGTCGCCCCGGGGCTAAAAGAGCCCGGGGCGACAGGGGCAAGCTTTCGGTATCGTTCCGTACAGACCGATCGTTCTCTGGCTGGCCCAGGCCCAGGCGGGAGAATCGTGTCGTCTCTCCCGCCAGGGTCCCGTCTTACAAGCTTCAGATGTCCCCGCTTCCAGGTCGGGAAACGGACCGGCTGCTCCACACTTGGCCCTGGAGACAGGGAGCAATGCCGGCCGGCCAGGAATTGTTAACATTTACTTCCTGCAAAAGTTAGCCTAAAGATCCATCTTAGCAGCAACCGACGAATAGAAGCAGAATCAGGCTATGTCCGCTGCACCCGTTGGAAGGCAGGTCTCCCTCCGCCTGCCGATATGGGTTGCAGCTAAATGGGCGACGCCGGGTCTCCCTCCGCCCAGGTGTCGCCCTTTTTATGCGCCAGGCACACACCTCAGCCGGCGATGAGGGCCTGATCCGGCACCGAAGCAAGTCCAGCGATACGAACGTGATCTGGCTTATCAATGGCGGCGATCAGGCGGGGCACGGTGACGGACACCACGGGTCGAATGTCCGAGGATACCCATGCGGTCGAACCGGTTCGTGATGATCCATTGCTCTGCAACCGGACCCACAGGGCAACCGCGCGGAACCGGCCCTGCCCGAGGAAGGTTCCACCGTTCTCACCTGGTAAGCGCCCCCGGCTGCCGTGGTAAGGACGTCAAAGGCGTCTTGCCTTACATTTCCGATCCGCTGTCGGTATAGCCCTTTTTCTCGATGATCTGCTCTTCAACTTCCCGGCAGGAATCCGCGACGATCAGGCCGTTGATCTCGTTCAGGTCCGCGTGGCGCAGGTCCATATCCCCTGCGCTCTGGGGAATCCCGAGGAACGTGAGGCCCAGCGAGACGATGTTGTAGCCTTCCAGGGACTTGACCAACTGCGGCTGGGCCGGGGAGTCCCCGGTTTCGATCTCGATGCCCCGGCTTTTCCGTTCTTCCTGCGATCGAATCGCCAGGTAGCCGCAGTGGTTGGTGAACCACGAGTCGGGCATGGAGCCCGGCCGATTCCGGATTTTGTGAATCTCATTGAAGCCCATGAGCTTGAGTGATTTGCGCAGCAGGCCCGGGGAGATCTGCGTGAAGTCGAAACAGTATGGGAAGGTCGCATCTTTGTAGTAGCGATTGGCCCCGCGATAGCGGATCAGCAGGGCATCATCCTCCCCGGGAGTCGACCACGTCCAGACCAGCAGAGCCTTGGTGGCCATCTTGCCCAGAAACGCCAGATGGTGAAGCGGATCGCTCAGGTGCACCAGGACAGCGATGGAACAGCACAGGTCGTACCGGGCCGGCTGAGGGTATTCCCCCCGGGCGGGGCTGTAGCCCTCGTTGATGAATTCCGCCTGGGTGCCGCAGATTTCATTGAGCAACTCGAACGTCGCCGTGAAGTCCACGACATCGTACCCGACCGACTTGCAGCCCCATCGCTGGTTCATGCGTAGAGGGAAGTAGCCTGCATTGCAGCCGAAATCCGCCACGCTGAAATCCGGCCCCACCGGCAGATGCTCTTGCACCATGTCGATCATGGTTTCATAGAGGGTGCTCAACCGGGCATTGGCATCGAGGAACTCCGACTGCTTGCTGTGATCCACCAGCAGATGCGTAAGGCCGGCGTGGCAGGAGTCGTTCTTGTCGCGGTCAGCGCAGTAGATCAGTCCGAGATTCTCGGCCTCTTCGATGAACTCCAGTCCGACCCCGACGGAGAAGTCGTCGGAGAAGGTATACGGCGAGTAGTTCAGCAGGCCGGAAAAGGCCAGCTCGCGGGCTCGATCCAACTGGGCCGGCGTTGGATCGTACGGTCGCAGGTCCATTCGGTTCCCCTTCCTTGGCAAGCAGAGGCTCTGATTCTTCCGCCCCCGCCGAATTGCCTGCGGGGCGGGTCGACAACAGTTTCAGAAGTGCGATCCACCGTGTCCAGCGCAATCCGGCTTTTCTGACAGCAAGGACCTCGATCCGGTGAGCAGTCGCGAAATGGATTCGATCCTTCCAGGCTTCCGCCCTCAGAGACTCAGCGAAGCTTTGTGCGGTGAGAAGAGACTGCCGGCCGTGACGGTGCCCACGCGGTGGCAGCCCAGAATGCGGACCCGTCTGGGTTGGCCGGGCAGCAGATCGAAGAAGTTGTCCTCGAATCGCCAGCCGAATCGGCCGTCATCCCCGCCGGCATCGCCTGTCAGTTCCACCCAGCGGGCAAAGGCGTCGGTGGTCAGTTCGAGCGTGTCCTCTCCGGCCCGTTCCATCCGGATCTTCGCCTCGGGATAAGCGGACTGCCGCTGGATCTCCAGCCGAGCTGTCTTGTGGGCCGTCGCGACAAGCTCGCCGCTTTCGTCGCGGAACTGGGCCACCAGCAGCGACTCGCGCCAGAACATGCCGAAGCTGTCGCCGTCGGCCACAATGGCCGAGCTGTCCGGGCCCAGGGCCACCGGCCTGCGGACCTCGTTTAGGATCTCCTTTCCGTCGGCGTCGCGGAGTTGGAAACGCATCTCCCCGCGGACTTCCTGTGGGGTATCGTTGACCAGCCAGCAGTAGATGTGGTCGTCGATCTCGATCGAGGCCAGGATCGGCTGATATGCCCTGCGTAGTGCATAGAGCTGGCTGGTGGCCTCGAGGTAGTAATCCACCGCGTGGCTGCCGAACTTGGGCCAGGTGCTGTTGAAGACCCAGAAGAAATGCCCGTTGCAGCGGCGCCGTGGCGTCGGGTCCCAAACGGGTCGCCCGCGACGGAGCTTCTCGATACATTGCCCCAGCCACTTGGCCGCGGCTGCGCAAACGCGGTAGTGCATGCCCCGGGCGGAGTCGGTCAGCTCCCAGAACTCCTGCACGGGCCCGACATGTCCGGTCGCCAGGTCCTTGTACTGCTTGACCCACTCGAACGGGTATACGGTCTGCTCGACGGACTGCTTTTCCTGGCCGAGGAATTGGCCCCAGACAATCTCGCCGCCCTGCTGGGGGAGCATGCGTCCGATGTGGCCTGCGGGCCAGAGATCGTCCACATCGAGCATGCGCTCCAGGCTGTGCAGTGGCGGCAGGAGGCTGCGGGCGTTCTCGGTCAGCAGCGGCGGGTACTGCACTCCCGGTACGTACCAGTGGTGGGTGTAGGCGTGGGAATCTCCCCCGTCGGCCGCGTTGGCGAAGCTGCCTCCCGACGGCGAAGATGGATGATAGAAGCGATCCGGGTCGAGCCTGTGGCAGATCCGGCGGTAGTCTTCCTCAAAGAGCTTTCGCGCTGGCATGGGCTGATCCGGGAACATGTTCTCCGAACCCATGTAGACCTCGTTGCCCCCGCACCAGCAGATAATGGACGGGTGGTGCTTGAGACGGGCGACGTAGTGGCGGGCCTCGGCGCGGCAGAGGTCCATCAGGTCCGGGTTTTCGCTGTAGGGCCCCCAGGTATGGAACAGCTCGCCCCAGACCAGCAGGCCGCGACGGTCGGCCTCGTCGAAAAGCTCCTCGTGCCAGGGCGCCCCGGGGCCCCAGGCGCGGATGGTGTTGCAGTGGGATTGCTCTACCAGGTCCAGCACTGCGTTCAAGCCCAGCGAAATGCAGCAGATGACGTCGCCCCGAGCCGGGCGAGGCGAAGGTCGTCCGGTAGATCCAGTCCTGCTCGCCGACCCAGAGACACGCCTGGACATTGCCGGGCCTGCGAGGGTCTTGGATTCTCCCCGCCCCCAGGAGGATCGGGTGCACCTGATCGAGGGTCTGGGCGAGGATCCAGTCGCCGCCGTGGTCCGGTTTGGACAGGTCGCCGACCTGGGAGTCTTCCAGCCCTCCGGCCGGTGTGAGTTGCAGGATCTGCCAACCGTTTTCGATTTCGCGTCTTTGCGTCATGACTGGCCTCTGGTTTACGGGAGATCTTCACTTCCACAGCCGGAGACTATTCCAGCGGCTAGGGGGCTTGTCAATGTCCAAGACAAAACGTTTGACCCTTTCCGAAGACCTGCGTCTCAGGGGGCGGAGTGGCTTACCTACCGGCCAGTTGCCGAATGGCCGGCAGGGAACCGCGGAGATAGTCCCAGGCGCTCCAGAGAGTGACGGCAATGACGAGTCCGGCCGCGCTTGTACGGGCCCCGGGCACCCAAGGCTCCCCGGCCAGGAGGGCCAGGAGGAGAATCGCCGCAATGCCGCCGCCCTGGACGATGGCCTTGGCTTTGCCGCTGAACCGGGCGGAGGTCTGCCCCCCCGTCAGAGCATTTGCGATGCGGGTGTAGGCGACCAGGATATCCCTGCCGGTCATGACCAAGGGCACGGCCAGGGAGATCCACCCCGCCAGGGCCATGGCGAAGTAGATGGTCAGTCGGCTCAGGGAATCCGAAAGCGGGTCGAAAACTCCTCCCAAGGTCGAAGCGGTGCCGCGTCGCCGGGCGATCCACCCATCGGCCAGGTCGGTCATCTCCTCGGTAAAGGCCAATGCGCCCAGGACCAGGCCCACCGGCCAGGTCAGCGGCAGGCAGGGTCCGTTCAGACAGAACAGGGCCAGGCCTGTCGCAAAGGCCCCCGAGAGGAGCAATCGGCTTGCAGTGATCCAGTGGGCGAGCATGGCGGTATCCTACGCCGAGACATCGTCGCGGGCAAGGCGGTTGGCCGAGTGGTCAGGCGGGGGGCGAAACCTTCCCTGCCGAGGGGCACAGGTCCTCGATGCAGCAATGGGCGCAGTCGGGTTTTCGGGCTGTGCAGGTAGCCCGGCCATGGAAGACCAGCCTGTGGGAGAACATCGTCCACTGCTGCTGCGGGATCAGATCGCACAGGTCCTTCTCGATCTTGACCGGGTCGCTATAGGTAGTGAGTTTGAGCCGATTGCTCAGACGCTTGACGTGCGTGTCGACCACGATTCCCTCGTTTTTTCCCAGGGCGGTGCCCAGAACCACGTTGGCGGTCTTGCGGGCCACCCCCGGCAAAGCCACCAACTGCTCCATCGTCTCGGGCACCTTGCCTTTGTGCTCGTTGACGATCTTCTCACAGGCCCCGATGATGTTCCTGGCCTTGTTTCGGAAGAAACCCGTCGAGCGGATCTCCTGCTGGAGTTCTTCCTGGCCGGCCCGGGCAAAGGCGGGGGCGTCGGGATACTTCTCGAACAACTCGGGCGTAACCTGATTGACCCGCTCGTCGGTGCACTGGGCGGCCAGGATGGTCGCGATGAGCAATTGCAGCTCATTGGCGTAGTCCAGGGAACACCAGGCGTCGGGGTATTGACGGGCCAGGCGGTCGTTGATCTGCGTTGCGCGTTCTTTCTTGCGGGCCTTGGATTCGCGGGGCATGTAAACGCCCCTACATCGAGCGCTGCAGGTACTGATGAATTCTCGAAGCGGCCTGCCTGCCGGAGTAGATGGCCGTGGCTACGTAGCTGGCTCCGTTGATGACGTCCCCTGCCAGAAAGACGCCCTCGACATTGGCGGCCTGGTCTTCAACGATGATCCGCCCGGCAGAGTCGGTCCGAAGCCCGAGTTGATCAATCAGATCCTGTTGCACATTGGCACGGAACCCGCAGGCCAGCAGCGCCAGGTCGGTCTTGAGGCGGAAGGGTTTCTCGTCGCGGGGCCTCATCACGGGCCCCTGGCTGGAGGGGGTCCAATCGACCGGAACACATTCCATCTCGGTCAGGCGGCTGCCGTCGCCCTCGAATTTCCGGGTGGCTACGCACCAGTTGCGGTGGACCCGGGTCGGGTCAGCCCCGCCATGTCCGTTTCCGCCATTGCCGGCCACCTGTCCCTCGGGCAGGATCTCTACCTGGTGGACTTCCCGGGCCCCCCCGGCCAGGGCGGTCTCCACGCAGTCCTCGCCGGTAAGCCCCGCTCCGATGACGGCCACAACCTTGTCCTTCGGGTCGATCTGGGCCGACTCGGAGGCGTAGACCCCCAGCTTCTTGCGGTTCTCCTGGCGGAGGAAATCCAGCGCGAAGTGCACGCCCCGGACCTCGTGTCGGCCCGGCACGTCCAGGTCGACCGGTTGGCCGGCACCGGTGGCCAGGCAGATCGCATCGAATTCGCTCTTGAGGTCTTCGCCGCTGATATCGCGTCCGACGGCCGCCGCATTGCGGAACTCCACGCCCTCGGCGCGAAGCTGTTCCAGGCGGCGATCGATGAGCGACTTGTCGAGCCTGTGGGAAGGGATGCCGTATCGCAGCAGCCCGCCGGGCATCTCGTCGGCTTCAAAGACGGTTACTTCGTGGCCTTGACGCGTAAGCTGCTGGGCGGCGGCAAGTCCCGCAGGCCCGCTGCCCACAACTGCGACGCGCTTGCCGGTTTTCGCTTGGGCCGCCTGAGGTTTGACCCAGCCGTTTTCCCAGGCGGTCTCGATAATCTCGCGTTCGACCTTCTGGATTTCCACGTTGTGCCCGACCAGGGCCTTTTTGCACTGTTCCTGGCAGAGGGCGGGGCAGATCACGCTGGTAAACTCGGGGAAATTGTTGCTTTCGTGGAGGACCTGCGAGGCCTCGTGCAACTTGCCGTTGTAGTAGAGCTCCAGCCAGTCGGGAATGCGGTTCTGAAGCGGGCAGCCCGCCTCCCGGCAGCGCGGGTTCTGACAGGTCATGCACTGGGGAGCCCCCAGCTTGGCAAGAGCCTTTTCGTATTCCTCGTAAGACTCGAAGCGGAAGTTGTCCACCGTCGACTCATACCGGGCCAGGTACTGCTTCTCGAATTTGTGCCACCCCGGCGCCAGCTTGCGAACCCAGGCCGACCGCTTGAGCACCCGGAGCAGCCAGTGGGGAAGCCGGGCCTTGAGGTCCAGCCGCCGACTGCCGATCTTCCACGACCAGTGCCAGAGATGCGTATACGTGACCCGGTCGCCGTTTTTCGGGTACAGGTTGTACTTGCGGCGGTCCCGGGCGTGCTTCTCGGGGCTGGTGGCCAGTTCCGAGATGAAGATGCCGTCCTTGATGAGCATCGCCCCGGCCAGGCCTTGAATGACCGAGAGGGTAGCTGCGTAGCGGTACTGCTCGCGGTCCTTTTGGTACGTGGCAATGACGCGGTCGACATAGCGCCGGGCGTAGTCCATCCCTCCCCATCGCATGCAGTCGTAGGTCCGGACGACCAGGTCGCGCTTGGCGGATTCTTCCAGGTTTTCAAGCTTCGCGACGGTTTCGGTCAGAAGCTCGCGCAACTCAGCGGCCCGCTCCTTGCCCCGGCGATAGCGCCGGATGGTGTGACGGCATTTCTCGTCCAGGGTTTCCTTCCAGCCGGTGCGCTGGGGGGCGCCCTGGAAAAGATCCATCCGCTGACAGAGCTTGCGTCCGATGTCGAAGGCGTAGAGGTTCTCCTTCCAGGCCGCCCGGATGGTGTCCTTGATCGCCCAGGCCATCGAGTGCATCGAAACCGGGATCAGCCCCTTTTGGAAGGCAAAACCGATCATCATGATGTTGGCGTACTGCTTGGAGCCGAGGTATTCCTCGCAGATTCGCGAGATGTCGCGGGCCAGAAAATCGTCGCTGCGGGTGTGTTCGCGGATCAACGACTCGAGCTTCTCCGGATCGAAGTCGTCGCGACCCAGCAGACCCGTGCTCGTCTGCACCTTGGCGGTGTTGATGACCGCGGCGGTGCGGTCCTTGTTGGCCACGCGCGCCCGGCCTCGCGGATCCAGGACCCTGGCGGCCTCGAGCACGTCCACGCCCAAAAGCAGGTCGGCTTTGCCGTAGGGGATGATTCCGCTGATCGGCCGGCGGGAATTGATCTGGAAGACGATCTGGCTCACCACGCCGCCGTTGCGGATGGCCAGGCCCTTCTTGTCCACGAAGACCACGTCGTACCCTTCGTAGTGGCCCGCGCGGACCAGCACGCTGGTGGCCAGGCCGATCCCCATGCCCCCCACGCCGGTGACGCAGCATCGCCACAGGTCCCCGGCCTGTCGCTTCTGCGGGTCGGGGATGTTGTCCAGGTCCAGTTCGGGCAGCTTGGAGCGGGGAGGTTGGCTGCGGCGGATCGTGATCTGCTCAAACGCGCTGCACGCCTCGACCTTCGCACAGGCCCCGTCGTTGGAGCAGAGCGTCAGGTCGGTGTCCATCTTGGGCCCGTAGTCGGTCGGGGTGTGCTTGAGGCCCGGACAGCCGGTCATCTCCGCACAGGCCAGGCAGAAGCGGCAGACGTCGACATTCACGTTCATGTGCTTCTTGACCGGCAGGAATTTCTTCTCCCGGACGATCTGGCGCTCCTCGCGCCGCACGCGCCGCATCCGCGTGATGCCGCATTCCTTGTCGGCGATGATCACCTTCACCCCGTCGGAGAGAATGACCTTTTCCAGCAGGGCCCTGTACCGGCGTCGCTGGGACGGATCCACCCGGAACAGCGGCGCTTCGGTATCGGCCAGGATGCCGCGCACCACTTCCTCGATGTTCTGGGTTGGTGTGGCGTTGCCTACCACGTCGTAATCCAGCTCGGGCGTGGTCTGATGGCCCGTCATGGCGGTGATCGAGTTGTCCAGGATGATGAAGGTGATGTCCTGGCCGATCTTGATCGCCTGACTGATCGCCACCTGCCCGGAATGGAAGAATGTCGAGTCGCCCATGAAGACGACCTGCTTGTTCTGGATGAACGGATCGATGCCGCTTCCGGTCCCAGCCCCGAGGCCCATGCCGGAATAGTCGTGCATCAGCGGGGTATTCGGGGGGTACATCAGCATGGTGTAGCAGCCGGTGTCGCCGTGGAACATCAGGTCCACCGGGCCCATGCCGTGGTGCTTCTTCATGTAGTGCGGGTTCTTGAAGTGCTTCTTGAGTTCCAGGCACACGCTGGAGCTGTCCCGGTGCGGGCAGGACTGGCAGAACGTGGGCAGACGCATCGGCAGGGCGCCCACGTCGGTGACCTCGGTGGAATCGATAACCTCCACCTCGCGCTGCAGCGCCTCCCCGCCGGAATCCACCAGGGGGCGTGCTTCCACGCCCAGCGCCTCGAGCAGACGCGACAGGGCAGAGATGATCATCGAGGGATGCAGTCCGCGGATCTCGGGCAGCCCGGCCCGGCCTGCGGGGAAGCGTTTGCCCCAAAGCGGGACGTTGCCTTCGGCGCGCCCCTGCTGGCGGAAACCGTTGAGGATCCCGGCGATCTGCTCTTCCATGAAGCCGCGACGTTCTTCCACGACCACGATGTTGCGACACTGGGCGGCCAGTTCGGAGATCATCTCCTCATCGACCGGATACGTCAGACCCAGCTTGAGCACGGGGACCTTGCCCTCGAGCCCCAGATCCGCCAGGGCCTGGCGAAGGTAGGTGTGGCCCAGTCCGGCGCTGACAAAACCGATCGGGCTCGGCTCGGGGCCGGCCTGAGGGTGCAGCAGGCGGTTGAGCCCCAGTCGGCGGGCAACCTGCTTGGCCTGGTTCAGCCGAGTCGGAAGCGACTCCTCCTGCCACCAGGTCTTGGGGGGCAGCAGCACGCGCTTGTCGGTGTCGATGGCAGCGGTGTCCAGCACCATCTTCTGGTGCGTGGTCAGCGACGGGAACTGGTTGGGCCTGCATCGGACCGAACCCCCGCCGTCGGAGAGGTTCGTGGTGATGATGTACCCGGCATAGAGCTCGCTGTCGCGCGAGAACTGGAACGCCAGGTCCACCCAGTCCTTGACCTCCTGCGGGGTCGCCGGCTCGATGGTCGGTATGAACAGGTGCTTGGACAGGTAGCGCGTGTCGGCAGGGACCTGCGTGGAGTCCGACCACGGATCGTCGCCGTAGACCACCACCGCCCCGCCGTCGGCATTGGCACCGGCCAGGTTCGCCAGCGCAAGGGCATCGGCCGCCACGTGAACACCCACGGACTTCAAGACGATCATGCCCCGGATGGCCCCCAGCTGGGAGCCGTTGAGCATTGCCGCCGCCAGAGCTTCATTATTGTTGATGACCGCTCGGATGCCCTTGGCGTTGAGAAGCTCGTTGATTCTCGTGAGCGTCTCGAAGAAATCCGCCACCGGACTGCCCGGATAGCCGCCCAGCAAATGAACCCCGCCCTGTGTCTCAAGGGCGCCCTTGACCAGAAGCTCATTGCCGGTGAAGACTTCCAGGCCCTCTTCGGCCAGAAATCTCGGGTCGATTTTCATAGCCGCTCATTGTACGACAGCGACCCCCCGGTCCCAAGCCTTTTCATGGCCCGGTTTCAAGGCCCTTATAGCCGGAGATCGGGAAAGATCTTTCTGCTACGACGGCAATCGCCTCTACATCCGCGCCGAGAGCTCGCTCTACTGCCTGCAAGACCGGCAGGCTAAATCCCCGAGATGTTGCGGAAGTCGAAGGCGTAGTGGTACAGTTCGGACCTGTCGTAGAGACTGTCCATGGCTTAACGGGCCTCCGGTTGGGGGATCCAGCCCACGAGGATAGTCCCTGATGATCGCCAGTCCAAGCCTTCCCCAGACGTTGGAGCCACCGAATGTACATGCTTCTGCCCGTTTTTGCCGTCGTGTTGTCCCTGCTCTGTCTTGCAGGCTGCCACAGTTTTCAGAATTCCAGCACCCCGGAGGACAGCGACGAGTCCTGGTTGGACAAGGCAAACCGGCGAATTGCCAGGCACCGGATGGGGACGTTTACGGTGCAGGTCGTCGACAGCCAGGGCCGGGCGGTCAGCGGCGCAGAGGTCCGGGCCGAGATGACCCGCCACGCCTTCCGATTCGGCACAGCCATCAATGCCGAGACTTTGATCGAATCCGACGAAGCGGACTTCTACCGGCTTTACATCAGACGGCTCTTCAATCACGCGACAATTGAAAACCGTCTCAAGTGGCGAGCCCAGACCGATCCGGAAAATGTCCGACAGGCCGATGAGGCAATCCGCTGGCTGGAGGAAAACGAGATCGGCCTGCACGCCCACGCGATGATCTGGGCGTCCTTCAAGTACGGCGCCATGCCCAGGGACCTGGAGGAACTGCTCAAGAGCGACCACCCGGATCGGGCCGGCATCGCCCGAAAGCGCAGCCTGGAGCATATCGCCGATATCGGGCGGCGCTATCGCGGAAAGGCCGTCGAATGGGACGTCGTCAACGAGCAACACAGCGAGAATGAAATCACCAAGGCGGTGCATCCCGAGACGGACCCGTCCGAGGCTCCGCTGCTGGTGGAATGGCTTCAGGCGGCCCGCGAGGCCGATCCCCAGGCCGAGTTGCTGGTCAACGATTTCGGCATCCTCGTCGGGGACGATGAGGAGCACAAGGCCTCGTATGAGAGGATGATTCGATTTCTCCTGGAGGCCGGAGCTCCGCTGGACGCGGTGGGTTTTCAGGCGCACTACACCAACGCCTGGCAGCGCAGAACCCCGGATGAGCTCTTCCAGACACTGGAGCGGTTCGCGAAGCTGGGCTTGGATCTGCAGATCACGGAATTCGACATGTGGGGGGCCGGCTGGGGAAAGAGCCCTGCGGAAATCCAGGCCAACCAGGCCGACTTCCTGCGGGCCTTCTACACGGTCTGCTTCAGCCACCCGGGCGTTACGGGCATTACCATGTGGGGCTTCTGGGACGGGAGACACTGGATGGATTCCGCCCCGCTTTTCAACGAGGACTGGACGCCCAAGCCCGGCTACTGCGCTTACAGGGACCTGGTCCGGGGCCGGTGGTGGACAATCCAGGAAGGAAAGACCGATGAAAACGGGCGATTTGCCTTTCAAGGCTTCTACGGAGATTATGAAATCTCCGTCGAGAAAGAAGAAGAACTTCAGGCCTCTGAGTCGGCCGATTTCAACCGGGACGCAACGTTGCGGCTGGAGCTTCCTGACCGGGACCCTCAACAAGGAGAGGGGAAGGATTCCCGGTAGGCCCTTGACCTGGCCCCCTCAGCAGGCGAACAATATGCAGTAATTCTTTCTGGGGATGTCTTCCGATAGATACGATAGCGGGACATCGCCGCTTTGCCCGGATGGATGTTCCGGCATTGGAGAAGTCGGCGCAGCGATTTTTCATTGCTCTTTCGCTCGCTTTGCCGCACTGTTTATGGAAACAGGTGGCTTTGGAAAAACACTTACACACGGTGCAGATTATGGGAACCAGGAAACTCTTGTTTCGCGTGATCCTTCTTCTGCCGGTACTCGGGGGCCTTTGGCCTGCGGTGGCCGGCGCCCAGGGATCGGGAACCGACATCTACGACCAGCAACTGCGCGTTCGTCTCGACCAGCAACGACCGGTCTCCCAGACGGCTACGCTTGACGGGGGCGGATGGTTTTCCTTTGCCCTCTTCAAGTACGACGACGCCAATGCCCAGCGCTTTCGCACGCTCCGCAAGAGCGAGCTTCGCCTCTGGGCCCAGGCAAATATCGCCGACGCCCACACCGGTTACATCCGGGCCCTGACCGGCTACGAGGACTGGAACGCCGGGGACAATCCCAGAGGCCACGGGGACGACTACATAGACCCGGTCATCGAACGGGCCTGGTACGAAGCCGACGTAGCCAAGATCATCGGGCTCGATACCGACTCCTACGGCCTGAAGATCCGCGTCGGGCGCCAGTTGATGGAAATCGGCACTGGGCTTGCCCTGTCGATGCCCCTGGACGCGGTGCGGGCCCAGGGATATGTCTGTGACTTCAACTGGTTGGTCTTCTACGGCAAGGACGTGCCCGACTGGCCTAATATTGACACCTCCTCGGCCATCCACGACCGCAGCAAGCGGGAGTTCTTCGGGGCGCAACTGAGTTACACCGGGCTGACCAACCACGAGATTTTCGCCTACTACCTGATGAACAACGACATGTCCTCCGAGGACGAGCCCAATCCGGTGCGAAGACAGGCCCAGGACTTCGGGTACGATTCGCAGTACATCGGGGCCGGATCGAGAGGTTCCATCCTGGATCCGAACCTTTATTACAGCCTGGAAGTCGTTGGCGAGGTCGGGCGGAACTATTCCCAACTGGGCACCGGAGCCACAGGCCAGGACGAGATCTGTGCCATGGCCCTGGATGTGCAGGTCGAATATCTCTTCCAGCAGCCGATGCAGCCCAAGGTCTGGTTCCAATACCTCCACGCCACGGGAGACAGTGACCGGGCCTCGGACACTACCAATACGGTCGGGGGCAACCTTCTGGGCACCCGGGACCGGGCCTTTAACGGCTTCGGGTTCCGCGATACCGGCATCGCCTACGCCCCCGATATTTCCAACCTGAACATGTTCCAGGTCGGCGGCAGCCTCGTACCCTTCGAGAAGCACCGCTGGCTCAAGAACATGGAAGTCGGCACGAAAGTCTACTTCTATTCCAAGGCCAATGACGACGCGCCTACCGGCGATTCGACCATCACCGACACCAACAGCCAGTGGCTCGGGTGGGAATGGGATGTCTATGTGGACTGGCGCGTGACCAGCGACGTTTCCTTTACCGTCCGGTACGGGAACTTCCAGCCGGGAGCCGCCTACGATAACGACCAAGACTGCCGCCACTTCCTCTACGCAGCCCTGACCTACAGCTTCTGAGGACACCAAAATGAATCGCTTGCACAAAGCCATACTTCTGCTAGCAGCGGCCGGGGTGGTCGGCTGCTCGCAGGGAAAAATCGAAAATCCTTCCGCCACCCTTCCCGAAAAGGGCTCATCCGCGGCGGCATTGCACCGGATCTCCAACCAGAAGATCGTCAACCAGAACGACGCCATGCACGCGGTACTCCTGCTGGCTGAGGGCGAGGACCAGGGCGGAACCTTCCAGGAGAGGGTCATGAAACTCCGCGACCTGGAGATCGTCGATCCGTCCTGGAATGTCGATGCGACCAGGCCCGTCACCCGCGGCCAACTGGCCTACATGGTCTACCAGGTCACCGATGTCCCCGGCGGGCTGACCCTGCTGCTCACAGGCCCCTCTCAGCGGTACTGCCTGCGGGAGCTGCAATACAATGGAATGATCGGCCCGGGAGGACTCCTCTCGCCGATCACCGGCATGGAAATGGTCGCCGTCCTCGACCGTGCCGACGCCTACATGCAGGACGGACAGATGCCCGACGTCCTCAATCCGCGAGGTGAATGACATGAAATATTCCATCACCGCACTGCTGCTGGTATTGGCCCTGTCGGTCTCGTCGGCCCCGGCCCAGGAAGCCGACGAAGCCCCGGCCCCGGCCGAGAAACCCAAAGTCTCCGACACACCTTTTGCCAAGGTGGTCTCGACCTCCGGACCGGCCGAGTACGCCACGACCCGGCCGGAAGGCAAGCCGGAATGGAAGAAGCTCGAAGCAAATCTTGAGCTTCCCGCCTCCGCCCTGATCCGCACGGGCTTCAGAGCCAAGGTCGTCCTGGAATTCTCCGACGGCTCGAGAGTGGAGATCCGCCGTGGGACGATGGTCGGCCTCCGCCGCCTCGCCCAGGGACCCGACAAGCAGGAAGGCACCACCCAGATCGGTGTGAAATACGGGACCATCCGAGCCGAGGTTGCCAAGAAGAAGACCGCTCAGAATGTAGAGGTCTCCACTCCCGTAGCCTCCCTGACCGTCGGCGGCAGCGAAGCGACCATCAGCTACTCGGTCGACAAATGCATGACCATCCAGGCAGAGGAGGGAACGTGGCTGGTCAAGCGAGGCTGCCGGGGCCGGAAAATCACTTCCGGCGATGAGACCGACTGCTCGCTGACGCCCGGCATCGTCCTGAAGCTCTACCGTCGTGACAGCTACATGGGCGGCCCGCTGGGCCTGACCGATACCGAGCGGTACGTGGACGTCTTCCGCGGAACCGGAAGAGGCTGGGTCGGTATCCCCGGTTCCCAGTGGACGGTAAGCGGAACGCCCGCGGGAAGATTGACCGACAAGAACGAACCGTCGGAGCTGGATATCGTCGACCCCTGACGATCGGCCTACTCCCTGTAATCACAAGCGGTCGCGCCCGGATTCGGACGCGACCGCTTTTCTTTCGCCCTTGGGCCTGTGCAAGGCCCGGGATGAGGGTTGGAACGGGCGAAGCTCCTTTTCCCTGCTCTACAATTCCTCGCGGCGGATCTCCCGGCCTTCCCTGGCCGATCGCAGGACCATCTGCGTCAGCTCGGTAATCTGCAGCGCCTGGGAGGGGGTGGTTCCCACGCCGGGGTCCTCCCCGGCCACCGCCTGGAAAAACTCGGGATACAATCCGCGGGGGCTCTTGTCCTGCCAACCGGTGGTCGTGTCGGTCCAGTTCCAGGGCCCGCCTTTGTTGGTGAAGAACGTGAAGGGATTCTCCTTGTTGTTCTTGTCGATGCGGATCCCGCCCTTGGTGCCCAGGATCATGATCCGGTTGATCGGCTCGTGATGGGCCACCCAGGCCATGTCGAAGGTCAGGCCGATCTTGCCTCCGCCGCAACGGGCCAGGAACGTGCAGTGCTCTTCCACGTCGAAACGCGTCTGAGCGGGAAGGTCATGATCGTGGCCTGTAAAGGTAAAGGCCAGGGCCGAATCAATCGTCGGCCACCCCACCAGGTCCAGCACCATGTCCATGAAATACTGGCCCATGTCCATGATGACGCCCCCGCCGGCCAGGCCGGCATCGAGGAACCACTTGGCATGGGTGACGCAGTCGAGCCCGGGCCTGCCTCGCCGGCGATAGTACTGGACGTCCACGCGGTAGATTTCGCCCAGGTCTCCGTCCTGAATGTACCGGTGGGCCAGCTTGGGATAGCCATGACGCATCCGAGCCGAGAAGAATATCACCTTCTTTCCCGTCTGTTCGGCGGCGTCGACCACCTGCCGATTCTCCTCTACCGAAAGGGCCGAGGGCTTTTCACACGCCACGTGCAAGCCCGCACCGAGGGCTTCGAGGGTGATGGGAACATGATGCGCCACCGGTGTAGCCACGGTCACGAAGTCCAGGTCGTCCCGCGCGAGCAGTTGCTTGTAATCGGTGTACATCTCCACGCCGTCGAGGTCGTAGCGCTTTGCCACCGCCTCGCAATTGCTCTTGTCCAGGTCGCACAGGGCGACCAGTTGGGCTCCGGCTTCGGTCATGCCCGTAACATGGGCCCGGCTGATATCTCCGCAGCCGATCAGTCCCCCGCGAATCTGTTTATCTTGTATCACTGCATTTGCTCCTTTTGCTCAGCGCTATTTCGGACACACGCGTGCGATGGACTCGGCCAGGATGTCCCGGGCCTCTTCCAGCGGTGCCAGCAGGTCGTCTTCCGGCTTGCCGACGGCTTCGAAATGAATCGGACCGTCGTAGCCGGCATCCCGGTAGAGTTCGATGAAGCGGTCCAGCGCGTCGCCAAAGCCGATGATCCGGCCCTGGTCATCGATGCCCTTGATCTTCATGTGCGAGTTGGTGGCCTTGTGTGCGACCTTGGCCAGATTGTCCAGGGCTGTCTGACGGGCCTCGGCATCGCCTTCGAAGAACGCCTTGCCGCCCCAGTTGCTCGGGTCGGGGCAGGCGGTCAGCCGATCGCTGCCGACCAGGTCCATCAGTTCGATCATGTCGTCGGCCTGGAAGTAAATGCTGTTGTGGTTCTCCACGGACATGTTCACGCCGACTTCTTCAGCCACCGGGGCGCAGCGTACGATGCCCGCAAGCGTCAGGTCCTCCTGGAGACCGGGATTCTCGCCCTCGCGGTAATACCCGGTGAGCATACGGATATTGGGCACCTGCATGTCCGAGGCGATCCGCAGCCAATCCTGGATGTAGCGGACGTTTTCCTGTCGCCACTGCTCGTCGATGACGTAGGCGAAATCGTTGAAGGTCGAGAGGCAGTGAATCGTCACCCCGGCCTTGTCGGCGTACTGCTTGATCTTCTTGAGCTCAGCCGGATCGGAGGTTCCGAAATCTCCGCCGGGCTCTCCGGCCTTGCCGCTCATGACCTCGATGGAGGAAAAGCCCATCCGGGCCGTCTCGTCGAGCATTTTGTAGACGTCGAAGGAATCATCCTGTTTGAAGCGGTTGCGAAAACTCCATGAATGCATGGCTGGCTGCATGGGGGTCCTTTCGAAAGAGGGGAATCCGGTATTTACCTTCAATTGATACACAAAGGTCTGACGCGTCATTATAATGGCTGGAAAACGTCTTGTATGCCCAAGACTCTTGCCCGGAAGTGATAACTGTTACCCGTTATGGACATCGACCAACCCCGGAGCTTCTACACTACCCCCCTGCCGGCCGACCGCGAATGCATCACCGTCGAAGCCACAGGCATCTGCGTGATGCACCCCAGGCCCCAGCGGTTTCGCCGGGACCGGTGGCGATGCTGGCAGATGATGTACACCCTGGCCGGGCTCGGATGCGGCGACGTGCAGGGACACCAGATCCAGGCCCGACCGGGCACCCTCTGGATCATGCCCCCCGACCGCGACCATGGCTACCAGGCCGTTGAATCAGCCCGCCGGCCATGGCGATACCGCTGGGTCGAATTCTCAGGCCAGATGGTCCCAGCCTTGCTGAAAATGCACCGATTGAACCGCCGCCCCTGCGTGCACGAATGCACCTCGGCCCAGCCGTATCTGACGCAACTCGTCGCCATACTCCAGACCCGCGGCAACGCGGGGCTCCACGAGGCCACCGCCCTGCTCATGCAGATCCTGGCCGCCATGGAACAGCCAGGCCTCGACGCCGCCCAGCCTCCAGGGCCTGGCAGACTCATCGACGAAGCAGCCAAGGCCTTCATGAACCGCAATCTCTCTCGCCCGATGAACCTGACCCAGATCAGCCGGCACGTCGGGGTGTGTCCTCACCACCTGATTCGCGTCTTCCGCAGACGAAACGCCACCAGTCCGATGCAGTACCTCCGTCAGCTTCGGGTCAACAAGGCCAAGAGACTGCTGCACGGGCCGACACTGAACATCTCCCAGGTGGGCCAATCCGTCGGCTACGACGTCCTGCCCCATTTCTCGCGGATGTTCAAACGGGCTACCGGCATGAGCCCCAGGGAGTTTCGTCGCTCCTGCAGCGGCCTGGCCGAACCGATTCGCAACCGGAGCCGGTTGCGTTGTAAGGCTTTGGATGTTACGAGTGGGTGATGCTGATGGCG
>CAZOVB010000065.1:0-24947 GCA_964583095.1 uncultured Planctomycetaceae bacterium
GGGGAGGCGATCGGACGCGAGGCACGGACTTGCTTCGCAGGTCCGTGGCACCCGGAATCGCTGGCGTCGGCCCTACAAATCTACTCCAACTTCTGGCGGGAGCGTGGCCTCCGCGTGGGAGCCGCTTCGCAGGCTCCCAGCCTACCGCCGGGTGCCCGGCGTCAACGGCACTTTCACCTCTTACCTACTGACCTTTTACCTGGCCGAGAGGCCGGGCTTTCATCTTTCATCCCTTCCTCTTTCATCTGGTGTCTCGCCCTTCGAGCGTTTCCCACGCGACTGCCTGCGCAAATGGTCCAAAAATCGGGGCCAAATGGCCTGTTTGAAGTTTTTGAAGTCGGTTGAAGGTTGGGGCGTCTGCGGGGGTGGGTTCTTGAAGCGTATTGCGCTCTCCTTGCGGGATTTCAAAGTATATTGCGGGTTAATTGCGGATAGAAAGCGAGAGCGGAAGGGAGAGACATAAGAATTGTAAGGTATTATATGGACAAGAGTTCAAGGAATTATGATCCATGAGTTGATGGGGTTGGATTGTTCGGAGCCGGTAGCTGGGGGTGGCGTTTTTCCGTCAGCCAAGGATTTTTCGGGTTTGGCGGATCGAGGTTTTTCGCGAATGGCTAAAAGTTGGCGGGGAGATACGGGGGTTGGTTACTGGAGGATCTGCGGGGATTGCACGCGTCGTGCGCCGGCCTGGGTCATCTGCTCCCAGGCCTGCTGGATGTCGCCGGGCTGAAGTTCGACGCCCCGGCAGGCGTCGTCGACGACCCAGGTGGTGAACCCCAGGTCGCAGGCATCCAGGACGGTAGCGTGGACGCATACATTGGTGGCCAATCCGCAGACGTGGACTTCTTGGATGTCTCGCTGCTGGAGGTAGTCGCGAAGGGGTGTTTCGTTGCGTCGGCCATTGTCGAAAAAGGCGCTGTAGGAGTCGACATGTGGGTCCTGGCCCTTATCGATGACGATATCGAAGGATTCGGTGGGCAATTCGTTGACAAACGCGGCCCCGGGGGTGTTGGCTACGCAGTGGACGGGCCAGAGGGTCTGCTTAAGGCCGTGGGCCTGTATGGTCTGGCCTGGTTTTGCGCCCGGGTGGTTTGCGGCGAAGCTGACGTGGTTTTCCGGGTGCCAGTCCCGCGAGGCCACGACGCGGTCGAAGTACGGGATGATTTTGCGTATGATCGGGACAACCTGCTCGCCGTGGGGGACTTCGAGTCGGCCACCGGTGACGAAATCGTTCTGCACGTCCACCACGATCAGGCACTGTGGCATGGCTATATCCTTTCCTGGTTGGACTTGCTGCGGGCCTGTCGGATCAGGTCGTTTTTGAGGCGGTTGAGGTTTTCTGCCAGGCCGGCCGGGTACTGGTGTGGGTTTTCGAAGCGTTTGATGGCGGGGTCGAGCTGCTGGAGCTGCCGGAGGACCCAGCGTCTGGACTGGTCGGTGGTTGGAATTTCGGTTACGACCTTGCCGTGGTTGTAAAGCGGTTCGAGCAGATCGGTTTGCTGGGCCTTTGGGTCAAGGTGCTTGGTGCGGGTATCGTCCTGGGGGTCCACGATGGTCATCCGGTCGTTTTCGGCTTGGAGGCCCATGTCGATATCGTAGATGGCGTCGGCCTGGTACTTGCCGTCGCGCGTGAATCTTCGGACCTGGAGGATTCCGGGGTCGGTGATCTTGCCCTTCTGCTCGGAGAGTTTGACGCGTCGATCCCACGGCTGGTCGGCGTTTTCTCGGATGGCAGCGAGTTTGTACACTCCGCCCAGTGCGGGTTCGTCGTATGCGGTGGCCAGCTTGGTCCCCACGCCCCAGATGTCGATTTTTGCCCCCTGGTTGTGCAGTGACTGGATGAGCTTTTCGTCCAGGTCGCCCGAGGCGACGATACGTGTGGACTCGAATCCGGCGGCATCGAGGATCTCTCGGGCCTGCTTGCTCAGCCAGGCCAGGTCGCCACTGTCGAGGCGGACGCCGGAGAGGTGGTGGCCTCTTTCGCGCATGGCCTGTCCGATTTTGACGGTGTTTCGCACGCCCCGGAGGGAGTCGTAGGTGTCGACGAGGAAGATGGAATTGTGCGGCATGGCCCGGGCCCAGGCGTCGAAGGATTCGATCTCGCTGTCGAAGCTCATCACCCAACTGTGTGCGTGTGTACCCTTGACGTCCAGGCCGTAAAGCTTGCCGGCCAGGACGTTACTGGTGGCCTGGCAGCCCCCCACACATGCGGATCGGCTTGCGGTGACGCCGCCGTCGATTCCCTGAGCGCGTCGCAGGCCGAACTCGAGCACCGGCTCGTCTCCGGCGGCCAGGCGGATGCGGGCGGCCTTTGTGGCCACGAGGGTCGGGAAGTTGATCAGATTCAGCAGCGGGGTTTCGAGCAATTGGCACTGCATCAGGGGCCCGGTGACGCGGACAATCGGTTCGTGGGCAAAGGCGAGGGTGCCTTCGGGCATGGCGTGGACATCGACTTGGAGCTTGAGTTGTCCCAGGGATTCGAGGAATTCCTGCTGGAAAAGCGGCTGATCGTCGCTGCCGGTCAGGGTGGAGAGGTACTCGATGTCGCTGGTGTCGAAGTGGAAGTCGGCCAGGTATTCGATCAGGTTGGCCTGGCCGCAAGTTACGGCAAAGCCGCCGTCAAAGGGGATCTTTCGGAAGACCAGGTGGAAGGCGGCCTGCTGATAGGCCTTGCCGCTGGACCAGTAGGCCTGTGCCATGGTGAGTTGGTACAGGTCGGTCAGCAATGCCAGGCTGGAGCGGTAGAGATTCCGGATGATACCCAATGGGAAGTCCTGTTTTCTTGGCCGGGGCGGGGGGAGACGCTCTTGGCCCCGCGGGTAGCCGACGGTAAGCTCTTTGGATAGTATAGGAAGGAGCACGGCCTTGAGCGAGCCAGATAGTCGGGAGCAGCCCCGGCCCGAAGCGATCTTCGAGCTTCGGGGGGTATCGTACCATCTGGGGGGCAAAGCGATCCTGGATGGGGTTTCCTGGAGCGTCGGCCCCGGGGACCACTGGGGTCTGCTTGGCCCCAACGGTGCGGGCAAGACCACCCTGCTGCGTCTGGCCTGCGGGTACATCTGGCCCAATGCGGGCGGGTCCATCCTCCGGCTGGGTAAGGAACTGCTGGACCTTCGGCAGCTGCGGCGGAGCATCGGTTGGGTGACATCCGACCTGGCTGGGCGGATTCCGCGAAGGGAACCGGTGCTGCGTACGGTCGTCTCCGGCAAGTTCGCCCAGATCGGCCTATGGCAGGTTCAGGGCAGGCAGATCCCTGAGGAGGACTGGCAGGAAGCGCGGGATTGCCTTGGGCAACTGGGAGCGGCGGACCTGGCGGATCAGGCCTTTGGCACGCTCAGCCAGGGCGAGACGCAGAAGGTGCTCATCGCCCGTGCGAGGATGGCCCGCCCTTTGATGATCATCCTGGATGAACCCTGCGCCGGGCTGGACCCCGGGGCCCGCGAGGCCTTTCTTGCGAGCCTGGAGGACTTTATCGCCCACAACCGCAAATGCTCCCTGGTGTACGTGACTCATCACGTGGAGGAGATTCTGCCGGGGATGGAGAATGTGGTGGTGATGGCCCGAGGGCGCATCGCCCAGTGCGGGCCGAGGCAGGAAGTGCTCACCGGGGAGAATCTCTCGCGGGTGTATGGTACGCCGATGCGACTGGTTTCCTCGGCCGGGCGGTACTGGCCGGTGGGCACGGAGCAGGAATAGACACGCGGCCCGCCGCGCTTGGAGGCGCAACGGGCCGCGATGGGCAATGGAAACTCGGTGGGATGATCAGTAGATCAGGCCCGCAAGCATATCGGAGGGCAACATATAGCGTTGGTCGGACTGGGCTGCCATGGCCTGGGTCGGTCTGTCGGTAAGCATCTGTCGGACTTTCTGGACCATCTCGGCCGCTTCGGATGCTTCCTCGGGTGCCTGGCCTCCGTCCATCCGGTAAGCCTGGTTGATCTCCTCGACGGCCGAGGTCATCTGAGTCTGCGCCAGGCTGCGGGCGGCGTCCAGGTTGTTGCGGACCTCCAGGGTGGTGGTCATGGCTGAGGAGAGATCCTGCAGGGTTCCATCGATGGAGTTGGAGAGCATGATGTTCTCCAACGACTCGAACGTCGGTTCGGATCCCGAGAAGACCTTGTCGCGAAGCATCTGGCGGTCCTCGGCCAGGGTTTCATCCAGGAGTCGGCTGACCTTGTCGGCCATGGTGGAGAACTCGCGGGCGAGCATTCCGATGTGGGGCCTTTCGACCTGGTCGGCTTCCTCGCCCTTCTCCGGTGGTGGCGGGGCCGATTCGATCAGCGAATTCAGGGCCTCCTGGTAGCCTTGGTCCTGGGGCAGCTCGGAGAACTCTCCGTCGTAGTCACCGGCCTGGATCTGCTGTGCAATCTGTCGCATATCCCCCAGCGTCTGCTGGATCTCGGCGAAGGTCTCGTCGACCCGCGCCGTGGCAGCAGCCTGCTGGGCTGACTCCCGCAGGGGCGTGGTATATCTGGCCCCCCAGGCATTGGAAGGCTGTTGACCCTGGGCCTCTTGGCTGGCCTTGACGTCAAAAGCGTTGGGGAATCGCTTCCTGAGGCCCTGGAGTGCGAGACTGTTCATCTTCTGGGTGGAAAACGCGGACATCAAATTGATATTCATATCCATGGGCAGACCCCACTTGATTCTCCGGGCACCCAAGCCGGCAGTCTTTGGCAACAAGCCGAAAAGAACTGCTTCGTTTTCGTAATGAAGCTTACGATTCAAGTGATCGGGTCGATAATCGAAGAAGGGGATTTCCTGTCCGGTCTGCTGGATACATTCTACTGACCCCCTATCCTCGCCCTATTCCAGCAGTTGCGTTTTCCTTGAAACCGAGCGCCTTGCGGAAATTTCGCACATGATTGGGATTTTCTGCCAACAATGGACCCGGAAATGCTATCCTGTTCACCCAAGTGAACTTTCTACCCCTTTGCATAACCGGACCCTGGAGTCGCCCCAGCCATGCCGGAAGAAACTCCAAAACCGTCGCAGTCTGCGGATCTGAAAACCCCCTCCAGCCTGGAGGAACTGCTGGCCGATGGGTCTTCGCTGTCGGTGGCCCTGGCGGGCAATCCCAACAGTGGCAAGACGACCGTCTTCAACTCTCTCACCGGCTCTCGCCAGCGCGTCGGGAATTACGCCGGGGTAACCGTCGAGGAGATCCAGGGCATCGCGAGGCACAGCCACGAGCAGCTTCTGGTCACCGATCTGCCCGGGACCTACAGCCTCACCGCCCGCAGCGAGGAGGAGGTCGTCACCCGGAACTTCCTGCTGGACCAGGAGCCCGGCGTTGTGGTGGACATCGTCGATGCGTCGAATCTCGAGCGTAACCTTTACCTGGCCGTGCAACTGCTGGAATTGGGCGTACCGCTGGTGCTGGCGTTGAACATGTCCGACGTCGCCGAAGCCCGGGGCTGCCGGATCGACGCCGAGAAGCTCTCGACCCTCCTGGGCGTTCCGATCGTTCTGACCGTCGGCCACAAGGCTCAGGGGCTGGAGGACCTGATGGAGCAGGCTCTGGCCACGGCCCGATTTTCGGACCAAGCCCTGGCCCAGCAGAAGCGCTGCAGCTACGGCGAGGACATCGAACATCATCTGTCGCTGCTGGCCAAGGCGATGAAGGACCACGTCCCGGCCGAACACCTGCGATGGTACTGCATCAAGCTGCTCGAGGCCGATCCGGAGACCGCTCGCAGGCTCCGCAAATTCTGTCCCGAAAAGGCCGAGGAGTTCCTCGACCGGGCCGAGAAATCCCGCGCCCGGCTGGAGCAGCATCTTGGTGACCGGGCGGAGATTCTCCTGGCCGAGCGAAGGTACGGTTTCATCTCGGGCGCATGCGCCGAGGCGGTTCGCCGCAGTGAACATGCCCGACATGATCTGAGCGACCGGGTGGACGTGATTCTGACCCACCCGATCCTGGGGCTTCCGATTTTCGCCGTGCTGATGTACCTGACCTTCCAGTTGACCTTTACCCTCGGTGAGCCCCCGATGGGCTGGCTCGAGAGCGGCTTTGAATGGCTTGCCCTTCATACCGCTCAGCTCTGGCCCCGCGGGAGCGACAATCTGCTCAAATCGCTGCTGGTCGATGGAATCATCGGGGGTGTGGGCGGAGTCGTGGCGTTTCTGCCCAACATTCTTCTGCTGTTCTTTGCCATCGCCCTGCTGGAGGGCACGGGGTACATGGCCCGAGCGGCGTTTATCATGGACAGCCTGATGCACCGCATCGGGCTCCACGGCAAGAGCTTCATACCGATGATGATCGGCTTTGGCTGTTCGGTGCCGGCCATCCTGGCCACCCGAACGCTGGAGAACCGGCGCGATCGCCTTACGACGATGCTCATCGTTCCGCTGATGAGTTGCGGAGCGCGGATCCCCATCTACGCCCTGTTCATCCCGGCCTTCTTCCCGGTTCAGTGGCGTGGACCGATGCTCTGGCTGATCTACTTCATCGGCATCGCCGTTGCAGTCGTCTGTGCAAAGTTGCTCCGGAGTACCTTGCTGCGGGGCGAGACCACGCCGTTCGTCATGGAGTTGCCCCCCTACCGGATGCCCACCTTCTCCAGCCTGGTGGTCCACATGTGGGAACGGGCGTGGATGTACGTCAAAAAGGCCGGAACGCTGATCCTCGGCGTTTCGATCATCCTCTGGGCCTTGACCGCCTTCCCCCGCCAGAACCGGCCTGATGTTCAGGCAGAGGCGAACATCCTTCAGGCCCAAGCCCAGGCGATGGAAAAGCTCGATACGCTCTCGGAGCGGATGGACATGGCCGACAGGACCGAGTTGATTGCCCGGGGCGCCCGGGCGCGGCTGGACAGGCAGCAGAAGCTCCAGCAGTACTGGCCGGACGAGACCGGCTTTGACCAGGTCGGCCGGGAATACCGGGAGGAACTGGAGCGAATCTCCCGTGAACCGGGTGGCCGGGGCGTTGCAGAGATGTTCCGCCTGGCCGACCGGATCGAGCCGTTGGGCCAGGAAGAGCAGCTGCCTCTGGCATCGCTTGGCGCTGCGGCTGAACAAGACGGCCAGGAAGACTCGCCACCACCCGGCGAGTTGGAGAGGCTTCGAAGTGAGGATCCCGAAGCGTTCCAGGCGGCCGTCGTCTACCTGCGGGATTTCTCCCTGCCCCTCGAGGCGAAGCGTCAGAGCATCCATGCCCAGGCGGCCTCGGAGAAGCTCCAACGGTCTTACCTGGGCAGGATCGGTAAAGGCATGGAACCGATCCTGGCCTGGATGGGTTTCGACTGGCGTGTGGGGACTGCCCTGGTGGGAGCGGTGGCGGCCAAGGAAGTTTTCGTATCGCAGATGGGAATCGTCTTCGCGGCCGGGGAGGATTCCGAAGAGGCAGATACGCTCCGAGAGGATCTCCGGACGCATTACAGCCCGCTGGTGGGGTTTTGCATCATGCTCTTTTGCCTGGTCAGCGCCCCTTGCGTGGGCACGGCTGCGGCAACCTGGCGGGAAAGCGGCTCGTGGAAATGGGCCGCGTTGCAATGGTTCGGTCTTACGGCCCTTGCGTTCGTCTTGACTACAATTACCTATCAGGTCGGCAGCCTTTTGTTCTAGCCCGACCGGGAGTCAACACATGTGGTGGGAATACCTGGTGGTTTTCGGCGTGATCGCCTTTGCGATCCTGATCGTGTCGCGCCGCCTGTCGCAACAGGCGTCCGGACACGATGATTGTCATTGCGGAACGGGGGCCTGCCTGGACGAGCAGGGAAACAAGGTCGAGTGTCTCTCCGGCAAGGACGAGGAAGGCAACTGCCCCAGCTGCGAGACGACCGGGTCAAAGACCGATACCTGAAAGCCCTGGCTCTACCGGCTGCCGAGCTTGATCATCAGCGTCTGTGTCTTGTCGTCGCGCAAAACTTCCAGTTTTACCTCTTTGCCCGGCTCCTGTGCGTGGACCAGGGCAATCAGTTCGGGCCTGGAATCTACCTTTCGGCCGTCCCACCTGGTAATGATGTCTCCCGGCTCGAGTCCCGCCCTTGAGGCCGGCGATGCATCCATGACCCGCAGGACCCTGCAGCCACCTTCGTACTCCGGGTCGCAGATGATCCCAAGGTAGGCCCTTTTGGCATCGGAAGAGACTCGACTCCCTTGCGTCTGGAGACGCTCGGGCAGGATCGCAACCTTCAGAGCGATATCGTCGGCCAGATCCAGGACCTCCAGCAGCCCTTCATAGTTGACCTTGTCCCAGGTGTCCGAAGGCCTGTGATAGTCCTTGTGCATGCCGGTAAAGAACATGGCCGCGGGGATCTTCTTGCCCAGGAAGCTGGTATGGTCGCTGCCCCCGTAGTAGGCACCGACCGAGGTGACATCCAGGGAGGAATTCTTCCGGGCGGCCTGGAGGATCTTGTCCCATCCCTTGCCACCCCGGATGAAGGTCAGCTTATTGCGATCGAGCCTTCCGACCATGTCGAAGTTCAGCATCGCCTGGACATGCGGCGCATCGGTGCCGATGCTTCCCAGGTGGTCGGCCAGGTATCGCGAGCCGACCAGGCCGATTTCCTCGGCGCCGAAGAGAACGAACACAAATGTCCGCCGATCCTCCGGAGCATCGGCAGAAGTATAGTGCTCCTTCATCCTTCGCGCCAGGAGCATTACCGCGGCGGTTCCGGAGGCGTTGTCGTCCGCGCCATTGAAGACCATCGGCTTATCGCTGCGTCCTCTCGTGCCCAGGTGGTCGTAGTGAGCACCTACCAGGACGACCTCCCCTGCCAGCGTGCCGCCCCCTTCCAAACGGGCCGCGACGTTCCAGGACTTGCTCAGCTCCCGGTCCAGCGCCAGATCGATGGTCACCCCCACTGCTTCCAGCGGCACAATCGAGTTCTTCCCGGCATCGGCCGACTTCTTCAGCTCGGCCAGGTCGGCCCCCTTGGCCCGATCGACCAGGACCTTCAGCAGGGAGCTCCGCGCCATCAGCACGGGCATCTGGGCGTCGTAATTGCCCAGCCCCGTCTGGGGCCCGAGCAGCCGAGCGTCGCGATGGGCCGGCGGATTGGCGATGATCAGCCCGGCCGCTCCGTGCTTGCGGGCCCAGGCCACCTTGGCCGCAATTCCCGCAGCCGAAGTCCAGCGCCCCTTTTTGCCCGTCCAGAGGCTCACGCCGTCTTTGTCATGGGGTTCGTACCGAAGAGCCAGGGCGATCTTGCCTTCGAGTGCGTCGGCCCCCGCGCCGGCGAAACTGTCAAAGCCCTCGTCCTCATGGGCCATCGCATAGCCGACGAACACCACTTGCCCGGAGACCTTTCCGCCCTGGCTGCACCCGAGGACGCGGAAGTCGTTGTCGCCGGCGAAGCTTCGGACCTGCTTGCCGGCCGCGTTTGTCAGGATGAGTTTCCGGCGAATCACCCGCAGGGACTTCCGCGTGGGAAAATCCTGTGTGTACTTGCCCTCAAACGCCCCTGTGAGCCCCATCTTCTCAAAACGCCCGACCAGGTAATCGCGTGCCTTGGCGGTTCCTTCGTTAAAGGTCCCTCTGCCCAGGAATGCATCGCCAGCCAGCTTCTTGACAAGCTCCCGGGCCTGATCGACCTCGGTAAGTTTCTCCTGTCGGGTATCTTGGCGTGGAATGCCCGCCTGGAGGGTCGAAACGGAGAGAACCAGCAAAGCCGTCAGCCAAATCCGCATGCCCGAAGAATCGTTTCCAAGGTTACGTCCGAGGTTCATCGCGCAGTCCTTTCCCCGCCGGGAGGACCCGTGCGAGTTCTGTTGCCCGATTCAGGTCCCCACGCGACAACAAATCCGCAGCCCTGCCTGCGGGGAGGAAAATCAGACTATTGTTCCTGGTGCCCCGCCCGGGCCAGACGGTGCTGCGCCTCGTGCATCTGCTGGGCATTCGGGGCGGATCCGGTCTCCATCATCGACCGGAAGCAGTCAAAAAGGTACGTCGCGTCGTGCGGTCCCGGCGACGCCTCAGGATGATACTGCACGCTGAACAGTGCCTTGTCCGGGTGGGAGAACCCTTCGACCGTCTTGTCGTTAAGGTTCACATGCGTCACCTGGGCCCCGGCCTCGATGAGCCCCTGGGCCTCGACCGCAAAACCATGGTTCTGACTGGTAATCTCGACCTTTCCGGTCGCTTCGTTGCGCACCGGCTGGTTGCATCCCCGGTGGCCGAACTTCAACTTGTACGTCTTGGCCCCCAGCGCGCAGCCCAGCAACTGATGGCCAAGGCAGATTCCGAACATCGGCACCTTGCCGACCAGCTTCTGCAGAGAAGCGATGGTGTCCTTTACGGGTTCGGGGTCTCCGGGGCCGTTGGAAATGAACACCCCGTCGGGATTGGCTGCGAGGATTTCCTCGGCTGGCGTACCGGCCGGCATGACCTGGACGTCGCAGCCGCACTCCACGAGGTTCCGAAGGATGTTGGTCTTGGCCCCGCAGTCCAGGGCAACGACCTTGAAGACCTTCTCGCCGTGGCTGCGATGCCCCTGGGCAAAGGCAGAATCGTATCCCTGCGACCAGGGATAGGCCTTCTCGGGACGAACCAGGGGCACCAGGTTGGCCCCGGCCATGGAGGGCACCTTTCGCGCCCGGGCGACCAGTTCTGCCTCGTCCTGAATCTCGGTGCTGATCAGACCGTTCTGGCTGCCCTGGCTTCGAAGGCGTCGGGTCAGTGCGCGGGTGTCGATGTCGGCAATGCCGACCACGCCGGCCTGGCAGAGATACTCCGAGAGATCCTGCTCAGAGCGGAAGTTGCTCACCACGGGCGAAAGCTCTTTGATCACAAAGCCGCGGACCTGCACCTGCCGATCACGCGACTCGATGTCTTCGGGGTTCACCCCGTAGTTGCCGATCTGCGGGTAGGTCATCGTCACGATCTGGCCGGCGTAAGAAGGATCGGTCAAAACTTCCTGGTAACCGGTCATCCCGGTGTTGAATACCACCTCGCCCTCGGCCGTGCCTTCAGCGCCGAAAGAGACGCCACAGAAGACCCGCCCGTCGGCAAGAGCCAACTTGCATGGTTTGTTTTTCATATCGCCTGGTCGTATTTCTGGTCTCGGACGACTTCTCAGCCCTTCGCGCCGCAGCACTTCTTGTACTTCTTGCCCGAGCCGCAGGGGCAGGGGTCGTTGCGCTGGGGCTTCTCGTTGGCCGAGAGCTTCTCGACCTTCTCGGTGTTCTCGATGAGTTCTTCTTCTGCCTCGATCTCGTCGCTGGTCATGCCTTTGCGACGAAGATTATCGAGGTCTTTGTCTTTCCTGCGTTTGTCGAATCTTTCCGAAATCGGATCGCGTGCCATGGTTCTCTGCCTCTATTGTCCTTTGCCAATCTTTGTCGCCGGCGGCTTCTCGCCCCGGCCGAAAATCCGTCTTGCCCAGGGCGACATTTTCAAACGACGCTGCCGCAACACTTCTTGTATTTTTTGCCCGATCCGCACGGGCACGGATCGTTTCGGCCGACTTTGGGTTCGTCGCGGCGGATCGTTTCCACCTTGCGAGGCTGGGCAGCTTCCTGCTGGTCGGCCATGTCCTGTGCCAGATGATCGTACCCGGAAAGCTGCTCGTGAACCACATTGGAAATCTGGTAGACGCTGGTCATCTCCTGCTCGGCAGAGAGACGAACCTTGAAAATCATATCCGTGACCTTGTTGCGGATGCCGGTGAGCATCTCCTGGAACATCGCCGAGCCCTCGCGCTTGTAGGCCACACGCGGGTCCTGCTCGGCGTGGGCGCGAAGGCTGATCGAGTCGCTCAGGTGGTCCATGGCCAGCAGATGGTCCTTCCACGAGCTGTCATAGATCTGGAGCAGAACGAATCGTTCCAGTTCCGTCATCTCGCGACGCAGGTAGCTGCGTCCTATCCGCCGGAGCTTCTGGGCAGGATCCATCCCGTCGAAATCCTCGCAGGTCAGCTCGGTATCGAATCGCTGCCGGGCGAATTCAACCGCCTCGGACACGCCATCGTTGCCCGACAGGGCCTGATCGACGGTCTTTTCCAGCCGATCGCCCTCGATCCATTCCCGCGACATCTCCAGCAGTTCCCGGTGGATTTCGGCAGGCTTGCGATTCTGAAGGTCCGTTCCGCTCCAGCCGGCCTCGAATTTCCGGTTGGCCCACTGGGCAAGAGCATCCAACGCGTAGACATTGTCGGGCCCGTACCGGCCGAGCGTCATGTCGATGGCGTATTCGACGGGGTATTCCACCTCGCGGGTGCGGTACATCGCGTCGGCTTTGTCCTCCAGCGTCTGAATGGCCGACTCGACCCCGCCTGTCAGATCCCGGGCCTGGACCTCGATGTTGAACTGGCTGCGCGCCCATTCGGCCAGACTCTCGGTGGCGAAATCCTCTTCCAGGAACCGGGCGGCCGAGCTCAGGTCGATCTGGTCGATCTTCTCCTCGGCCTGTTCGATAAGCATCTCTTCGACCTCTGGCGGATTTATCTTTCGCAGTTGGTTCTGGCTGAGCTGCACGTTGAAGCGGCTCATCGCCCAGCCGGTGAGGCCCTTGAGATCCCACTCGCCGGCGGGGATATCCGGATCCATGTACTCCCCGAGCGTCATGGAAATCGTGGAGCGTGCCTCGTCCTTGGCGCGCTGGCGAAGGTCGGCCTGGAGATCCTCGAAATCTTCCAGCCCCGATGCCCGGATACGCTCGGGCTCCACGGATACCTGCAAGGCCTGCTTGGCCCACTCGCTGATGCAGCGGGCCGGGTAGTCGCTGCTGAGATAATCTTCTGCGTATTCCTCGATGATCTCGAAGACCATGTCGCGAACGAGATTCTCCAGCTGCCTGCCTTCCAGCACCGCCTGCCTCTGGGTATAGAACGTCTTTCGCTGGTGGTCCATGACCTCGTCGTAGTCCAGCAGGTGCTTGCGCCGCTCGAAGTTGCGGTTCTCGACCTTTTTCTGTGCCCGCTCGATGCCCTTGCTCAGGCGCTTGGACTCCAGGCCCTGCTCGCCCATGCCCGCCCAGGCCAGAATCTTCGGCAGCCAGTCCGGGGCGAACAGCGTGATCAGCTCATCGCGCACCGAAAGAAAGAACCGGCTCGAACCGGGATCGCCCTGTCGGCCGGATCGGCCCCGGAGCTGATTGTCGATCCGGCGGGCTTCATGGCGTTCGGTGGCCACGATGTGCAGACCGCAGGGAACTTCCGCGGGGCACTGCTCGCGCCCGCGAGTGGGAAAGCTTTCATCCAGCTTGGGTTTGAAGCAATGGGCGCAGTTGGTGGCCGGGTCATACTGCGGGCAGTGGATGCAGCACTTGTTGACCCCGGCCGGGAAGAGCTCGTCCGGTTCGAGGCCCATCCGGCGGAGTTTCTCGTCATCCGGGACGCGGCAGTTGGGGTAGACCACGCCGGGCCCGAGCTTGATGTCGGTTCCGCGGCCGGCCATGTTGGTCGCGATGGTCACCGTGCCGACCATTTTCTTGCTGTTGGAGCGGAGGGGTTTCTGCTGGCCGGCCTTTGCGACGATGTCCGCCTCGTTGGCGGCGTTTTCGGGGCGGGCGTTGAGGACCTGGTGATCCACCCCGAATTCCCTCGTGAGCAACTCGCTGAGACGCTCGGATTTCTCGATGCTGGTGGTGCCCACCAGCACGGGGCGGCCGGTCTTGGATACGTTGTTGATCTCCTCGGCCAGGGCGGTGTACTTGCTGGCCTCGTCGAGGTAAATCATATCGTTGTAGTCCATGCGATTGATCGGCCTGTGCGTGGGGACCTGCACCACGTCCAGGGAGTAGATCTTCATGAACTCGTTGGCTTCGGTGATGGCCGTGCCGGTCATCCCCGCCAGCTTGCCGTAAAGCTTGAAATAATTCTGAAGCGTGATGGTTGCCAGCGTCTGGTTCTGCTGTTTGATCCGCACCCGCTCCTTGGCGGAGACCGCCTGGTGGAGCCCGTCGGACCACTCACGGCCTTCCATGAGCCGGCCGGTGAATTCGTCGACGATCACCACCTTGCCGTCCTGGACCACGTAGTCCTTGTCCTTCTCGAACACCAGGTGGGCGCGGAGGGCCTGGTCCATCAGGTGGGGCCATTCCATATTGGCCCCTACATAGAAGCTGCCGATCCCGGCAATCTCCTGCGCGACGACGACGCCCTCGTCGGTCATGTGGGCGGATTTCTTGTCCAGTTCCACCTTGTACAGGCTGGGCGTGGCTTCGAGCTCCCGTTCTTTGCTTTCGAGTTCTTTCTGTTTGGCCTCGAAACGCTTCTTGAGCGAATCGTTGTCGCGGTCTTTGCTGACCTCCCCTTCGAGGCTCTTGACCTCGAGCTTGAGGTTCTCCACGGTTCGATTCAGCCGGTCGTAGTTGCGGTTTCGACTGATCATCTCGCGGGCGACCTGGTCGGCCTTGCGGAATTTGTCGGTGTTGCCCCGGGCGGGGCCCGAGATAATCAGCGGCGTGCGGGCCTCGTCGATCAGGATGTTGTCGACTTCATCGATGATCGCGTAGTCCAGGGAGCCCTGCACCTGCTCCGAGGCAGAAAGCTTCATGTTGTCGCGGAGATAGTCGAAGCCGAACTCGCTGTTGGTCCCGTAGTTTACGTCGCAGGCATAGGCCTGTTTGCGCTTGTCGTTGGGCATCTGCGAAACGATGAAGCCCACCGAGACCCCCAGCAGTTCGAAAACCGGTTGGGCGAACTCCGCATCCCGCTGGACGAGGTAATCGTTGGTGGTGACCACGTGAACGTGCTTGCCCTCCAGCACGGCCAGGTAGATCGCCGGGTAACAGGCGATGGTCTTGCCCTCACCGGTGGCCTCTTCGGCGATGGAACCTTCATCCAGGACCAGCCCTGCCACCAGTTGCACGTCGAACTGCCTGTGCTGTCGGGCCCGGCGGGAGGCTTCGCGTATCAGGGCAAAGGCCTCGGGCTTGACCGAATCACGGTTTTCGCCCTCGGACAGACGTCTTTTCAGATCGTGGGACATCTCGAGCATCTCTGCCTGGCTCAGCGATCGCATGCGATCTTCCAGGGGATTGACCTGCTCGGAGATCCGACGCATCCGGGCACGAACCAGTCGCTCGTTCCGCGTCCCGCCGATCATCTTGATAAACAGCGCTTGGAAAAACTTGAGCATCTTCCTGACCGATTATAAGAAGGGTCTTCCGGCAGCGCAATGTTGCCCTTGGCAATTTCGGCGGCCGACGAACCTGGGTAAATTTCTATACTACCCCGTAAGGCAAGCCTCGGGGCTCGAACGTGCAGTATCGCATGCCCGGAGGCGGCAAGTCAAGCCGCCCCTTGACCAACGGCTACTGGAACGAATACAGAAGGGAACCATCAGATGAATCAGGACAAACTGCGAATCGCACTCATCGGCTGCGGGGGCTTTGGCGAGTTCTGCCTCGACGCTTTCAGCGATCTGAGCGAGGTGGAGATCACCGTCTGCGCCGACACGGTCGCCTCGGCCGCCCAGCGACTGGCCGGCAAGTTCCAGGCAGAGGCTATCACCAACCCCGAGGAGGTCATGAACCGCAGCGATGTTGACCTGGTTCACGTGGCTACTCCCCCCTCGAGCCACTACGAACTGGTTCTGGCCGCCCTGGCCGGGGGCAAGCACGTGCTCTGCGAGAAACCCCTGGCGATGTCCACCGCCCAGGCCGACGAGATGATCTCCCGTGCCCGAGAGGCCCAGAGAATCCTCCCGGTCAACTTCGTCATGCGGTACAACCAGGTCACCAACAAGCTCAAGCAGCTCCTGGACAGCGGCGCGCTGGGCGAGCCCATCAGCGCAAGGCTGACCAATTGCGCCTCCGACGCGAAACTCGGCCTGGACCACTGGTTCTGGGATCCGGAGCTTTCGGGAGGCATTTTCATCGAACACGGCGTGCATTTCTTCGATCTGTACCGCTATCTCTTCGGCGAAGGAAAGGTCACCGACGCACTGACCATCCAACGCAACCCCACCGGGCAGGAAGACCGGGTCATGTGCACCGTCCTGCACGAAAGCGGCTTCGTTGCCAGCCATTACCACGGCTTCGACCAGGTCATGCCCATGGACCGCACACGCCATCGGATCGTCTGCGAAAGGGGAGATGTCTACCTGGAAGGCTGGATCCCGCTGGAAATCAGTCTCGACGCCGCGGTGGACCAGAGTTCCCGCCGGAAGCTCCAGGAGATCCTCGAGGGGGCTGATGTCGATGTCGTGCAGACATTCCGCGACGGACAGGGCTCCACCCGGGGCCGGGGCAAAGACTACCAGCTTGAGGAGAGAATCCGAATGCAGTGGTCCCCCTCTGCAGAAAAACAGACTATCTACGCCGCCAGCGTGCGCGACCTGCTGGCCGACCAGATCGCCTACCTCAAGAACCCCGACCATCAGCGTACTGTCCGGGAAGAGAATGGCCGGACCGCGGTGGCCCTGGCCCAGGCGGCGCGGGATCTTGCCCCCAAGGCCCGGTAGCTGCCCTCAACGAAAAAACGCCGCCCCGCAAGTGCGGAGCGGCGTTTTTTTGCTTATCGAATCGATCGGATCCGTCAAGCGGTTCGAACGTTCGCAGCCTTGGGGCCTTTGGTGCCCTGGGTGATATCGAACTCGACCGCCTGGCCTTCGGAAAGGCTCCGGAAGCCGTCGGCGTTGATGTCGCTGTGATGGACGAATACATCTTCACCGCTGTCGGCCTCGATGAATCCATATCCCTTCGAGTCGTTAAACCACTTCACTTTGCCTGTAGCCATAACCATGGCTCCTTCAAATTCAGCAATCAAGCGGATTCGCAAACGTAGCTATTCAAGCCTACTGTCCGCGACGGTCAGAACCGATCTACGAGACGGGGGGACCTGATGATGCTTCTGGTGCGAAAGAATCCGGTTGCTACCCCAAATTCACTGCTCGAGTTGAGGCACACCCTCAAAATACCTCGACAGTCCAGTTGCTGATATTACCCGCACCGCGAGCCGGCTGTCAAAAGAATTTGCCGGGAAAAAGCAAATCCTTTCCCGGCTTGCGTTCCAGGTCAAAACGATTGACTTCCCCTGCCACAACCTCTATCGTACATTCTGGATTCGCCGACAGACTCCGCGCGTAAGTTTCCATTTGCTTCAGGAGCCAAATCTTGCTTCCTCAAATCCGTCGTTTTCTGATCCTCCTGGCCGTCTGGACAGCCTCTTTGGGCACGGTCGCTTCGGCCCGGCCTCCGGTGCTGTTGCCCGACTGCGAGCCGCCCCTGCTCCAGCAGGCCTACTTTGTCAAACAGACGGGTCGCTACTTCTACTATCAGTGGCTGACCGTTTCCCAACCCGGCCCGAGCCTGGGCCAAAAGGTCGAAAACCGCTTCCTGGACGCCGCCGCCCTGCGGATCTATCGCGGCTCCGATAGCCAATGGAAGAAAACCGACATCGGGACCGTCGGGCTGTTTAGAGGCACGCAGAACGGGTGGCTGGCCACCGGGCACGGCAACGCCCTGGTCCGGCAACTCGGACAGGATACCCCCCTTTCGCCCGATCAGCCGGCTATCTGCCTCCGCGAAGACTGGATCGATCTCGAACCCGGCGACCTGGTGGTTCTCGAACGGCTGGTCCAGACCGACGATGATCGAATGTTTGACGGCCTGGGCAAGGATGGCCGCGACGCCCTTGCCTGGAAGGTGGCCCCGGGCTCCCAGGCCCGTGTGGATCTGGTCTATCACGACCCGGTCGAGCTGGGGAAAAACCCCAAATGGGACACCTGCGGCCAAGGCTGCATGCAGGTGACCAACCAGAGCCGACAGAAGCCCGCCCACGTTTTCCAGCCCATGCCGGCCGGTTTCCGACCCGGCCGCATTGCATTCATGGCCCGGGCCATGGGCGAAGACCCGGTGGATCTGAAGATTACCCTGGCCGGCAAAACCGTAGACTCCCTCCGCCTCGACAGTCGCTGGCGGGAGTATTCCCTCGCCCTGCCCGCTGGGGAGAACCAGGCCGGCGAAGGCATCGGCCTGACGCTGCCGGCATCGGCAACGGTACAGTTGGATGACTTTTCCGGCGGAAATCACGAGGGCTCGGCCGAAGGCAAACTGCCCGAGGTATTCCCCGGCTCGCTGCCGGCCCCGGCGGGGGTTTCCATCGAGGGCCTGCTCTCCAACGTCAGGCCCACCACGCTCCGCCTGGACAGGCCATCCCCTGCCCTGGTCTCGGCCACCAGCCTGACCCTTCCGGAATACCTGGCCCGGGCGTCGGCGCGTTCCCGATCGACCTGCGTATTGGAGCTTTCTCCGCTGCACGGCGAACAGGACTGGCTGAATCTTCTGGAATACCTCGCGGCCGAATTCGAGCCGGGCAGCGACCTGCCGATTCTCAAACCCTATGGGCATCGACGGGCCATCCACCACGGCCAGGCCAGGCCGTGGATCGACGAGTTTGACCGCATCGAAATCCGCCTGATCTACCGGGATCCCGCCGCTGAAAGAGTAGCCAAGCGGGTCTCGGCCGACCGGGAAGAGCACATCCGTCAGCAGGTCTTGCCCAAGAGCCCCTACTACCAGCGGGCCAAGGACAAATTGCGTTTTGTCGGTTCCAACCTGAATTCCCCCCACGGAGAGTAACACCATGCAGCTCTCGAAAACCTGCCTCTTCGCTATCCTTCTGGCCTGCACCGCCGCGGCCAGGGCCCAACTGCCCCGACAGGCCGAGACGCCCGGTCTCGCGGCCCGGATGCTCAACGGCCCGATGAAGAACGTGGGCAAAATCGTACTGGCCGAGCGGGCCCCGGATCGGGATGGCCACTGGTATGCGAATTTCGGCTACAAGTGCCACGACGAGACCCAATTCGTCTACGGCCCCGGGGGAGGCAAACTGCTGATCCTGGACGTACGAACCGGCACGACGCAGGTGCTGATCGACGATCCCCAGGGAGGCGTGCGAGACCCCATCGTGGACTACGACGCCAAGAGGATTCTCTTCAGCTATCGCCCCGGAGGAACGCACCGCTACCACCTCTACGAGATCAACGTCGACGGCACGGGCCTGCGACAGATCACGCGGGGCAACTTCGACGACTACGAGCCCTGCTACCTGCCCGATGGCGGGATCATGTTCGTCTCTTCCCGCTGCTATCGATGGGTGCCCTGCTGGTATACCCAGGTCGGCGTGATGTATCGCTGCGAACGCGACGGCTCCAACGTCAAGCAGATCAGCTTCGGCGTCGAGCATGAAAACCACCCCTGGATGCTCCCCGATGGCCGCGTGCTCTACACCCGCTGGGAGTATGTCGACCGCCATACCAATGGCTTCCACCACCTCTGGACGGTCAATCCCGACGGCACGGCCCAGATGATCTTCTACGGGAACCTGAGCTTCGGCGAACTGCTCATCGATGCCAAGCCGGTTCCGGGAAGCCAGAAGATTGCGAGCATCGTTGGCCCAGGCCACGGAAAGAGCGAACACCAGGGCGACGTATTTCTGCTGGATCCGACTTACGGCCCGGCCAATGCCAAGCCCAAGATCGGCCCCGACGGCTCACCGGGCCCCGCCCGCCAGAACCTCCAGGGCCCCGAGTTCCAGGTCAACCGCCATACCCGAGTGACAAACGACGGGAAATCGATGATGGCCTGGCGCGACGTGTTGCCCATCAGCGAAGAGGCCTTTCTGGTCTGCTGCCAGGACGGCCTGTATGTGATGGACATTCAGGGCAACTTCCAGGCCATCTATCGAAGTTCCACCCGGACCATCGACTACCAGCAGCGCGGGAGAACGAGAACCGCCAATGTATGGGTCCACGAACCCAGGCTCCTGCAACCTCGCCAGAGACAAGCCGTGTTCCCCTCGCAGGTAGACGACTCGGCCACCCACGGCCGGATGGTGCTGGCCGACGTGTATCGAGGCCGGAACATGGAAGGCGTGGAACAGGGAGACATCGAATCGCTGCTGATCCTCGAGGAGCTTCCGCGCCCCATCAGCATGATGTGGAGCCCCACGCAGTACCGACTGAACAAGATCGGCCAAAGCAGCACTATCATCATCCACCGGGTCCTGGGGAAGGTCCCTGTAGAGCAAGACGGTTCGGCCCATTTCGAGGTCCCGGCCAATCGCCCGCTGTTCTTCGTAGCCCTGGACGAAAACGACGTCTCAGTCAAGCGGATGCAGAGCTTCGTGAGTGTCATGCCCGGAGAGACCATCTCCTGCGTGGGCTGCCATGAGAACCGCATCCAGGCTCCGCACGATCAGAAACGTCCCTACCTCCAGGCCCTGCAAAGGCCGGCCAGCCAAATCGCCCAGGTCGCCGGGATTCCCCAGTCGGGGATCATCGACTTCCCCCGGGACGTTCAACCCGTGCTGGACAAGCACTGCACAGGCTGTCACGGGCCAGAGAAACGCGCCGGGGGCATCCGACTCGACGGGGCCAGGAATCCCTGGTGGACCTTCGGATACAACTCGCTGATCGCCAAGGGCCAGACCGGAATGGCCGGGAAGTATTTCAAGCAGGCCGAACATGGCAACATGCCCCCTCGGAGCATCGGATCCGCTGCAGCCAAGCTGCTCAAGAAGGTCACCCCCGAGCACCACGACGTGCAGATGAGCGACAAGGAGATCGCCCTGCTTCGGACATGGGTCGATTCTTCTGCTGCCTTTGCAGGGACCTATGCCGTCCTGGCCCAGCCCGAGCCGAGCCCCCCGCGAATAGACCGCCTGAGAAATACCGTTGTGCACAGGAAGTGCGGCTCGTGTCACCTGCCGGCAGGGCGGACCCGCTGGCCCTTGGACCGGAATCGGTACATCGACCTGGAGAAGATTGACAGGAGCCTCCTGCTTCGAGCGCCCCTGGCCAAGGAGGCCGGCGGACTGGGGCTCTGTCGCCGACGGCGAGCCTGGTCCTCGGGCAAGCCCGAAGACAAACCCGATGCCGGCCTGGCCGAAATCTTCACCTCTACCCAGGATACGGACTACCAGGCCCTGAAATCCCTGGCGCTGAAGGCGACGGCTTCGGTGACTTCCCCGGCCTACTGGCAGGAGGGATTCGTGCCCGGAGACTTCTACTTCCGGGAGATGAAACGCTGCGGCGTCCTGGCCCCTTCAGCCCCCATCCAGGCCGGATACGACTGGTTCGAACTGGAGGAGAAATACTACAACCTCTTCTATGCCCACGGCAAGAAGGTTACACGCAGCGGACCGGGACCACGGCGATAGGCTTCAGCGATAGGCTTCCGGGAGCATCTGCTCCCAGTAGCGGTAGGCCAGGGGCGGGTGGCCCTGATGGCCTCCGTCGATGACGTCCATCTCGGCCGGCACGTCGCGCCGGCGGAAATAACGGAACGCCTGCCAGCATTCATCGCGGATCTTCTTCAGGTCGTCTTTGCCCCAGAAGATGAAGATCTTCTGATCGCGATTCTCGTCGTTGACGCCGACCGTTTCCAGCATGTCGATATCGCTGTTGCACGCCCGGGCGACCAGAAGCTGGAACCGCTGCGGGTTCCGCATGCCCACGTAGTACAGCGGATAGCCGCCACCGGAGAACCCGGTCAGCATCACGCAGCGCCGGTCAACGCGATACTCGCCGGCTACATCCTGAAGTACCGAAAGGATCGTCCGCTCATCTTCCTGGAGCTGGTCGACGCGGCGGGGGTCGCCTACCGGGAGAATCCCCTCCACGGCCTCGAGTTCGGGAGCGACGACGATGAAGCCCTCCCTCTCGGCCAGGGCCTTCCACTGCTTGATCTGGCGCGTGGAGGTGTCCCAGGGCGGAGTTCCGTGCAGCGTGATCACCAGGGGCCAGAGCCTGCGGGCGTTGTAGTAGCTCGGAACGTACATCCAGTACTCGGACTTGGTCCGCGGTTCGACGCGCTGAACCTGCGGAACCGGCGTGTCCTGGTCTTCGGTAATCGGACAGCCGGCGACCACAAAGGCGAGGATCAGCAGAAGCGGTATCGATTTCATAAAGTTCTTTTCCAGCGGCAGGTGGGAGGTCTGCATCGCCCGGGCGGGCCTTACAGCCAGGCCCAACGGATTGTCAGGGCCGATCTATCATAGAGGATCGGACAAATCACAGGAAGGGCTTTTGCTCGGCGCGGCAAATCGCTAGGCTACAGCCAGAGCTTTCGCCTCACCTTGTCCCCAAGACGAGTGTCTTACATGATGATGAAAAACAGAACGCTTCTTGCCATTCTCGCAGCCCTTGCAACAGCGGGCCTTGCGCCTCCCCTTGCCCAGGCCCAGTTGCAGCCCAACCAGGTGCTGGTGGTAGCCAATGCCCACAGCGCCGAATCGGTCGCGCTGGCCCGAACCTACATGAAGCTCCGAAAGATCCCGGCCGAGAACCTCCTGCTCGTCAAGACCACTACCGACATGTCGATCTCCCGGGCGGACTATAACGCCCAGATCGCCCATCCGGTTCGCACCGCCCTGAAGGACCCCAAGCTGGGGGAGAGGATCCGTTGCCTCTGCCTGATCTACGGCGTTCCGGTCCAGGTCGAGGGGCCCGAAGCCCCCCGGGGCCAGGCCCAACAGATCTGGAGACAGGTGGTGGACGAGTCCCACCGCAGGCTGGCTGCACAGGCCCGGAAGCTGGAGCAGTTCTCCAAGCTCCTGGCCGGGGGAGAAGCTCGTGACCTGCCCAAGCTCAAGAAGCTTCTGGCCGATTCAACCCCAATCTTGGGCGACCTGCCATCTGCTGCGAAACTGCGCACGCAACTGCCGGGCCTTTGTCGAGCGGCCTGGGGGGGTATCGGGGCCCTGCCCGCGGGCTCCTTGCGGGAAGCCGCCACAGACGGCATGGGGAAGCTTCTATCCGCCCTTGCGGGGCTGGAAGGGCTGGTCGAGCACGGCCAGGGGCTTTCAGACGAACTCCGCGCCTCGGCCGCCCAGGAGCTTGCCAAGTTGGACCAGGAACTGCTCAAGCTGCAGCAGTTGGAAGCTACGGAAAGGAATGTCCGAAGAATCGCTGCCCTGATGGCCGAGACCCGTGGCATGGCCGGCCTGAATGCCTTCGCAGTAGAGCGTCTCTCGGCCGATCCGTCCGACCAGGCGGACGCCAGCCTCGACAGCGAGCTCGCCCTGCTCTGGCGGAAAGACCACGAGCTTTCCCGCTGGCTGCCCAACCCGATGCACTGGAGCTACACGGAAAAAGACGCCGCCGGCAAGGGCAATGAGATGCTTATGACCGCCCGCCTGGATGGCCCCAGCGCGCCGGATGTGCTCAGGATGATCAAGTCTTCCATCCAGGCCGAAGCCGACGGGCTCAGGGGCAAGTTCTACATCGATGCCGGAGGCATGCCCCGCGCCCGGACCTACGATAAGAATCTGCTGAGTCTTGCCGAGTTTCTCACCCAGGCAAAAGCGATCCCCGTCCGTCTCGACACTCGGCAGGAAGTCTTTGCCAAATCGTCGGCCCCGGATGCCGCCCTTTACGTCGGCTGGTATTCCCTTGGCAATTACGTGCCGGCTTTCCTGTGGAACAAAGGTGCGGTGGGGTGGCATATTTCCAGCGGCGAAGCCGGCGACCTGAGGGATCCCAAAAGCCAGTCCTGGTGCGTCAAGATGATCCAGAACGGCGTGGTGGCCACCCTCGGGGCCTTCAACGAGCCGTACCTCTCTGCCTTTCCCCTTCCCCAGGAGTTCTTCCCCCTGCTGATGACGGGAAAGGCGACCCTGGCCGAGTGCTACTGGCGCTGCATCCCCCACACGAGCTGGCGGATGTCGCTGCTGGGAGATCCGCTCTACAACCCCTTTAAAGGCTCCCCCCGGCTCTCGGCGGAGGATCTGCCCAAGGGCCTGGTGGACTGACCTTTCCGCCCGGGGTCCATTTGGGAGCTTTGCGGCGTTTTTCGGAACTTTCTGCACGAGCTGCGCGTCCAACTGGACGATGCAACTCAAGGAGCGCAGAAAGATGTCGGACAACAACGCCAGTCGAATCGGACAGAGGATTCGCCAGTGGGTGAGATTCTCGAACAAGCCCAAAGGCTCGTGCCGGTCCGGGTCGCTTGAAGCGACCCCCGCATGGGGGCATATCGAACGCACATGGGACCTGGCCCATCGCATCGTCGAGGGAGATCTGACCGCCGCACCGCGAAGTCGACGCTCGGAGAAGAAGTTCTGCAAATCCCTCGAGCAGAGCCACAGGGACATCCATCAACTCAGCCGGGACGGGCTGCTCAGTTCGTGTGAAAAAGACCTGCTTCTTGCCCACCAGGAAACCCTCCAGCAGGCGGTGATGGACAAGCTCGACCTTGGCCGCGATTCGGCTGCTTCGCGAACCATGGTTCCCGCCCGCCGCAGTGTTCAGCGACTCAGCGACCGGGTGGAAATGCTCCAGGATCTCCAGTCCTGTGATGCCCTGCATCCTCGGGCGGTGCAACGCATTCTTCAGGGCCTCCAGAGCGATGTCGAGACGCTCTCCAACCGCGCGATGCTCCAGCAGCTCGCCGTGGCCCGACGGGCCGAGGCCGGAGACCTGCGAAACCGCGTCTCTACGCTGATCGAAGACATCCGCCGGCGCCTTCTGGGCTACCAGATGACCGGCTGAGGCCTGGCCGGGATTGGCCGATCATCCTCCACAGAGTGAGTGATAGAAGAGTTTTCGATGTTGAGCGTCAGCCAAGGGTGGCCTGTCAAGGACGGCGATACAGGCAATGCCGTAGCATTGTCGACCTGCCTGCCTCCAGGCAGGAGCCGCCCGACGATGGCAGGGTTCCCTGTAAGGTAGTTCAACGCGAAAAGAATTCTGTCAGTAGCTCTAAACGCCCGCAGCAGCGGGAACTTCTTTCGGCGGGGGCAGTTGCGGGATCTGATCCTCGGGAATCTCCGAGAGCTTTTTCGGCTTGATCTCCTCGCCCAGCATCAGCCGGTACACGTCGGTATTCTCCAGAATGTCGCGTACCTGTTCGCTCCCCGGGCCCCAGGCATAGATGGGCACAAAGGAGTTGGTATGACTCTTGGTAGCCCAACTGACCTTGGGGACCTCTCCCCTTCGGCCGGCGGGATTTTCGATGCGCAGCCCGCCGGTTTCATGGTCTGCGGTGACAATCACCAACGTATCCCGGCGTTTTGCGGCCCAGTTCATGACGACACGAGCGGCGCGGTCGAACTCCAGTG
>CAZOVB010000066.1:0-24619 GCA_964583095.1 uncultured Planctomycetaceae bacterium
TGGCACCGGCGACGAAGGTTAATCCCCACACCGGGTCCGCCACCAGGAAGCCCTGACTGCAAGGCCAGGGCATACTCCCGCCACGACCGATGCCACACGCCACCCGGCGGATGCCGCACGGGTCGCTGAAGGCGACCCGGACCTTAGCCCAGGGCGAGGCCCGAGCGAGCCGAGCGAGCCGAAGGGCCGAGGCGACGGCGATCAGCAGCGTTACAAGCCAGGCCGTCAAGACGATGGGGAGCTTCTTTCTCATCAGAAAATCTCTCTGGGGCAGAGGCGGATTCGATTCTTCATCTAATGGCAGTATACCAGAGCGACCCGGGAGGAAAGAAACGCAATCGCCGCTGGTTCGGGCCCTGGCGGGGGCTCCTGCACAGATGGAACGGGTGAAAACACAACCGGAACCAACTCGACTCGCGCCGCAGGAAAGCTATAATACGCCGGAAAGAGGGACTTGCGGTGCGGGGCCTGGCCCCGCCGAGACTGGAAAGGAAATCACCATGCGAACTCGCTGGAAACGATGGATGCTTATGACGCTGCTGGCCCTGTCGGCCGGGCCCATGGCCGGATGCTCCAAGAATATGGTCCTGATCTCCAGGGAACAGGAGATCCAGATGGGCCAGGAGGCCGCTCCGCAGTTTGAGGAGGAGTTCGGCGGCGCCGTCCAGGATCAAATGCTGCAGAATTATGTCAGCCGCGTGGGCCAAAGCGTAGCCGAGGCCGGCAATCGCGACATGCCCTACGAGTTCACGCTGGTCCGCTCGGAGACCCCCAACGCCTTTGCCCTGCCGGGAGGGAAGATCTTCCTGACCGCCGGGCTGATGAATGTGATGAACAATGAGCGGGAACTGGCGGCCGTGCTGGCCCACGAAGTCGCACACGTCTCCGAGAAGCACAATGTCCGGCAGATGCAGCAGCAGATGGGCTGGCAGGTGATGGCCGAGATCCTGGCCCAGTTGGGCGGGGAGTCGACGGGACAGGCCGCCTCGACCGCCACGAAAATCGTCGGGGGGATGACCAGCCTCAAGTACAGCCGGGACTACGAGCACGACGCCGACCAGAACGGGATCATCTTCCTGGAGCGGGCCCGATATAACCCCTGGGGCATGGTGGAACTGCTGACGGTCCTGAAGAACCTGCACGATCGGGAGCCATCGAAGCTGGAGAACATGTTCCAGACGCACCCGCTGACCAGCGAGCGGATCGATGAATCGGCCCAGTTCATCCAGGAAAACTATCCGTCCTTTTCGCAGACAAGCCCGGACCCGGACCGGGCACGGTTCCAGGAAATGCGAACCCGACTCAGGAAGGTCATGATGTGGTAAAGACGGGTCGCGGATTTTCTTTCGGCAGGGCTGCAGCCGGGAAGGAAATGTACTAGAATATCCGCCCAAAGCGTCTGGCCGGCAGAGGCCGGCCGAAAGCAGACAACAACCCGCACGACTGGGCCGAAAGCAGTCATGAATCTCGAACAGACTTTCTCGACAGACCTTGAAAACAACCAGATTCTGGATCGCAGCGTGGAGCTGCTGACCCGCTCGGACTTCCGACTTCGCGACCGGGAGGAGAACCGCGTCGTCTTCGTCCGTGGCAGAAGCCGTCCCATCTCCCGCCGCGTGGATGAGCTCCCCCAGGAGGTAACGGTGGAGCTCGAGCATGGGCTGGTGAAGATCTCCGCATCGGTCGAACCCCGGGGCAACAAGGACCATCAGCATCACGTGGATCTGATGATGCCGGTGATCTCCGCCCTGCAGCGGGTTATCGAATCCGACGAGGACATTCGCGAGGCCTGCGCGGAGATACGTCAGGCCCACAAATCAGCGGGGATTGTCTGGACGGCCGGCGAAATCGTCTGTCTGATCGCCCTGGCCATGGTGCTCCTGTCCGCCGTTGTTGGAGGAGTCCTCTGGCTCCGGGCCAGTTGATCTGCTGTCTGCTGCTCTCCGATGGGCAAAATCCCCTGTTTTTTGGACAATTGGGACAAAACTGCAAGTTCCCCCCTCCCCGAACCGATTGAAACGCGAAGTCTCCTTTAGAGCGAGTGACAGAATTCTTTTCGCGTTGAGCTATCTGCAGGGCGCCCTGCCATCGTTTGGCTGCTCCTGCCTGCCGGCAGGCAGGGCACAATGCCAGGGCATTGCCTGTATCGCTATCCTTGACAGGCCACCCTTCGCTGACGCTTAGCATCGAAAACTCTTCTGTCACTCACTGTCCAAAATCGGGAAATCATCTTGGGCGACACCCATTTGAAAGCACAGTCCATCCGCGCGCCGGGCCAGGCAGAAGACGCTTCCGGGCCGGCCTATCGCAGGCAACTCAAGAACGGTTTGCCTCTGGAACTGCGGGCCATTCCACCCGACATTGCCCTCTGGCAGATTACAGCCCTGGCCGGGGACCTGTGCGACCGGCTCCTCAAGCTCCAGTTGCAAACCCTGCCTGCCGGTTTGGCGGGGATTCGCTGCCGGAAAGGCTGTGACACCTGCTGCCATTTCCTGGTGGGGCTGACGCCTCCGGAAGCGGCCTGGCTGGACCGGTGGATCCGGCAACTGCCCGACCGGCTCCAGCGCGTCCTGCGACAGCGCCTGGACGATGCCGCCTCTGCGATCCGCGCCCTGCCGGCCAAGCACCTGGGCCGGGCAGGAACGATCCAGATCCCCGTTCCCGACCTGCTGAAGCTCTGCCGGGAACTGCCCCCCACACCGTGTCCGTTTCTTCACGAGGGCCTTTGCAGCATCTATCTCCACAGGCCCCTGGCTTGCAGGGAGCATGTTTCCCTCGCGGGGGGCAAGAACTGCCGTAGCGGGTCGGCCACGCCGCTCCCGGCCAGTACCTTCCGGGCCCTGCTGGAGGCCTCGGCCCGGATGGAGAACCGGGCCGAAGAGATCATCCCCCTTCCGCTGCTGGGCTCCTGGGCGCGGCGGAATGGCTCCAGGTGCCGGCGGCGCGTTTCGACGCGCAAGTACCTCGATGCACTTCTCGACGCTCTGGATGCCCAATCTCCCGGCGACTGGGTCAGCGACGCGCCTGAATCGTAATGACGGTAATTTCCGGCGGAGCAAAGAGCCTCACCGACGGGCCCCAGGTTCCCGTGCCGCGACTGGTATGCAGCCAGGAGTCGCCCTCGAGCCGATGCGTTCCGCTGACGTAGGGGAACTGGATTGCGGTGATGTAATGCCAGGGCCAGATCTGCCCGCCGTGGGTGTGGCCCGAGAGTTGCAGATTGAAGGCCTGGGGATTTTCGATCAAAGGCCGATGCTTGAGCAGGAGGATGAATTCGTCTTTGTCGGCCTGGGCCAGCGCTTCGGACTGGTCGGCGAGCGGCTTGAATCCGCGGCGCGAGCCGACGTCGTCGTCAATGCCCGCCAGCCACAGCCCGTCGACGATCTCGACCGCCTCCTGTCTCAGCAGGGTGATGCCGGCCTGGTTGTGGAACTCCGTGGAGAGCTCCGTGCCGGCGTAGAACTCGTGGTTGCCGAAGATGCCGTACTTGCCCAGGGGTGCGTTGAGCCGGGCCAGGTGGCCGGCCAGGGGCATCACCCGCCCATCGGAGGAATCGACCAGGTCGCCGGTGGAGACCAGAACGTCGGGTTCGAGGCGGCGGATATGCTCGAGAATGTCTTCGAGGCGGTCTTCCTGGAGGTGGAGTCCCAGGTGGACATCGGAAACCTGGACAATCCGCACCTGCTCAACACCCTCGGGCAGATCGGCCTGGAACTCCAGGTGCCGCACATGGATATTCCGCGCCTCCCAGAGCCCCCAGGCCGTGGCCAGGGCGATGAGAGCAAAGATCAGGGGCGCCCGAACTTTTGGCGGCACGGCCCCCCGGCCCAGCGGAGCCCAGGCCTGCTTGCCCAGCCAGGCCAGGAGGTTCCAGATGTCCAGCAGGGCAAAGCCGACCACGGCCCAGAAGGTCACAGCCATCCAGGTGTAGACGACCGGAGCAATCCAGTTGGAGACCTCGGACAGGCCGCGATCATCCAGGCGGCTGACGGCCCAGGGCCCGGCGACCATCAGGGCCAGCCAGGTCCCCGCGAGCAGCAGAATCCACCAGCGGGGCTTGAGGCTTCGCTGGAAACTCAGAAAAATATACCCCTGGGCAGAGGCGTAAATCGCGGTGACAATCAAGAAGAACCAGCTCACGTTGGGACCGTCCTATCGATCATAGGTTTGAAGGTCTATCTCCGCTCGGCCCTGGCCGGAGCATGGAAAACCTCTCTTTCACAGGATATCCTTCTATACATGACAAACCACAAAAGACATCTTTTCCTGTTGGTTCTGCTGGGACTGCTTCTGGGCTCTTCGGCCGGCTGCGGACTGGGCAAAACCTTCTTCGGCTCCACAGGGGAGTATCTGGTATACGGCACCGATGCGCTGATTGTTCCCGGCCAGACCGTGGTCCTCGAGGCCCGGGTGCAGAAGGGGGACTTTCTGAAGGATCAGGCCGGCGTTGCCATGGAATTCTACCACCAGGGCCGGCGGGTCAAGCGGGATGTCACCGACGCCGAAGGCACGGCCCGGCTGACGGTGAATATCGACAGCCCGGGGGACTATTTCTACGAAGCGAGAATCGCCGACGACGCCAAACTGGAAGACCTTTCCGACCCGGAAGAGGTCACCGCCCAGATGCTCATCCGCTGCCGGCGGCCCGACGCACCGCTGATGGTGGTGGACCTGGACAAGACCGTCGTGGCCAGCGGTTTCGACCAGGTGCTCGTGGGAGATCCCGAGCCGATGCGAAATGCCGCCTCGGTCCTGCGCAGGTGCTCCCAGAGATGGGACGTGGTCTACCTGACGCATCGGCCCCAGTACTTCCGTACCAAGAGCCGCCAATTCCTCGAAGACTACGGCTTTCCCAACGGGCCGCTACTGCTGAGCGAGTTGACCAGCTTCATTCGCGGCAGCGGCGCATTCAAACGCAACATACTCGAGTCGATCACGGCCAAGTTCAAGGCCGTCCGGATCGGCGTGGGAGACAAATTCTCCGATGTCGAGGCGTATCACGCCTACGGGCTGGAATCGTACCTGATTCTCCCCGACCGCAGCGGCATGGATCGCGAGGACCTGGAGGACCTGAGAAACAACCTTCGCAAGCTTCCCGACGAAATCCAGGCCGTTGACGGGTGGAAAGAGGTGGAAAAGGCCCTCTTCCAGGGCAATCGATACCCGGTTTCCGAGGCGATTGACCGGATCCAGCAGCAGATGATGCGACAGGGACCCGACGACGATGATGACGACGACGATGACTGACGGGCCGGCGCCCCTCTGAACCAGGGCAGGCGGAGCGGACCGGGCAGAATCAGTCGTCGAGCAGAATCGTCTCCACGGCTGCAACTGCTTTGGCCTGTGCTTCCTGGGCCCCTTGGCCGCTGGGGATTTCCGTCACCGCGGAAAACGTTCTGCGCCGCGAGCAGAAATATAGCACGCCGTCGTGAAGGGCGGGAGGACCGGGAAGCTGTCTGGAGCCCGTCTGGAGATTCCAGGCCACCTGTCCCCTGTTCAGATCCACGCCGATGAGCAAGCCGTCGCCGCGTCCGACGGCGTAGAGCATTCCGTCGGCAATGGCCGGGGTGTGAGCGACCGTCGTATCCAGGGGCAGTTTCCAATCTGCTTTTCCCGAATCGGTCCGAAGGGCCCAGAGCTGCTGCTGGTCTTCGCCGAGGACATAGAGATGGTCTCCGGAGATTCCCGGAGCCTGGGGCGCCGGCCGGGGAATCTCGACCTGCCAGACCTTCCGCCCCGAGGGCAGATCCAGGCTCACAAGCCTGCCCTGCTTTCGCCAGTCGCGGCTGGTCATGAGAAAGACCCTCGATCCCTGGATGGCCGGCGGACCGGCCTGCTGCGTGCCCTCGTGCTTCCAGACGACCTTGCCGGTGGAAAGGTCGAGCCGGTAGAGAAGCTGCCCGGCGGGAACCAGAACCGCCCGACCACTCAGGGCCGGCGACCAGTTCAGCGGGGCCTGGCAATCGAACTTCCAGACCCGCTTGCCGAACTGGGTATCGACGGCGTGGACGGTATTGTCGTCGCCGCAGACGATGACACTCGGCCCGGCCGGCAGGGGCTGAGACTGGAGCCCGGCCGAGAACCGATATCGCCAGAGCTCCTTGCCGGTTTCCACGTCCAGGCAGACCAGGGCGGAATCATGCAGGCTGACGTAGTAGAGTCGTTCCTGGGCAACGGCAGGGGCTGTGCGGACCATGGTCCGCAGGTCCCCATGGCGCCAAAGAGTCTTCTTGCTCTGAAGGTCGATGGCATAGATGTAACTGCACAGGTGAGGCCCCTCGTCACCGTGGTCGACGGCCATGTATGCGATGTTCTCGCGAATGACCATGGAGGTAGCGGGGTAGCGGAAGTCTCCCATATCCACCTGCCAGGCCAGCCGGGCCGGGCGATGCAGGGCGCGGGTGGCAAAACAGTTGGTCCGCTGGGGGTTGGCGCCCCAACCGGCCCAGTCGGCGGCGTCTTCGTCTCGGCCCAGGCGGGCCAGGGCACTTCGGGCCCACCGGGTGCTCCGGGCGCCTTGGGCTCCACCGGCCAGCCTGGCCAGGACACGCTTGGCCTGGGGGTCGGCCCTTCTTTCCAGGACGCGGATGGCCCGGAGGGTGCGCCATTCCTCGTCGTTTCGGGGGGCAAGGGACCGGCTTTGCTCGATCAGGTATCCGAGGCGCTTGCGGGCTTCGGGGTTCGCCGTCTGGTGGATCCGGGCCTGGAGCAACTCACGGATGGAGGCCCCGAAGCCGGAAAGCCTTTGATAAGCGGCATTTCGTATCCGGTAATTGGAGCTGGACAGGTTCCCCACCAGCGCAACGACCTGCCGGCGGGAAGGCGCCTGGGCCGGTTCGAGCCGGCGCGACAGGAACTCCCCCGCCCAGGGCCCGGACCGCTCGAGCTTGAGCAGGACCTCAAAGGCAGTGTCCTCGTTGCAGTCTGCCAGCGCCCGCCACCACTGCTGGAGCTGATTGTTCTGACCGGCCGGTGAAAGCGAACACGCCACCAGCAACGCAGATGCCCCCATCCACCGTTGCACCGGTCCAGCTTGCCCTCGTCTGTGCATGACTTGCCTCTTGGCTGGTTTCCGTCGGCAGCAATCGCCCCCAAGACTCCGCTCTGCGCGACTTTTGGGCGGATCGCCGGGTCACATCACAAGGTCTGTCCGAACCGACAGACCGGGCGATCCTTTTCCTCCATTATCGTCGAGAGGTCTTCTATCCTAAATTACCAAAATCATAATTCTGGGTATCAGAAATGCGGTATTTCCCTCAACCAATTGGGACGAAAAAGGTTGCTTGTGATGGGAATCCGGAAAAAAAGACTGCCCGGAATCGAATCCGCGCTGCCCGGCAGAATGAGAACACGCTTTGGGCGCTCTGGCCGCACAGGACCAAAGGGGATCCCGAGGCGTCTCCTGCCTGCGAGCTATCGGGCTTCCCACCTGCCCGCAGCTACTCCCGGAATTGTTCGAGGTCCAGGTCCAGGGCGATCTGGATGACCTTTTCGTCGAACTGCGATCCGGTTCCCTTTTTGAGTTCTTCCATGACCACTTCCATGGGCAGGGCGTCGCGGTAAGGCCTCTTGGAGGTCATCGCATCGAACGAATCGGCAAAGGCGATGATCCGCCCGGCAATCGGGATTTCCTCGCCCTTGAGTCCTTTGGGGTAGCCCCGGCCATCGGGTCGCTCGTGGTGGGCGACAATGCCCTTGGCCACGCCCACAAGCTGGCGGATGCCCTTGAGGATTTCCCCTCCCAGGGCGGGGTGCTTCTTGAGTTGTTCGAACTCCTCATCATCCAGCTTGCCCGGCTTGCGGAGGATGGCCTCGGGCACGCCGATCTTGCCGATATCGTGGAGCATCCCGGCCAGGTAGATGTCGTGACACTCCTTCTGGGACAGGCCCAGTTTCTCAGCCACGACGCGCGACAGCTCGGCCACCCGGTCGCTGTGCTGGCCGGTGTAGGCGTCTTTGGCGTCGATGCTGGCTGTCAGGGCCCGCAGGACGCCCCAGAAGAGCTCTTCCAGGTCGGAATAGAGTCGCTGGTTGCTCAGGAAGGTCGCGCACTGGGCTGCGACCGAATTGACGAGTTTTGCATCGACCGAGTCGAAGTCATCCCGTGTGCGGTTGATGCAGAGCAGAACGCCGAGGGTATCGTTTCCCGCATCGAGCCGGGCGGCCAGGATCTGACGGATCGTATTGCCCAGCCCTGTCTCTTCGGGCGCCTCAAAATGGTTGTCGATCCAGGAGTGCTTCTCCTGGGCCAGTTGCCCCGCGACATGTCCAGCCACGAGGGTCCGAAGCTGGTCGGCGTTGATCTCGGTCTGCCCGACCAGGAAGGTCATCTCCTCTTCCTGGAACCCCTCGCGGGGGTAGACCACCAGGGCGGCTGCGCCCATGTCCAGGACATTGCTGAGCTGCTCCAGGACGTGTTGGAGAAACGCTCGGGGCTCCTGGTTGACGCGGATGTCGGCTGCAAGCCGGTAGACCAGGTCGAGTTCTTCGTAGGTCAGGCTCAGATTGGAGCTGAGGTTCCGCACTTCGCGCTTCTGGAGAATGTGGGACCGGTGCGATTGCAGGGCCCAGAAGATCATCTCGGCCAGGTCGTCGATCTGTCCCGGCCCGAAGCGGCAGGCGTCCCGGATGAGTTGCTCAGGGTCGCGGATGCCCGATTGTCTCAGTTGCTCGATGCGGGGGTCGGTCTGGTCGCTTGCCAGGGGGACGTTGATGGAGACAGCCCCTGCCAGTCGCCCATCGACCTCGATGGGCAGGGCCAATGCGCAGCATCCGTTTTTCAGCATCCGGCGTGCGGGTTGCCCGGTAGAACCGGCTTCAACGACCACTTCAGAGAGATCCTTGAGACAGCGAGGATTCTCGCTGCAGAGCTTCTCGCAGAGGGGGTTGAGCATTTCCTGCCGGATCGGCTGGGAGGACTGGTTCCACAAGGCCACATTCGCCTGGAGCTTCCGGGCCTTGGTATGGACATCTTCGAAGAGTTCGGACAGGACCGATGTAGGATCTCCCAGGCCGGGGTTCTGATTCGGCTCGGGTTGGACCTTGACGGCCACGGCGGGCCCATCGAGCAGCCTGGAGGCGGTTTCGAGGATTTCCCTGGGGGAAAACGGCTTGGGCAGGATCTGCTCGATGCCCGCCTTCGAGGCCTGGTCGGGGGTGATCTCGAACTCCCTGGCGGTGAGCATGATAGCGGGAATGGCCGCAGTGGCGGGGTTTTCGCGCAGTTGGCGACAGAGCTCCAGCCCGTCCATCACGGGCATCTGGCAGTCGGTAATAAGCAGATCGGGAGGCTGCTGGGTGCAGAGATCCAGGGCTCGCCTGCCGTCGGAAGCGGTGGAGACCTCGAAGCCTGCCCGCTGGAGTTTCATGGATAATACATCGAGAACGTGCGCTTCGTCGTCTGCCAGGATGATTCGCTTGCTCATGGCGATCCTACCTTCTGCCTGCGCCCGGCGGCGGGCGGGCGATGCCTTCGGGAAATACGCAGGCCACGCCGCTCTGGAAGCGACCGACGTGGCCTGTCAGGTCATCCGTATCCAAATCCCCAGTGCGACAGCGTTCCGCCGCCGCCTCCGGCAAAGGTCGAAGGAGATCAGTAGTCTTTATAGAGCGTTCCCTTGGCATCCTCAGCGCTGTCTGTATTGGCGTGGATCTCACCGGTATCGCCGTTGTAGATCCATCCGTAGCCGCTGGTGCCCTGGCTGACGCTGGAGGCATCGCCGATGGTGGACTGGCCCTTCATCGGACCCACCGGCACGGGAGGGACCTTGCGCAGATAGGGCCCGTAGATATACTCGGTGGTCCGGGTGGCGTTGGTGGCCCCGGCGGCGTTGGTGTACTGGGTCAACTGGCTTTCGATGGTCGCCGGATCGGGCCAGTTGCCGTCGTGCTCGGTGGCGTACATCTCGATGGCATTACGAAGGGCAGTCAGGTTCGCCGAAAGAGCCGACTCGCTGGCCCCGGCACTGCCTCGGCTCAGGCGGGGAATGGCGATTGCGGCGACAATCCCGATGATGACCACCACGATGACCAGTTCGATCAGGCTGAAGCCTTTTCGTCCTCTCTTGCTTGCGAATGTCATAGTGAATCTCCCAGGTTGGGTTACGCCCCTGCCCGGAGCGTTTTTGGGGCAAATGCGGATATTGACCTCACTGTGCAATTCTCGTATCGGTCCAATCGCAGGGCGACTTAATTTCCCTGCGGTGTTTCCCTTACTTCTTTTCATTGGGGAACTCTCAATTCCACCCGGTCCTGGCCGGCCTGGAAGATCGCCCGCTGGCCCGTCACTTCCACCAGGGTGCAACCCTCGATGCTCTGGCCCACGCGGACGCACCTTCCTCCCAGAATGGCCATTCCGCTCTTTCCGCTGATCACGGCTGTAAGCGTGTAGCGGCTTTTGAGGTTCTCCAGGGCCACCTTCTCCCGGGATGCCTGCTCTTGCTGTTCCTGCTGGACCTCGACCGCCACCCAGAGGGGCGATGCGGCAAACGCATCGGGACAGGGGTCCTGGGACGAGGACGTCTCGGCCTGGCAGGCGAGGGCAATCTGCCTGCTGATACTCACCCGCCGGGATGGATCGCTCTGGGCCTGTGCCTGTTGGGCATCCTTCTCTGCTGCCGCCCCGGGCTGCTTTGCGTCCTGGACCTTCTTTGCCTGGCGATTGCGAAGGGCGGCGGTAGCGGTGGCCGGCGCTGTCGTCGAAGCATCCAGGAGCGTCCGATCCAGCACGAAGGCCACCACCGCCAGGCCCAGAACAGCCAGGTAAACTTTCTGCTTTTTTTGTCGTGTCATGGTTCCACCCCCTCACTCGGGGCTGCATGGGAGCGTGCGGCATACCAGACCAATTGCATCTGGAAAGCCGGGGGCAGATCGGTCTTGCCCGCGTCCCCGCGGATCTCCAGCCGGGCCAGGGCTGTGTCCGGATACCTCTGCCGGATCTGCCGAAGAACCGAAACCAGGTTCGGATATGCACCGCGTCCCTTGACGGCTATTCCCACCGTGCGGTACCGATCGAAGTCGCGTACCTGGCCGAGCTGGATTTCGTCGACGGTCAGTTCCCCATTGCAGGCAATGCGGTTGATGCGAGCCACCCGCGTGTTGATCTGCGAATAGCTCTGAAGCCGCATCGGGCACTGACTCAATCTCTCGCGAATGCGGGTGAGCTGCTGGTCCAGTTGTCGCTGCCGGGCCTGGAGTTGAGCGTTTTGCACCCGCTGCTGCTGCATCTGTTCCAGTTGCTCTTCGTACTGGCCGTGGTCGGCCTGCATGGGCTCGATTCCCACGTAGTACAGCGCCACCGCCCCGAGCAGAAAACCAATCAGACAGGAAAGCTCGATCTTGTGCGAAGCGAGTCTCGTCGAGATGTCCGAGGCAGAGGTTTTCATTCATCCTCTCCGGTGAGCAGACAGATCAGGTGGAATCCCACGGCCCGGTCGGCGTTGAAGATTTCCATCTGGGAGTTGACCAGGCGCACCTCCTGGAAGAGTTCGGTCTTCTCCAGACCCAGGATGAACTCCCAGACGGCGGTCTGGTCCCGCCCCACACCCTGGAGAACCAGTCGGTAGCCGCCCTCGATCCCGCCGGCGCGCTGGGGAGAAAGCGAGGCGATGTCGATCTTCAGCTCCCGTCCCTGCTCATCGATCGGGCCGATCGGTGTGAGCTCGCAGCTCCGCAGGACCACAAAGGGCCCGGCCTTTCGAGCGACCATCGAGAGCATCAGGCCCCAGTCGGGCTGATTGCCAACCGATTCGTTGGCGGCCAGTTTCATCCGGAGCGAATCCAGCTTCGACTCCAGCGATGCGATCCTGATTCGGGACTGGTCGATGTTCCTGCCGGTCCGGGTCAATTCCGACTCCACCGGCAGGGAACCGGCTCCGAAGGTATCGGCACAGAACAGATACGTTGCCCCCATGGCCGCGAGGTACACCACGCACCCCACCGCCCAGTGTCGGACGGTTTTTTTGCGGCGTCGGGCCCGGCGGCGGGCGGCAGGGATCAGGTTCACGCTGCGCATGGGCTCAATCCTCCTGGAAGCGGGCATAGCCCAGAGCAGCGGTCAGGGCGCGATTATCCGCCTGGGCGTGCTGGGGAGGAATGGAGACCAACTGGCCTGGACGCACAGCCAGAACGGGAAGTTCGAGTTTGGCCTGGAGGCGTGCGTCGAACCCCTCAAGCAGGGACGCCTGTCCGCACAGCAGCAGCCTGCCCATCTGTGCGCGGGAGTATTCGTGCTGGACGTAGGTGAAGGGAACCTTGAGGTCCGAAACCACCTCTTCGAGATACACGCTGAGCTGATGCTCGATTTCCCCTTGCCCGCGGGACTTGCGGCGTTCGGGTCCGTTGTAGGAATGCTTGGTGCCCAGGTCGACCTGGCCCAGCAGCAGCGAGATGGTCTCGTCGTCGAATTCCGTCTTCTTTGCGATGGCCTGATAGAGCTTGGACCAGCCGGCCCGTTCGATGCGCCGTTCGTAAACGATCACCCCCTGGTAGGTGATGTACAGGGTCGCCCACTGCCAGTCAATGTCCAGGAAGCCCTCGATAACGTCGCCGGCTTCGATAACTTCACTCAAGCCCCGGGCCAGGGCGCAGCTTCGAACGTCCAGGGCGCGGATCTCCAGCCGGCCCTGCTCGAAGACATCCAGGTAGGCCTCGGCCCGGTCGTGCGGGACCCCGGCCGCCATCACCTGCGTGGTGTTCTTGGCGTGAACGTTTCGGGGCAGCTCCCACCAGTTGAGCTCGAGTTGCTGGGGAGACAGTTCGTGCATCCGGGCCAGTTCGCGCCGGGCGATTTCGTACCGCGGCGCCGAGGAGGCCGAGGGCGTCTCCACAATGCCGCTGACAACGGCGTCACCCTCCACGGCCGAGACGATCTCATCGCCCTTGAAGCCTCTCCGGTCCAGGACGTTGGCAAGGAGTTGGACTTCCTCGGCGTCCAGGGGGGCATCGGGACGAAGACGGCCCCAGGACGCCCAGGCGGCCAGGGACCATCGCCGTCCCTTGCGCTGAAGCTGGGCAGCATGGATCCATCGCCTGCCCACATCCAGGCCGATGGGTGTTTTTCCCAGAAGCGCCGAAACCATCATGCCCCTCCCGTCGCGGTTGCGGTCAGATCGAACAGCGGGATGAACATGCTCCCGGCCACGATTCCGACGATCAGGCCCATGAAGATCAGGATCAGTGGTTCGATAATGCTTGTCAGCGACCGGAGCATGACCTCGTTCTCCTCGTCGAGGAACTCCGAGAGGGTCAGGAGCAAAGGCCCGACCTGGCCGCTGTTTTCCCCGCTGCGGATCGCCTCGTAGACCGACGGACTGATCAGGTCGGGCTTGTTGAAGGCATTGCTGATGGGCTCGCCGCGGGTGACGGCGTCTTCGGCGTCGGCGATGAGCTTCTGGTAGTGATGGTTGCCGGCGCCCTGGCGGCTTAGCTGGAGCGACTCGAGCACGGGCACGTGGCTTTCGAGCATGGCCCCGAGCAGCCGGGTGATTCGCGCGGTGATGATATTGCGCGTGACCGAGCCGATCTTGGGCGCGCGGACCAGCAGCGTGTCGCGCATGCGGATTCCCGCCTGGCTGACAGCCAGGAATCGCAGGACCACCGCGCCGCCGCCCAGCAGCAGCAGGAAGATCCACCCGTATTCCTGCAGGACGCCGCTGATGACCAACAGCGCCTTGGTGGTGGCCGGCAGGGGAACATCCAGCGAAAGGAACAGTTCCCCGAAACGAGGAATCACGTACACCAGCAGGACCCCCAGCACTGCGCTGGACAGGGCGACCAGAACCAGCGGGTAGCTCATGGCCCCCAGGACGGCCTTGCGAACCTGCAACTGTTTGTGCACCAGCGTGCCGAGGCGTTTGAGCATCTCGCCCATGGTTCCGCTGGATTCGCCGGCGGCCACCATGCTCCGGGCTATCGCGTCGAAGTGGGCAGGGTGGGCTTCCATGGCTTCGGACATCGGGGCGCCTTCTTCCACCCGCATGCGGACGTCGTGGATCACGTCCCGCCAGGTCCCCGGCGGGGTCTGGCGCTCGAGGGCTTCGAGCGATTCGACCTGGGGTGTGCCCGAGCAGATCAGCACGTGCATCTGCCGGCAGAAGGAGGAGAGGTTTTTGAGCCTGACCGTCTTGCCGATCCGCCCCTTGACGTTCCGGGCCTTGGGGGCCTGGTCGGCCGAGAGCAACTCCGCCACGAACAGCCCCTTGCGCCGGAGCATTTCGGTGGCTTCGGCTTCGTTGGCGGCCTCGAGGGTATCGCTGACCTGCCGGCCGTTCTGGTCGTATGCCTGATAAGCGAGCTTCATGCGGCGCTCCTGTCAGGCTTGGTTTCGATGGAACCCGGATCCAATTCTTCGTCGCTGTGGGTGACGGAGAGGACTTCTTCGAGGCAGCTTTCGCCCTGGATGGCGATCTGCACGCCCTCCTGGCGCAGCGAAAGTTGGCCGTTGTCGCGAAGCTTCTGACGCAATTCGTGGGCCGGGGCTGCCTGGTGGACGAGTCGGCGAATCCCGCCGGTGACTTCCATCACCTCGTAGATCCCCCGTCTGCCCCGAAAGCCGCTGTTGTGGCAGCTTTCGCAGCCGACGCCGTGCATGAAGACCTTGCCGTCGTCGACGGGCAGATCCGCATCGCGTAGAACGTTTTCACTCGGGTAGTACTTGGTCTTGCAGTTGGGACAGACGGTCCGGGCAAGCCGCTGGGCGACCACCCCGTTGAGAACGCTGGAAAGAAGATAGGGCTCCACGTTCATGTCCAGCAGGCGCCCGACGGCCCCGGGGGCGTCGTTGGTGTGCAAGGTGGCCAGGACCAGATGGCCGGTCAGCCCGGCCTGGACCGCCACGCGGGCGGTCTCCTCGTCGCGGATCTCGCCGACCATGATCACATCCGGGTCCTGTCGCAGGATGCTCCGAAGCGCCCGTGCAAAGGTCATGCCGATCCCCTCCTGGACCTGGATCTGGTTGACCATGTCCAACTGGTATTCGACGGGGTCCTCGACGGTGACAATATTGCGATCCGGATTGCGAAGCAGATACAAGGCCGAATAGAGCGTTGTCGTCTTGCCGCTGCCGGTGGGCCCCGTGACCAGAACCAGTCCGTGAGGCTGATGGAGCATTCGCTGAAAGGCTTCCAGGGCCGAGGCCCGAAACCCCAGCGTCTCCATGTTTGTATGCAGGTTGGATTTGTCCAGAATGCGGATCACGATCTTCTCGCCCAGCAGCGTGGGCATGGAGCTGACGCGCAGGTCAATCCCCCGCCCCTCGGCCATGATGCGAACGCGCCCCTCCTGGGGCAGGCGTTTTTCGGCGATGTCCATCTTGCCGATGACCTTCATACGCGAGACGATGGCCGCGTGGAGACCCGAGGGCGGGCGCATCAGCTCGCGCAGGCGACCGTCGATCCGGTAGCGGATGCGTGTGCCCTTCTTGTCCGGCTCGATATGGATATCGCTGGCCCCGTCGCGGATGCTCGTCATCAGGGCCATGTTCACCAGGTTCACGATCGGGCTGCCCTCGACCATCCGGTCCAGGTTGGTCTCGGGACCCTCGTCGACGGTCTCGTCTTCCACCACGTTCAGATCGCTCTCGCCCAGCGAGGCCAGAAATTCATCGATATCGTTGTCGCCCTCGGCGTACTTTTCGATGAACTCCAGGATGTTCTGCTCCAGGGCGAGAACCGGGCGGACCTTGCAGCCGGTAAGCTGACAAAGCCGGTCGATCTTGGGCAGCGACTGCGGCTCGGCCATCGCGACCGTCAGGGTGTCGCGGACCTTGAACATGGGGATAGCCTTGAGGCGCTGGGCCTCCTCGGCCCCGATTTCCACCAGCAGGGCCGGGTCGATCAGCCCGTGCCGAAGCTGCACGCCTCGGATCCCGAACTGCCTTGCCAGGACGCGCACCAGCCCGGCCGCCTGGATAATCCCCTGGTCCACGAGCAATTCCCCCAGCATGCGTCCGGAGCTTTTCTGCTCGGTCAGCGCGCGCTGCAACTGCTCGCGGCTTAGCGCACCGTCCTGAACGAGGGCCTCGCCCAGGGGGACGGATTTGAGGGGAATGTTCAAAGGAAGCTCCGGGTTGCGGTGTTTGCGTCCTCGAAGTACTCGAATCGCGGGGCCAGCTCCACCAGTTCCAGCACCTGCCGGACGGTGTCGTTCACGCTGCAGAGCTTGAGGGTTCTTCCGCTCTGCTCCATCTTCTCACTGATATCCAGCAGGCAGTCCAGCCCGACGCTGTCGACGTACGACACGCCGGCCATGTCCAGAACGACACGCCCGAGGCTCTCCTTGATCGCCTCCTGGGCCTGGTTGCGACAGGCGGTGGCATCGTTGCCCACCAGCGGCCCGAAGGGCTGGATGAGCAGGACGGCCCCGTATTTCTGGACCTCGATATTCACGCTCAGGCGGCCTCATTGGGTGCCGGCAGGGTCAGGGAGAACCGGCTGCCCTCGTTGAGCTTGGACTCCACGGCAATGTCCCCGCCGTGGAGGCGGATCACTTCGCGGGCCAGGCTGAGGCCCAGCCCCGAGCCGGTGATCTTGCTGATGCGTTCATCCTTGGCTCGGTAGAACTTGTCGAAGATCTTCCGGGCGTCTTCCTCGCTCATGCCGATGCCGGTATCGGCCAGCTCCACGCGGAAGGTCCCGGCCCCCCACTCGCAGCGAAGAACGACCTCTCCGCCGGCCTCGGTGTATTTCAGGGCGTTGCTGATCAGGTTGTGCAGCGCGACGAGGATCTTGTCCCGATCGCCGATGAGCACGGGCAACTTGGGCGGCAGGTCGAAGCTGAGAGTGATTCCCTTCTGCTGGGCCTGGGGCTGGTAGTGATCCTGCAGTTCCTTCAGGAGTTGCTCGATCGGCACGTCGTCGTTCTTGATACAGAAAGAACCGGCTTCGATTTCACTGACCGACAGAACGTCGTTGACCACGCGTTCGAGGCGCCGGGCCTCTTCGTTGATCACGTTGAGGCACTTGCCCTGCAGGGCGCGGTCTTCCTGGCCCTCGTCGATGGCGGTCTCCACGTACAGGCGGATGTTGGTCAGCGGCGCGCGAAGCTCGTGCGTCGCCTGGGCAAGGAACGAGTTGCGAGCGTCGTCGGCGACCGTCTTCTGCGTGACGTCCTCGATGAGAACCATGGCCGCTGCGGCGTCCTCGCGCCTCACCGGACGGACGCTGAAGTGCAGCACGCCGCCATGATCGCCGCGACGGACCTCGATGCCCATCCGCGGCGAGCCGCGACCGGCCACAACCGCCTCGATGGCCTCGAGGACCTCCGGCTCTTCCAGGAATTCCTGGACACTCGAACCCAGGAGCTTGTCGCGCTCGGTATCGAGATAGACCGCGGCGGCTCCGTTGGCAAAGCGGACCTCGCGATGCTCGTCGATAAGCAGCAGCCCCTCGCTGATCGCGTCGCAGACACCCTCGAGCTCGCTGGTTCCTGCCCGCCGCTGCTGGAGAGATTCCCGGGCATGGCCCAGGATCTGCCCCCGGCGGACCTGGTGGTATTCGGTCAGCAGGCGGTTCCAACCTCGCGTCTCGGGTCCGGATTCGTCGGCAATGGTCAGGGCATCGACATCCAACTGCCCGCGGTCCACATCGCGCAGCGCCTGGAGGATGGGGCGCGTCGAAGAGAGCGACTTGCCCCCGCCGCGCAGGCAGAAAACCCCCGCCGCGGAAGAAGCCAGAAAGCCGATCGAAAGCCCCAGGGGCAGCCATTGGCCTCTGTCCTGGGACAAGGTCAAAATGGCCAGGAGACTCCCGCAGGCCAGGATGCCTCCAACGGCCAGCCAGGGCAGCAACTGTCCCGGCAGGGAGCTCTGGCGCGAGCCGGAGCGATCTGATTTGTTCTGACTGGTCATGGCCTCGGTGTCCTCACTGGAATTCCGTTGGGTTTCATCGTCATCTGAGGAGTTCACTTTAGCAGCGAACCGGCGCAGGTCTCGCAGGAGCGTTTGCTTAGCCTCCGGCGGGAATCGGAATTCCCGGGGAGAATTGGCGCATCGGCGAGAATTTCGGAATTACCTAAACCCGCGATTTGATGGGTCGATAAGCCTATCGGCCCGGAAACGGCTCCCGCAGACAGAGCAAGGGGGCCTCTTCCAGCCAGGATCGCCGGTGGGTTGGGGCGCCACGGCGAGCCCGAGCCGCAGCATTCCCAGGCGCCCGGGGAGGACGTCGGGGAAGCCGGCCACAAAACAGGCCGGCAAGGAACAGCGCAACCGACAAACAAGCAGAGGCAACCCATGACCGAACAAGCCACCGAGAACCAGGTCCAGTCCAGCAAGGCCGGAAAGTACCTCACCTTCGGACTCAACGACGAGCAGTACGGGCTGGAAATCCTAAAGGTCCGGGAGATCATCGGACTGATGGATATCACATCCGTGCCCCGTACACCCCAGTACGTCAAAGGCGTCATCAACCTTCGCGGAAGCGTGATCCCCATCGTGGATCTGCGTCTGAAGTTCGGTATGCCAGAGGCGGAACCAACCGAACAGACCTGCGTGATCGTCGTCGATGTCCACGGAACCGAAATGGGGATCATCGTCGACCAGGTCAGCGAAGTGCTGGACATCATGGCCGATCAGATCGAGGAATCGCCCTCCTTCGGCGCCTCGGTCAATACCGACTTCATCCTGGGCATGGGCAAGGCCGGCGACAAGGTCACCATCCTGCTGAACATCTGCAAGGTCCTCAGCAGCGAGGAAGTCGCCTCCATCAGCGCAACCACCGTCTGACGCGAACGCGTCGGGGGGTGATCCCCATAGCAGCCTCTCGCGGCGCCTCGCCGGGACCTCCGGCGGGGCGCCCCCGGCTGCCTTGGCCTGGGCATGGGTCGCCGGGACTCAGATCCACCGCCCCAGCCAGGACCGAAGCCCCTGGCCGCTCTTGACCATCACCAGCGGCTTGGGACATCGCCGGGCCACCGTCTCGGGCACCGGCGTACGACCTACCTGGCGAAGAATCGGCTGCTGCGTGGAGCCCAGAACCACCAGGTCCGCCTCCTGGGCCTGGCGAAGAATCGCCTCCACCACCGGCTGGGCGGGAACCATCTTGATCTCCAGCTTCTCGGGGGCGATCTTCAGATCCGACGCGTTCTGGGACAAAAACGCCTCCACGTCGAAGTGCTTCCTGCCCCCGGCCACATTGAAGCACGTAACCTGCCCCTCCTCTTTGTCTGCCAGGATCGAGGCGATCTTCAAAGCCAGCAGGCTGTTGGGCCCGCCGGCCAGGGGGACCAGCACCCGCTTGAAGCTCCGGTTGCCCCCGGTGTCCTTCAAAACCACCACGTCGCACGGGCTGCGCTCGATGACCGGATCCAGCGTCGAGCCAAGCTTGAACAGCCCGCCCTTGGCCCGGCCGTGCCAGCCCATGATCAGCATGTCCGTCCTCTTCTCCCGGACCGCAGAGACGATCCCGCGGGAGATGTTGCGGCAGTAGCGAAGGTGCGAGGTGACCGGGAAGAGAGGCCCCAGGTAGAGCATCGTCTCCAGGATGCCCTCCTTGCCCTCGAGCATGTAGTTGTGGGCATCCGAGAGCGGGACCTGGTCGGGAACCGGAACCATGTGCAGCAGCTCCACCTGCGGATCCGGACTGGACCGGCAAAGCTTGTAGGTCGTCTGAACCATCGAGACCGCCGTCTCGGGATTGGCCACCGAAACCATGATCCGCGTCTTGCCCTCGGCCACCTGGCCGATCGCGGATTCCTCCAGGACGTGGATCTCCTCTTCGGTGCTGATCGCGTGGTGACGCGAGTAGAGCAGGTACACTCCCACCCCGGCCAGGACCCAACTGGGCCCGACGATCCACGCAACCAGGCTCTCCTCCACGATCCCCCCCGCCAGGGCCGCCTGACAGATGATCCCCAGCACCGGAAACAGCGGGAACAGCGGCATCAGATACCCGTATTGGAGTTCATCTCCCATGTTCCTGCGGATCTTGATTACGCACAGGTTCACCAGGAAAAACAGGAACAGGAACATGATGCTCGCCGTGGCTGCACCGTCTTCGTGGTTGAACAGCCCCGCGGCGATCAGCACGATCACCGAGGTGCCCAGCAGCGCAATGACCGGCGTGCGACGCTTGCGCGACAGGCGGGAAAACTGCGCAGGAAGCATCCGGTCCCGCCCCAGGGCATACGAGGCCCGCGTGGCAGAGTAGATCGTCGCGTTCAGGGCCGAGGTGGCCGAGAAGATCACCGCAAGCGTCACCAGCAGCACCCCCAGCGGGATGTTGCCGACTTCCCAGGGCATCATCCGGCGCGAGGCGTATCGGAAGCCCAGTCCGCCCTCCTGGGCGATCCGCTCCCAGGGAGCCAGGCCTCCCAGGTCCGGGGATTCCGGACTCACCGCCAGAACCGTCGCCAGGGCCACAAATACGTACGTGACCGTCACCACCAGGACCGAATAGAGCATCGCCTTGGGGATGTTCTTGCGGGGCTCGATGGTCTCATCCCCCGCCTGGGCGATGACCTCGAAGCCCTCGAAGGCGACGTAGATCACCCCCATCGCTCCCATCAGCCGGAACCAGCCGCGGGGCATGAAGGGCTGGAAGTTCGCCACACGCTCCGGGTGGAAAACCGCAATCACTACCCCCACCAGCGCAATGCCCAGGACGAACATCATCTGGCCCACCGTGAACAGCGCGCCGATCTTGCCCGTCTCGCTGCTGCCCCGGTAGTTGATGTAGATGAACACCAGCGCCGCCGCCAGCGCCAGCGGCTTGGCCCACTGGTCCACCTGGTGATCGGTCAAGCCCATCGCCAGCATCTGGTTCAGAAAGTCCAGCGCGTAGCCGGCAAAGACGATCGCGTAGAACGCCCCGGCCAGGCTCGAGGCGAACCACTCCATCCAACCGGCCAGGAAGCTGGCGGGACGTCCGAAAGCGATCCGCGCGAAGTTGTACGCACCCCCCGCCCGGGGAATGGCCGAGGACAGCTCGGCAAAGCTCATCGCCGTGAACACCGCCACCAGGCCGTTGAGGCCGAAGACCAGCAGCAGCCCGCCTGGACCCACCGACTGGATCGAAAGCCCGATGCCAACGAAGACCCCGGCCCCGATCATCATCCCCAGTCCCATCATCACCACGTGGAACAGGGTTAGGTCGCGTGCCAGTTCGCCCGTTATCTGCTTGTTGTCAGTCGTCACGGAGATGATCCCGAATCTCGCGGGCGTTGCCCCCACCGTGCCGGTCGATCTTCTCGATCCGGCCGCGGGACCAGAATACCAGCAGCGCGTTGGCCGCCAGGGCCAATCCCAGAACCACGCAGCCTACCGTCGTGTCTATCCAGCTTGCCGACAAGAGCACAATTCCTTATATGACTATTCCCATTCCGGGCGCAATCCTACGTCCCCGCCGGATCGCTTGTCAATCCCGCAGGTCCGCCCGCCTGCCACCTCCCGGATTCGCTTGCATCCGTGCGGCCCACGGCGCAAGATCTGCATCATCCAGTCAAGTCAAGGAGTCAACACGTGAATCTTATCCAGAAGGTCCAGCAGCAGGCCCCCGATCTTCAGGACCGACCCGTCGTCATCGCCGTGGATGGCATGATCGGAGCCGGCAAAACCACCGCCGCCCAGAAGATCCGAGATCACTACCAGGGCCGGGCTGCCATGGTCTCCACCGACCTGTTCATCCTCGTAACCCGAAGCCAGTGGGACGAGCAACTCGCCGGCGGCGATATCCGCCTCCACGAGTGGTACGACCTGGCCAAGATCCGCGATACCATCCTCAAAATCCGCCAAGGCGGGAACTTTAGCGTCCCCGGCCTCTACAACCTCTCCAACGGCCTGCGGGACTACGAGCTGACCTTCGACTGCGACGGAATCGAGGCGGTCATTTTGGAAGGGCTCTTCTCTTTCCACGATGTCTTCGCCGACCTGATTGACGTGAAAGTCTTCCTGGAAGCCCCGCAGGAGATCGCGCTGGAACGTGCCCGAGTCCGCGATGAAACCGTCCGGAATATCCCCCCCGAGATGTGGGCAAAGAAGATCCGCATCTACCACGACTTCTACACGCCGTATGTCGAGCATCTCAAGTCGATGGCCGACATCGTCCACCCCAGCGGCAACCACCAGTAACGGACGGATCGAAGAAAACACCACGGCAGCAAGGAACGAAAATGAGAGCCAATCCGATGAATGCATCGAGTTATCGCTGCGCCGCACGCGTCTTCCGACCGATCCCAACAGGGAACCTGCCAAACCTGGGGCACCCGGAATGATCCGACTGGGAGGCCCCGTTTTTACCGATTGGAAAGACCCCCAAGCCTGGGCACAAGCCCACGTGGAGATGGGCTACCGCGCCGCCTACTGCCCCCGGCTGCCCGAAGATAAGACCGAGGTCATCGACGACATCGCCCGCTGCTGCCGGGAGCACGATATCGTCCTGGCCGAACTGGGCGTCTGGGTCAACCTCATCGATCCCGACGAGCATCAGCGCAAGGCCAACATCGAGCAGATGACCCGATGCCTGGCCCTGGCCGAGAGGGGCGATGTGAGATGCTGCGTCACCTTCGCCGGCACGCGACAGGCCGGGCAGGCCTGGGGGCCCAGCCGCGAGAACTTCTCGGCCCAGACGTTCGACATGATCGTCCAGACGCTGCGGGACCTGCTGCAAGACGTCCAGCCCCGACGAACCAAGCTGGCCCTGGAGATGATGCAGACCTGCCCGCCCGACAGCGTCGAGAGCTACCTGGAGATCCTCAAGGCGGTCGACCGCCCTGCCCTGGGCGTTCACCTGGACCCGGTCAATATCCTGATGACCCCCCGACAGGCCGCCCACAACGGGCCCATTCTGCGAAACTGCATCGAGAACCTCGGGCCCTGGATCGTCAGTTGCCACGCCAAGGATCTCCGCGTCGAGCCCGGCCTGGCCCTGCACATCGACGAATGTCCCCCGGGCACCGGCTGGCTGGACTACCCGGCCTACCTCCAGGCCCTGGCCGGTCTGGGTCGCGACATCCCCCTCATGCTCGAACACCTCCCAGGCCCCGACGCTTACGCCCGCGCCCGCGACTACATCGCATCACTGCTATAGTCGCGCCCGCCTTTCACGACCATAGCCCATCGCCGGTGCCCACCGCCTTGTCCCTAAGGCGGTGCCTTGTTCGTCTCCGTATGCAGCTTTCTACGGGTCCGAACCCGCAATGATCGGGTGCCATCGACCTGCGAAGCAAGTCGATGCCTTATTTGTGTCCGAATGCATCCTTCTACGGGTCCGAACCCGGAATGACCCTCTTTGTGGTGAGGACGAGTCTGGGCGAGTGAGGCGAAGGAGGCTGAAACAGATATCCTCTTTCCGAGATCTGTAGAGTGGGACACTGCGAGAAGGACAAGGTCCTTCAAGCGTTTCCCACCCTTGTATCTTTCCACCATTGATGGCTTGATGGTTGTACGTAGGCGGTTCACCCGAGGTCGAAGCCCGAAGGGCGAAGACGTCGGGTGAACCGGCGGCGGCGAGATCGTCCCACCCTGGGGCCCGCATGGAGCCCGTTCGTGTAGCAGGATCCGCCGTCGCCACCGCCTGGTTCAACCCGAACAGTCGCGAGGGCATTTTACAATAGCCCGCATCCGCAAGGAAGGGAAGCCATGGCAGAATTGTATATGGGAATCGATGTCGCAAAGAACCACCTGGACCTCCACATCCGCCCCGATGACCTCCACCAACGCGTGGGTAACGATGCCCAGGGATTCAGAGAGATACGGCGGCTCTGCAAAGGCAGATGCATGCACCGCATCGTCGTCGAATCCACCGGAGGCTATGAAGCCGCACTGGTCGCCGAACTGCATGCCCACGGGCTGCCCGTAGCTGTGGTCAATCCACGCCAGGTACGCAACTATGCCCGGGCCACCGGTCGACTGGCCAAGACCGACCAGATCGACGCGGCAGTCCTGTCGGAGTTCGCTCGCGCGGTCAAGACCCGCCCGACGCCCGTTCCTGACGCCCTGACAACGAAGATCAAGGCATTGGTGCGCCGCCGCCGGCAGTTGCAGCAGATGCATCAGGCCGAAGCCAACCACACCGAACATGTGGTCGACCCCTTCATTGCCAAGAGCATTGGACGGGCGCAGAAGGTCCTGACCCAGGAAATCGAGAAGGTCGAGCAGGAACTCCAACGTGTGATCCGGGACAGTCCGTTGTGGCAACGGAAGCTGGAACTGCTGACCAGCGCGCCGGGGATCGCCACCGCCACCGGGACAGCCATCCTGGCCCACCTGCCGGAGCTGGGAACGTTCGACCGGCACCAGGTGGCCGCAATGGTCGGCGTGGCGCCGATCAACCGCGACAGCGGCACGCTCCGGGGCAAACGAATGATCGGCGGCGGCCGGGTTCACGTGCGACGCGTGTTATACATGCCTACGCTGGTAGCCATACGCTTCAATCCCCAGATCCGGGCGTTCTACGAGCAGCTGCTCGCCAAGGGCAAGCCAAAGATGACCGCCGTCATCGCTTGTATGCGAAAACTCATTATCGCCCTCAACGCCCTCATTCGGGACAACACTACATGGAAAATTCCAAAATCAGCTTGAAATCCAAGACAGTCGCTACCGCTCGATACTGCGCATCTCGACTCGCTTCACTCGCTCGATACTGCGCATCTCGACTCGCTTCGCTCGCTCGATACTGCGCAAATG
>CAZOVB010000067.1:0-23896 GCA_964583095.1 uncultured Planctomycetaceae bacterium
GCCACCTCCATTCCACCCAATAGCCATCGAACGATTCACACAACGCAACCCGCTCACCCGGCAGGGCATGTTCTTGCATGGAAACCGGGCCCAAGGTACCATGCCCTCCACGTGAGCAAATCGAACCGAACGAGCTCAAGCCTGAAGAAGAGAACCCGTGGCTGAGAAATCTCTGGAAAAGCAGATCCGGGCCGCCTCCCCAGACCTCCAGGTCGACTGGGACCATGCGCGCCACGTGGCCAAACTCTCCAGGAAGCTTTTTGAAGCAACCCGCCACGTGAGCGGCTTGACCAAGACGGCCAGGCCGGCCGTCGAGGCTTGCGCCATGCTCCAGGGAGCCCAGACAAGCCCCGCCGCCCAAGAGGCACCGGACCTGGAATCCCTGCTTGAACAAATCGGTCTGCCCGAACCCTACCGGAAAGTCGCCGGGCAAGCGGTCCGCCTGGCCAGGCCGCAGTCGGAAGTCTCAGCCACGATCCGATCCATGTCCCAGGAGACCGGCAGCGTAGGTCGCGAGGCGGCCATCCGCTTGGCCGCCCTGCTTCGCCTCACCGAAGGCCTGGATCACTCGCATACGCAGACGACGGATATCGAGGGAATTCACGACAGTGGCAGGGAGATCCGCATTCTCATCCGGGGCGATGCATCGGCCCAGGACGCCGCCAGCGCCCAGGCCCGTTCGAATCTGTGGAACGACCTGCTGGGCCGCCCGGTTCAGATCGTCTGTTCGTCAACCGTCTCCTCGTCCTACATCCCTGTCATCGACGCCCGCGAGCCGATGTGCAATGCGCTTCGGCGCATTCTCCAACTGCATGCCGAACAGCTCTGGTCGCGGCAATACGGGGCCGGCTGGGAACAGGACGAAGAGTTCGTCCACGAGATGCGGGTCGCCTGCCGGCGTATCCGCACGGCCCTGGAGCTTTCCCGTGGCGCCCTGGGTGCCCAGGCGGTCTACTGGGCCCAGGAGTTCAACTGGCTGGGGGACCTTCTGGGCAGCGTCCGCGATCTGGACGTTCTGATCGCCTTCCTTGGCCGGTACATCGACGAAGCACCCAAGACGCATCGCAAAGCTCTGGAGGAGATGATCGACACCTTCGGTCGCAGGCGCAAAAGCGCCTGCAGGCGGCTGATCAAGGGCATGGAATCGCCCCGCTACGAGAAGCTTCGTCAGGGGTTCGGGCGGTCCATCACCCAGCCGGTCGGGTCGCTCGAGGGCCTCCAGGCCGTGGGCGACCGCGCCGAAGAGCCTTTTGGCCGGGAAGCCTTTGCCCTTAGCGCCAAGCAACTGGCCGCCCTGACCCATTGCTCCCGGGATCTGGAAAGCCTGGAGAGCGAACCGCTGCACCAGGTGCGCCTGGCCTGCAAGAAACTCCGCTACACGTTGGAATTCTTCCAGGACGTGCTCCCTGAATCCGCTGCAAGAATCGCCGAGAGTGCTTCGGACCTTCAGGACCTGCTCGGAAACGTCCACGACGCGGACGTCTGGAGCCGGATCGTCGAGAAGCACGCACAAAAGAACGGCGATGACAAGGCGGCGGGCAGAATGTGCAGGGCCCTGCTGCGCACTCTCGATCAGCGGCGGGAGCAAACGCTCCAAAAGGCTCTGCGAGCCTGGAGACGGTTCACCCGCCCCTCTGCCATGGAGCAATGGCTCCATAGCCTGGGCGGAGAGACCTGGAAGTCCTGACCTCAAACCCCACCCGCACTGCGGGTCATTCCCGGCAGAAAGGCAACCATGGCACGCGGCAAGGCACGCAAGGATCTGTTCATCGGGGTCGATGTGGGCGGCACGAACATCCAGGCGGTTCTCTCTTCGGGCGCCGGCGTGGTCCGGTCGCGCGGAAAGAACCTCCTGCCCACCCAGGCCAAGCCGGAACCGGTCATCGAGGCTATTGCCCACACGGTTCATGAAGTCCTGGCCAAGGCATCACTGCAGATCTCGGACGTCGCCGGGGTGGGCCTGGCTCTTCCCGGGGTCGTGGACCCGCAAAAGGGCGTGGTGCGCATCACCCCCAACATGCAACTGGACGGCGTGCCCGTCGTTGAGCAACTCCAGAAACACATTCAGACCCCCATCGTCCTGGGCAACGACGTGGACATGGGAACCCTGGGCGAAAAATGGCTCGGAGCAGCCCGCGACGCCGCAAACGTTGTTGGTATCTTCCCGGGAACCGGCATCGGCGGGGGAATCATCCTGGACGGCAAACTTCTGCGGGGCAGTCACGACACCTCCGGCGAGATAGGCCACATGATCATGCAGTTGGACGGTCCCCCCTGTGGCTGCGGGGCCAGGGGCTGTTTTGAAGCCCTGGCCAGTCGTACAGCCATCGAGCGGGACATCCGCGAGGCGATCGCCGGCGGCAAGAAGTCGGTCATCTCGGAGCTGGTCAAGGACTCCCAGCGGATCCGCTCAGGAGCCCTGGCCCGGGCGATCGAGGAGAAGGACAAGATCGTCACCGGCGTTCTCAAGAACGCCTGCAACGTGATCGGCCAGGCCTGCAATTCGATCCAGCACCTGCTGGATCCGGAAGTTATCGTGCTGGGCGGAGGCGTCCTGGAAGCCTGCGGAGACTTCATGATGCCTCGCATCGAGAAGATCTTCCGGGAAGACCCGTTCACCCAGGGCCGCGAGCACGGGAAGATCCGCCTCAGCACGCTTGGAGACGACGCGGTAGCCCTTGGAGCCATTGCCCTGCTTCAGCAGTCGCTGGGCCTGATGCCCTTCAAGGCTCAGGCGGTGGACAGCCAAGACTACCCTCGCCCGCAACTGCTCAGCGACGGGGAGATCGGCCTGGGCGGCAAGGCCTACGATCGCGACGTCTACATCCGGGCCTCGGGAAAAGTCAAGAAGCGCAAGAAGAAGGAACTCAAGGCCAACGGGGAGAAGATCACCCCCGAACTGCTTAAAAAGGTCTGCAAGGGCGGGCCCGAGACGCTCTTTGTGGGACTGGCCGACGGATCCGAATTCAAATTGAGTCGCTCGGCCCAGAATCTGCTGCGATACCGGGCGATCCACCTGGAAAAGATGCCCATCCGTGAGGCAATCGAGGCATTCAACCGAAGCCGAAAGCGCAAGAGCCTTTTGCTCCGCGTAACGTAAACCACTCGGGCCCGAAACTATCGGGCTATCAAGATGTGACAGGAGAGGTGTGCAAATGGATTTCTGCAGCCTGGTTTGGGACGGAGAGAACCTCCACGTTCCGGAGGTGATGGGCGAGCCCAACGAGGATCAGTTGATCGGGAAGGACCTGGACAACCTGGTCGAACTGGCCGGAAGGGTCTGCTACGATTCGCTGGGCTCCAAGCGTTCCCGACCCTCCCCGGCCTACCATGCGCATATCATCGAGGTCGGGCACGGCAGCGTCTGGGAACATGCGAACCTGACGTTCCAGACATCCCAACTCCCGGCGGATCTGGCCGGACGGGTCGCTTTGGCCTGTTTGAACCGTCCCGGTCTCTACGTTCGACACGTCGGGGTGCCCGAAGAACCGGCCTTGCTGCGCATCACTGCCAATCTGCGCTCGATCCGTGAATGGTTCAACTGGCCCGGGGAAAGTCCCGAAGCCATCAGCCTGGGCCGACAGATGCAGCACCTGGCCATGCAGCGGGCTTCGCTGGTCTGTCAGGACCTCACCCCTCCCCAAGCGGCCGATCCGTTCGAGTTGTCCTTGACCAGGCCGGAAACCGACGACGAGATCTGGGTCACAATCCACTTTCGGGGTGTATCCCGGGGGTTCTCGCACGAACTGGTCCGCCATGGGGACTGGACGGCCATCAGCCAGCGCTCGACGCGATTCGTCGACGAAAGCCAGAGCCCGTGGTGCCGGCACCCGCTTGGGCAGAAATACACCGCCGACAACCCGGAACTGACCGGGAAGGTCCAGAAGGTCGTCCAGGTCGCCCGCGAGGCCTACCGGAGCCTGGTCGAGCAAATCCAGGGCCAACTCAAGCAGGAAGGCGTAGACGGCTTCACAGCCCGCAAACAGGCCCGAGGGGCTGCACGGGGCCTGCTGGGCAACGCGCTGGAGACACAGTTGATTTTCTCTGCCAACCTGGCCCAGTGGAAGCGGATCATCGCGATGCGGGCGGCCTCGGCAGCCGATGCGGAAATCCGCCTGGTCTTCAACGAGGTCTTCGACCTGCTCACCCGGGAGCATCCCCAGCGGTTCGAAGGCTACCGCAAGGAGCCCTGCCCGGACGGGATCGGGTTCGAGGTGGTGGAGTAGTTTACTTCCGCTCGCGGCTGAACAGATCGCGGAAGAAATCCCAGAAGGACTCCTCTTTGTAGTCCTTGAACTCCCCGGCGTCGAAGTAAACCCCAAAGCACATGGGACAGGATTCGTAATGGATGTGCCCCTGGGAGGCATCGACCATGCGGATCAGATCGACATTGCACTTGGGGCACTGGATGTCCTCGACCTTGTTGTACTGCTTGCCGACATCCGGATCGCCCGAATCCAGTGAATCGGCTCCTTTGAGTTGCCGGAGCTTGTTGGCTTCGTAGGCGTCAAACCATATCCCCCCGCACCCCAGGCACCGCTCGACGGTCACCGACTGGAAAGTGACCTCTTCCATGTCCGATTCGCATTTGGGACAATTCATCTTTTGTTCCTTACCGCTGTTATATGCCGGTATCGATTTCGGCCCCGGGACGGATGCGCAACACCCGCCCCGGGTCACCAAGAGGTTCCGTCTCAGCTCAGGCCCATGGCCTTGAGATTCTTGTAGCTCGTGGCGAGGCAGTCGAATGGATCCTCACCGTAGCAGTTGTCCTGCTCGACCAGGTACCAGTCCACGCCGGATTCCTTGCAGGCCTCGATGATGCCCGGCCAGTTCAGGTTCCCCTCGCCGATCGGAGCAAAGCGTCTCTCCCGCTCGTCGGTCATCACCATGTCCTTGAAGTGGACCAGGGGCTGCCGGCCGGCGCACTTGCGAATCCAGGCCTCGGGACTTCCGCCACCGGCCTGTACCCAGAACACATCCAGCTCCGCTTTGAGCATCTCGGCCGGGGCCTGATCATACAGGGTCTCCAGCAGCGTCTTGTCGCCCACTTTGAAAAACTCGAAATCGTGGTTGTGATACGAGAAGTCCATCCCCGCCTGGGCCAACTTCTCGGCGATGGGGCCCAGCTCGTCGATGAACCTCTTCACGCCGTCCAGACTCCGGTAATCGCCGGGCATGGCCCCGATGGCCGGGTGATTGCACTTCCAGAGCTTGTGCTCTTCGATAAGCGTATCCAGGTCTTCCTTGAAGCGGTTCCAACCGACGTGGGTCGCCGCGATGGTCAGGCCGTTGTCTTCAGCCAGTCTGGCGACCTCCTTGGGATCGACCGGGCCGAAACCCGAAACCTGTACGGCGGTGTACCCGATCTTGCTGACCTTCTCGAACGTTTCTGCAACACCTTCAATGGTCTTTGTGAACTCACGGCAGGTGAACAATTGTGCGCCAACGCAGTTTTGCGGCATTGTCTTCTCCTTTGGCCGGCCCCGACCCGCAACCCGGTCGAACCGGGCGACGCGTCCTGAGCCCTGTCTTGGTAGATGGATAACGGTTTTGCGACCCGGGGATTCTACTGTTGCCTGTGGCAAATGGCAATGCGCCTCCGCCGGTTTGGCCAATCCGGGGCTGGGGCATCGACGATCCGGGGCTGTTGCGATACAATGTCCCCTCGATCATGGAGACCCGACGACTGCTCATCCTGGCCTTGCTGGTTCCCGTCCTCGCGTCGGGCTGCAAAGAAGATGCGCCCTCCCAAAGCCCTGCTCGGAATACGCAGCCCCGCCGGCTGGATTCCACCGAGAAAAGCTCGGTCCGGCAAGCTCATGACGAGCTTCTTCTCGCCCGGACCATCGCAGATATCTATGGGAGCATCGGCGAGTTCTTTCGGCACGTGAGCGAGTTTCAGCTTGCCTTGCCGAAGCTGCCCCGGCCCGACGAGGAGCGCATAAAGCGAAGCATGGCCGGGGCAGCCTTGCGCAACGGAGAGTTTGTCCGTGCCGCTGAGTACTACCGGGCCCTGGCAGCCCGCAATCCCGAAGACCTTCAGGCATTAAGGGGCCTGGCCACAGCGTTTGCCGCCCTGGAACAATTCGACCAGGCCGCGGCGGTCTACGGGCACATCCTGGCCAAGAACCCTGAAGATACCAAGGTCCGGTACAACCTGGCCGTGTCTCTTACGCGGGTTGGGCGACTGACCCTGGCGGAAAGGCAATTTCAGCAGGTCCTCCGGGAGGATCCCTCCCATGGCCGCGCCAGGTCCAACCTGGGGATGCTCTACATAGCCTTGAAGGAATATACCTCCGCCGTCAAGCACCTGGAAAAAGCGGTTCAACTCCTGCCCGATCAGGTCCGACTCCGAGAGGCCCTGGGCGAATCCTACATGCTCACCGGAAGACCCCGCGAGGCCATGGAGCAATTCAGCCTCCAGGCCCGGATGATCCCCTCGGACCTGATGGCCTGGCGGAACTACTCCGTGGCTGCCTTTGAGGCCGGCAGCCTGGGCAGAGCGATTCTGGCCACACGCAAGTGCCTGGAGCTGACAAGAATCCAGGGCCAGACACAGCAATGCCTGGCCCAGCTGGCCTGCCTCCAGGCTGAGCCCCGACAGCCGGGCGGTCAGGTACTCCTCCTGGCCAGGGGCCTGGCCCTGGTCCACGCCGCACAGGCCCCCACCACCGCCGAGGCCGCCTTCCTGAGAGACCTGGGCGAGATCCACTGGGCTATCTATCAACTCCACCAGAAACCCGAGCACAAGCCCCTTGCTCTCCAGGCCTGGCAGGAGTCGCTGCAAACCGTTTTCCAGCCCGATCTGGCTCGACGAATCCAGACGCTGACATCCCAACCGGGGCCCCGATGAGTGCCCGCGACTTCGGACAATTCGTCTCGCGCCGGCGCCTGCTGGACGGCGCATGGGCGACAAGATTCTACGGCCGGGGAATGCTTCCCGGCAGCAGCGCGGAACTCTTCATGGCTCGCAATCCGGAACGAGTCGTCGAATTGGGGAGCGAGTACCTCCAGGCCGGCGCAGAAGCCCTCATGACCAACTCCTTCCAGGCCCACCGGTACGGGCTTCTGAGAGCAGGCGCGGAAGACCGCGCAGCCGAACTGGCGGAACTCTCAGCCACCCTCGCACGCCAGGCCGCCGGACAGGACGCAATGGTGTTTGGATCGATCGGCCCCTCCGGTCGTGTCCTCCTGGCGGAGGAGGTCACCGGAGATCGGCTGTTCGAAGCATTTGGCGAAACCGCCGATGCGTTGGAATGGGGCGGCGCCGACGCACTGGTTCTCGAGACGTTCTCCGAGATGGAAGAACTGAGGATCGCTTACCGCGCAACCCGGCGGGCAACGCAACTGCCCGTGGTCATCTGCATGAGCTTCGACGCCGGGGATGGCCTTTACACTCAGCTTGGCATTCGACCGGAACAACTCGTCGACGAAGCCCGCAGACTCGGGGCCGACGCCGTCGGCGCCAATTGCGGGATTGGAACCGAATCGGCCATCGCAGTGGCCCGAAGACTGGTGTCCAGAACCGATCTTCCCGTTTGGATCAAGGCCAATGCAGGCCTGCCCCACCAAAGCTCAGGAGGCGTGCTGACCTGGCCCGAGGGGCCTGAGGCGTTTGCACGCTTTGCCGTTACGCTGCGGGAGATGGGCGTGAGGATGATCGGAGGCTGCTGTGGCACAGGCCCACAGCATATCCGCGCCATGCACGAAGCACTTCAGGGCAGATAGTGGCCTGCCTGGGTCCCCTACAGCACCTTGCCGTCAAGGAGCCCGAGGACATCCTGCGGCCTGGAAACCACCACGGCCGCCCCATTGCCCAGCAACTCTTCGGCCGAGCGGAAGCCCCAGCCGGCCCCCACCGCGTACATGCCCGCCGCCACGGCGGTGTTCATGTCCGTGTCGGTATCGCCCAGGTAGAGGAATTCCGAGGGGCTCAGGTTCAACTGTTCGGTAATCTTGCGCACACCGGTGGCATCGGGCTTGGGAGGGACGTCATCGCTGACGCCGACCACGGCATCGAACTTCCAGTCGGGCAGAAGTCGGCTGACGCAAAGCTGTGTGAAATCATGCGGCTTATTGGAGAGCACCGCTTTGGCGATGCTCTTTTCTTCCAGTCCCCCCAGCAGCTCCGGAACGCCTTGATAGGGACGTGTCTTGGCGTCCCACCTCTGGCTGTATTGGCTGCGCATCGTGTCCACCATCCGCTCGACGAAGTCTTCGTCGCCGCGGCGGTCCTCGGGCAGGGCCCTTCGCACCAGGGCCACCACGCCGTCACCGACGAATTTCCGATAGCTTCTTACCCGATGGGTCGGCAGATTTTCCGACGCCAGAGCGTCGTTCATTGAATCGGCCAGGTCATCCAGCGTATCCAGCAAGGTACCGTCCAGATCAAACAGGACCGCTTTGTACTTCGTAGGCATTGACTCTACTTTCCTGATCAGGCAACGGCGGTATTCCGCATCGGCGGAGGGTTGGGGGTCTCGAGAACAGGCGGGCTGGTCAATCTCCCGTCATGCTCTGGAGGAACTCGGCGTTGGTCTTGGTTTTGCCAAGACGGTCGGTAAGCAATTCGATGGCATCGACCGGCTGCATCTCGGCCAGCAGCTTGCGAAGCACCGAGACCAGGCGTTCTTCCTTCTCTTCCATGAGGAGTTCTTCCTTCCGCGTGCCGCTTCGACTCGGGTCCACGGCCGGGTAGAGACGCCGGTCCGACAGGCGGCGGTCCAGGTGGAGCTCGCTGTTGCCGGTGCCCTTGAATTCCTCGAAGATCACTTCATCCATTCTGCTGCCGGTTTCGATCAGGGCCGTGCCGATCACCGTAAGCGATCCGCCCTCTTCCACTGCCCGGGCCGATCCGAAGAATCGCTTGGGGGCCTGGAGAGCGCTGGCATCGACTCCGCCGGTGAGGATCTTCCCGCTGTGGGGTGCCTCGGCGTTGTACGCCCGGGCCAGTCGGGTGATGCTGTCCAGCAGAACCACGACATCCTGTCCGTGCTCGACCATTCGGCGGGCTTTGGCGGTAACCATCTCGGCGATCTGGATGTGGCGGGTAGCCGGTTCGTCGAAGGTCGAAGAGACCACCTCGGCGGTGGTGCTGCGCTTCATGAACGTCACTTCCTCGGGCCTCTCGTCGATCAGCAGGATGATAACGTAGGCATCGGGATGATTGGCGGTGATGGCGTTTGCAATCTTCTGCAGGATGATCGTCTTGCCCGTTCGGGGCGGAGAGACGACGAGCATCCGCTGACCGAAACCGATGGGCGTAATCAGGTTTACCACCCGCATGTTGATCTCCCGCTGGGTCGTCTCCAACTGGATGCGACGATTCGGGAAGCACGGGGTCAGATCTTCGAAGCTCTTTTTGTCCTGGCGGGTGTCGGGCTCCTGGAAGTTGATCGCCTCGACGCGAAGCAGTGCGAAGTACTTCTCCGACTCCTTGGGTGGACGGATCTGGCCGGCGACGACGTGGCCCTGCTGGAGCCCGAATCGACGAATCTGGCTGGGAGAGACGTAGATGTCGTCCGGACTGGGCATGTAGTCGTAGTCCGGGCTCCGGAGGAATCCGAACCCATCGGGCAGGACCTCCAGCACGCCCTCGCCATACATCAGGCCGTTCTGCATGATCCGCTCTTTGAGGATCTGGAAGACCAGTTCCTGGCGGTTCATCGAGGCGTGATCTTCTATGCCTTCCTCGCGGGCCAGTTCGTGAAGTTCCTGGGGTGTGAGACGCTGCAGGTCGGTGATATGCAGTTGTCCGCGCTTGATCCGCTCGTACTTCTCGTGCATCTCTTCATCGAAGCCCGTGGCGAACGGATCGTCCTCTTCCTGGGAGGAGTCGGAATCGGTCTCTTGGTCCGCCTCATCCGACTCATCCGCCTCGTCCGCCTCGTCGATCTCGTCTGCCTCATCTTCATCGGCATCCGATTCCTCTTCTAAAGACTCCCGGTCTTCGGGGCTCCGGGCGTCCTCGTCCTGATCGTCCGAGACTTCCACCGTCTCTTCTTCCGTTTCTCCCGAGCCGGCCGATTCCTCGCGACTCGATGCTGCATCCCGAGGATCCAGCGCCTCAGCTTCATCCAGGGATTCCAACTCCCCGTCAATCAGGACGCGCTCTTCCGGTGCCTCGCTGACAGGGGACTCCTGCTTCTTCTTGCGAGGGCGGCGCGTGGTCTTGCGCTTGGCCTTGGGCTTGGGGCTGTCGGTCTTGTCGGTGTCTTTCTTCTTTGCCATTTGAGTTGCCCTGAGACCCGAAGGGCCGCCTGCAACGGCCGACTCCGCGGGCCAATCCTTTTTCTGGGGTGGACCATGCAGGCTGGGGACGCTTCCGGGGGGCGGGCAGATGAAGAAACGTCCTTACAGATTCGGCCGAGGCAACTTCGCCCCGACTGCATGGTGAACCGGTGGTGTGGTTATTCTGGCTGGATAGCTCCGACCCTTGACCAGGAAAAGAGGATCATGCCGCCGTCAGGTGGTTATCGCTTCCAATAAGCTGCGGACCCGCTTTTTGAGGTGCGAAACGTCGGTGCTATTGTTTATGCGATAAGAGCATGCCCCGGCCTTTGTGTCAACCGAAAACTGGGATTTTTCGCGACGCCGCCACGTGGCCTCGTCCCACCCTCTTGTCTCCATAACCCTCTCCATCCTAAGCTCTTGCGGAGAATCCACAAAGAGAAGCTCGTCGCAGAACAGGTCCCAACTGCTCTCGATCAGCACCGCTGCATCCAAAATGATCCCGCGGGCATCGCCCGCGCTGCGAATCCGAGCGATCTCGTCGGCGATTCGCTCCGAAATCCTCGGATGCATGATCTCGTTGAGCTTCGCCAGCTCCGATGGCTCAGCAAAGACGATCCGCCCGAGCCTCTTGCGATCGATCCGCCCCTGCCCGTCGAGAATTCCCCTGCCCCACTGCCGGATAATCCGCGAGCGGATATCCGGCTGGCCAAGCAACTCGTGACCGATCCGATCGGCATCGATGATCGCGCAGCCCAGTTCCCCGAAACACCCCGCGACGGTGCTCTTGCCCGATCCGATACCTCCCACAATGCCGATAACCGGTATATAGCTGCTCATGCAATGCTCTCGATCGTTTTGGCCAAGAGAGTACAAAAAGCCGAAATATCCGCCTTCGTATGGCCACTGCACAGGCTTACCCGCAGTCGGCTCGATCCGCGAGGCACCGTGGGCGGGCGAATGGCCGGGACGAGATAGCCCGCCTCGAGCAGCCTGCCAGAGAGCGTGCACGCCCGGCCCGGGTCGCCCACAACGATCGGGACGATCTGGCTGCGGGAGTCCAGGGCAGAAATTCCCATTTGCCCCAGCCGGTCGCGCAGGTACTGGGCCATCGCCAGCAGGTGCTTTCTGCGCTGCGGCTCGTGCTGCACGATCTTCAGCGCTTCGGAAACCCCCTGGCACAGAGCAGCCGGCGGCGCGGTGGTGTAAATGTACGGTCGCGACGTGTTGCGAATCATCTCGCACAGTTCGACAGGCCCCGCGATAAAACCACCCAGGCCGCCCAAAGCCTTGCTGAGGGTCCCGACCACGACGTCGATGCGGTCCTCGACGCCCAAAAGTTCGGCAGCTCCGCGGCCTTGCTTGCCCAGAACGCCCGTGGCGTGGGCTTCGTCGATCAGCAACACCGCGTCGAACCGCTCCTTGATGTCGGCCAGTTCAGCCAGGGGGGCCAGATCGCCGTCCATGGAAAACAGAGAGTCGGTGACGATCAGGCACCTTTTGTGTCGGCCCCTGAGGCGAAGACAGAGCTTTTCGAGTCTGTCGGTGTCCCGGTGGTGATACGTTCGAACCGTCGCCCCGCTGCTGCCGGCGGCGTCCAGGATGCTTGCATGGTCCAGCTTGTCACAGAGGATCAGGTCTTCCCGGCCTGCCAGGGCATGGATGGCTGCATGATTCGCCATCCAGCCCGTCGAGGTCAGCACCACGTCGGGCATCTGTTTGAACCGGGCCAGCTCTGCTTCCAGTCGAACATGGGCCTCGGTGGTTCCGCTGACCAGGCGCGAGGCCCCTGCCCCCAGGCCCCAACGCTGGATACCGGCAGCAGCGGCCTGCTTGATCCGCGTATCCCCGCAGAGACAGAGGTAATCGTTGGCGCAGAGACAGATACAGTCCCTGTCCCCTAAGCGGATGCGCGGCCCCGGGGCCGAGGAGGTCTTCACCGGATTGCGGCGAAGATCGTCGGCCTCCATGCGCTCGAGCTGCTCCTGCATTTGCTGCCAGATGGACATGATCGTCGCGCAATTCTCTTGATCCCCCGGCGGGGCGTCAATATATTTACGCGATTAATCATCGACAGGCAGCTTCTTCTGACGGAGGCCTCATGCAAGACAAGATCATCGGCGACGGCATCACATTCAATGATGTTCTCCTCGTTCCGGCACGAAGTAATGTCAACCCCTCCGAGCTGGACTTCTCCACCCGCCTGACGCGCAACATTCACCTGAACATCCCGCTGGTCTCGGCTCCGATGGACACGGTGACCGAGGCGGCCCTGGCGATCGCCCTGGCCCAGGAGGGCGGAATCGGCGTCATCCACCGGAACCTCTCCAAGGAAGCACAGGGGATCGAGGTCGAGAAGGTCAAGCGCAGCGAAAACGGCGTGATCACCGACCCGGTGACGTTGTCGCCCTCGGAATCGACGGCCGAGGCACGCAGGATCATGCAGGAGCACAACGTCTCGGGGATCCCGATCGTCACCGACGGCAACAAGCTGGCGGGGATCATCACCCGTCGCGACATGAAGTTCCTCAGCGAAGACAAGAAGATTCAGGACGTCATGACCAAGGCCAATCTGGTCACCGCCCCGCCGGAGACCGATCTGGACCAGGCGGAGACCATCCTGAAGGAACACCGCGTGGAGAAACTCCTGCTCGTAGACAAACAGGGATGTCTGACCGGGCTGGTGACCATGCGGGACATCGACAAGATGCGACAGAGCCCTCGAAGCTGCAAAGACTACCGCGGACGCCTGCGCGTCGGGGCCGCCGTGGGCGTGTTGGATTTCGATCGCGTGGAAGTGCTCATCGCCCGCGATGTGGATGTGATTGTGGTCGACACCTCTCACGGCCACAAGGAAGTCGTCATGGAGACCGTCCGCCAGATCAAGTCCAGCTATGACATTGACGTGGTCGCCGGCAATATCGCCACACCCGAGGCCGCCGAGGACCTGATCGAAGCCGGAGCCGACGGACTTCGGGTCGGCATCGGTCCCGGGGCCATCTGCACCACCCGCATTATCACCGGGGTGGGCGTACCGCAGATCAGCGCCACGCGCGAATGTGCCAAGGTCGGCGACCGGCACGGGGTCCCCGTCATGACCGACGGAGGCATTTGTCACAGCGGCGACGTCACCAAGGCCATCGCGGCCGGGGCAAGCTGTGTGATGATGGGCAGTCTCTTTGCCGGCCTGGACGAATCCCCGGGCGAACTGGTCATCTACAAGGGCCGACGGTTCAAGACCTACCGCGGCATGGGGTCGATGGACGCCATGCTCTCGGGCAGTGCCGACCGGTACAACCAGGCCGGCGTGCCCCGCAAACGACTGGTTCCCGAGGGGGTCGAGGGGCGCGTTCCCTACCGGGGCCCGCTTTGCGACTTCGTTTTCCAGGTCATCGGCGGACTGCGAAGCGGCATGGATCACTGCGGAACGGAGAATATCGAGCAGCTTCGTACCAAGGCCAAGTTCATGCGGATTACCAGCGCCTCGATGGCTGAAAGCCACCCGCACAACATTGCCATCACCCACGAAGCCCCCAACTACACCGGGCCCTACCAGAACGAAGAATAGTCCTTGCCTCCGCCGGTCCCAGAGCAGATCATGGAAGTTTCGGACCTTCCGGCAAAGGAGAGCTTCCATGCAACATGCACTTTTGATGACGGCACTGCCGGTTCTGCTGTTTCTGGCGGCAGGATGCGAAATGTCCCAGGGAACGTCGCGCCCCCTGGGCACCGACAACTACGAGGTGGCCTTTGCCACGAGTGAAGAGATCCTCGCCAGATATTTCCAACTGCGTTCATCCAATCCCAACACCGGTGTGATCGAATCGGCTCCCAGGCTCGGCGACGAAGAATCGGTCCGACTCCTGAGCAGCGGTCCCTCGCGGCGCGTCGCGCGGATGCGCCTTCGGAATCAGGATGACGGCGTACACGCGACATTGCTCATCGAGGTCCAGCAGCAGGGCAACGAAGGCTTTTCGGAGATGAACTTCAACCGGCAGAACTACGACGGCATCCCCCGACAGACACCGGCCGAGCGACAGGGAGCCACCACCCCCGAGCAGAACGACCTCTGGACTACGACCCGAAGGGATCGGGGCATGGAGGTCAAGATCCTCGGCGAGATTCGCGACAGACTGCAGCCCACCCCCGGGCTGCCCATTGACGATATAGAATGAGCAACCAGACACCCCCTCCATCGAATCAGCCACTGGGCGACAGTGACTACCAGCCTGGCCGAACCAGCCAGATCCCTACCTACGATCTGAACGTCGAAGATTTCCTGCCCTTCATCACCCCGATGCAGGTCAAGAAGGACCTTCCGCTCTCGGCCTCGGCCCATCGGACCGTCGTCAAGAGCCGACAAGCCCTGAAGCAGATCCTCGCAGGCAAGGACCGGCGTATGCTCGCGATGGTAGGGCCCTGCAGCATCCACGACGAAAAGGCCTCGCTGGAGTACGCCGAGAAACTCGCCGACCTGGCCGAGGAGTTCCAGGACTGCTTGTGCATCATCATGCGGGTCTACTTCGAAAAGCCCCGCACCACGATCGGCTGGAAGGGCCTGATCAACGACCCGCACCTGGATGGATCCTTCGACCTGGAAGCCGGCGTGGCCTTGGCCCGGAAGATCCTCCTGGAGATCACGGGGATGGGCCTGCCGGCCGCAACCGAGATCCTCGGGCCCATTATTCCCCAGTACCTGGCCGATCTGGTCACCTGGGCAGCCATCGGTGCACGGACGACCGAGTCCCAGACCCACCGTCAGATGGCCAGCGGACTGAGCATGCCGGTGGGCTTCAAGAATGGCACCGGGGGCAACATGCAGGTCGCCCTGGACGCCATGCGCGCCGGCAACCACAAACACAGCTTCCTGGGCATCAACGACGAGGGCCGCATCTCCATCATCCGCACTTTGGGCAATCCTTGGACCCACCTGATCCTCCGTGGCGGTGTGGGCAGGCCCAATTATGACCCCGAGACCGTCGCCGAGGCAGAAACACGGCTCCGCGAAGCAGACCTCTCTCCCGCGATCGTCGTAGACTGCAGCCACGACAATTCCGGCAAGAAATTCCAGAACCAGCCCGACGCCTTCTTCTCCGTGATCGACCAAAGGGCGGCCGGAAACACCAGCCTTATCGGAGTCATGCTCGAAAGCAACCTCAACGAAGGCAATCAGCCCCTGACCGAGGACCTCTCCGGTCTCAAGTACGGCGTTTCCATCACCGACGAATGCCTTGGATGGCAGCAGACCGAGCAGATGCTTCGCGACGGAGCCCGCATGCTCCGTCGCAGCGGTCAGGCGGACTAATCGGCCTCGATCGGCTCGATGCACTCAGGCAGGTCGAAGTCCGGTCGGTTGACCTTCCTGCTAACCGGGTGGGCCGTCATCCTCTCGGCCGGGAAGGGCTCAAGCAGATCCGAGATCCGGTCGAACTTCTGGATTTCCCCGTCCAGCCACCGGTCATAGCCATCGGCTGGAATGATCACCGGCATGCGATCGTGGACCTCTCCCACCAGTTCGTTGGGCCGGGTGGTCAGAATCACCGCAGAATCGATGACTTCGCCCTGCTCTGACTCCCAGCTTTCCCAGAGCCCTCCCAGGGCGAAAAGCTCGCCCTGTTTCATCTGAATGTACAGAGGCTGTTTTCCATTGGCCGTCTTCTTCCACTCGTAGAACCCGTCTGCCGGCAGCAGACAACGCCGATACCGCATCGCCGCTCGAAAGGCAGGCTTGCTCGCAGCCGTCTCACTCCGGGCGTTGATCAGCCGATTGCCGATGCTCTTGTCCTTTGCCCAGAACGGAACCAGGCCCCACTTGACCACGCAGAACTCGCGTTGGCTGCCTCGCTCCCGGCGGATGCAGGCAATGTACTGCGAAGGAGCGATGTTGTAACGCGGTTCCAGCGAAGGGACCTCTCCTATGTCGAACAGCCGGGAGATCGCCCCGGGCGGCGGGGCCAACGTGTAACGTCCGCACATGATCTTCCTCCAGAAGTTCGCAGGCTGAGAGTCTGGAAAATTCTATCCAATTGGAAACCTTTTGTCCCCAATCCTCTGCTCCTGCGCCAAGAGTGTCTGTTACGAAGCAGCAAGGAGAGCCCCGATCGCCTCGCATATCTGCCCGCCGGATCAACTCAGTCGCCGTCAGCTCTGGGGCCTGGTAAAAGTGCATTTCGGCATCCCGCTGGCACACAGGAGCTTTACTCCCGGCCACTCTTCGCCGTTGGATTTCCTTTACGACGCACTCTACAACCCCCAGACGGACATCGCCGCGTGGTCCTGTCGTTCGGGCGGGAAAACCCTGACCGCTTCCATACTGGCCGCGATGGAATTCCTCCGCTACCGAAGCATGGAAGCCCGCGTTCTGAGCGGCTCGCAGGACCAGGCCCGCAATCTGTACCGCTATTGGGCGCGTTGGTGCAGGGGGCCTCTCGAGCCCCTGGTCCAGGGAGACGTTCGAAGGCAACTGACGAGGATCGGCGAGGGGAAGATGGAAATCCTCGCTGCTTCCCAGAAGTGTGTGCGAGGTCCGAAGGTCCAGAGACTTTTCGAGGACGAGCTGGATGAAATCGATCCGGAGCTGGACCAGGCCTCGGTCGGCATGCTGGCTTCATCGCCGGACCTGCCGGCACGAACGGTCTATACCTCCACCTGGCACCGCACCGACGGCCCCATGAGCCGGTTCATCGCTTCTCAGAACGAAAGCGGCGTCCGGCTTCACCGCTGGAATGTCTGGGAAGCCATTGCACGCTGCCCTCCCGAGCGGCACGACCAGGGCCGGGGCTGTCCCCACTGCCCGCTTCAGGGGCCCTGCCTGGGAACGGAGAAATCCCTGGGTTTTGCCCGGGAGCCCAGAACGGGCATCGCGGCCCGTGGGACGGGCCTGCTGGCCCCCGACGATGTCGCCAAGGCCTATGCCAAAATCGGTAAGACCACCTGGGATGCTGAATTCCTCTGCAAACGTCCCACAGCCGCAGGGCTGGTCTACCCCGCCTTTGCGCCCGACCGTCACAAACGCAACCAGGAGCCCGAAGACCCCCTGCTCTACCGCAGCATCGATTGGGGCCACGGCGTCTTCGTCTGCCTCTGGATCGCCGAGGAGCCCAGCGGCGTTTCCTGCGTCCTGGATACCTACCGCGCCGAGGAAGGCACGCTCGACCAGCATGCGAACTACATCCTCGCCCACCGGATCCAGGCCGTGGAGGCGACATTCTGCGATCCGGCCGGGAGAAACCGCAGCGACCAGACCGGCCTGAGCAACGTACAGCTCTTTCGAAAAAGGGGGATCCCCTGCCGATACCTTCGCGGTGGGAAACTCCGCCACGTCTCGGCCGGTATTCGCCTGGTTCGCGACGCCCTCGAGCCCAACCGGGGCCCGGTGAAGCTGACCTACCTGGACACGCAGGCCAATCGGGTTTTCGCCCAGGCGATGCAGAGCTACCGCAATCGCAAGGTCAACGGCGTCTGGATCGACGAGCCACAGGACCCCCAGTCTTTCGAGCACATTCCCGATGCTCTTCGCTACTACTTTATCAACCGCCAGGGCCCTCCGGGCGTGGAGCTTGTAGCCTACTCCGCCCGCTGAGCCCCCAAGGAAACCACGTATGATCCAAGAAGAAACGTCCTTCGACCCGACGCAAACCCATCCCGCCTGGAACAAGTATCGCCCCAGTTGGCAGCTCAATCGGGATTTCGCCCAGATGCACGAGCACATCCTCCGGGAGGGTAGATACCTCGACCGCTTCGGGATGGGAACGCCCGCCGTGGAAAGTGCATCCCAGTACGCCTGGAGAACCCAGGCCAGTTTCGCACTGGACTGCTGCAGCGAGTTGATCGACCTGCGAGTGGGAAACCTGTTCCGCACCGCCCCCGTCCGCAGCTACGAATCCAGTCCCTGGGCGAAGCTGATCGAATCATTTGTTTCCGACGTGGACGCAGCCGGCACGCACATCGACACCTTCATGAAAAACGCTCTGCGTCTGCACTATGTCAACGGAGTGGATCTGATCGTCGACAAGACCGACGACCGACGACCCGGGACAGCCCCAAGCCGGGCCCATCAGCTCCGCAGCCGACAACGCCCCTGCCTGAGCTGCGCAACGCCCCTGCAGCGCGTGGACTGGTCCTGCGACCATACCGGGCGCTACCACTGGGTCCGCTACCACCTGGGCACCGAGCCCCGACAGGATGAGACCGACGCACCCGGGCCTCGAAGATACCTCACGCTGACACCTTCCCAGTGGCGACTCTACAGGGTCAGCCTCGCCGGCGACGAACAGAACGTTACCTGCACGCGCGGCAACATGTCGCTGGGCCGGGTGCCCGCCATCGGGTTCTACTTCCGCCAGGGACACGACGAGCAGCACGGCCCGATTCCGCTTTCCCTGCTGACCCGCATCGCCCCGGTTGCAAGGGCGCTGCTGAATCTCCTCAGCCAGGGACAGTTGGATATCTACATGGCCATCGGAATCCTGGCCGCAACGGGCATCGACCCGCAACAGCTTCCGCGGGAGATCGCCCCGATGTGCTGGCTGGCTTTTCCGGAGGGGGCAACGATCCAGCATATCCGCCCGGCCGTGGAGCACATCCAGGAGAAACGGGCATGGGCGGCTCTGCTCATGGAAAACATCCTTCGCATGGGCAAGCTCACCGGCGTAGCGGGAGCTACGAATGGCTCAGCCCGGAGCGGTTTTCAGGTCCAGGCAGAGCGAACCGACCTGGACGGCGAGATGGCCTCCACCGCAAGACAACTCGAACAGGTGGAGACCGAAGCGATCCGGCTGCTGGTCAGTCGATCCCTAGGCCGACTCGTCGGCACTCAAGAACTGAAGTACACGGTAGAGTACAACAAGAAGTATGTCCTTTCGGGCGTATCCGATCTGCTTGGCCAGGCGCGACAATTCGCCTCGACCGGCGCCGCCCGCGAGGTACCCCAGCTCTGGAAGCTCTTCCTCCAGCGGATCCTTGATGGGGTCTCCAGCAAGAGCGACCCGCGCTACCAGCAGGTCCGCCGGGCCATCGAGACCCTTTCCGACTCCCCCTCAAAACCACAGGAGGCCCGATCTGCATGAGACAGGACCCTCTCCCGACCGATCCCGAAACGGCCCCGTCCCGGGAATGCACCCCGCAGGACTGGCAGGAAAAGTACCTCCAGGAAGTCGAGCAGTCTCGCAAATACCGCAAGCGCGCCCAGCAGGCTGAAGAGCAGTTGCAGAGCCTCCAGCAACAGATACCCGAGCCGGATCAGCTCGGACGCTTCGAGGAGTACCGGAGCCGCGCTGAGCAGTACGAGAAACTCCAGCAGGACCATCAGCAGCTCCAGGGAAAGCTTCGCGAGTTGACAGGCCGACAGGCCCTGACCCAGGCCTTGGCCGGTTGCGGAGTGGGACGAGGCTTCGCCCACGGGGATCGCATGCTCCAGCAGGCCGTCGCGCTGCTCAGCGATCGGCTGGATATCGACACCCAGGCGAGCCGGCCCAGAGCCCGTCCGGTCGGAGCCGACCCGGAGATCCCTGCCCAGGATCTGCAACAGGTCGTTTCCGACTGGCTCGCCCGGGAAGCCCCCCACTTCCTGCCCCCGTTGGTGGATACCGGCAGCGGCCAGGCGCCCGGCCTGGGAACGATTCCCCAGGCCAGCCTGGCCCAGCTCGATGCCAACCCCAGTCAGAAGGCGAAGTTCATCGCCGAGAATGGCCCGTCGGCCTACGTGCAGCTTGCGCGTGAACCCCACTGAACTGAAATGAACCTGTGAACCCTTTCCGAAAGGAAGCCAAATGACAGACGAATACGGCACCCCCGCCGACATGGTGTACAAGGACGTCCTTCGGGCCGAGGAATATCGCAGAACGGTCGAGAAGATCGACCTGTTCAACGCGGCCTCAGCCGGCTCGATCGTCCTGGAATCCGACCCGGCCCGAAAGCTCGCTGCCTCGGGCGACTTCACCGAAACCGCCCGCTGGAAGCCCATCTCCAATCTGATCGCCCGGAGGGAGAACACCACCCCCGGTACCGCTGTCGATGTCCGCAAGCTCGAGATGACCGGCGGCAAGCTCGTTCGCCAGACCCTCGGCTGCGGGCCCGTCAGTGTCACCGACATCCAGGCACGAAAGGCCGGCAGGTCCTTCGACATGAACGCCGCGATGATCAACCTCGGACAGCAGTTCGCCGAGGCCAAGCTCCTCAAGATCCGGGACAATCTCGTCGCAGCCGCCTCGGCCGCCGTCGACAATGTCACCGACCACGTCCTGGACGTCGCACGCGGCACGGCCTCGGGTGAAAAGGTCCTCTGTTCCATGGCCTACATCAACCAGATGCTGGCCCTGATGGGCGATGCACGCGAGCAGATCGCCGCGTTCGTCATGCCCTCGGCCGTCTTTGCCGATCTCGTGGGCGACACGATCACCAGCTACGCCTTCGACCGCGCCGCCGGTGTGACGCTCTACCAGGACGTCGTGCAGGCCTTCGGCAGGGCTGTGCTGGTCTTCGACGCACCGTCGCTGAGCAACGACCTGACCAGCGGGTACCACAGCGAATACTCCGTGCTGGGACTGGGCGTCGGAGCCCTGACCGGCCGCGTGCTCTACGACCAGGGCGTGGAGATCCAGCGGGACATCCTCAAGCACTCCTCGATGACCTACGTCCGGGAAGATTTCGACGTGGAGTACGAGGTCTACGGGATGAAGTGGGGCTCGGCCACCGACAATCCCACCGACGCCGAACTCGCAACCAGTTCCAACTGGGACAGCGAGTACGACGACCCCCGTCAGCTGCGCATCGTCAAGGGAGTATTCAACGCCACCGCGTAGCCTCTTCTCTCTCCGCCCCCGGCGCCGGGTATCTTCCTCCCGGCGCCGGGCCCCTTCCAACAAGGACCTGCCATGGATCAATCCCAGACGGAACCACAAGATCTCGAAGCCCAGGACACGCAGGAGAATCCCAGCTGCGAATCCGGCGACGACCGCGAAACCCTCCGCCGCCTCGAACAGGAAAACCAGGCATTGCAGGAGCGTCTGCGCGAGTTTGCCAACCTGAACGAAGCTTCCCGCGACGACCGGGAACAACTCGACCGGCTCGAACAGCAGAACCAGTCGCTCCGCGGACGCTATGCGTCCCTGGCCCTGGCCGAAGCGTTGACAAGTGCAGCCGGGAAACTGGGCATCTCGCCCCAGGCGGCCATGCTCCACAAGCACCGTTTCCAGTGCAAGCTGGACGACCAGGGCCAGCCGTCGGTCTCACCGAATCCAACCGAAACGCTGCTTGCGGAGATGAAGAAGGATCCTCTCCTGGCCGCCTCCGGTCGGGAGTTGCAGGATCGCAACCAGGCCTCCGCTGCAAACACCGGCGCGGTAGCCCCGGAAAAGCTCGATCCGGTCCGGCTGCTCAGGCAGCTCGACCGCGACCCGCGCGCAAAGACGCAGTTCATCTCCCGGCACGGCGCAGGGGCCTATATTGAACTGGCCGACAGAGCCCGGAGCGACTTGGCCGGTGGCTGATCCCCGCCTGGCCATCATTCTGGGCAACAGCGCCGGCCTGGACCGGATGCCCGAGGCCTTCTGGGAAGTCTTTCGCGACAGCCGCGTGATGCGTGTGGGAACCAACCGGGCCCTGGCCCTTCGCGTTTGCCGGGCCCTGGACTTCGACGCACTGGTCCTGCGGGATTCCTATCGCCAGCTCTGGCTGGATCAGGAACTGGGCAGCCTCTACCACGAGACCCTTTGGAAGCCCAGCCGGGCCTGGAAGGTCGCTCCGGACACGAATCGACACAGTTGGTGCGACGAGTACATTCAGCTCGAACCGGAAGCCCAGACCGACCCGCCGGGCTTCCCCGCCCAAAACGACAGCGTCGTCCTGTCCGCGACCCTGTGGACGTGGAGACAAGGCGTCCGACGAATCCACCTGGCGGGGGTCGACTATCGAACGGGCCATGCTGCCATGGTCGAACCCTACGATGCTCCCACCAGAGGTGATACCGGCTGTCGTCCGGCCCGGTTCTCTCATGTAGCCGGGCAGTTCTCCCAGGCGGCATCGGCCATCCGGGCCGGCGGCGGGAGGTTGCGGAATCTCTCGCCCCGCTCAAGGCTCCAAGAGCCCCCCGCCGCAACCGTTGACGATCTCTGGAAGGCGATCCAACAATGAAGGCCGCTGTGCTTGCAGATAATTCCACCTGGCGTCGCAACCAAGCCCTCCGGGCCGTTCGCGACGGCCTGGAAACGCTGGGCTATTCGGTGAACGTTCTGCTGCCCTACGACGACCCGCCAAGGCTTCTGTCCCGGACGGCCGAGTGTCAACTGCTTATCGTCTGGAACGGACGCAAGGGCCCAGCCGCCAAGGTCCTCCAGGAAGCCGGACAAGACAACGGGGCGATGAAGACCCTCATTCTCGAACGGGGATTCTTCAACCGGATGCACTACACCCAGGCCGACAGCCTGGGCTTCAACCATACCGCTTCGTGGAGCCGGACTCTTCAGGAACCAGCCAGTGCCCAAGGTCCGGCCCGATTCTTCAAGGCCTTCAAGAGGCGACCGGCCTCGCAGCGCCCTCGAAAGGGGGGATACGTCCTGGTCCTCTGTCAACTCGAAACAGACGCCCAAGTGCAGGACTGCTGCATTCATCATCCCCAGGCCTTGTGCGATCTGATCGCAGATGCGTTGCCACAGAAAGTCCCGATGCGGATTCGACCCCACCCCTTGTCCCTTTGGCAACCGCAAAGACGGCTTCTGCCGGGCAGTCTCAAACAGGCGTTGAGCGGAGCACGTTTCTGCGTAACCCTGAATTCCAACGCCGCAAACGAAGCCATTGCCGACGGCTGTCCCGTCCTTGCTTTCGGCCCTGCCCTGTGCTCCATGGCAGGCGTCGCTCATCCTGCTTCCATCCCTTCCCTGCCGGAGGACCTCCAGGACATGCTCGAGGGATGGAGCCCCCCACAGCACCGCGCGGAGCAATTTCTCTATCACCTGGCCGACCGACAGTTCTCACCCGCTCAACTGCGGGAGGGCTCGGTTTTGAAACGAATACTGGAGTCTCCGTCATGGAAGCAACAGCCATCCCCCCGATCCTGACCGTTGCAGGCAAAACCGGTCACGTCAGCCTGGAAGCGCAGGATATCACCCACGTCCAGTCCACCACCCAGAAGAATCAGCCGGAGGGCTATGCGGGACTCGACGCCCGTGGCCGCCTGTCCCGCCGGGCCGCAACGGGAATCGCCTTCGGCGGGCCTGTTCGCCAGAACGTTTCGGTTCCGTCGGCTACCGGGACCACCCACACTCCCAGCACCGCAGCCGAGATCATCACGGCGATCAACTCGGCCTCGGCCGGGGACCGCGTGAGCCTGCCCGCAGGCACGTTCGACTGCACCGCCACGGACCTTGAGCCCGCTGCGGGTGTTCAGATCGTGGGACAGGGGGTGGCCGCAACCGTCCTCCTGGGCCGTCTCAAGCTGGACGCTGCTGGAAGCTCCCAGGTCTCCTGGTTGGCGGAATTCACGTTGAACGTGAGCGGTGAAGATCTGTGGTGGCTCGCGCCGTGCGAATTCTGGTCCGGGACGTTCCGCTTGCTGCGGGTTCGAGTCACCGAGGCCGATGAGACAGGTGCCAATGCCCTGACGTTTGTGACATCCGACTCCAACCCGGTGGATGCGATCTGCTGGGAGTGCGAGGTCGATCACGCC
>CAZOVB010000068.1:0-23426 GCA_964583095.1 uncultured Planctomycetaceae bacterium
GCATCTCGACTCGCTTCGCTCGCTCGATACTGCGCAAATGGTCCAAGAATCGGGGGGAAATGGGCCTGTTTGAAGTTTTTGAAGTCGGTTGAAGGTTGGGGCGTCTGCGGGGGGTGGGTTCTTGAAGCGTATTGCGCTCTCCTTGCGGGATTTTGAAGTCAATTGCGGGTTAATTGCGGATGGAAAGCGAGAGCGAAAAGGAGAGGCATAAGGATTATAAGGTATGATCTGTTCAAGGGTTAAAGGAATTTCGAACCATGGGTTGATGGGGTTGGATCGTTCGGAGGCGGTAGCTGGGGAGGGCGTTTTTCCGTCAGCCAAGGATTTTTCGGGTTTGGCGTATTGAGGTTTTGCGCGAATGGTTAAAAGTTGGCGGGGGGGTCAGGTCTGGTCCTGGATTGCGCGGTCGGTCCAGTGCTGGACGAAGTCGCCCTTCTGGCGGGTGTAGCGTTCGCGGTCGTGGCTGAAGTTGGCGGCGAGGTCTCGCTTGAGTTGTGCGTAGCGGTTTGCGATGTCGGGGTGGTCGGCGAGGTAGTTTCGGAAGGTCAGGCCCTGCCAGATGCGGTGCCCGGCCGGTGCGATGTGGAGGTGGTGTGTTCGCAGGCCCATGGGGGTCCGTCGTTTGATGAGGATCATGTGGTCGATGTACCACCAGTACTCCCAGGTGGGGTCGTTGAGGGCTGAGAGGACTTGCAGCCGGGCGTGTGGGAAGGAGGGGACCTCGACGAGCAGGTCGATCAGCGGCTTGGCGATCATATCCTTTATTGAGGTGCTGCCGTAGTGTTCGATACGTCCGAGAGCCTGGGCAGGCAGGGTTTGCCGTAGCCAATCGATCATCTCTCGGGCCTGGTTTGTCCAATCGGGGTCGTACTCGACGATTTCGACGTCATCCTGGAATTGTTTGTCGGGCTGGAAGGGGACATGGGCGAAGAGTTCGAGGCTGGCCTTGGCCAGGAGGGTCTCCTGGTGGCATGGGGCGAGGATTTCGGGTTCTCCCAGCCAGCGTTGTGGGTCGCTCTGGAGTGGTGTTCGCCATTTCCAGCCGATGTGGACCTGTCGGGGCTCGGTTGCCTCCGGGCGGCCTACGGTGAGGGTCTCGTCGGCAAGCTCCCACTGGACCATGCCTTGGGGGGTTTCGATGTCGCCCCGGACCTCGATACCCAGGAAGCGCAGGTGGCTGTTTTGCAGGCCTATGAGTCTGCCGCCGCTGTTTTCGGGTGGTATGTGCCGGCGGATGTGGGCAAAGGCCTGGAGTTCCAGGCTGTGGTCTTCCGGCGGGGTCGGGGGCTGGAGGAGTCCGATGATTTTGAGGTCTGTCACTGGGTTTGGCCCGCAGATAGAGGGATATTCCCGCCCCGGCTGGCTTGGGGCCTGTCTGGCTGGGATGATACGCTGGCTTGGGGGTTTTAGCCAGTGGGAATCGGGCCGTTGGGGCTCCGGGCCGGCTGGATGGGCCTTGCGATCTTGGGCGTGATGCATTGGAATGGTCGGCCATGGCATCGCGGAAGAGGAATTATCTTGGCCTGTCCCTTGGGCGCAGCGGCTTGGGGGTGGAGGCAGCCCTGGTTGAGGCTTGGGGCGGCAAGCGCAGGCTGTCGTTTGCGCGTCGTGGGGCAGGGTATGTCAAGTGCGATCCTGTACTTCGGGAGGATCTGCTGGCCTGGATGGCGTCGGGCCGCGGGGAGGGCGATCGTCCTTGGCGGAAGCTGGCCCGGCTGTGTGGCACGGCGTGTGAGCAGGTTTGCCGGCGGAGCGGTGTTGAGGCCGGGGAGCTGTTTGCCCTCGGCTGGTTGGGGCCGGATGCGCAGTCGGAAGGTTTCGGCGCTGCCTTGGCGGAGGAGATGGAACTGCCGGTGGCCTGCGGCTTTGCAGCCGGTGCCCGACAGGCCGGAGGCGAGGCGTGCCTGGTCGAGGCCTGGCCCATGTGGCAGCGGGTGAAGGATGCGAAGCTCAGTCGGGCTGTGGTTCGGCTGGGGTGGATGGCCCGGTTGTACTTTGTAGGGGCCGGGGCGGAGGAAGTGGAAGTTGTGGCCGGTGATCTGGGCCCTGCGGGGGTGGTTCTGGACGCCTTGGCCCGGGAGCACTTCGACCTGGCCTGCGACGTGGACGGCGCCATGGCGGCCAAAGGTCGCGTGCTGCCGGAGATGCTCAACGAGTTGCTTTCCCACGCGTGGTTTCAGCGATCGCTTCCGAAGCTGGCCAGGTCCTCAGACTGGTCGCATCGGTACCGCAAGCGTCTGGAGATGATTTCTCGGAATCACGGTGGGCGGCCTCAGGATGAGGTGGCCACGGTGACGGAAATGGTGGCCCGGCTTGTGGATCGGGCTGTTTCGGGTTTGACGGAGCGGCCGCACCAGGTGGCTTTGACGGGCGGGGGCTCGGCGAATATCACCCTTGCCGGTCGGATCCGTGAGTTGCTCAGTCCGTGCAGTACGGTCTCGGCTGCGGTGCTGGGTCTGGATTCCCGGTCGTCTCGGGCCGAGGCGGCGGCGATGCTGGCAGCGGCCCGGCATGCGGGTCGGGAGATCTGGTCGCCCCAGGCGACGGGGGCATGTTGTCCGGGGGTGCTGGGGACATGGCTCGAGCCGGGGAGGGTCTAGTGGAGATTGCGGCCCAGGCGAACGTTGCGCAGTTCTTCGAGGCGACGATGCTGATCTGTTTCGGCGCGGGCTGGCCGGCTTCGATTCTGCGGACCTGGCGAGCCAGGAGCGTGGCCGGCAAGAGCCTGCTGTTCCTGGTGCTGGTTTTTACGGGATACACAGCGGGGATCGTCGCCAAGCTGATTCGCGCAGGCCAGGGCGGGACCTGGCCGGAGTGGGTGACGCTTCTGTACAGCCTCAATGCGCTGCTGGTGGGGACGGACATTCTGCTGTATCTCAAGTACGCCGCAAGGGATCGGGAGCTGGACGTAGCCCGTCCGGGACGTCGTCGATAAAAACAAGGCCCGGATCCCTTTGGAAGGAGCCGGGCCTTGGATGAGACTGCAGGTCAGGTCATTCGTAGATGTGCGTACTTTCGGTTTCCTCGACCGGCTTGGTGGTGACATCGCTGGTGAGGGTTACCTTGAAACGCACGTCGCCGGTTTCCTGGCCTTTGACGATAACGCGATACGTGGCCGTATCTTTCGGCGCCAGTGTAGCCAAGGGCGCGAAGGTGACGGTCTTGCCGTCAACGGTGGCCTTGGTGGGGCCTTCGGCCGAGACGTACTTCTGCTCGGCGGGGATTTCGGCAACGATCCGGACGTTGGTGTCTTTGAGGGAGCCCTGGTTGGTCACACGGATTTCGTAGACCTCATTGGCTCCGACCTCGATGGGGTCTGAGACGTCGACCATTTCCAGGAGGATGGCGGGGATTCCTTCGACCTGGACGGTCTGGGCCTGGGACTTATCGTCGGCACAGTAAGCGCTGGCCATCACGCGTGACTTGAGTGCGCCCTGGTTCATCGCACGCACCTTCACGGTGAATTCCTTGGACTGATCAATGCCAAGGGTTCCCAGTTCCCAGCGGATGGTTCCGCCGGAGTGCTTGCCATTGCCCGAGGCGGAGATGAATTCAACGCCGGAGGGCAATTCCTGGACAAGCTGAGCGTTCTCGGCCGGGGCATCTCCTTCGTTCCTGACCGAGATGGTATATTCGATCGGGCGGCCGATGAAACGTTTGTTGGGCGCGTTCTGCCGGACAACGAGTACCGGCGTGCGAACATCCGTTTCGACCATGGAAGACTGGGCTTCGATCCCTTCAGCACTTGTGAGGCTCACGTTGTGGCTGTAGGAACCGGTCTTGTCGGCCCTGGCGCGGAGGGTGATCTTGCGACTCTCACCGGGGGCCAGGTCATTGATCGGAATCTTGCGGCTGCTCTGTCCATCCAGGTCCTGAATGCCATCGGGGTAGTCGCTCATGACGACCACATCGCATGCGGTCCCAGAGCCGGTGTTCTTGATGATGGCTGTGTAGACCAGGGGATCGCACAGCAAGGACTGTTCGGGGCCTTCGAGGGTCAACTGGAGTTCCGGCTTGACCGCACTCATGGTGAGGCACAGGCCCTGTTGCTGCCATTCAGCATTGGCGCAACTGGTCAGGTCTCCGGTTTCCGAAGTGGTTCCGGTGATCTCGAGTTTGCGGGTCTGGTTGGCGGCGAGTTGGCCGACGTTCCAGGTCAGGTCCCTTCCGCTGCGGTCAACGGACTTGCTGATATCCTGGACTTCAAAGCCCTCGGGCAGCTGTTCGTGGACGCGGACATTCTGAAGGGCCATCCTGGTAAGGTTGGTCACCTCGATGTGATAGGAAAACTCCTTGCCGGCCATGATCTTATTGGGCCCGATCTTCTTGACGAGCAGGACGCTGGTGTTGCGATTGCCGGTAGGCAGGGCCAGCGAACTGGTAACTTCCGAGCCTTTGACGCTGCATGTTCCATCGTCTGTGACGGCCTCGGCGTGCACTCTGGAAGGTGAAGACGAAGCCACTTGGCTGTCTTCTCCGTTGCTCATCGACTGCTTGCAGGCGTCGCAGCCTGCCATCAGGACAGCCAGTGCAGCCAAGGCTGTCGCGAATACGTGGGTAGTAACTTTCATTTGTTTTCTCCTTTACACCTTAAAAACTTGTCCAATTCTGATTGCTCATTTATTGCCCTCGCCCGGACAACCAGGGCAGGGGATCTTCGGGCTACTCCTGTAGCTCGCGAAGCTTTTGCTCTACTCGTCTTGCGTGGCCAGTGGGGATCACTTCGGGCCAGTGATAGCGGATCATGCCATCGGGCCCGATGAGAAACGTACTTCTCGCGATACGACCGCCCCGGTTGGGGACATCAATCCAGGCACCGTAGGACCGAAGCACCTCCTGGGTGGGATCGCTAAGCAATTCAATTTCCAGGTTGTACTTACGGCTGAACCGGAGATGACTGGAGGGGGTTTCGTTGTTCATCCCAAGCACGACGGCGTTGAGATTTTCGAAGTTGACAAGCAGATTGGTGAAATCCGTAGCCTCGCAGATGCATCCGGGGGTGTCGTCGGCCGGGTAGAAGTACAAAACGACCCACTGCCCGCGAAAATCCGAAAGGCTTACCGGTTGGCTTTTCTGGTTGAGCAGCGTGAATCCCGCAGCTCGGGTACCTGCAAAGCCGGACCTGCCTGAGGCAGCTTCTTCCATCTTTGTCGGCGATGGATTGCCCAGGGCGTTGTCGGATCCACCCATCGAGTTCTGGTTGCCGTTGCAGCCTGCAATCAGACCCAAGCCAATTGTTATCAGCGCGATAAGTTTTTGCATATCATCTAGACCCCAGTCGGTGTCAGAAGGACTTTGCATTTGTTTCAGTGCCATTTGCGGCTTCCACGCCCCTCACTGTTAACTTTAGACCTGGGCCGGTGGTGAAACACAGATTCGGAAGAAAAATGGGGGAATCTCCCAGAGACGTTGCGATATTGGATTTGATGCTTGGTATTGTGTTTGGGACCGCCGTTTTCTCCGCCGACAGAAAACAGGGGCCGAGGGTGAGTTGCCCGTAAAACCGCGCTATGATTCTCCAGGCAATGAGAGAAGAGAATGCTTACCCTACGAGTAACAGAAGACTGCAAACGATGTCGAAGCCTTGCAGGAGAGATGGCGCAGAACCACCTTGCTCACAAGGTCCTGCGTGTTGCTCCGGAAGATAGGTCGGCCCACAGCCTGCTGGATGGATCCGAAAAGATCCAGGGCCACGACGCCATCGAGGCTCGAATTCAATCGCTGCTTGGCCAGCGCCGTCAATGGCAGCGGTACCCTTCGGACGTTTGTTTCGACTACGGCAGGGAGGATGAATCGTAGCCGCTTTTTACCTTTTCGGGTCGTCGAGTTTCTCGGGTTCGAGAAGGTCCTGGTAGGTTTCGCGGCGGCGGATCACCTTCCAATTTTCGCCGTCTACGAGGATCTCCGGGCAACGCGGACGCGAATTGTACTGACTGGCCATGACGAACCCGTAGGCGCCGGCGGAGAAGACCGCAAGCAGATCGTTCCGCTGGAGCGGCGGGAGCATCCGGTCCTTTCCGAGGAAGTCGCTGGATTCGCAGACGCCTCCCACGATATCCACCTTCTGGGAACCGGGAGGGGCAAAATCCATCTTTCTTACCGGCACCGGGGACCCGGCGGGAAGCGTAACGGGGTAGATGAAGTGCTCCCCGCCATACAAGGCTGGGCGAATCAGGTCGGTCATGGCTGCGTCTGCAATCACGAAATTCCGATCACCGCCCTTCTTCACATACTGCACCTGGGTCAGAAGGATGCCGGCATTGCAGGAGATCTGTCGGCCCGGCTCGATGACGATCTCCAGATCGCGGTTTTCGAGAAGCGGAAGGATCTGGGAAGCGTAGTCGCTCGCCGGAGGGGAGGCTCCTTCCTCGTAGTCCGAGGCATATCCGCCGCCGATATCGAGGCAGCGCACAGGCAAGCCCCTGGTCGAAAGCTCGTCGATCAGCGAGAGTGTTTTCTCGATGGCCTGCACATACGGCTGGGGGGAGTAGATCGGCGAGCCGATGTGGATGTGGATGGCGTCGAGGGTGACGTTGTCATCCCGGCCATAGGATTCAAAGAACCTCTGGGCCCGTTCAATGTCTACGCCGAACTTGGTTTCCTTCTTTCCGGTGACGGTATAGGTGTGGGTTTTGGGGTCGTAGACGTCGGGATTGACGCGCAGGGCGGCCCGGGGCTTTACGCCCAGTCTGCCGGCCAGTCGGGACAGATTCTCGAATTCCTGCTCGGACTCCACGTTGAACAGGCCGATCCCGGCCTGGAGGGCCTCGGTCAGTTCGCGATCGGTCTTGCCTACGCCGGCGAAGACGATTTTCTTCGGATCGGCTCCGGCCTGTAGACAGCGATAGAGCTCCCCGCCGCTGGTGACATCGAAGCCTGCACCTTCCCGGACCATCAGTTCCAGGACGTGGAGATTCAAGAGGCTCTTGACGGCGAAACACACCAGTGGATCTGCGGGAGAGAAGGCCTCTGTGAAGGCTCTGTAATGCTGTTGCAGCGTCGCTTTGGAATAGACATAGCAGGGGGTTCCCTCTGCACGGGCCAGGGCGTCCATGGGAGTGTCTTCGCAGTAGAGCTTGTCATTCCGGTAGATAAAATGATCCATAACTTCCGACTTTCGGTCCAGGTAAAGGAGTCTCAGGTATTCAGATGGGCCAGGAGGACCTCGGCGGTTCGTCGGCGGATCATCTCTTGTGCCGACCCCATTGCCTGGGCGAGGGTAACATCCTGACCGACCAACGAAACGGCTCGTGCAAAGGGCTTGGCTGCTTCGGGCACGGGGATACTCCCGGCCACGCAGAGAGTAGCCAGGCCGTGTTCCTCGGCTGAGCGGGCCACGGCAAAGGGCGTCTTGCCGAACCGGGTTGACGCATCCAGGCTTCCCTCGCCTGTGATGCACAGGTCGGCTCCGCGGAGTCGCTTTCTGAGTCCGACGGCCTCTGCGACCAGGTCCACGCCGTTCTCGATCCGGGCATTGGCGAAGGCAACGAGTCCCCCAGCCAGTCCCCCGGCCGCTCCGGCACCGGGCATATCGGCCAGATCAATGGCGAGTTGTTCTTTGATGCAGCGAGCGAGCCGGGTCATGCCGGCTTCGAGGGTTTCGACATCGTCGGGCCCGGCGCCTTTCTGGGGGGCATAGACGTTGGCGGCTCCGTCGGGTCCCAGGAAGGGGTTGCTGACGTCGCAGGCCGCCCGGATCCGGACGTGCTGAATTCTTTCGTCCCGGTCGCTCAGATCGATCCGGGCCACCTCGGCCAGGCCGCCTCCGGCCAGACCGCAGATGCAGGCTTCGCCGGAAGCGTCGAGGAAGGTCACGCCCAGAGCCTGGGCGCAGCCGGCGCCTCCATCGCAGGTGGCTGATCCGCCCAGGCCGACGATGATCTCCCGAGCTCCTGCCTCGATGGCGGCCAGGATCAACTGCCCTGTGCCGAAGGTGGTGGTTCGCAGGGGGCTGCGCAGGTCCCGAGCGATCAGATGCAGGCCCGAAGCGGAGGCCATCTCGACCACGGCCGTCTGGCTGAGTTGTTTTGCACCGGGTTGGCCGGCAGCAAGCCCCAGCGTTCCGGGAAGGGTCGGCCCGGCGTCCTGGCCCAGCATGGCGAATCGCGCCCGAATGGGTCTGCCCAGTGGATCGAAGACATCGGCACAGAGGCTCCGGCCTCCGGTGGCCTGGACCATGGCCTCGACGGTTCCTTCCCCGCCGTCGGCCATGGGGATCAGGTCAACGACCGTGTCGGGACAGGCATCCAGCACGCCGGCGGCCATCGCGTTGGCGACGTCTGTTGCCGGCAGTGATTCTTTGAACGAGTCGGGTGCGATTACGATTCTCATAGTCCCATCCTGTCGCAGACCTCTTTGGAGGTCAGGGCGAGCCCGCCTTCAGCGGGGCCCCAGGACAGTTTGGCCATTTGGATCGGAAAGTCCAGAAACAAGGCCCGTAGGTTTCAAAGGGAAATGCCCTTTTCCGGATCCAGTTTGTCCAATTTGTCGGGTTTGCCCGGGGGCGGAGCGTCTGCATCGGCCTGGGCCTGAAGTGTGGTCCAGGCCGCTACGTTGCGACGGAGAATGCCCACGCGGACGTTCTGTCCGCGGCGTAGATCTTCCAGCAGAGTGGCCACGTCTTCCAGATCCTCCACATAGAAGCGACCTACCTGGAAGAGTATGTCGCGCGGTGCGATGCCCACCTTGGCCCCCGGCGAGTCTGCCTGGACTTCCGTGACCAGCAGGCCCCGGTTTACCGAGAGACGCAGTCTTCGAGAAAGGGCCGGGGTGATCGGCTTGACGCTCAGGCCGAACATCTCGGTCATGAGCTTCTTTCCGTCGGGCTTGGGGACCGACTGGAGCGTGATCTCCACGCGGCGTCTTTGTCCATCTCGCAGGATGTCCAGGCCAAGGGGACGTTCCGGGCTCGCCTCGAGCATTCGACAAGCGTAATCGCTGATCTGGGACAGCGCCTGGCCGTCCAGGGCAAGCAGGCGGTCGCCGACCTGGAGTTTCCCATCGGCCGGACTGTCGGATTCGACCTTGCTCACCAGCAGCCGGCAACCCTCGTCGTCATGGATCTGCTTGACCTGGGCCCCGAATCGCACGCGGTTGATGCGCTGGAAATCCAACATTCGCGTCATCTCGCCGGCGAGTTGGCCGATGGGGATGGCAAAGCCGATGTTCTGTGCGTCGGCGCGGATGGCTGTGTTGATCCCGATGAGCTCCCCCTTGATATTCAGCAGGGCCCCGCCGGAGTTGCCCGGGTTGATCGGCGCGTCGATCTGCACCAGGTCGGCGTAGCTCACACCGCCTCCGAACGTGAGCGTGCGGCGCAGGGCGCTGATATGCCCGCTGGTCAGGCTGTTGGCATAGCCCAGCGGGTTGCCGATGGCAATGACCTTCTCGCCTACCATCAGATCGTCGCTTCGGCCCAGAGGCAGGAAGGGCAGCTTCTTGTCGTTTCCAGCACAAGCGGGGTCGATCTTCAGTACCGCCAGGTCGTAATCCGGGTCCACGCTGATGAGTTTTGCCTCGATGGCCTTTTCCTCGTCCTCGGCCAGGGTTACCGTGACTTCCGACGCCCTCCGCACTACGTGGGCGTTGGTCACGATATACCCGCTGGGATGGATCAATACGCCCGAACCCAGGCTCTGGACCGGCACGCGCTGGGTAAAGGGCGAGGGGAAAATATCGTCGAAGGGATCGTTGCCGAACAGGCCGCGGCGCTGGCGGACGATCCGTTTGGCCGAGATATTCACCACAGCCGGGTGGGCATCGCGGAATACCCGTACCTCGGGGGTGATTCTCGGATCATCCGGGTCCACCGCCCGGCAGGCACTGGCCAAGGCCAGAAACGAAAGGGCGATAATCGCAAGAGGGGGCCGATGGTTCATAGTTCCAGGATTTCCAGTTTTTTCTCCACGTACGTACTGCCGATATTGACGACTTCCATGTGGCCTCGCCGGATCCGATTGGGCCAGTGCGAATGGCCGCAGTAGACGTGGCTGACCTTTGGGAATTCCAGAATCACCTGTCCGAGCTTCTCCGCCCCGAGGTAGGCTGCGGCAAAAGCGAAGCGGTCGGGCCTGTCCTCCGGGACCAGGTCGGCAAAGGGCAGATGATGCAGAAAGACCACGATCCGCTTGGCGCGGGCGGAGAGGAATTCCAACTGCTCCCGAAGCCTTTCTGCCAGCGTGGCCAGGAACTGCGCGTCGGTCATGGGCAGATGCACAAACTGGCCGTCTCGCCAGCGGACCCCCAGGGCCATGTGGCGCGGCTGGAGCTTTTCGCGGTGGGCATCGAGAAGGTCGTCGCGTCCCATGTAGGCTGCGGCGCCTGGGGAGAGTTTTTCGCGGTAGAACTCGACCGGGACCTCCAGCTTGGGATCGCGAAAGGAATAATCGTACCACCCGATCGATCCGGCCAGGCCCGTCTTGGACAGAAGCTGGGGATGGTGATCCAGCATTTCAAAGCCTTCCTCCCGGGCTACCTCGGGCAGGACATGGTGGTAGCGGTGGAGCGAATTTTCCCCTTTTCGGCACCAGAGGCAATGATTGCCGGGCACCATGAGCTTCTTGCCCTCGAAATCGGCAAAGAGGCGCAAGGCCTGACGCATCGGTTCCAACTGGGCCCCGCCCGTATCGCCCAGCAGCACCAGCGCGTCGCCCTGGGTCTGGGTGACGCTTCGGGCCAGATCCTCCACACCCTTGCGGCTGCGAGGGATGTTGTAGTGCAGGTCGGCTGTGATGAGAATCCTCATGGCCCGTTCATTATCGCCGAAACTCCCGGGCAATTCCACCCCGCCAATGCCGGATGGATTGGCCCAGAGTCAGCCCCATGCCCAAGGCTTGATGAGAGAATTGCCACAGCAGGGCTGAATAGGTAGGATCTGCCCCGAACAAGGAACCTTTTCTCGATCGTCAAAGGGGACCCATGGCTGCGAAAAAGAAGAAGTCCACCAAGTCCGGCAAGCGACAGGAGCAGGGCAAGTCGAGACTTCTGCAGGCGATACCAGGCTGGAGGAATATTGTGGGCCCGTGGATTCTCTTGGCGCTGGGCTTTGCCTTGTGGCCAATCGCGGCCAGGTCGCCGAAATAGGGTCAGGATAAGGCTCCTGCCGGGAGGAAGCCCCCCGGGCGGTGCAGACTTGGGCCCGTGCAGGTCCGTCGGGCCTGCGGGGGAGGCGGTTTTGGCTTGATCTATAAGGGTTCCGGGGCAATAATGTTGCATTGCTTAGGGACGAGGAATCCTCGCTCCGAACCGCTCGGTCTTTTTCGGACGCGCCGACTCGGGAGGGAGCCTGCAGCCGCTCGCGCAGCGCCCTGGTGCCCCCGTCCAAATCGTTGGAGAGACACATGGATTGCTACGTCGGAATCGACATTGGTGCTGTCAGCGCTACAGCCGCCGTCCTGGCCCCCGGGTCGGCGGATCTTTCTTTGGGTCCGGACATGCAACCGGTGCGGACTCCGGAGGGGTCGCTTGCGATCAGCCGGTACCGCCGCTCCCGCGGCAAGCCGCTGCACGCGGCCACCGAACTGCTCGATGGCATCATCCAATCCGTCGGAGCCGACAATGTCAAGGCGGTCTGTCTGACCGGCAGCGGATCGGACCTGGCCGCCAAGGCCCTCGGGGCCGGCGTGGTCAATGAATTCCGGGCCATCGCGGCCGGTCTGGCCCAGTTGGGCGTAGAAGCCCATACCGTTTTCGAGATGGGCGGTGAGACCAGCAAGTACCTGCGACTCAACAAGGAGTCCGACGGGACCTACGCCATCCTGGACTACTCCACCAACGGTGACTGTGCGGCCGGGACCGGATCGTTCATCGATCAGCAGGCCGGGCGCCTCAAGTACGCCGTGGAGGAGATCGGCGATATCTGCCTTTCAGCCGATCGCGCCGCCCAGGTCGCGGGACGATGCAGCGTCTTTGCCAAAAGCGACATGATCCACGCCCAGCAGAAGGGGTACGGGCCGGCTGAGGTCCTCCGAGGGCTCTGCAATGCCGTGGCCCGGAACTTCCGCACCGCCGTGGTTCGCAGCCATCCGGTTCAGGCCCCGGTGGTTTTCATCGGCGGCGTGGCCGCCAACCAGGCCGTCGTCCGCGCCATGCGTGAAACCTTCGAGCTGGATGAATCGCAGCTCAAGATCTGCGACCATTTCACGCACGTGCCCGCCATCGGCGCTGCCGTGATCGCCAAGACCTCCGCCAAGGCGGCCGACCTGACCAACCTGCAGCGTCTCCGCCAGGCCAGCGACGAGTCGGCCACCGAGTTCCCGCGCACCGGGCCGCTGCAGATGGACAATGTGTTGCTTCTTCGGGATCGCGTCGGACCCTACCAGCCCGACGAGAGCCAAGGCCGAATCGACACCTTCCTGGGCATCGACATCGGGTCGGTTTCGACCAACGTGGTCATTATTTCCAATGAGGGTCGGCTCATCCAGGAGGTCTACACCCGGACCCAGGGCAGGCCCATCGAGGTGGTTTCCGACGCGCTGAAGCAGCTTAAACAGACCTGGGGCAACCGACTCAACATTCGCGGCGTGGGGACCACCGGATCGGGACGCGAACTGATCGGCGCGCTGATCGGGGCCGATACCATCAACGACGAAATCACCGCCCACAAGACGGGGGCGACGTTCGTCGGCCAGACCATGCTCGACGGACGCGTGCCGGATACTATTTTTGAAATCGGCGGACAGGACAGCAAGTACATCAGCCTCCAGGAAGGAGTGGTGGTCGATTTTACCATGAACGAGGCCTGTGCGGCCGGGACGGGCAGCTTCCTGGAAGAACGCGCCGAGGAACTGGATATCGCCATCAAGGGGGAATTTGCCGAGCTTGCGCTTTCCAGCCAGGAGCCGATCCGCCTGGGCGAGCGTTGCACGGTGTTCATGGAACGCGACGTCAACAGCTACATGCAGCGCGGGGCCGACAAGCGCGACCTGGTGGCCGGACTGGCCTACTCGGTGGTCTACAACTACATCAACCGGGTGGTACGGGGCAGACCGATCGGTGATACGATCTACTTCCAGGGAGGCACGGCGTACAATGACGCGGTGGCGGCGGCCTTTGCCGGCGTCTGCGGCAAGGAGATCATCGTTCCGCCGTTTAACGGCGTGGTGGGGGCGATCGGGGCGGCGCTGCTGGCCCGGGAGAAGATGCTCATGGGCATGGGCGAGCAAGCCGCCCAAGACAGCGACCTGGGCGAGCAAGCCGCCCAAGACAGCGACCTGGGCGAGTATGTTTCCGAGGCCGCAGAGGCCTTCGACGAGTTCACAGCCAGCAAGTTCCGAGGCTATGACCTCCAGAGCGTTAACTACACCCTGCGCGAGTTCACCTGCAAGGGCTGCTCCAACTCCTGCCAGATCCAGGAATTCACCGTCGAAGACGAGAAGACCTACTGGGGCGACAAGTGCTCCGACCGGTTCCGCAAGGCCGTCAAGGCCAAGCGCCGTGCCGGCGTCGAGGACCTGATGGACTACCGCATGGAGAAGCTGCTGGATACCTCCCATATGCCCGAGCCTTCGGGCGATGCGCCTACGGTGGGCATCCCGCTGACGATGTTCGCTTACGACAGTCTTCCGTTCTGGCAGACGTTCCTGCGGACGGTCGGCTGCAATACGGTGCTGTCGGATCAGACCAACAAGAAGATCATCCAGGCCGGGCTGGACACAGTGGTGGCTGAGCCGTGCTTCCCCATCATCGTCGCACACGGGCACGTAGCCAACCTGGACAAACCTGAGGTGGACTTCATCTTCCTGCCCAACATCGTCTCGCAGGAAACCCGGTGGATGGACAACGAGTCCTACCTGTGCCCCTGGCACCAGACGCTGCCGTTCGTGGTTCGCCAGGCCCCGGCCCTGGAACATCTGCAGGACAAGCTGGTCACGCCGACGGTCTACTTCCGCGAGGGACGCTCGCTGGTGAGCAAGTACCTGCGCCGGTGGCTGCCCGAGACTCCACTGGGGGCCAGGCTTGATGTGACGGGCAAGCAGATCACCCAGGCCGTCGACGCCGCCTTCGACGCACAGGACGCCTTTGGCCGGACGATCCGCCGCAAAGGCGCCCAGGCCATGGAAGCCCTCGAGAAATCCGGCGAGACCGCTGTGGTGCTCCTGGGCAGGCCCTACAACATCCACGACGCGGGCATGAATCTCTCGGTGGGCAAGAAGCTGCGGGACTACTACGGCGTGAACGTCGTGCCCCTGGACTTCCTGGGGCTGGAGGAAGTCGACCATCGCGATGTGAATTCCAACATGTACTGGAACCTGGGCAGGCAGATCCTGGCCGCCTCCCGGATCGTTTCAAGACATCGGAACCTTCACATCATCTACATCACCAATTTCAAATGCGGACCGGATTCGTTCATCAAGCACTTCATCACCAAGGCCTCGGGCAAGCCGTTCCTGACCCTCCAGTTCGACGGCCACAGCAACGATGCCGGCATGATGACCCGCTGCGAAGCCTACCTGGACTCCAAGGGCATTCTGCGTCCCTGGCGAAAGGATCTGCAGAAACAGACCCCCCAGGCGGTCTAGGTTCCTGCCGAAAACCCGTACCGGGTTGATTGGGTGGAAGGTCCGAGGGGTTAGAGCTCCTCGATGACGGCAACGCCCTTCGGGGCCAGTTCGATCGAGCCGTCGCAGTCCTCTCCTGTAATCAGGTCGGTCCCGGCACCCAGGCCTGTTACGCGCCTGGAGGTCGAGCCGTGGTTCAAAACGAACCGCAGGGCCAGCCCGTCTTGGCGGACCCGCCGTGTAACTTCCACCCACTCGGTGTCGTCGCAGAGCGGTCTGAGATCGGCCGCCTCCAGGGCCAGCTCCACCAGGGCGGCGCGGTTTTCATCGGTAAGATACGTGCCGACATAGATGGCCGTGCCCTTGCCCACTTTGGCAAAGGAGATGGCCGGCTTGAGCTCGGGGTAGAATGGCTCGCCGGTAACCAGGGGCTTCCAGGTGGCTTCGGTCTGGGCCGTGTCCGGATCGAGTATTTCGTAGCAGCCCCCGGCCGGGAGGTTGCTGCCCCGCAACGAGACCTCGGCGGACCCGGCGGGGAACTTGCCGAATTCCACGACCTTTACCCCCAGAAGCTTGGCCAGGGGTCCCGGCGAACCGGTAGCGTGGATCTGATTCTCGCGGTTCCGCACCGCCGACCGGGCGGTTACCAACAACACGCCGCCGTTTTCCACAAAGGCGGTAAGCTTGCCGGCTGTGGCTTCGTCGATCAGCGGCAGGCTGGGCCAGATGGCCAGCTTGAGCCCCGAGAAATCGTCGGCTGCGTCGACCAGACCGCACGGCAGCTTCCTCTGCCAGAGGGTTTTGAACGCGAGTTGCGCCTGCTGCCTTGGCGAGGGCAGCTCGTTGGGCATGGTTGTGTGGCCCCAGTCGGAATCCTGGTCCCAGAGCACCGCAGCCTGGACGTCCAGAACGCTCGATGCGACTTTCGGCCCGATCCGCTTGAGTTCATTGCCCTCCCCGGCGAACTCCTCATAGGTCCTGCGGCGTACATTGTCATGATCCACCACCCCGTGCCAGTACATCTCAGCCCCGAACCGGGGGGTCCGCCAGCGGAAGTGCAGGATGCCGTCGGACCCGTGGGCAATCGACTGATACGCCCAGAGGCGCATGACCCCCGGGGCCAGGGCCTCGTGCATGTAGTCTCGCTGGCCCCCGGAAGAAGATTGCTGCTCGGGGACGATGTATCCCCCCGAGGCCGCACGGCACGTCTGGTTGAGGAACGCTCCGCAATCGGCCAGTGACGGATTCGTGCCGGAAAAGGCCGGGTACACGTCCACGCCCAGAAAGTCCAGCGCTTCCGAGAACGACCAGTAGTCGATGTTGCGGTAGATTCCGTTATGGAAGATGCGCCATTTTGGATTCGCCCGCCGGAGGATCTCGACCTGCTCGGCCTGGAAGCGCGTCACAGCGGCCGAGAGGAATCGGTAGTAGTCCAGCTCGTGGGCGGGGTTGGGGTAGGCAGGTCGCTTCTCCGGATGCGGCAGGGGGATTTGTTCGAAGCTGTCGAACGTCAGGGCCCAGAAATGATTGCCCCAGGCTTGGTTCAGCTCGTCGATGGTGACATACTTCTCGGCCAGAAACTCCTGGAAGCCTTCCTCGCAGGCCCGGCAACAGCACTGACTGAAATGGCAGTGAAATTCGTTGTCCGTCTGCCATGCAATGACACTGGGATTGTCTGCATAATGATTGGCCATGGCTTGGGTGATGCGTCGGCTCTCCGCGCGGTAATCCGGGCTGGTGGTACAGGCGTGCTGCCTCGAGCCGTGAACCATGGCCCGTCCGTCGGCGTCCACCCGCAGGACATGCGGTTTGTGGCAGGTCAGCCAGGCCGGCGGCGTGGCCGTGGGCGTGCAGAGAATCGTACGGATCCCTTCCCGCGAGAGCTTCCGGATGGTTTCGTCAAACAGGGAAAAATCGAATTGCCCGCGGGCCGGCTCCATTACATCCCAGGCAAACTCTGCCATGCGAACAACGTTCACGCCCGCCTCGGCCATCCAGGAAACGTCGTTTTCCCGGTCCTGCTCGGACCAGTGTTCGGGATAGTACGGCGCTCCGAACCAGAGCTCATCCAGTCCGGTCGGCCGCTGATGTCGTGGGATGCTGTTTGCAGGCATGATGGGTGTCCTTCTGCAATAGGGATTTGTTGAATGATACTGCGGCAGAGTCGTTTTTCCAGAAAAGCCTTACAATGAAAGATTCCACGTGTCATCATTGTTAAGAGTAAAAAGGAGCGGATATGAAGCAAAGCTCAGGCAGGCGGTTTCGCTCGTTTCTGTTGATTCTGGTTACGGGGCTTCTGGCAGGCCCTGTCCTGGCCGAAGGGCCCAAGCCACCCCAGGGCGTTGAGGTCGTGGGGAGAGTGTTTGTGGATGTCGATGGCAATGGGGTGTTTTCCCAGGGGGACAAACCGCTGGGCGGGGTGGGGGTGACCGATGGGATGGAGACGGCTGAGACCGACGAAAAGGGGCTTTACAAGCTCCAGGCCCGGCGGGATCCGCTGCTGGGGCCCCGCGATGAGCCTATCGTCACTGTGCGCTTCCCCGACGGGACGTGGCCGAAGCTGCACTGGTTCGTTCGCATTGACCAGAAGAAACAGCAAGAGGTCGACTTCCCGCTGGAAGTCCGGGAGGTCGCCAAACCCTTTTCCTTCGTACATGCCACCGATCCCCACGTACCCTGGGGCGGGGCCGGGCCGATGCGAAACTTCCGCGCCCACATGGCTGCCAGAAAGGAGGCAATTCCTTTTGCGATCCTTACCGGAGATCTGGTGCACGTGGCGGACTGGAAGCCCCTGGCTGCGGCCAACCGGGACTTTCTGTCCCTTGTGGCGTTGACACGGAACTTCCCCGTGCCGCTTTTCGCCGTTCCGGGCAACCACGATCTGGCCTCGGTCGGCATAGGCCGACCTCCAGTCAACCACCCCTTGTACGGCTATGGGCTCTACCACAAGCACGTGGGGCCTCTGCGGTGGTCTTTCGACTATGGCGGGGTGCACATCGTGGGGCTGGACTGCATGAGCCGCAATCCAAAGGACCCGAACCGCTTTGGTCAGCGACAGCCCGATCACGCAATCAAGTGGCTCGAGGACGACCTTGCCCGCGTGAAAAAAGGCACGCCGATTCTCCTGTTCACCCATTTTCCGTTTCGTCCCCTGGCCCTGGCAAGAATCTGCGTGAAGTACGATGTTACGGCCATCTACGCAGGCCACACGCATTCCGTGGGGCAGTACAATCTGGGGCCCCTGCGGGCGCGCCTGAGCGGGTCGCTGACGCGGATCCACCACGGCAAAGAGACTCCCGGCTACCGCGTGATTACCGTAAAGGGCGACGGGGTCACCAGCAGATTCGTGGAGTTCAATCCCAAGGCCAGGGGCGGCAAGTAGGGCTGGGCGGGTGGCTCAGATGTAGATCCAGATCCAGTGCAGCAAGGCCAGGGCCAGTCCGGCGATTGCAAAGCCGAAATGCACCGGGCGGAACATTCTTCCCAGCAGGCGTCGCAGGTATCCCGTGCCCAGCCCGACAGCCGGCAGGACCGATGCGGCGATTCCGAACCAGAGCCAGAGCACCGGCGGAGCCCCGTACTCGGCCAGGTCGATCAGGGCATGGCCCGCGATGAGCACCAGAAGCGCAGCGCCCAAGGACGTATGAACCCACTTGAAGCTCCGGGCCAAGGGCTTTCGGGCCAGCCCGGTCAACGCCAGGGCCACCAGCGAGGCCACCGCTGCGTACCCCAGCCAACGCCCGAAGGTCAGCCAGCCGGCTGAGGGGTTCCACAGACGCGCCTCGGCAATCTGTCGCGTCCGGGCAAGCCGCTCCTGCCGGGCAGGGTCTTCGGGTTGCTCGGCGCCCCCGGCCAGGTCCGCTTGTGTCGTCTCGGCCGGGGCCGGCTCTTCAGGTTCCGTTTCTTCCTCGGACTGGGTTCCAGTAAGAAAGCCGATAATCAGCTCGGCCTCCTCGTCGGAGAAATGGTCGTAGGACTGCATGCGGTAGACGGTCAGTTCCCAGGATTTGTAAGAGCGCTCAGGCCCATCGTCGCGCCAGTCGCCGTGACAGCGCAGGCAGATGTCGTAATAGAGTTCCTCCCCTCGATTGGCCCCGGCGCTGGGGCTCAGCAGAAGCAGGCCAAGGAGACTCAGTGCGGCGATTCGCTGCATTTTGGCGGATTCCTTCCGGATTCACAGGGCCTGATCGCGGAACCACCATGATACAGGAAAATGCCAGGTCAGGAAGCGAATCTTTCGCGTCCGATGCCTTGCCCGACGCGCCAAGGGCGTCTATCATGCTTCACGAGAAGAGTTTCCAACCCGTGACGAAAGGCAGCAAAGGAGACCCGGCAATGGCCAGGAAGAAAAAGCAGATCAACATCGCCCACCTCGGGCAGGGCTTTATGGGACGCACGCATTCCAATGGCTGGTCGCAGGTCCGGAAGTTCTTCGATCCCCCGGCCATGCCCGTATTGCACACCCTCGTCGCTCGCAGCGACCCCAGCGCCTTTGCCGAACAATGGGACTGGAGCTCCTCCAGCCAGGACTGGAAGTCCGTCGTGGAATCCGAGGAGATCGACCTGGTGGACATCTCCACCCCGAATTTCCTCCACGCCGAGCCGGCCATCGCCGCCCTTCAGGCCGGCAAACACGTGGCCTGCGAGAAACCCCTGGCCGGCACACTTGAGGATGCCCGGAAGATGGTCCAGGCCGCCAAAAAGGCCCAGGGACAGACCTTCGTCTGGTATAACTACCGGCGCGTCCCGGCCGTGGCCTATGCGCACAAACTCGTCCAGGCCGGCAAGATCGGCGACATCCGGCACGTCCGGGCCTACTACCTCCAGGACTGGGCCGATGAGTCCGTGCCCCTTGCCTGGCGATTCCAGAAGGACAAAGCCGGTTCCGGCGCCCATGGAGACCTCAACGCCCATATCGTCGACATGACCCGCTTTGTCACCGGCCAGGAGATTACCGAAATCTCCGGTGCCATCGCCGAGACCTTCATCAAGCAGCGCGACGTGATGGAAGGCAGTGCAGCAGGGGGCATTGCCGCCGGGCTCAAGAAGGGCTCCAGGAAGGGCAAGGTCACCGTCGATGACACCGTGCTGTTCCTGGCCCGTTTTTCCGGCGGGGCAGTGGCCTGTTTCGAGGCCGCCCGCCAGGCCACCGGCAACCAGAACAAGAACGGTTTCGAGATCAACGGCACGAAGGGCTCGTTGATCTTCAACTTCGAGCGGATGAACGAACTGCAGTATTACGATGCCACCAAGCCCCGCGGCGTGCAGGGCTGGACGAACATCATCTGCACCCATGCCGGCGATCACCCGTACGTGGATGCCTGGTGGCCTGACGCTCACCTGATCGGCTATGAGCATGGCTTTGTGAACATGGCCTATGACATTCTGCGCGTCCTGGCCGGAAAGAAGCCCGTGGTCCCGCTGCCGGACTTCGAGGACTCCTACCAGACGCAGCGCGTGCTGGAAGCAGCTTTGCTCTCGGCCCGGAACAGGCAGGCCGTCAAGCTCTCGGATGTGAAATAGCCAAGCGGCCTGGCTGCATTCAGCACGGATTCCAGCAATAGTGATCCTTCCGCCCCGACTGGAGGGACAGGTCGAGGGCCCGTTGGTCCGCCTGATCGGTCCGGATGGCTTGTGCCCCCTTGCCTGAAGATGCTAGAATGGCCTCGGGGCAGACAAGGCCGGTCGGATTGAGACGGGGTTTTGAGAAAGGCAATATGCCCATGGGCACAAGGAATGACGCACGATGGATGCTTCTGCTGGTGCTGGGGTTCTGCGCACCTTTGGCCCTGTCTCAGGAAGAACCCGAGACGAGCTCGGAACCGGGTCAGGCCGCGCCCTCGCCCGAAGATTCCTCCCAGGGGGAGGATGAGTCCCGGGAGCTTCGAGCCCGCTGGCCCGAGGCCCCGGCCGATGCCCGCTTCACCGAGGAAGGATGGTTTGCGCCTCGCGAGCGTCTGGCCCCGCTGCCGGAGGTGCCCGAGACCGTCACCAAGGCGTTTGTGATCCCGATCTACGGGGTGATCGATGGGAATCTCTACGATGCGGTGCGTCGCAAGTCTCTCAAGGCCAGGGCGGCCGGGGCGGAGTTGATCGTCCTGGAATTCGACACCCCCGGCGGACTGGTTTCGAAGATGGATGAGATCTCCCTTCTGCTGACCGAAGACCTCTCGGATGTCCGCACAGTCGCCCTGGTCAAGCAGGAAGCCATCAGCGCCGGGGCCGTTATCGCCATGAGTTGCGATGAGATCTACATGCAGCCGGGGACGGAGATGGGCGATGCCATGCCCATCATGATGGCCCCGGGCGGTGGGGTGCAGCCCCTGCCGGCTGCCGAGCGTGAGAAGACCGAGACCTACCTTCGCACGAAGGTCCGCAGTCTGGCTGAGTTGCACGGCTACGACCCGAACATGGCCCAGTCGATGGTGACGCTGAAAGAAGAAGTCTGGCTGATCCGCCACAAGGACACGGGGAAGTTGGAGTTTCTACGTCCCGGCGAACTGCAGACCCGCGCCGATCGCGAGGGAGTGCCCACGCTGGAGCAAGAGCTCGAAAAGGAGGGCAAGGAATTCCTGCGGATCGTCGACCGCGACGATCAGTTGCTGACGATGACTGCCACCGAAGCCCGCCGTTACGGATTCTGCAAGGAAATCATTCCCGGGCGCGACGCCCTGGCCGAGGAATTCAACGTCCAGGGGCCGATGGTTTTCATGGAAGATACGACCGAGGAGAAGCTGGCGGCCTTTCTGACTTCGCCTGCGATTACCGGGCTGCTGGTGCTCATTGGTATTGGTGCGATTTACGTGGAATTCAACACGCCCGGGCTGGGTATACCCGCCGCGGTGGCCCTGGCGGCTTTTTCGGTGCTGATCGGCAGCCACTTCATGCTGGGCCTGGCCCTGTGGTGGGAGGTCCTGCTGTTCGTGGTGGGAATCATCCTGATCGGCCTGGAGATCTTCGTGATCCCCGGCTTCGGTATCGCTGGAATCAGCGGAATCACCCTCTGTGTGATGTCGCTGCTGGCGATGATGATTCCCAACGCCCCGCTGGAGTTCCCCTGGCCTCGGACGACGATGATGTGGACATACTTCCGGCGAGGGGGGATTTCCCTGACGATCGGCTTTCTGGGTTCGGTTACCCTGGTCGTGCTGCTCAGCCGGATCCTGCCCAAGTCGCCGCTGGCCAACAAGCTGTTCCTGGGCCCGGCCAAGGGGGCCGATACGCCCCCCTCGACGGATGAGCATCCGATTCGCCGCATCGAGCTTGGCCAATCGGGCGTGGCCGCCACCACGTGTCGGCCGGTAGGCCAGGTTCGAATCGACGGCATGCTGCTCGACGCCGTGGCGGACGGGACCATGATTCCCCGCGGAGCCAAAGTTCGGGTTCTGCGCAAGGACGGCAACCGTCTGCTGGTCGAAGAGGACACAGAGGCATGAAGTGTTTTGCCTGTAATGCGATTGCAAGACTGGACGCCGCCGAGCCAGGGCGTATAATCAATTCGGACCGCTCAGGCCGAGCGGCCGAAGCTTTGACCCTTCGAACCTGTGGCGGAAACCAGATTTGAGTACCGTGCTGTTCATCGCTGCTCTGATTCTCCTGGCCCTGGCCTGCTTCACGATGGAAGTCGTCACGCCTTCCTTCGGAGTTTTGACAGTGGCAGGCGTGGGCGTGCTGGTCTGGGCCATCGTGGAGTGCTTCGCGGTTTCCAGCGTGTTGGGGTGGATCATGATTCCGGTTTTGATCGTGATCTCGGCCTCCTACATGGTTGTTCTGGTCAAGTTTCTGCCCAACTCGAAGATCGCCGGGCTTCTGGTCCTGGCCGAGACCAAACGCGAAGTCGGCGACGCCTCGCCGCGTGGCCAAAAGTTGCACGAACTGGTCGGCAAGACGGGCCAGGCGGTTACGCCGCTGCGTCCGGCAGGGACGATCCGGGTGGACAGAATCCGCTATGACGCCGTGGCTGAAAGCGGCATGATAGCTTCAGGAAGTGCGATCAAGGTTCTCCGGGCCCGGGGCTCGGACGTGGTGGTTGCCAAGATCGATCAGCCCATCGAGCCCGAGCCTCAGCGAGGCCGACAGGAAATCCAGGCTCCCGAGGAAACCAGCGAAAACGCATAAGAAAACCGGGCGGAGCATCGCCGGAAAACGCTATAGACAGGACTATAGGAAAGGAAGACAGGATGGATCTATCGATACTCGCACAGGCCGATACCTTCTGGTACGTAATCATGGGCATTATTGCCCTGGTCGTTCTGGTGGTGCTGATCCTCTTTTTCCCGATGTTCGGGCTCTGGATCCAGGCACTGTCGGCACGGGCGGGCGTGGGGATCCGCGAACTGATCGGCATGAGGCTGCGAAAAGTCAACCCGGGCGCGATCGTCATCGCGCGCATCCAGGCGGTCCGGGCCGGACTCCAGTTGAGCACCGAAGAACTGGAAAGCCATTACCTCGCCGGCGGCAGGCCGATGAACGTCGTCCGGGCGCTGATCGCCGCCAACCGGGCCGATATCCCCCTGACCTGGCAGTTGGCCACGGCGATCGACCTGGCCGGGCGCGATATCCTCGAAGCCGTCCAGACCTCGGTGAACCCCAAGGTCATTGACTGTCCCAACCCCGCCACGGGCAAAATGACCGTGGACGCCGTAGCCAAGGACGGTATTCAGGTCAAGGCCAAGGCCCGCGTGACCGTCCGGGCCAATATCGACCGCCTCGTCGGCGGTGCCACCGAAGAGACCATCGTGGCCCGCGTGGGCGAAGGCATCGTGACGACGATCGGCTCGAGCACGACCTACAAGGGCGTGCTGGAAAACCCCGACACGATCAGCCAGAAGGTGCTCGAAAAAGGCCTCGATGCCGGCACCGCCTTCGAGATCCTCTCCATCGACATTGCCGACGTGGACGTGGGCGAGAACGTCGGGGCCAAGCTCC
>CAZOVB010000069.1:0-874 GCA_964583095.1 uncultured Planctomycetaceae bacterium
ATGAAGAAAGTTACTCCAGTGAAGTAAAAAGTAGTTGCAACACTACTATTGCGGTGTTAGTATGGGGGCATGGATAAAGCAATCAGATACGAAAAACGCACCGGCAGATACATAGTGACTGCCGGCGGTAGAAAGGTTAGATCGACTGATGGTCCGATATTGACAGTAGACCACCTATGGCGCGTGGTCGGCAAACTGATTCGTATGGGATACCACCTATGATCTCGATTGCAATAGGACTGTGGGCAATGGCGGGTTGTATGCTTGCCTTAAATATTGTGATTGTGTCTCGGCTGTGCCGAAACACGAAACAGGAGAAGGAACGATGAACGACACGATGGTAGGGACGATGCTAGATCAACTAGCCAAGCTCAAAAAAATCGATAGGGCAATGGCGCCGCCGATCGACTATTCGGAATACTCTTGTCTCGGCGAATATATCCAAGCGCGGAAAGTCGAGCATAAAGAGGAGCCAGCGTCACGCTACTATTGGCTAGACGAATTGCAAGGCGCCGAAGCGCATTTCAAGGTAGAAGACACATATCAAACATTCGCTGATATGCTAGATACAGTCTGCGCCATGCAAGCAACGAGTAGGATACCGGTACCTGCTACTCTTGCAAAAGTACTCTCCTCGTGGGCTAGGTGGCACAAAGCAGCCAGTCTGTCGCAATACGACTTTTATCGGTATCAATTCGGCGAACACCTAGAATGGGTACGCCGGATTATCGAAACCGGTTTCCGTCCGCCGGAAGAAGCGCCGGAAGAATCAGAGGCAAGCGATACAATCGCCGATGCAAAGGCAAGACTAAAAATTAAATTACAGGGGGGCAAGTAAATGAAACCAAGAATCATCGTTACAAAGAAGGGTAAC
>CAZOVB010000069.1:884-23351 GCA_964583095.1 uncultured Planctomycetaceae bacterium
TGTGGGAAGGTATGTGGTGGACAATTCAATGACTGATCCGTTGGCAATCCGTGTGCTGATATGTAACACGGGGGACTTAACGTATCTAATAAGCGACGTCGCCGAGGAAATGAATTTCCAAGCGGAGAACGGCGACTATGAAACCTATGAACTATGGGCAGGTCTCTATACAGAGATTGCCTATCTTCTCGATGATGAAACAGGTGCCCATGATGAACTGTAATGAGCTACTCGACGCTTTGGATATAGACACGGATACCATGGATCTAGACACGGGGCTTGCTGTCCGTGGCCTAGCATACGCCACACTACGTGGAGAATTCGATATTGGTAGAATCGCCGAATACAAGATGCCACACTACTTGGTGGAAAGATTGCAATCCTATCACGTACTAAGGTATGGGAGTGTGCGCATTGCGCAGGCAAGAGACTACTACGTGCAGCGTGGAGTACGCATAGGTACTGTCGATCATAGTGATATGTGGTCGCTCATGTATCGAAATTCTGCAACTTATGGTACTAGTGGAGAAATTATAGATTTAGCTCTAGCTGCTAGTAGCTATTGGCGACCATACTTGTATGATAAGCCTAGAGCACACCGACAGTACACTGTAGAAGGTATCGATAAGGTGGAATACATAGACCGCGAATACTCTAGGCGTATCGCCGAATTGAAGCGCGAAAAGTATTGCGTGTTAGAAACAATCTACGCTATCGAAAATGACTGCATCATCGGCGACTATACCACCGACGATTGTGAAGGGTACAAGTCACAAGTCGCCGAAATCGATGATGAAATCGCGTGTTTGCAAGAAAGATTGCAATGGGCTCAATTGGTTCTCTATCAAGACTACACTGCACAAGATGTGCAGGTTAACAGGTACGGATTGTCGATTGGATTCGAAGACTCAGAGATACCATCACTAGAGGAAGCATACCTTGACGCGCCGATAGATGGCTAAAACCAGACAATCCCCCTAGTACACACTAGGGGGATTTATTTTTGGTCTCGCAAAAACGTTTTACACACTGGAGGCCTAATTATCCCCCCCAAAAAATTTTTGCCATTCAGCCACGCGAGCTAATCTAATTTTCTTGCGAGAGCTCCTACCCAGACCTTGGCACACTGGATGAACAGAACATCTGAAACGGCGTCTTTCGAATTTGCTTTCTGGAGTCGATGGAAGCCTGGGGCTTTCCTTGGGACCTCGATTTTCCATTTGGCTTCAGGAGTCCAGTCGATTGTTGCTATGGTTCCATCATCACCAACGGTGATCATCGTCTGGTCGTTTACCGTGCACTCTCCGTCCGGCCCCGGCAGTATCTCCAGCTCAGGTTCGTGGAGGCTATCCTGCCATTCGCCTTCCCATTGGATGTCGATGCAGTCGAGAGAATGGGTAACGCCTCCCATTCCCCATGACGTTTTATACGATGAGGGACGTTTCTCATAGCAGTACCAATACCCTCTTTTATCCATCGCGACCCATGCATCCATTTCGTTCGCCACTTTCTGTGGCGTGATAGGCGCTGTGATTTCAGTTATCTTTTTCATCGTTTTCCTTCTCTGCCTCGTCGGCCATGCGACAATACTGCTCCGCGAGGGTTAGGATCGCAGCCGCCTGCGGACCCATGTCTCGTCTGTGAGCATTGACGTCGAGTCTCACCCATTCCTCAAGCTCCTCCCGCGCGTTTTGCTCACACTCCCGCAACGTCTCCGCACGGCAGCGGCGGAGTTCGGCTTCGAGGCTTTCTATCGTCTCATACAGCTCGACGATCCTGTCTGCTGCCTGCTCGGCCGTGTCGGATTCAACGATTCTCGCGGCCAGTTCGTGTGTCATACTTGATGCCCCTCTGGATACTTTGTCGCGAGCGGGCGATACGTCTCCGATGCCGTCTCGCCGCACGATTTGCACGGCATTTTCGGAACCACGTTCTGGTGGAAAAATAAATCATCATATCCTGACTCCCTCACCGTCGCTCCGCAGTACTCGCACTCGTAAATCGCGGTGAAGTCTCGCCTATCCTGGCTTATGATCTCTTTAATTCTCATCCTTCCATCTCCTCCGCAAGCTCCTCGGCGGTCAGGTGTCGGCGGCCGGTGAACCAGTCGCGGGAGACCCATTTGTTGCCTGTCGCATAACTGCCCGATGTGACTCCAATCACCTGACGATAATTGCCTATGTCATCCAACCACCATTCGCTCAAAATTACCGACAGCGGCAGCTCTTCCTTGGTTTTTGGTTCGGCGATCCGGTATGCGATGATGTCTCCGTCAGTCCCATGATTGGACCATCTCAGATTGCCTTCGAAAAAGCCTGTTACGGGTTCACCATCCCGCCGCATAGCATCGACCTGAATGTGTGTACCACACGGCTCCTCGCCATTCTCTACCGGTGCCCAAATCGTCCACCCGTCGTCGATGCCGAGGGTCCAATTTTTAGGGACGTCCGGCCTTTCTTTGCCGACGTCGATACGGACATGAGTGCATTCTGGATGCACGTACCCTACCACCTCAAACGGGCCTCGCCACTGGCCCCTGTTCTCCCATCTAACCATGCATTTCATATCGGCCTCCTTAAATCCACTTCCCGAATCTGATCGTCTCGCCATCTATCTGGCGTCTTTCTCTCTTTGTGGGTTTTCCTCTTCCCGTTTCTGGTTCAGCCTTTCGGAATGCGTAATGTCTGGCGCCTTCTCCGTAGGTAAGAAATCCATGCCCTGCCATGTTGAATATTTTCCTTGTGACAACGGCGGGTTTAACTCCGAGTCTTTCCCCGATTGTTTCTGAAGTTATCCCGGGGCATCCTTCAATTATTTCGTAGATTTGCTGATATTCCTCTGTAAGAGTCATAGTAAATACGCGGCGGCCGGGCCGCGGCTGCATCCCTCATTTAGTGCCGGCCCACTTTTGATTCCCTTACGGCGACGCCGATGGGTTTTTGAGGTAGGGGGCTACCTCACACATCACACCTCCGAGCTGTTTTATGAGTGCTCGGCAACTCATGATTTGCCGCATCCACGGCGTCCGTCAACGACGGATTGGACGAGACGGGATTCGAACCCGCACGTCAAATGACATCGAGGCTTAAACTCGATGCGTCTGCCTATTTCGCCACTCGTCCTAACTTTCGTGCAGCCGTGCACGAAGGTTACCAAAATGTAGGTTCCTACCTCAGCGTAGGTTTCTCATCCGGATCTGGTGAATGATTACGATAAGCCATGCTACGGGCCATGCAACTATTACGATCGCCGCTACTGCGATTCGTATCCATTCTGGCTCCTTCGAATCCTCTCGAACTATCTGTATCGTTGTTGCGGTAGCCCCTGCTAGGTAGATAAACAACAGTATCATCTTGCCTCCACATAGAGGAGCGGGTTCACCGGCTCTTCGTTGATAATTACTTCGAAGTGAAGATGCATCCCTGTCGCGCGACCTGTCCGGCCTACTCGTCCTATGATCTCGCCGGCCGACACTCTCATGCCCTCCGCTACCCTGGTCCAATCCATGTGGCCATACACAGTTTGGATACCATCGCCGTGATCGATAACTACCTTGCCTCCCAATACAGGGTGACCGCGGTACGACCCACCTCCGGGGTACGGCTCGCCTGGTGGCGGCCAGTGCTCGACTACCACCCCATCGGCCATTGAAACGACCTGGGCTCTCCATACTGTGGCTATATCAACGCCGGTGTGTTTCATTTCAATCCCGAGGAGCGGACTGACACGCAGCCCGTACGGGCTTGTGTAGAAGAGGAAGTCATCTTTGTGGACTGGAAACACATACCCTTCGCTCGGAGACACAGGCTCCGGTGCTACCTCGGCGCCGCCTGATCGGTTTTGGCTTTCCATCGCTCTGATCTGTGATCGTAGTGATTCGAGCTCTGCGTCTCTCAGCTCGAGCTCTCGTTCCATTTCATCTACGAAGTCTGAATGATCCGAGTATTGCCGCGAGAGGAACCCGCCGAACGCAAGAACCAGTCCCATGATCACCAGGATCCACTTATAGTCCGTGCTGTGCTTCATTGGATCTTTCGACCATTCTGAAAAGCTCACCGCAGTCCTCCTCTGTGTACTCCCTCGGCTCTTCCTCTCGGAAGGTGTGCCGATCTCCTGAGTCATCGTAGATCGTCACGCAATCCACTTCGCCGACCATCGCGCATAGCACAACGAGCGTTGAGAAATCAGCGTTGTTACTGAATACTCCATGGTCCTTGTTCGATACCCCAATCGTCATAGCTCCCCCTAGAACAGGTCGTCATCCGTAGCATCGATCTCTTCATGCCCTCTGTTCGCCTGTATCAGTTTCAGTATCTCCTTCTCATCGTCTTCTGAGAAGGATTCCCCTCTGTTCTCGGCGGCGTTTTTTGACGCCCGGAGTATGTCGTGGTCTTTCCATCCGCACTCGACCAGGCGTGCAACGCCCGATCGGTCTCGCTTCGTGATGGTCATAGCTTCACGTCCACGCCCGGGTTATCAAGCCTGATCGCCGTGATGGAGACCCCAAAATGATTCTTGATCTCGTCGGCTCTCTCATTCGCTTCTTTAATCAGCATGGCGATTGCGATTTTGAGATCCGCAACATCGTCTGGTTCAATTACCAGTTCATCTTCGAGGCTCGTAATATCGTAGCTCTTTGCCATGTCGTAACTCCTTGTGCTATTATCTGAGCTGGGTACTCCTGCCGTGGCGACACGGTCCTTCAGCCCACCCGGTGGTCGCACCCACCGGGTTTTTATATACTGTAGTATATCTTACACTACAGTTTACGTCAATTAGGTACGGAGGTATGTATGGGTGCAGGCGGTTTCGCAAAACATCCCGAGAACATAAATCGAACTCTTGGTACTCGTCCGAATCCTTTCAAGCGGATGATCCGAACGATTCTCGAATCTGACGCTGAATGGCTCGAAGAGTACATGGCTCCAGGGCTCGTGAAGGAAAACGAGAAGATGTCCGCTCTCGAGGCGGTAGTTAAGAATGCAATTCGCCTCGCTGTCTCATCGCGCAATTCGAGAACGTCTATTGAAGCTATGCGCTTTATCGCCGAGTATTCAGTAGGGAAGCCTGTTCAGCAGATGGATATTTCGATCAACAATGACCAGGAGCCGTACGACGATATGAGTGAAGACGAGATCGTCGCCGAGATGAAGCGGCTTGACGGAGACGTTGAAGTGGAGTTTCATACTGCAAGCAGCCTTCCGATAAAGAGGAATCGTTTAGAAGATGAAAGCCAGTACAAAGAATACCGACCTGAAAAGCATCCAGAGTGACCATCATCGCTCGATCATGAAATCCGTGCGTGACTTCGGCGGGCTCACGCCACTGGCTCTCAATTCAATAATCGACTATGTTGCCAGTTTAGAAGACAGCGTAAAGAAAGCGGGGGTTCGCGTTGCGGGATACGAGCATGTCTTCCCGGGACATAGTAACCGAGAAGCGTAGGCTTCGGATTGCTTTGGCCCGAAAGAGATTCTGGGAGTTCTGCAAACTCCTGGATCCAGACTTCTACTTCTCTGAGATGGAACATCTTCGCGTAATAGCCGACACTCTTCAGGCATATCACGAAGACAGGATCGTGAAGTACAACGGCGAATGGGCCATCATCCCGTCCGGTACAAACGCCGACGGGTTTGAAATCTGCCGGAAGCTCATGATCAACATGCCGCCGCGATCCGGGAAGTCCAGGACTGTCGAGCTCTTTGTCTCATGGCTTCTCGGCCATAGCCGGCGGATGAAGTTCGTCACTGCATCCTACAACGATAAGGTAGCTTCCGAATTCTCTCGGTACACTCGCGACATCATTGCAATGACGAAGAAGGAACCGAGGGAGATTGTCTACTCCGACATCTTTCCATTGACCAGGCTAAAGAAGAACGATGCCGGTGTTGAGAGATGGGCTGTCGACGGAAGCTTCTTTTCTTACGCGACAACGGGTATTGGTGGAACGATAACTGGAAAAGGCGCGAACTACCTGATCATCGACGACCCGATAAAGGATGCGAAGACTGCTTACAGCGAGACGGCCATGGATTCGATCTGGCAGTGGATCACCGGCACGCTGTTCTCCCGGGTTGAAGTCGGGGGAAAGTGGATTCTCAATCAGACCCGCTGGCCGAACGGAGACCCGAGCGAACGCTTTTTAGATAGCCAGCCGCAAGACTGGTATCACCTGAGCATCCCTGCAATGAACGAAGACGGCACAACCTTCTGCGAATACGTCCTCCCTCTCAATGAGTACCACGACAAACGGAAGAATATGGACGAGCTCATCTTCGAGGCGAACTACAACCAGAAGATCCTTCAGAAGAAAGGCCAGGTCTACAAGCAGTTCAACACCTACACCGAGCTTCCGAAGGATGACGAAGGCGCGGTACTCACCGAAGGAACCTGGATGCGAGTTGATGTAGCAGACCAAGGTACTGATTTTCTTTGCGCCATAGTCTTCGACATCTGGGATGATTACTTGTACGTCAAAGATGTGCTATATACCGATCAGGCGGCGGAGATTACGGAAATCCTTGTCGCCGATCTCGTGAGGAACCACAACGTTGTCTTCGCAAAGTTCGAGTCGCAGTCTGGCGGCGCGGCATTTGCCAGGAACGTAGAGGGGATGTGCGTAGCCGCGGATTACCGGTCATGCTTGTTCGAGACGTTTCATCAGAGCGAGAACAAGATGAGCCGGATACTTACCAATGCGAGTAACGTCCAGCGGTACATTCTCATGCCGACCGGATGGGGCGATCGGTGGCCGAAGTTCAGGGATGACGTGTTTAGGATGCAGAGAAAGGGACGTAACCAGAGAGACGATGCTCCCGACACCCTGACCGGGTGCTTCGAGATGTCTCAAGAAGGAGTCGGGGTGTACATATGAGTTCTCTCGTTGGTTACTTTACAAAGATCGGAGCCCGGGCAATCAGCTCAATCTCGAAGGCTTCTCTTCTCCCGAGAAAAGATCGGGAGTTTCTTCACGGGGACGAGTTCCCCGAGAACACGAGGGGGATGGGCGTCCGTGATCTCACTCCCCGGGATGCCTGGGTAGATATTGCCATTTCGATCAGGGCGAGAAATCTTGCTCGTGTTCCACTTGCTCAACTGAGGAACAGTGTTCCTACTCGGCGCGGCCCTCTCGTCGACCTATTCAACTACGTGAATGAATCGGATGACCAGTACACCCTGTTCTGGAAGACTTCGATGTGGATGGACTATGAAGGAGAATTCTTTTGGTGGTTCGGCCCCGCGTATACCGCCGGAACGCCGGACGAGATTCACGTACTGGACCCCAGAAAGGTTTATCACGACCCGGTACACAATCGATGGTTCTACACGGATAGCCAAGGTGAGCGATTCCCGCTTAGAAACGATGCCCTTATCCACGTCTTCTATCCCAACGTCTGGAACGATTCCCGTGGAGTTTGCCCGCTAGTTTCTCAAGGGACCGAGCTCCTGCAGAACTACCACGTAGACAGGGCGAACCTAAGGTCTGTGATGGACGACGCTATCCCCCAGGGACTTATCAAGACGAAGAACAGGATCACCCCGGCGCAAGCTGACGAGATCCAGGAACGGTGGGAGCGTAACTACGGCCAGAACCGGGCAGGGAAGAAGATTGCCGTCCTCGGTCTCGACTCGGAGTTCCAACCGCTCAACTCTGAGCTCATTCGATATCTCGATCTCAAAGGCGAGAATCGGACCACCATCCTCACGAAGTACGGTATCCCCCTAAAAGTAGCGAACGCCGCTGACGAAAAGACGACTCTCTCTGGGAAGGATTCGAACGAGCAGTACAAGCAGCTCTGGTCTCAGACGCTCATCCCGCAGCTTCGCTTTTGGGAAAGTGCCTTGCGGACCAAGTTCTACCAGCGATTCGGATATGACAGGCTCGGGTATTCCGGGAAGTTCGATCTTACCGAGATTCCCGAGCTCCAGGTAGACGAAGCGGACTTTCACGATCGTCTACGCAAAGACATTGAAGGTGGAATCATCACAGCGAATGAGGCTAGAATACAGATTGGACTCCAAGCCCGTGATGACGGAGATTTCCTATATTCTCCCCCGCGAGTAAACCTTCCTGGCGCCCTCGAGGCCGAGATTGTTCAGGATGTAGACGACGAAGAGGGGGCTGTTGAGGAACAGCCTGAAAATCCCGATAATGGAGAGGAAGAAGAATGATTTTCAAGGTTGTGACCAACACAGACGTTACTATCCACAATCTCAGCGGTCAGAAGTTCAAGGACTTTATGCATGACCACGTTCGAAACGGCGAGCCGATGGAGGAGATGCACTTCTACAAAGGCTCGTACATTTTCAATAAAGCCGTTCCCTCGGAATCCGGTACCATACCGTGGACTTTCTCGACTCATGACGTGGATAGAGCCAACGACGTTGTCATCCAGTCAGGATGGGAGCTTGGTAATTACCAGAAGTGTCCGGTTATCCTGTGGGCTCACGATCATTCGCGACCAGCTATTGGTCTCGGAGTCGATGTTCGAGTAGAGGGCGAGAAACTGATTGGTGGTTTCCAACCGGTCCCAAAGACGATCGACCACTTCGGCTGGAGCATCGGCGAGAAAGCCAAGCTCGGAATCTTGCGCGCCGGAAGCGTAGGTTTCATGCCGTACGAGTTCGACTTCGAAGATGATGAAGAGAGCGGCGAAGAATATCTGTTCTTCAAACGCCAGGAATTACTTGAGTTTTCAATCTGCAATGTACCGATGAACCCTCTCGCGTTGCAGGATCCAGACTTCACAGCAACGGAAGTCACAGATCCCGGGAGTACTGAACAGGCTGTAAAATCGAAGAGCCTGGAAGAAATCATCGGGAACGCAGTCGACATTATCCTATCGAAAGTAGGCGTCGTTGACGCCGAAAAACCTGAACCGGACCATATAGACCATCAGGAACATAGTTTGCCTTGGAGGAAGAATGCCTGACAACATTCAGAAAAAGGCTGAGGGCGTATCTCTACTCGAGCACGCCACGAAGCTGAAGAGCATCCAGGACATCGGGCTCAGTCAGGAAGAGGATGTGAAGGAATACCTTCTGTCCATTGAAACCCTGGTCGAGAATATGGCCCGGTATCTTTCGCAGAAAGAGGAAGGTGACACTCTCGAGATCACCGCACTGAAGAACTCAGTGGCAGAAGTAGCGCGGAACATCAAGCATGGCTCCCGTGAAGTGAACCAACTGACGAGAGATCAGATTGCTCACGACATCGGAAAGACCATGAATGCTATGGCGCGAAACGACAAGAAAGCCCTATTTGAGCTCAAAGCGTTTCCGCAGCGGGCCCGGCAGAAGGAAGACTGGGACCAGGCCACGAAGTGGGACTGGAATCCTGAAAAGGGAATGCTTGAGTACAAGGGCGTTGTGCAGAAAGCCGATCTTGGTTCGCCGCTCGAGGGTGATACTGGAACTGGACAGTATGTAATCAACCCGATCTACGAACGAGAGCTCATCCGCCAGGCAGCGGAAACATCGGACATGATGTCTTACGTTCGCCACCTCCCGATGCTTGCTCCGACCCACAGCTGGCCGGTACTCGCATCGAACGGATTCACGATCACATGGAAGAGTGCCTATGCAGGTGCTTCGGCCATGTACTCTGACGCCGGGACACCGACGTTCGGAGCTCGCGAAACGATGACCGCACAGACCGCAAGCGGCTTCATCCCGTGGTTCGATGAGTTCGAAGACGACATGCAGCTGAATACCTCTCTCGGAGAGCTGTTCATGGAAGCATGGGCTTCTTCGTACGCTGAAGAGTTCGACAAGCAGTGCCTTACCGAAAGCGCGAATCCGTTTACTGGGCTCCTCGAGGCGTCCGGTATTCTCGTTCATCGCGTAGCAGGCCAGGCGCCAGGCTCTATCGATCTCGACGATCTTGTCCAGGCTCCGCTGAAGATCCCCCGTAAGGAACGATCTGGTGGTTACTGGATCATGAACGAGACGGTAGCGGCTCACCTCATCAGCAAGCGGAATGCGATCGGGGATTATCTGATCTGGACTCCACCGGCCGGTGAGAAGCCTGCGAGCATCGCGTACCATCCGTACATCGAAGCTCGTGTGATGCCGGAGTTCGGAGATGTTGCCGCTGATGAAGCGTTCATCGCCTACTGCGTTCCCAACCGACGGATCTGGCATGGTGACCGTGCCGGTCTGGAAGTGAAGTACTTCCAGGATACAAGCTACGCTCTGGAATACGGCGAACTGTTCGTCCGCTTCAGAAAGCGTGATGCCTTCAAGATCATCCAGCCGGAACTGGCTGTCGTGATCAAGACCAGGGCGTAAGGAGGGACCATGGTTGCATATGCTCGCGGTATCGTCCGCATCCCTCGGAAAACCGAGACGAAGGGAACTGATATTGTCGTTCCCGTCGAGCCGACTAGTTCTACCCGGGTGCTCATCACCCGTGTATCGTGCAAGCAGTCTGATGCAGCGGCGGTTCTGACCTTTATGAACCCACGCGGGAAGACTACCATCGCGGCGCTTAACGCGACTGCGAACACCGTTACCCTGACGGCTGATCCCGGCGACATCGCCGATAATGATTACGTCGCTATCAGGAAAGCGGACGGCTCGCTCAACGTTCTCGTTGTAGCAAGCCTCTCGACGTTGACCTTTACCCTTTCTCATACTGCCGGCGACTATGTTGTCGGTGATGAAGTCTACTGGTACGGCGTCGAAGGAGACTCCGTTCATGAGCAGACCCCGCTTGCGGTGAGCTCGACGGTAGACATCGAAGCAGAGAATGGCTGGTACGTAGCTGAGAACGTTGGCTACCCCATCCTTCTGCACCACAACAACCCTGTTGGCGGCGCTGCAGATTGCGTTGTCGAGGGTGGAATCGCACACCTTATCGGTGTGTAACCTTCGTGCACGCGCGCACGAAAGTTAGAGGGCGGGGCTCCGGCCCCGCTCGAGGAGTTCTTATGCCGAAACGGATACGAGAGGAGGGAGATATGGAGAGCCGAGACGAACTGCGTAGTAAGATTTCTGCGCTCGAGGCTGAGGTTGAATCTCTCAAGAAGGAGAAGGAACCTGAGAAAAAGGACGCCCCGGTGAAGAATCGGATGGTGAAGACTGACGAAGATCAGGAAGTCAAGAAGAAATGACCATCATTCCTCGCAGCATCGTACATTGGGAGCGGCTGCAGCAGCTCCTTAACTACCGTGACGAAGAACGCGACTCAGCGTACACAATCGCCGCGGCAATCACTGGTGCGTGCGAGGGGGTCTGCAATCGAGATTTCCTTCGGGATGATTACACTGATGTTCTCGACGGCTACAACGACGAGAAGATTAGACTCAGAAATGCCCCGGTCCATAGCCTTACATCTGTGCGCTACTCTCTGGACCGTGGCTTTTCCGAGGACGACGAGGTAGATTCCGACCGATATTTTCTGGACACAACGTCAGGTGACATCTACTTCGATTTCTACGTACCGCCGATGAAGCGGATCGTGAAAGTTACCTACGATGCCGGGTGGACTCTCCCGGAGTATATCGGCCCGGGTACACCGGAAACGCCGTCCGAAGGCCAGGTTTGGCTGAAGGACGACGACTCCGTTGTCCGTTACGAGACGGATTCCTGGGTTGCATATGAGACCGAGATCCTGCCTGAATACCTTCAGGCTGCGGTGATTGAGTACATAACCTGGTACAAGCGTCGGCTGAAAACCAGAGAAGTCGGGGTGAAGACGAAGGACCGTGGTTACACCTTCGAAGGTTCAAGTATTGAGTACGAGACCATGATGCCCGGGCACATCCGGGAAATGCTCTCGAAGGCGGTTCGGTTTTGATCGACGTGAAGATCACGTACAAGCAGGGCTCCAGGAACGTGAAAAATGCCCTGGGGCAGTTTGCAAAGTTTACCGATGAAGCAATGGCGAATGCTCTTCGAAGCCAGGCCGACAGGATAGAGAAAGCTATCGCCAAGAATCTCAGTGGCCAGGAACTCAACGAGTGGACGGGCGATTTGAAGGAAGCTGTTCAGGTCGATGTTACCGGAAGCGGGAAGTCCCAGCACATCAGAATAAGCTACGGATCGGCGCCGTACGGCGCGTTTCATGAGAAGTACGATAGGCCGACCTATATCACGATACGTCCCACGAACGCCGATAAGCTATTCATCCCTCTGAAGCCGGGGAAGAGGGCCGGGCAGCCCGGGCTCAGGTACGGAGTTGACTACATCCTCACGAGCAATCCGGTGAAAGTGAAGCGGGCGCCGTTCATAAAGCCGTCGATCGAAGAAGTTCTCCCGGGAAGAGGGGAGAGTCTTGCGAGAAACGTAGAGTACGAACGCGAGTTCACCGATGCGTGGAGGAAAGCATTTGGCAGTTGATCTGACAGATTTCCAGATCGAAGTCGTTGAAGAGAACATCGTCAACGCCATCGTCTCCTTTCTCACTGAGAACTACAACTCAGTCATCGATGAGATCAACGATCTCCTGGACCCTTCCGGCACGAATCAGCTTAAGCGGATCTCCCATTTCGAGAATGATTACGTCGATCCTTCTTACGAAGAGTATTTCCCATCGTGCTGCGTCTGGATCGATGAGACCGAAGACCAGGTGAAAAGCCGCGCTGTTGATTTGAACGTATCGACTGTGCGAATATTGATAGCAGACCAGGGGCCAGGATCCCTTGTCAGAATGTATCGGTATCAGGCTGCATTGCTTTGGCTCACGCAGCATGATAGAACCTTTGATGGAGCCGTAGGCCGACTGCGTGTGCAGAAGAGAGTCTACTACACTCCGATCTCAACGGGCGACGAAGAGGTCCGTGTGAGCGAAACTTTTCTACAGACCTTAGAGGAGGTTGAGAGACGATGAGTGATCTTAGTTATGCCATGCTTTCCGGCCAGGACACGAAGCTGCAGCTGGGTATCTCCAGTACCTGGGGCACTCCTACCGGCGCTACGCTCCGGCTCCCGTACCTAAACGAGAGTTTCACCTTTGTCCCGAACTACAAGGAGCAGGAAGCCCTTGTCGGAAAGAAGACCGTTTCCGGCATGGACATCATGTCGAAGAAGGCTTCTGGTGGATTCTCCACCTACATCGGCCCCGATGAGATCGGCGTTCTTCTGTACCTTTGCCTTGGCTCAGAAGCTACTCCGACGACCCCAGGGGGGACCCTCCCGAGGAACCACGTATTCACCCCGCTTGCTTCCGGCCGGGACAATTACTTCCCGTCCGCAACGATTGAGATCGACCGGCTGAACGAAGCTGCCAGGTATGTGACCATGAAGGTTGCTGACTGGTCGCTCTCCGCACAGGTCGAAGACTACCTTACCCTCCAGATCAATTGGATCGGGTACGGCGAGGATTCGGACGAGGTTGTGACTTCTGGGACATCAGCAACCGCGACAGGCACATCTGTCGTGATCGATTCGGTTGCCGCCGACAATGACTACGTTGGAAACGTCCTCGTCTCCGGCGGAGAAGCAAGGCTGATCGTTTCTTCGACTGCGGCAGACGATACCGTTGTTGTCGAGACAGCGTTCTCCTCAGCGCCATCTGCCGCCGCGTACGAGATCTACGAGTTCTACATGACTACCGGGCTGACCCTTTCGACGAAAGAGTACTTTCAGTTTCGTCATGGCGAGCTTACGTTTGACGATCTCCAGGGTGTTGACGGCGCAATCTCAGGAACGGGTACTGGAATCGCTACGGAGACTTTCACTGTCACGTCTGGAAAGACTACTGGCTTCGAGACTCGAGGCGTTACAACCGCCGGAAAAGACGTAGTCTTCAGTTACATTGGATCGGCGATCACAAATACAGGGACCACCCTGACGTTCACCGCTTCTGCGGCCGGCGACGGAGAAATCAACCCGATCTACGACGGCTCTGGGGACTTCAACTCTTCTGACTGGGAGATCAAAGAACGGGTTTACGAGGAAGTGACAAGCGTTACCCTGAACGGCAACAACAGCCTCCAGGACAACAAGTTTGGAATGAACGGCTCCTACCACATGGTAGAGATCAATCCCCAGAAGCGGATGTACACCGTATCGGCGAATGCTGAGTTCACTTCCAATCTTGCCGCGCTCCGAAAGCGCCGATTCAAGAAAGGAACCACGGTCAGTATCACTCTGGAGTTTGAGACTGACGAGCTCATCGAGACCGGGTGGCCGTACTCTCTGAAATTCGAGCTCCCGACCGTATACATAACTTCGGTCCCGCCGAACATCGATGGTCCTGATGCAATCGACGTATCGTTTGAAGGGACAGCGAGTGAGGGTACTGAAGAAGCAATCACTGCCACCGTGCGAGACGGCAGATCAACTAAGTGGAGCGCATAACCTTCGTGCACGCATGCACGAAAGTTGAAGGAGTATAAATGAAGCTGAGCGAAGCGAAAGTGAAAGGGGCCTTCTCTGTGAAGGCGTATGTAGGCACCTTCTTTCCGGAGCGGACTCGAGATGAGTTCGCTTCTGAGGAAGGATGGGACGAATACCTCGAGAGCATAAAGCGAGACGAATGGATCGAGCTCCGTGAGCCGACCACCGAGGAGCTTGGTGAGCTCTCGAAGGCCGGGTTCATCCCTGAAGGTAGCCTGAAGGGTGTTGATTCCGACACGGTAATCAAGATTATCGAGAACGAAGGGAAGAGCTCGAAGGAGCAGACCAGGACGATGAGGAAGGTAATGCAGAACTGCATCATATCTTCCTCGTTTACTGACGATTCCGGCGAGCCGGCCAACCCGGCCGATGTCTGGAAGATTCTTGTGTCTCAGAGCACGAAGATGTACACTTCAATCATGCGGGTGTGGGTAGATTCCTTCTCCCCTTTAGCCGATTAGACGAGCGGGACATCCGGGCGCTCTCGAAGGTGTACTTCGGCGGCGGCCGCGTCCCGGTCCAGTTTCAGAAGGCGAATCTGAAATGGAGAATGCTCTTTGAAGTATTCCTCGTCAGCGTGAACCGAGAGAATGGTTCATTTCACATGAGCCCACTCGAGGCGATGGTAGCCCCCGCGAAAACGATGTCGGTCTTGCGGCTCATGCAGTCGCTGTATGTGGATCATATCCACAAGAAGATCGAAGAGATAAGGAAGAAATAGTGGCAGCCTACGAAGTCGTGATCGATAGCCGGAATCAGACGGACCCAGCGATTAAGGCTGCCATTGCCAATTTCCAAAACCTCGACAAGTATATCGGGACTATTGCGAACAGGATCTCTTCGCAAACGTCCCACATGAACAAGAAGTTCAACCAGGTAATCGCTGCACTCCAGGGCATGAAGGCTCCTGTAGCGGCTGCAGACACCAGCGTAAAGAATCTTGGAACTACAACAGAGAAAACAGGCCAGCAGATTGGCGGTATCGTGGGTCACTTTGATGCCTTGGGGTACGCCGCATACAGGGTTGGCTCTGTTTTCGACCAATACCTCGGAAGGCAGATCAGAGACTTTGGATCAAGTGCTATCGATGTTGCCAGGTCATTCTCTAGGTCGATGGGTGAGATCCAGACGATCATGCAGGGTGGTTTGGATGAGACCACACAGAGAGCCGGCGAGTACAAGGAAGAGTTGATCGGCCTTTCGAATGACATGGGAATAGCCTTCGAAGACATGGCCGGTGGTTTCTACGAATCGATCTCTGCCTTTGGCGAAGGCGAAGATGCGATGGAGCAGTTCGCTATCGCCGCAAAGGTTGCAAAGGCCGGTATCACCGATACTACGAACGCCGTTGACTTGCTTTCATCGGTGTCTCTTGCCTACGGCGATACCTCAACGAGCATGCTCCAGCACATATCTGATCTCTCCTTTGAGACTGTTCGGCTGACCAAAACTCACATTCCTGAACTCGCCTCTTCGATTTCGAAGGTCGCCCCGTACGCTGCGGACCTTGGCGTCGGGCTCGAGGAGATGTTCGCTGCATCCGCTACTCTAATCGGTGTTACTGGAAACACTGCCGAGACGATGACCCAACTTCGCCGTGTCATGATTTCTCTTCAGAAGCCGAACACAACTATGGTCGAACTCCTCAAGGAGCTCGGGTATGAAGGAGCGCAGGCCGGGCGAGCTATCATCGATGACAAGGGTGTTGTCGGCGCCATCCAAGCCGTGAGGGCTGCCGCGGATTCTAGCGGGATCTCTATCGAAAAGGCTGTTGGCCGCGTCCAGGGGATCATGAGTGCCCTTGCGCTTTCCGGCGATCAAGCCGGTCGTTTCAATGAGATGCTCGGCGAGATGCAAGATGTCACAGGGTCTACCGAAGAAGCATTCGAGAAGATGACGGAGGGAATAAACGAATCCGGTCATGCCCTGGACCAGGCGGAAACAAGATTCGAGAACGCGAAGGCTGCTATCGGCGAAGATCTCATGGAGCTCAAGGCTACTCTTACAGAGTTCGCCGCTGCACTGGTCGAGTCTTATTCGGAAATGTCTGAGTTCGGCCAGGTCATGACCCTGGTCGGTGGCGGATTGGTCGCTGCTCTCGGCCCAATGACCCAGATGCTCGCGTCCGTTTCAATTCTCGCGAAGAATATGCCTGCTCTCAGTGATGCATTTAAGGGATTCGCCGCTACAATAAAGGGGATTGCCGCTGCTTCAGCCGGAATGCTCGGTGTAGTCGGGGCTGTTGGAGCTCTTGGAGTTGGTATCGGCGTTCTCGTGAACAATCGGAGGACTGCGCAGCTTCAGGAAATCAATGATCAATTCGGCGACCTTGTGGAAAACGCTGGGTATGCAGAGAAGCAGATTGAGGCTCTACAATATAGCATCGAGCTCTTTAGTAAAGACATGGTTTCAGGATCTGGAGTCTTCAAAGACATAGGCTTGGATGAGCTCGAAGAAAAGATGCGGCATTTCGGTGAGCAGTCTCAGATATCTTACGAACACACGCTTGATATAGCCCTAGCATCCAGGCATATCTCAGATGAACTCAGGGAACAGATCAGGCTTCTCGATAATAGACTGACGTACGAAAAGGGTATAGCCCAAGCAAGGGAACGCGAGGTTCAAGATTTTCTCCAGCTGAGCATGATGAAAACTGCAAACGAAGAAGAGCGGATGGCGGAGACGACTCGCTATCTTGCTTCTGTCAGAGCAGCAAGAGAAGCGGAACGGCTTGCGGCAGAAGAGGAGGCCGCGGCAGCCGCCCTCGCCGAAGAAGAGAAGAAGCAAAAGATAATCGCCAATACAACTGAAATCATCGCTGCTTACGAACAGTCAATACTTGGAATCCAGCGTCTATTTGAGTGGAACATAATCGGTCAGGGCGAGATGACGCTTCGGCAGATCGAGGCTGCTGGAAAGCTGTACGAGGATATCTTCACGCAGGAAACGTATGGAAGGCTCCCATACAGCGGCGGAACTGATAGTATCGGCGACGCTGCAATGCGGAATGCGATTCAGTCAGTTGCAGATCTCTCCAAAGAAATCGACGGTATGAACGACGAGCAGCTAAAGGATGTCCGGGATACGCTGAAAGATGTCACCGATATATTCGTGAGAACTGATTGGGGTGATTACGCGCAGGCATTCAAGGACCAGCTGATGGATTCCTTTAAGGCTGTTGGGATGAGCATCAAAGAGATCAACGACCTGTTCAAAGAGGTTGAGAGGGACAGGGTTCAGGAGATAATGGATGGCCTGGCATCTAGCATGGAGAACATCCATTCTCGCATGAGCGTAGGTGGTTCTGGCCGATCGAGAGATACCATAACCTCAGAACTAGAAGCGTACATAAAGGCCGTGAATGATCTCCAGGCCGTCGGAACTGATGAGGCTCTCAGTAAGATAGGTCGACTCGTGCTAAAGATCGCCGACCTCGAAGAAGAACTGGAGCGTCTTGAGAAACAGGCTGCGTTTGAACGAATAATGGATTCTCTTGGGTCTTCTGAGTGGGACCAGTACAATTCTCGTCTCGATGAACTGAGAGAAGCTACAAAGGGTGTCGCGAACGAAACGCAGAAAGCCGCTCTTGAATACGAAATTCTTCTTACTCAGGTTGAGTTCGCTGCTGATGGACTCGGCCAGTTCATGTCTGTCCTTGAAGGGACCTTCGATACGTTCAGGGCTTTCGATGAAGAGGGTGCAGGAGCCGGGATCTCTTCTCTCGGCGGCGTTCTTTCTGGTGCCGGAGCTATGGTAGCCATGGTCGAGCCTATCACAGGGGCGATCGTTACCGCGATCGGTGAGGCTATGAAAATCATTGGCCGTCTGATTCAAGACAGTAGTGGATGGTGGCTTGCATCGGAAGCCAAGAATATAGGCGAAGAGATGTCGAATCACATCGTCGATGGTATTCTCTCGGGCGCGAGCTCCGCAGATACCGAGAAAGCGGTCAGAGACGCTGTCGCAAGAAGCATGGCTGCTTATTTCATTGAGACTCGCGAAGTAGAAGGCGAGATAAGAAGAATGGTGAAGGACGCCTGGCGTGATGATTCCAGTTTTGATTCCGATGAAGTCTCTGAGATCACGACTTTTGCGCAGGGAGAAATTGATGCGATAACGCAGTTGCTAGAAGACGCTGGCTTGATCATCGAAGAAGCGGCGGTAGATTTTGAAGATGCCGCTACTAGCTCAATGAAGTCTGCGGCAGAAGGTATCTCAAAGAGTGGCGATATTATTGTCCAGACGTTCGAGAGCATTAATGATTCTATCATAAGTGCTGTTTCTGGAGGCAACAGTCCTAAGGATGCGATTATGGATTACGTGAAAAACGAGATCGTGAGCGCATTCCTGCTTACGCCCGAGGTAAATGCGCAGCTTCAGGCTGGCCTATCTAGGGTATTTAATCAAAACTATGATTTCCTTACTGAGGAAGCTGCTCGTGCATCAATGCCGGATTATGATGATGTTGTGGCAAGAGCCCAATCTTCTGCTCAGTATCTTCGTGGAATTGATAACAATCCGCGCTATTTGTCTGGTCTAGTTCGTACATATGAACGCTTTGGACGAGACAGATCTGCCCGGAATGATTGGCTTGGGACGCTTCCTGATAGAGTTGGCGAAGAGCTCGGTGCCTATATGAATGCGGTGCGCAGGCTTTCAGCCTATAATGATGCGTCTGTTCTGGAAAGGAACGTCAATGAGTTCATGCCAAATCTCGATGATATCGTTTCTGATGTAGAAGATAGGGCATCATTGCTCGAAGAGCTCTTCCCAGAACTTTTCGGCGAAGGAGATGTTGTCGGCGGCGATACGAACGTGACCGCTGGTGAGACCACCGTCACCCGGGCGCCGGATCAGTACTTCACGATCAACAACTACGGAGTCTTCGTCGATCGAGATGAATGGATCGAGGACATGAAGGAAGAGTTCGCGAAGGACAATGAGGTGGTGGTAGTCCAGCGATGACATTCCTAACGACTACGGCCGATCAGGAAGCGGCCTTCACAGATCCGGGTACAAAGGTAGCTGTCAGGGTATCAATTGCTTTCCCAAACACAGGAGCTCTTGTTGAGATCCCGTCTGATACGGTGTTGTCTGTGTCGATCGATGACAAGCTCGAGACCGATACGGCCGGAGCCGTAGTAAGTACCGCGACAATCAAGCTCGACAACGAGCAGCTATGGTATTCTCCTCTTCGATTCGCAACCTACAGTACGATCAATCACGATTACAACGGTGCTGTCCAGGGCGATGGGCTCGGGAACCTTCGACCCGGGCGGCGGGTGAAGATTGACGTAAACCCCGATGGAACGGGATGGATCACACGCTTCGAAGGGTATGTAGACGACCGCGGATTCCAGGAGAAGATTTTCACCGGGACCAGGAACGAAGTAACAATCCGGTGTGAAGATCTCTTCGCCCGATTAAAATACGTCGAGACAGCTCCTAACGGCGGTGACACGCGAGTTTACACCTCAGTGAAGGTATTTGATGCCGCGGACCAATCAAACTCGCTGGTGCACCTCCTCGCTGGGTTGGCGGGGATTTCCGGCAGCTCTGTCAGTGGAGAAACCATCTCCCATGTAATTGACTACGCTCCTCTTACGAAGTCTGTGGCAGAAGAGCTCGCGAAACTGGCCGAAGCATGGGAAGCTACGTTTACTGTGGTGAATGGCATCCTGTACTTTACTGATTCCAGGTACGCCGATGGATACGTAGAGTCAACAACTCCAGAGTTCACCTTTGACAATGATGTGTACTCCGACATCAGTGGCACAATCAATCGCGCCGAAGTGAAAAATGAAGTCGAGGCTTCCTACGATCATTACACCTTCCTGGAGAAGCAGCCGCTCTGGCAGTTCTCCGAAGGACTGAACGCAAATACCGGGAAGACCAACTACTCGATTCCGGCTGGGGATGTCGTAAAGAACATCACGAACCCCGATGTCACCTACCAGGCGAAGTACTCGATCCCGATCAACAACGAGCCCTATTCAGTTATCTACGCTCAGAACATTGATGCTTCGGCGACCGTTCTTGCCAACGCCGAGATCACCGGCGGGACAGTAACATTCGCCGAATATGACGTGTCTACTTATGGAGACAGGGCGATAATCCGTCTATCCGTTTCCGGGTCTACCGCTGTAATCAAGAAGCTGGTGATTGAGGGAGAAGGGCTTGTAAACACCAGGGTCAACCGGCACCTTGAGCGCAATACTACATCCTCGTCTGCGATCGGCGCCCGGCGGCTGAAGGTTCAGAACAAGTTCCTTACTGAATCTGATGTTGATGGATACCCGCACTACGCATCATGGTCGAAGTGGCATCTGGACTACTACTCGGTCCCCCGGTTTAAGTTCACCGTGAAGACAGACCGCCCGATGTTCCACGCTACTGTCGGATCTCTGGTGAGAATCCAGGAGAACCTTAATGGAACGTCGATCAACAAGCTGTGTAAGATCATCGGGATAAAGGCTTCGGTCTCCGGCGACAAGAACTCCGTTACGTTTCAGGCGAAAGAAATCATGACCGGCTGGGCAGGAACCCCATTAGCTGTCACGAATGTTGACCAGACAACTTTCGAGGCGGCGGCATCCGGCGCGACTGCGGCGGCTCAAGCTGCTTATGGACTGAACGAGTACGGACAGATACAACTACCTGTCTCGAGCAACAACATTCTTGAGGAGATCGAGACTGGTGCTTTGGCGGGGCTCTACTTCGATCAGAGTAGATTTGGATACTACACCGGGACTGAGTGGAACACGTTCTTCGATTCTGCAGGCGATGCTCGGATAGGTATTGCCGGTGGGAACCGTATAGACTGGGATCAGTCAACTGGAGTATTGTCGGTTCACGGGGATATGTTTCTCTCCGGGGATTCCATCATCCGTGGGACTCTCGATGTAGGCGATACGCTCACGGTCAACGGAGACATTAACGTAACCGGCGACGGTAGTATCTATGGTACAGGATACTCTCTGAGCGCGTCTGCGCTTACGATGACCGCTGGATCGATCAACATCGGCGCCGGGACATTTGTGGTTGACGTCGCAGGAAATCTCACCGCGACGAGCGGAACGTTCTCAGGAGACTTGTCTGGTGCCGGAGGCACATTCTCGGGGGCGCTTTCCGCGGCCACGGGAACATTCGCCGGGGATCTAAGCGCGGCCGGCGGTACTTTTTCCGGAGAGCTGACTGCCGCTACTGGATCTTTCAGCGGCGAGATTACCGCCGGATCAGGGTCGATCGGCGGCTGGTCGATTGGGGCCACGTCTCTATCTTCGGCGAATATTACCCTCGATGACGGGAACGACAGGATAACCGTTGGGGCCGGGGTAACTCTCGATGGCGCTACTGGGGAGATTACCGCAACTGCGGGTACTATTGGTGGTTGGACGCTCGGAGCTACGACGCTCTCTTCTGGGAACATTACCCTTGATGAGGGGAACGACCAAATAACCATCGGTTCTACTGTAACGCTTGACGGGGCTACTGGAGAGATTACTGCGTCAGCCGGAACGATAGGCGGCTGGCAGATAGGGACTCTCTTAAAGTCAGGGGATGACGGCACTGCTCGCGTAGAGCTTGATCCTACGAACAATCGGGTCGCGGTCTTCGATTCCGCGAATGCGAAAGTAGCGATGGGGTACCTCGGCGGACTCCCAAAGTACGGTGTTACTCCTGTTGAGAACTGGACCGCCGCGGACTACGGCTTCTGGGTCCGGGAATCAGACACGATGGTCATCGACGGAGACATAGAATATGTCTCCGGGAATTGGCTTGTGGAATCTGATGCTTCGATCACCATCGATGATGGCGCCGCAACCCCGGAAACATTGTTGAGATTTGGAACTTACGCCGGTGCGAAGGGAGTGTTCGTCAACGAAGCCGAGTTCGACGCGGATCCCGGGCTCGGAGGCTATCGAGCAAAACTGACTGCGTCCGCATTTTACGTTGGCGATAGCGATTCTTTTATCAGCTTCGAATCAGGCGCGCTTTCGATGAAACTCGATTCGTTTTACGTGTCGACACTTCTAACGAACGTAAAGGGTACGCTTCAGATCTCCCAGGAAGGAACGCCGGAATCGCTTACGGACCCAGTGCAAATAACCTCTACTGGCGGAC
>CAZOVB010000070.1:0-22484 GCA_964583095.1 uncultured Planctomycetaceae bacterium
GGATTTTGAATCCCGCGCGTCTGCCAATTCCGCCACTCCGGCTGGTCGGCTGGTAGTCTAGCCCAGCCGGGTCTTTCAGGCAAGAGGATGATGGCCGGGAGCAAAAAATGTGCAAGTTCATCAGATCTGCCGCTCATCCTTCTCGATCTCGCGACGAGACCCCGTTCTCAACGGGCTGCTGAGGGAAGTTCACTCTTGACTCCATTGTCGGAGGTACTGAGCATGGCCCCAAGGCCCCCAACACAGCGAAACAGAAAAGGAAAGTCCATGGCCTCGTGCAAGATTACCGTACTCAAGCGGACGTTTCACCGGGATATCATCGATGAGTATCTCACCGAGGAGTCGGCCGCGAAGCTGGGGCTCTGTCCGTGTTTCCGGGAGGGTCAGGAGTTCATCCAGGACCAGTCGCTTCAGCCACCCGAAGGCTTCTGCACGTGGGCCTGGGCGGACATCCGCGTCAACCTGATGACGATTCTGCAAGGGGGCAATTGGCCCGAACACAAGCCCGGCGTGTGCATCACCTGCTGCTCCGACGGGTGCAGGCCTGTGATCTTCAAGCTTGAGCGCTTGGAGTGATCCATCTCCCACCGGTGCCCTGGAGCCGGGGATGAAGCTTCTCGTCTTTGTCGCCGGCCGGTCTGCGTATTTGTGTACCCGGGGCAGCGGGGCCTCTACTTCTCCGGCCCGGTGGGGTGAGTGCGGGGAAGCTCTCGGGCGACGGCCCGGGCCTGGTCGGAGCAGACGGGGTGACCAAAGCCTCCCTGGCTGCTTCCGTCCTGCATGTCGTTGATAATGTTGTCGTCGCCGGTGGGGCTCACGCCGCCCGGGACGTTATCGAGGTTCAGGGCATGTCGCAGTTTCCAGGCGATGTTGTGGTCGGCGCAGGAGGTATCTCCGCTGACCCCAAGGGCCCCGACGAGTGTCCCCTGCGAGTCGTACAGGGCCAGTCCGCCGCCGAAAACATTCACCCCGCCGATCTTGCCTCCGACCATCGGATCATCGGCCTTTCCGATACTCGCGGAATTGCCCCGATACGCCACCGACGGGTCCACCGGGTTGCTGTGCTGCAGGCCATACAAACTCCCGCCCGGCTGGGTGGGCGCGAACAGGTTGGCTGTCGAAATCGCCAGCTTGGGCAGGCTGAAGGCATTGGCGGTGTTGGCCTTCTGGGCGGAAATCACCCTGCTTCCGGGCCACTGGTCGCCGCGATCTTCGCCGGAAAACGCCACGACTTGGACCACGCCGTCCCGGTCGACCAGGGTCGCCCACATGTGGGTCCCCAGGCCTCCGTTCTTTTCGGCCACCACCTTCTTCAGGGCCGATCGCACCTCCTGGTGGGAGGGCAGGTGACTCATCTGGCTCTGGCAACCCGAAAGCAATGCCAGGGCAGCGACGGGCAGGATGGCTGATCGAATCATGTTCATGTCTCCTTTTTTGGTTCGTTACCTGAAATCCGGAGTCCCAGGCTTTTTTGTGGTCTCTGACGTACCCTCCGACATGATAGGCAGCCGGGTTCGCAAAGGGCGCAGATTCGATCCGAGCGAATCTTTCCCAGAAAGAAGTGAGATCCGGCGCGACTGGCTCTCACTGGTGATCCGCTCAGCCGCCTACACCCGTTGCATATTGAGAGGCGCTGGCATGCCCGGGATGAGGGCCTCGATGGCGGCGAGCATTTGCCTCTTCCGCTCCCGCAGGGCCCAGGTGTAGGCCCAGTGGAAGAGCTTCCGGTCGGTTTTCAGATACTCCTGGTACTGCTCTCTGGTAAAGCCCCGGCAGATCGGCAAGGTCTGCCTGCAGGTTGCTGTAGCGCGGAACGAAGGTGTCACTCGCTCTGGAGGCAATCGCGGGCGATTCCCTGCATGTGCCCGGCGATGGTCTTGAGACCGTTGGCGCGGGCGGGGGAGAGGTTCCTATCCAGGCCGGTCTGCTCGATGAAGTAGAGATCCGCCGAGGCGACTTGTTCGGGCTCGGCGATAATCTGTGTCTCACGATCCAAAGCACGAGACCAAAGTGGGACATTGCACCTGGCTCGCAAGACTGTTAGAGTGCTGGAAGTATTAGGGTTTAGAAACACTCACCACCATTTGGGGAGGCCGACATGCACAATACTGCGGGGTTCGGTAGCTATGACAGTTGCTCATCCTTCGTGGGGCGGGTTACTGAGCAGGCCATCAGGGGACGGCCAGGGCGTTCACATTGGACGCCGATTCATTTGGAGTTCCCGGCCTCATAAAGACAATCAATTGGGAAAGACACTTTGTGAAAGGATTGAACATGAAAGAGTTGGCCCTCGATATACTCAGGGATGCGGTGGCCAAGACGGCCTGTGCCTTTCGATCAAAAGCTACGCTCCAGCCGGCCGGGGGCGAGGGAACAAAGGTATTCCCCCCAACCTATTCCGGTGCCGTGTACGCGACGGAACAGCGGCGGTTGCCGGGGCGGGATGATCCGGTGAACTGCGTGCTGCTCGACAGCGTGCAGAGCCAAGCCAACCGCATGGAAGAAGCGCTGCAGCAGGCCGTGGACGATGGGCGATTGAGGCTGCCGGTGATCGATGTGGACTTCACGCCGTACTTCCCAGGCGATAACCAGCCTGAGGAGATGCGGTTGCTCGATCCCGTGGGCAAGGTCAGTTCGCTGCAGGCTCCGCACCGCATCGCCGATGCGATCCTGCGCGACAGTTTACACGAAGGCCAGCCGTTCCGCCGGTCAGCGGTCGGAAAGGCGATCGACCGTGTGAGCTTGCAGAACGCCACGCCGCTGTTCGAGCTATGTCCGACGGCGCTTCTGTTTGGTATGTGGGACTCGACGGGTCCCAAGGGCGGCCTTGGCGCAAAGTTCGAGCGGGCCATGGTCAGCGAGATCGTCGGGATCGACGCGGTGTACGGCGTGAAAACCAGCAGTCGGATCGATCCGCTGGGTATTCAACTTAAGGCGGGGCCGTTGTATCAGGCAAAGGGGGGAGGGTGGACTCTGGACGAATCCGAAGCGATGCAGGAAAAGAAAAAGCCGCGGACACTGGGTAAGGACGGCAAGCCGTCGGAAGCCAATCACGGCAATGTCACCCCTTCGCTCTCTGACACCGACCGGGACGGCAACTACCTTGCTGGGGGCGTCACAATCTCCCACGCGGAGCAAACGACCGTGATCTCGCTGGCCGCGATTCGCCGGTTGCGGTTCCCCGACAGTGAAGGCAAGTCCACTGATGAACGCGACTTGGCCGGTCGAACAGTGCTCGCCACGTTGGGGCTGATGGCGGCGGCACTGGCTGACGAGGCGGGGCTGGACCTGCGGTCGCGGTGCCTGCTCTGGCCGGAAGCAGACCTGACTTGGGAATTGCTCGACCGCAAGGCCGGCGGCACGTTTGTACTGCCCGCCGAGAAGGCGATTGGGCTGTTCAGAGAAGCAGTGGATGCGGCGAAGGAGGTCGGCCTTCCGTGGCGAGAGGAACCGCTGACGCTCACGCCGTCGGATCAACTGGTGAAGCTCGTGGCCAAGAGTCAGCAACTCGCGGCCAAACAGGGCGGGGATGGTAGCGAAGGGGGGGAATGATGCCTGGGCTGACGATCGGCTGGGAATACCTGACCGGCTATGCGGTGGCAACCGATCCGAGCAATCGGAACCGAGCCGAGTGGCCCCCGCATCCGGTGCGGGTGTTCATGGCGATGGCGGCGGCGTGGTTTGAGACCGGGCAAGACGCTGCCGAGGGGGATGCGCTGCGGTGGCTGGAAGCGTTGGGGGATCCGGAGCTTCGCTTGCCGGCGCGTGAACGGGTAACTGAACGTTCCAAGGTCACGGTTTATGTGCCTGTGAATGACAAGGCTGGCCCCGCTGCGGCAACGCTGCAATCCGCCCCAGCCATGACGCGCAGCAAGCAGCCGCGCACTTTTCCTCGGGTCCACGTCGGTGAAGCTCCCTGCTTCATGCACTGGCCCGAGGCCGAGCGCGTGAAAGACCACCGTGACGCGTTGGACCGGCTCTGCAGCAAGGTCACGCGGATCGGGCACTCGTCATCGCTCGTTCGGATGTGGGTGAGCGAGGATCTCGACCAAGAACACGTCGAGGGAGTGGAACGCTGGCAACCCGATCAGGCGACAGGGACGATTCATTGCCGCAAGATGAGCGAGGGGACCCTCGACGCTCTGCCCGGCCAGACCCAGATTCCGCGCATTGAGGAGTTCGCAGATCTGGTGTGGCAAATCGAAGACGCCCAGCGAGTCGCAGATGAGGCGAAGACCAGCGGGGACCGGATCGCGAAGAAGAATGCGAACCAAGTGCTGAAACAAGCGAAACAGGCATACGAAAAGCAGTTCGGTGAGAAGTTCAAGAAATCTCTCTCGCCGCCGGCCCGGTTGCGCCCCAAGCTGGGCCTGTGGTCGGGATATCGTCGTGTGGATTCGAGTCGGGATGTCCAAGAAGTCGAGAGGACGCACTTTGACACAGACGTGTTGGTGCTGACCCAGACTGCCGGGCCGGCATTGCCGGTGGTCTCGACGTTGGCTGTGACGCAGGCGTTGCGGGGTGCAGTGATGAAGGGCAGTGGTATCCAGCCTGTGCCGCAGTGGGTCAGCGGGCACAAGGTCGATGGTTCGGCTTGCGATGCGGATACCGGGCACCTTGCGTGCATCCCGCTGCCGTTTGTCGGCCATGGGCATGCCGATGGCCATCTGCTGGGGGTAGGGCTGGCGTTCCCCCGGACAGTGGATCGCCAGGAACGCGGCCGCGTGCTGGGCCCGCTGCTGTTGAACAGCGACGGCCAACCGTGTGAAGTCGAGTTAAAACTCGGCCGGCTCGGTCTGTGGACGGTAAGGAAACGTGACTGGACTGAACGGCGCGGAACGCTGCAGCCCGAAACATGGACCGCCCATCCGAAGGGTGTGACAACTTGGGCGAGTGTGACCCCGGTGGTGCTGGACCGATTCCCCAAGGCCGATCGCGCGGAAGACCGTGTGGCATGGACCGACGAAGTGGCCGCAATTATCGCAGGAGCATGCACGCGCATCGGCCTGCCCAGTCCGGTGGGCATCGACATCGACACCACCTGTTGGCACCGGGGCGGCCCGCGAGCCGTAGGTAAACGTCGGCCGCTGCGAGGGGCTGTTGGAACGGGTGCTTCGCTGGGTGACGGCTTTCCTTTCTATCCCCCTAAGGGGGCAAAAGCTTCGCGCCCACAGGTGCATGTCTGGTTGGAATTCGCCCAGCCGGTTGTCGGACCAATCCTGCTGGGGACCGGGCGATATCAGGGGTACGGGCTGTGCAAGCCTGTGATTGGATCGAAGGCGGCGGGCCGATGAGTGAACTGACGATTGATGATTTTTCTGACTATTTTCAAGCTCTGCACGAACACCCGCCGTACCCGTGGCAATGCCGACTCGCCCAACGAGCCGTGAATGGCGACTGGCCCGGGGCGATCGACCTGCCCACCGGCAGCGGCAAGACCGCATGTATCGACATCGCCATCTTCGCACTGGCGTGTCAGGCGTCATTGCCGCTCGAGCAACGCACTGCGCCACGGCGAATCTTCTTCTGCGTCAACCGCCGCGTTATCGTGGACGAGGCCCATACCCGCGCGCAGGGTATTGCGAAGGCCATCTGGAACGCCGAGCAGAATGAGGCGAATGGCACGCCTGTACTGCGTCGGATTGCGTCAGCACTTCGAACGGTCGGGGGCAGTTCGATTAAGGATCAAGTCCCGCCGCTGGACGTGCTCGAACTGCGCGGCGGCATCTATCGCGACAACCGCTGGGCGCGCTCCATCACGCAGCCCACCATTGTCTGTACCACGCTCGATCAACTCGGCTCCCGCCTGCTGTTCCGCGGCTACGGTGTCTCGCCCAACGCCGCACCGATCCAGGCTGCGCTGATTGCCTATGACTCGCTTATCCTCCTGGATGAAGCCCACATCAGCGAGCCGTTCCGCCAGACTTTGGACCATGTCCAACGCTATCTCGACCCGCAGAAGTGGGCCGAACGACCCATCGGCATACCCCCGGTCACCGTCGTGCCCATGACAGCAACACCGAACGCTGATATGGTTACACGCGGCGTCGTTCAACTTGAAGATGATGATCGACAGAACAAGCGATTATTGGCTCGCCTTCAGGCCTCCAAGCCCGCCGAGCTACGTAGTGTGAAGGACGTGACAAAAGAGGCTATTGAGATTGCCAAGACAGCCAATGGCGATAAGCCCACTGCCGTGGGCATCATCTTTAACCGCATCGCCACCGCGCGGGCGATCTATGATCAGCTCCGCGAACTTCAGGCCGAACCCAGCGACAAGAAACGCAAGATCCCACGCGACGCCACAGTCGAACTGGTCATCGGCTCGATGCGACCAATCGACCGCGATACACAGGCCCAGCGTCTGCGCAAACTCGTCGGTCCCGACCGCCCGGCAATCACAGAAACACCCAGCTTCACCGTCGCCACACAATGCCTCGAAGTCGGGGCCGACTACGACTTCGACATCCTCATCACCGAGTGCGCCTCGCTCGACGCTCTCCGGCAGCGGTTCGGCCGGCTCAACCGTGCTGGCCGTTCGATCGACGCCAAGGCCCTCATTCTGGCCGACCCGAAAGGCATCATGGACGAAGACAAGCTCGATGACGCGAAACCCCTCGATCCGATCTACGGCAACGCGTTGGCCCGCACATGGAACTGGCTCAACGAACGTGCGACCAAAGAGACGATCGACGAGAAGCCTATCCGACGCATCGACTTCGGCATCGACGCATTTGCCGCACTGTTCGACCAACCTGGCGAGAACGACAGGCCGCAAGACTTGCTCGCCCCCTCCGCTTCGCTGAACGCCCCGGTCATGCTTCCCGCCTACGTCGACTTCTGGTGCCAGACTGCACCCCGGCCCGTGCCAGATCCCGATGTCTCGCTGTTCATCCACGGCACGCAACACAGCGAACCGGACGTGCTGGTCTGTTGGAGGGCCGACCTGATCGAAGACGATTACATGACCCGCGATCGGTGGTGTGACGTGGTCGCGCTGTTGCCCCCGACTTCCGCCGAGTGCATGAGCCTGCCGATCTCGCGTGTTCGCCGTTGGCTCGCCGATCAGATGGACCAAGTGGAGGACCACGGCGATGCCTTGGGCCTCAGTGAAGTCGACGACGCCACGCCTTCGCTACAACACCCCGGCGTCCTCTGGCGCGGCAGCAAAGACACCATCTTGATCGCCGCGCCCGACGACCTGCGCCCCGGCGACACGCTCGTCCTGCCTGCATCGAATGGCCAGTCGCGTATCCTGGGCCATCTGCCCGACGCCGACGATGTTGGCCCCGCACCAACCGGCGAACCGCAGAACGAGGCCCACTTGCCTGCAGTCAAGGATGTGGCCGAAATCGCCTTCACACGAGCCCGCGATGTGGCAGCGATTCGGCTCCATCCCTCCTTGCGATCACGCCTGCCAGCTGGCGAGACATTCAGCACGCTACTGGCCAAGGCCATCGAACATGAAGACCCGCCCACTCGCGCCGATTGGTGCGAGATGCTCAAGGCCGCCGCAGCCGCGATTCCACAAAACGATCCACTCAAGCAAGCGATGTGCCATCTGGCCGACAGCGGCATCCAGATCGAACCTTACCCTGACCGTCGCGGCGTCGTGCTGACAGGACGAAGACGCCTCGGATTATCCACCGACTGGTTCATCCCGTCATTGGATGACGGCGATGACGATACCTCCCGAATTCGACGTGATAATCCGGTCCTATTGTCGGATCACACACGTCATATCGACGAAATGGTCGTGGCGTCATGTAGACTCCTGCCGCTCGATGAACCCGCCGAGGCTTATGAGTTCGCGACCAAGTATCACGACTTGGGCAAGGCCGACGAGAGGTTTCAGGCCTTGCTTCGACGTACAGACCGCACCGACGCGTGGCTGCTCGTCGGCCGCAGCTCGGCGATACTGGCCAAGTCCGATGGCGTGCCACAGACCCAGGCCCAACGACAGCAGGCCCGTGATCGAGCGGACCTTCCTGTCGGTTTTCGCCACGAGATGTTCTCCGTCCAACTGGCCGAACTGTCGCATGACCTTTCCCGCGATCCAGCGGAACGTGACCTGACCCTCCACCTCATCGCCGCCCACCACGGCCATGCCCGCCCCTTCGCCCCTGTCGTTCCTGACGACGAACTGCCCCCCGTCGAAGTCAAGGGCATTGCCGTGTCCCACGAGCAGCGTACCCAACTCACCCCCGCCCATCGCCTGGACTCCGGCATCGCCGAACGATTCTGGGCCCTCACCCGTCGCTTCGGCTGGTGGGGCCTGGCCTATCTCGAAGCCGTTCTCCGCCTCGCCGACCAGCAGGCCAGCGCCGCCGAAGATGCCGGGCTATATCAAGATGAACAGACTGACGAACCGCAGGAGGTGATATCATGACCGACCCAGCCGCTGTCAATCCATCCGATGGCCTGCTCCTGCCCGGCCTCGACGGGACCAACCCGCTCGGGTTCCTGGCAGCACTGGGGCTTTTCCGTGTGATTGATGCATCCAACGATCCCGGGCAGATACGCTTGCGGTGGACATCCGCCAACGGGACCTGGGTCCCTGCACTCATCGGATCGGATCTCAGCCAAGAGTCATTGCCCCAACTGCTAATGGACAAGCTATCAGAAAAGATTGATGAGCACCCTGTCCGTATCCTCAACGATTTGAGCGTGGATGACCCAACACCGCGATTCGACTTGTTTCAGCAACATGCTCAAGATGCCCGTGCCAACAGCCGAACCGATACCGACTGGCTCGCCGCCCTCGCCAGCGACATCATCCCCTCGTCTGCCATCAACCAACTGCAAACCACAAGACGCGACTACTTCTACGGCAATCTCAGTTCGGTCATCGAAAGAACCAAGATCGAGCATCTGAGGCGGGCGATCTTTGCCCCCTGGGATTATGCCGATCCGCTGGACAACCAATCCCTGCACTTGGAGCCGAGCGAAGACCGTCGCCACGCTCATCAATGGAATAAGCCCGCTGGTGATCCGGATCGTAAGAAGACCGGTGGGATGCTCGGGGCCAATCGCTTGGCCATTGAAGCGTTCGCGTTGTTCTCCTCGCTGCCGAACGGCGACGCGCTACGCACAATCGGCTTTACAGGCCAGCGAAGTCACAACACCCGCTGGACCTGGCCAATCTGGAATGTACCGCTCTCATTGCCTGTCGTATGGTCACTCCTGATGCTGCCGGAGCTTCAGCATGAAAAAGTGAGTTTCGACGCCTGCGAACGGATGCGCCGTCGTGGGATTGTGGCGGCCCTCCGCACGTCACGCATTCTTGTCGGAAAAACACCTAACTTCACCCCCGCTCAGAGTATCGCATGAACCATGGAAGAAACCGGTCGCCATACAAATGGAGCAACTTCCGACGCCATCTCCGCAGGCGGAAGGGCCGCCCCCGACCCCCTTCCCGTGCGGATGCTTAACGAGTATGCCTATTGCCCGCGGCTTTTTCATTTGATGCACGTCCAAGGCCGATGGGCGGACAATGCCTACACACAGCAGGGCCGCAACGTCCATCGCCGCGTAGACCAGCTCGACCACGTCCTGCCTGATGCCGATGCGCCTGACGATCAGGCCAACGCATCTCCTACTGACGAGGCCGACCCCCAAGAACCACCCGGCGACGAGCCGCCCGACATCGCCCGCTCCGTGCCTCTCGGCAGCGAGGCCCTCGGCCTGACCGCCAAGCTCGACCTGGTCTCCACCGTCGATGACCAGGCCGTCCCCGTCGAAACCAAGCGAGGCCGCGTGCCAGACAACGAGCATCGCTGTTGGGAACCCGAACGCGTTCAGCTCATGGCCCAGGGGCTACTCCTCCGCGAACACGGCTACACGACAGACCACGGCGTGCTCTACTTCGCCGCCTCACGCACCCGCGTCGACGTTCCCTTCACGGACGAGCTTGAGGCCCGTACTCGCCAGCTCATCGACCAGGCCCGCCAGGCCACAAATACTACCACACTTCCGCCCCCGCTCGATGACAGCCCCAAGTGCCCCGGCTGTTCGCTGGCGGGCATCTGCCTCCCCGACGAAACCTGCGCACTGACGCAGCCTCAGGATGATGCAACCCCGCCAGACGTTCGACGCCTTTTTCCCATCCGCGACGACGCCCTCCCGCTCTACGTTCAGGAGCAGGGGGCCACCGTCGGCAAGCACGGCCTGGGCCTGGTCATCCGCAAGGGTAAGGAAAAGCTCGGCTCGACCGGCATCAAGGACATCAGCCAACTGGTCCTCTGCGGCAGCGTCACCGTCACCGCCCAAGCCCTCAACTGGCTCTGCCGCGAGGGCATCCCCATCGTTCACCTCACCACCGGCCATTGGTTCTGTGGCATCACGACTGGCATTACGATCCGCAATGCCTACGCACGCGTCGCTCAATACAAGGCCGCTGCCGACCCCGCCAAGTGCCTGGCCTTCGCTGAGGCCATCGTCGCCGCCAAAGGCGCAAACCAGCGGACCATGCTTCGCCGAAACGCCACCCTGACAACGGCCGCTGACCTCGACCAGATGGCCCAATTGCTTGGCAAGGTCGCCGGCGCCCCGTCTTGCGAGCACCTGCTGGGTCTGGAAGGCAACCTTGCCGCCCGCTACTACGCGAACTTCGCCGGCCTGCTGTCGCCTCGGGATTTTGACGCAGACTGGGACTTCACAACACGCAACCGCCGACCGCCCAAAGACCCCGTCAATGCCTTGCTCTCCTTCGGCTATGCCATGCTCGCCAAGGAAGCCACCGTCGCCTTGCTGGCCGAAGGTCTCGACCCCTGGTGGGGGCTCTACCATAAGCCCCGTCACGGCAGGCCCGCTCTGGCCCTGGACCTCATGGAAGAGTTCCGACCGCTCGTGGTCGACTCGGCCGTCATCACCGCTATCAACACCGGCATGGTCTCGGCCAGGGATTTTCAGCGCTCCCAGGCCGCCTGTCTGCTGACCGACACCGGCCGAAAGGCCTTCATCCGCGCCTATGAAGCCCGCTTCGACCAGCTCGTCACGCATCCGGTTTTCGACTACCGATGCTCGTGGCGGTCCATCCTCCGCCTCCAGGCCCGGTTGCTCGCAAAATGGCTTGCCGGCGACATCCCGGAGTATACCGGCATGACCACACGCTGAGGACAAGAACCCACGTGCGAAAACGATACCTCATCGCGTATGATGTGGCGGACGACAAGCGTCGCAACGGCATCTTCAAGGTCCTCATGGGCAACGGCGATCATGTGCAGTTCAGCGTCTTTATCTGCCAGCTCAACGCCGTGGAACTGGAGCGGGTCAAAGGCAGCCTGCGCGAACATGTCAATGTCCGGCAGGACCAGGTCGTCATCCTGGACCTGGGCCCGGCCGACAGCGAGTTGGCGAACCGGCTCGAGTGCATCGGCAGGAGCTACACGCCGCCCGCCAGGGTGCTGGTGATTTGACGTTTCGAGCGGTCCGGTGAGCGAGATTTCCCGGCCGCCGCTCGAACCTATTGAAAAGTAAAGAGGTTACAAATGATATGGACCCAGGAGAGACATCAGAAAACGCAGCGTTTTGGCAACCGCTCGAAAACGGCCTCGCAAGTCGTTATAGTGACACTGGATGCGAGAGCGAGTATTTCCGCCCCTTCACAGGGGCGGCCCCATTGAAGCATGACCGCACCTGCGATGCCATCAGGGACTCGGCCTATTTCCGCCCCTTCACAGGGGCGGCCCCATTGAAGCTCTCTCAACTTATACTGGTATTATACCGTATCCGGTTATTTCCGCCCCTTCACAGGGGCGGCCCCATTGAAGCGACGTGCCGCTCCCGCTCAAACGATGGGAGATCGGCATTTCCGCCCCTTCACAGGGGCGGCCCCATTGAAGCAGCGTGTAGGACAGGCTCCTGTCGCGAAACTCCCGCATTTCCGCCCCTTCACAGGGGCGGCCCCATTGAAGCAGGACCTTCCACCTACCCGACACCTGGGCCCTGACCAATTTCCGCCCCTTCACAGGGGCGGCCCCATTGAAGCCATTTCAGGGATTTTGGCCTTAGCCGTTACGTGGATCATTTCCGCCCCTTCACAGGGGCGGCCCCATTGAAGCGATTGTGGCGCCATCCGGCGTGGGCAAAACCGCCGCGATATTTCCGCCCCTTCACAGGGGCGGCCCCATTGAAGCCGATCATCGGGGTTTCCCTTCTCGTGTGTTTTCCGGCATTTCCGCCCCTTCACAGGGGCGGCCCCATTGAAGCCGGTAGCGGCTGGAGGTCAGGGAATGGGCGGTGGCGCATTTCCGCCCCTTCACAGGGGCGGCCCCATTGAAGCCTGGTGGCCTGGCCGGTTTCCTGTGACACCAGGAGATTTCCGCCCCTTCACAGGGGCGGCCCCATTGAAGCTCGCTGGAGTCCTGGGTCCTCTGGGCGTCGAATTCGGCATTTCCGCCCCTTCACAGGGGCGGCCCCATTGAAGCAAGCACGAGTTCCTCAGCTCCCAGTTCGATCTCTACGAATTTCCGCCCCTTCACAGGGGCGGCCCCATTGAAGCGTTTACGGGCATGGTTATTCCGTCATACATGTTCATCATTTCCGCCCCTTCACAGGGGCGGCCCCATTGAAGCCAGGCCCGCTGGATGGCGGATCGATACGAGTCGGCCCATTTCCGCCCCTTCACAGGGGCGGCCCCATTGAAGCCCGTCGCCGGATCGCATGGCATGTCCCACGCCGCTATTTCCGCCCCTTCACAGGGGCGGCCCCATTGAAGCGTAAAGGCGGTTCCGGCAGCGAGGACGATCTCGTCATTTCCGCCCCTTCACAGGGGCGGCCCCATTGAAGCCCTCGTGTTGGGCGGCGTAGTGGGCGGCGGCGATTTTATTTCCGCCCCTTCACAGGGGCGGCCCCATTGAAGCAAGGATTTCCCGAATCCGCTGTGGACCTGGATATCATTTCCGCCCCTTCACAGGGGCGGCCCCATTGAAGCATCGGGTTCGGTCTCGTCTCCGCTCTCCGGCTCCTCATTTCCGCCCCTTCACAGGGGCGGCCCCATTGAAGCGCGCATAAGGTCAAACGATCCGTTTCCGGAATCGGCGGATTTCCGCCCCTTCACAGGGGCGGCCCCATTGAAGCGATTTCGTCGAGACACCCGCGGCGAATCCCAACGGACATTTCCGCCCCTTCACAGGGGCGGCCCCATTGAAGCGATTGATGGCTGAGAATATCGGCGGAGCGGACCTGTTATTTCCGCCCCTTCACAGGGGCGGCCCCATTGAAGCGTATCGTCCTCGACGGTCATCGTTCCGCCAGTTGGATTTCCGCCCCTTCACAGGGGCGGCCCCATTGAAGCTTCATCGTTCGGTCCTTTCAGGTTGGGTTTCGGGCCATTTCCGCCCCTTCACAGGGGCGGCCCCATTGAAGCATCGTCGGTCCTAAGGCATTCTCCGCGTTCCTACGTATTTCCGCCCCTTCACAGGGGCGGCCCCATTGAAGCATGGGATTCCCGCTTCCGTCGGCCGGACGCTCGCAGGACATTTCCGCCCCTTCACAGGGGCGGCCCCATTGAAGCCTGCTCGTGGTGACCGCCGTGCCCAGCCAGGAGCCAAATTTCCGCCCCTTCACAGGGGCGGCCCCATTGAAGCGTACGTAAGGGTCCTCGTCGGAGGGAGCGGACCGCATTTCCGCCCCTTCACAGGGGCGGCCCCATGCGGAGATGCGACGATCCGACATCAAGGGCTTCTTCGGGCGTGCCGATGAACTCGCCGGAGCGGAACACGCACGGCTCGTAGCGGTCGTTACTGTAGGTGTAGTAAGCCAGGCTCCAGCGGTCTTCGGCACCGAAGTAACGCAGGCGCACCAGATGGACGGGTATCTGCTGCAACCGTTCGATCATCTCCTCGCGTGTCTCGCCCCAATCCTTCGGCGGCCAGCCCTTGGGCACATCCGGCTCGACATAGGCGTCGATGTAGCACAGCGCCCCGCGGAATCGGATGTTCAGCGATGTATACCGGCCGGCATAGTGCTTCTCCGCGTGGGCAAGGATTCGTCGGCGCGTGCGTTCGCGCACGGCTTCGGGAATCTTCGTGCCGCCGGAATGGGGATTGAATCCCCAAGGCATCTTGTCACCTCCTGGCAGGAACTGCAGTCGCCGCGCTTAACGTCCGCAACACTTCTTGGATTTCTTGCCGCTGCCGCAGGGGCAGGGATCATTTCGGCCGACTTTGCCGGAAGAGCGTATCGTCGCCGAGCCATCGCGACGGGCCACGTTGTCGGACTCGGATGCCGGCGCCAGAAAACCCGGGAACGCGCTTCGGGATGCCAACTCCTCCGGCACGAGTCCCAATCCCTCAACGCCCAGTTCCTGGCGCACCGTGTTCCAACATCCATTGACGGTAAGGTCCACGCGATTGGCGGCATGTGCCCGCTCGATCAGTTCAGCCGCTTCGACAGCCTGCATGTCGAGAAGATAACTGATGATAAAGGCGTTGACAGTCTCGTCCGTGTCTTGGAATCGCGACAGCGTATCACACATGCCCGCCAGGATATCGTCGCGCATCTCCGGATGGCATGTCGCCAATTCTTGCAGAGCGTGTGCCGCCGCAACCCGCGCGAACACCTCATGTTCATCATTTGACAGATACTCGCTAAGAGGCTTCAATGTCGCCGGCCCGATCCGCGAACAAATATGCGGAAATTCACTCAGAAACCAATCGTCGCCTCCCTTGGCCAAAGGATCCATAAGGTTCAGCAGCGGTCGTATGGCCTGCTCTGACCGCAACTGTCCCAGGCACCGCCAGGCGTGAATCGGCGCATAGCCGGCCACGAAGTTCTTATCGTCCGGCCAGTCGATGGGCTCGGCCCACTCCAATGCAATCGTCACGAGTTCCGGAGTGTCCTCAGCCGTGACGGCGAGCTGGGCAAGGTAATCGACCTCGCCGGTTTCCCATCGCCATGTCTTTCGAGGATCACCGAACTGTTCCAGTCGGCTTCGCAGGGGTGTGTTCGCTGAATTCATGATCACTTTTCTACCGGAATCTCCCGCATGCCACAATGGTTGGTGCGGAAATAGGGAACGGTACCCCGCAGGGTGACCGTGCTTCCCACGACGTCAACGGAGACGTCGAAGGAAGAGACGCGCGGGTCGAACAGCAATGCATCCTTCACCGCGTCCTTGATCTCGTCTGCGGACTTGGCGACGTACTTGTCCTTGCGGAGTTCCTCATCCCGAGCCCACCGGTCCACGTCGAGACCCTCCACATTGACCGATTCCACGCCGGCGACCCAGGCGTCGTAGCGAGCTTGGCGTTTTTCGGCAGCGCTGCCGACCGTACCGGTGAGCCTCACCTGCCCATTGTCGACCTGTACATCGATCAATCCGTCGTCCACCAAGGTGTCCCACTGCAGGGTCTTCTCGATGTCGGCCTTGATCTCGGCGTCGCTGCGTTCCACCTCGTAATCGATATCGATATCGTTCGTGAGACCGGTCACGCCCCGGACGCCTTTGGCAACCTTGGCGGCCAGTTCCTTCTCGGCGAAGGACTCGACGGTTCCGGTCAGCGTAACGACGCCATCATTCACGGCGACGTCGATCTCGTATGATTCGGTCGCCCTGTCGGTCGCCAGCGCCATCACGATGTCCGTGGATATCTGGGCATCGGTTCTGTCCACCAGCGGCTCCAGCGACTGTGATCCCGAAGGTCAAAATGCCATGGTGTTCTCCTTGTTCACGGCGTTCACTGCACTTGTTCGTTAGTTCTTACACCCTGCGCCTGTGGTCCAGCAGGTCACAGTACTCTTCGATCACGCGGACCATCTGCTCGGCGTCCAGCCCGGGCTCGGCCGCGATAATCTCTCGGACCCGTTTCATGTCTATGTCATCGAGAGAGCGTTCCGCGATGTACTCGCCCAAGTCCTCGTTAACTTGTCCGTTCTGCAGCCCGTCGATCCAAAGGCTCTGAAAGCGAGGAACCCCGCCGTCATCGGTCGCTGAGAACCTCAGCCGCTGCTGTAGTGCTTCCTTGCCTGACTGACCTGCTCCAGGCTCAATCATCCTGCACGCTCCTGTGTCCTTCTTCTCAACTGGTGACGGAATAGCGCCTTGGTCCGTCCGGCTGGGATGCCGCGATGTCTCGGAGGCGAACTGCGGGCACAGGCCACTGCAGGCATGTGCACGGCAGTTCGTCTTCCGAGGTAGCCAAGACACACGCTGGGGCGGAGTGCCCATCTTGAACCGGAGCGGTCTACTATGGGCTCACGACCAACTCATTCCGCACGTTGACCACGCCGGCCGTGCGGCTCGCGGCCCGGTACGCCGCGCGACGAGCACTCGCCGAGGGAACGGTCCCCTTGAGCGTTACGATGCCGTCGCTGACAGTCACGTCCACTCGACCAGCGTCGACCAGGACGCTGCGTTCCATGGCCGAGACAATGTCCTCCGCGATCGCCTCGTCGGAGAAACTTTCGGTCGGGACCACAGCGAGTTCATTCGTCACCGACACCACGCCACGGAGCGTCTCAACGACGTCTTCGGCGCGGGTTTTCTCCCAGTGCGTCGGAACAGTGCCCCTCAGGGTGACGGCACCGGCAGTGACCTCCACGCTGATGTTGGTCGCGTCCACATCCGGGTTCCATTCCAGTGAACTCTCCGCGTTGCTGCGGATCGTGTCGTCGCTGGGAATGGGTGGCACCGTGGGCAACTCAACGGTCAGGTTATTGTCGACCCGCACCACGCCCAGGACGGACCAGGTGTCCGTCGCCGCGGCTATACGGGCTCCATAGGTGGGCACAGTCCCGCTGAGCGTAACAACTCCACCGTCAACGGTAACCTGGACCTTCGATGCGTCCACACGGGTATCCCAGCGTAGTTCCTCGACTACATCCGTCTTGATTTCTTCGTCTGTTCGAATGGTGTTCGTGGTGGGTGTCATGTTCCTGTCCTCAATTGGGTGACATCGGGATGTCACAGTGATCTACTTGACCTCGATCTGTTTGGGCTTGCTTTCCTCGGTTTCAGGCATCTCGAGGTGCAGCACGCCGTCTTCGAGCTTCGCGTCCACCTTGGACTCGTCCACCTGACTCGGCAGCGTGAACGCGCGTTCGACGCGCGTGTAGCGGCGCTCCTCCAGGTGGCTCTTACCCTTCTTCTCTTCGGGCTTGCGCTCGGCGCTGATGCGGAGCACGCCCTTGTCGAGGTTGACGTCGATCTCGTCCTTTCGGAACCCCGGCATCTCCGCGTCGACGACCACCTTGCCGTCTTCTTCGCGGATATCGACCGGGTACGCCCCCGTCAGATCGCCCTCGGCAGCCTCAGGCACCCAGGGGGCGAAGAAGCGGTCGATGAACTGCTCCATCGGGGCGTACGGCTCTTCCCAGCCTCGTCTCCTTCGTCTCAATGCGGGCAACATACTCGTCGTCCTTTCGTTCCGGCTGGTTTCCGTGGGTGGCCGCAAGTGGCCGGATGCGCCTGCGGCTCACCTCTGGGTCTTGCATTCACGAAGAAGGATAGAGACGTCCCGCCGCAATCCCAAACCGTTCAGCCTATTCTCGGCGGATTCAAGGCAATTTGGTTGATTCCCCCATGCGACCGTGAGAAGAGGCCCCGAACCGACCTGCTCGCACGGCTCTCCAGTGTTGCCGGCTCGACCGTCGCACTGGGGCCGAGCGTGGCTCCTGCGACCCCTCTCGGAATCCTGTCAGTCTTTCGGGCGTTTCCGCGAAGGCCTCGCCTCCACGCCTTGGACAACAGGCCGGCTTCGCCTTGGCGGGGCGATGAGGACAATCTGCAAGACAGATTTCCCTACGTCAGGCCAGGACTTCGACCCCGTCGCAATTGTCTTGCCCCGGGCCTGTCGCTGCCCTAGACTATGCGGGCCAAACGCATGTCGCAGAACCGGATGCCATTGCGGCACTTGAAAACAAGACAAGGAGTGCACCATGACCCAAGCCGCAACGCAATTGCCGAAAGTCGCCACGGGCATTCCGGGTCTCGACTCGATCCTCCGCGGCGGTTTCCTGAAGGAGATGGTCTACCTCCTGCACGGCGGGCCGGGCACGGGCAAGACCACGCTCGGCATGCAGTTCCTGCTGGAGGGCGTCCGACAGGGCGAGCCGGTCTTCTACGCCTCGCTGCTGCAGACTCGGCGGGAGCTGGAGGCCATCATGGGGTCCCACGGATGGTCGCTGGAGGGCATCAGCCTGCTGGACATGCCAGAAGGAGTCCGGCAATCCGCCGCCGAGGAGCAGACCGTCTTCGTCCCGGCCGACATCGAACTGCACGAGCTGACCGACAGGATCATCGAGGCCGTCGCCCGGCTCAAGCCCCGGCGCATGGTGTTCGATTCCATCACGGAGCTGGCCGTGCTGGTCGAGCATCCCTCGCATCTCCGCCGGCAGATGCTCAAGCTCAAGCACGAGCTGGCCAGCCTGGGCTGCACCGCCCTGTTCACCGTCAACGACACCGAGGCCCTCGACCTGGCCTCCATCCAGACCGTCGTACATGGCGTGTTGGAACTGGGCATTGATCGACCTGACTACGGTCCGCCGCGCCGATGGCTGGAAGTGACCAAGACCCGCGGGATGGTCTATCTCGGCGGCCGGCACAACCTGCAGATCCGCACGGGCGGCCTGGAAGTCTATCCGCGCCTCGAGCCGACCAACGGCCACGCGCCGCTGCAGTGGCGAACGGTCTCCAGCGGCAACGAGGCCCTCGACGCCCTGTTCGGCGGCGGTCTGGAGGAAGGCAGCGCGTGCCTGGTCACCGGCACGACCGGGGCCGGCAAGAGCACGCTGGCCAGCTTGTACGTCCAGGCCGCGGCCCGCCGGGGTGAGAAGGCCATCGTCTTCTGCTTCGACGAGCGCCGGCAGACCTATCTTCGTCGCTCCGAGGCACTCGGGCTTGAGATCGGCCGACAGGTCGAGCAGGGGTTGGTGGACCTGCGCCAGGTCAACGTGGGCGAGCTCGCGCCGGGCGAGTTCGCGAACCAGATCCGCTGCGCGGTCGAGCAGTGGGACGCCAAGATCGTCGTGATCGACAGTATCAACGGCTACTTCCACGCCATGCCCGACCAGAGCAAGCTGCTGGTGCAGTTGCACGAGATCCTCAGCTACCTGGGCGAGTCCGGCGTGCTGACGCTCATGGTGACCGCGCTGCACGGGCTGGGCTCGGTCCATACATCAGACGTCGACGCCAGCTACATCGCGGACACCGTGGTGCTGATGCGCAGCTTCGAGGCGCGGGGCTTGGTTCGCCGTTGTATCTCGGTGCTCAAGAAGCGCCACGGCCAGCACGAAAAGACAATCCGCGAGGTCATGCTGGAACGGGGCGGGATGCGGGTCGGCGAGCCGCTCACGGATTTCCAGGGAGTGCTCTCCGGCAACCCGGTATTCGACGGCGACTCCGAGCAACTCCTGAAGGGGAATCGGGATGAACCTGACGCCTGACCCTCCGCCGGAAGACTCGCCCGGCCCGCCCGTGCTGATTCTGGCCACCACGGGCAGGGACGCCGAACTCTGCGCGCGCATGATCCGCCCTCACGGTATGCCAAGCGAGATATGCTCGTGCGCGGCGGACCTGGTCGCCAGGATCGAGAACGGAGAAGGACCGGCTGTCTTCGCCGCTGAAGACATGAAGACCGCGGATGCCTCGCGGTTGGAACGAGCGCTGCAGGCCCAGCCGGACTGGTCCGACGTGCCCATGGTGATCCTGTCCAAGCCCACCGGCCCTCCGGTTCGGCTGCAAGCCGTGGCCGAGCGCAGCACGCTGCTCCACCGGCCGATCAAGGCCGACACGTTCGTGACGGTGGTCCGCGCGGCGGTGGAGAGCCGCTTGCGGCAGTACAGGGTTCGGGACCTGCTCGGGCGCTTGGAGAACCGGGCGAAGCAGCTTCAATCCCTGGCGGTGGAACTGGTCGAGGCGGAGGATCGAGAGCGACGGCGAATCGCGGAGATCTTGCACGACGATCTTCAGCAGATCCTCGTGGGAGCAAACTTCCACCTCGGCATCTGCGCCGATAAGAGCCAAACAAGTGGCGGGAAGGACATGCTGAACGGGGTATCGGATCTGCTCCGGGAGGCCATCAGCAAGACCCGCGAGCTATCCCACCAGATGAGCCCCCCCGTCCTTTGGGAGTCCGGCCTCGTCGCCGCGTTGGAATGGCTCGCAGAGCGCATGGAGCAGATGCACGGGCTGTCCGTTGCGCTGAATCTGGATAAGCGGGCCGAGCCCTCGCAGGATGCGCTCAAGCCCTTCCTGTTTCGCTGTGCGCAGGAACTGCTGTTCAATGTCGTCAAACATGCCGGGACGAACCGTGCGGAGCTGCGCCTGGCCGCAGAAGACGGCAGTATCCGGCTTAGCATTCAGGATGATGGGTGCGGTTTCGTCGAGGCCGATTCGCGGGAGTCCGGCGGAGAAGCGGGCTTCGGGCTGTTCAGCATCCGCGAGCGTGCTGATCGGCTGGGCGGAGCACTTGAAATCGATAGCCGGCCCGGCGTCGGGAGCACGTTCACGTTATTCATACCGCACGGGGTCGAGCGGATGGAGGTCCGCGGCCGTTACCAAGCCGATTCCCAAGTTAACGGCCTTGCGCGAGAGAACGAGCAACCGCTCTGAGCGTTTTCGTCCGTAGGGATTATTTCCCGGGCTCGGTCTCGGACCCGTGCACCAGCAGGCCCCTCTGCCGGGCCCGCGTGCAGTAGGGTAGGACTCGATGAGGCCCAGCCGGCGCGGCGCTTGGGCGGAGCTACCGTTGTCGTCAAGCTTCTCTCCGGGGAGGGGACAGGAACCTTAATGTTTACATCCGTCATTCAGCCGTCGTGAGTCAAGGACGTCGCGGATATGCCCGCGTGCCACGCATAGAATGTCAATAGGCACGGCGACGTGCAAGCCGCGAGCGTGCTTCAAAGTGGCCCGAGATCAGCCGACCCCACGAAGCCCCTACTGGCCGTGGCTTCCAACTTGGATGCGAAGGCTTAAACGGAAGGTCCGATCATGAACAGGCTGAAAGACAAGGTCGCCCTCGTGACAGGAGGAGCCCGAGGGTTGGGAAGGGCCCAGTGCCTCCGCATGGCGGAAGAAGGGGCCCAAGTGGCGGTGACGGACGTCCTGGATGAGGAGGGAGCGAGCGTCGTCCGAGAAATCGAAAGCGCCGGAGGCGAAGGTCGCTACTGGCCTCTCGATGTCAGCGACGAACAGCAAGTGAAGCGCGTGATCTCCGACGTCGTCATCGCTTGGGGACGGCTGGATGTATTGGTCAACAATGCGGGTATCTCGGGGGCGGACAAGCCTACCGATCAGTTGACTGTAGAGGAATGGGAGAAGGTCCAGGCCATCAATGTCCGCGGCGTTTTCCTTTGCACCAAGCACGCCATCCCACGAATGCGCGAGGCCGGGGGAGGCAGCATTGTCAACCTGTCTTCGATCTATGGCATCATCGGCGCGCCGGATATTCCTCCCTACCATGCTTCGAAAGGGGCGGTGCGCGAGATGACCAAAGTGGACGCCTTGCTGTACGCGCAGGATAACATCCGGGTCAATTCCGTCCATCCTGGCTTCATCTGGACCCCGATGGTGGAAGGCATCGCCGAGGGCAAGGACATGACCGTCGAGGAATTCGTGGAGCAGACCTCTGCACTGCATCCTCTCGGTCGAATGGGTCAGCCGGACGACATCGCATGGGGCGTGGTGTACCTCGCCTCCGATGAGGCGGCTTTCTTGACCGGCAGCGAATTGATCATCGACGGTGGGTACACGGCGCAATAACGGGTTTGCTCCGCATGAGCCGCCACAAGGGACAACTTCGCGTGGGCACCTCCGGCTGGCAGTACGACCACTGGAGGGAGGTCTTCTACCCCCCGGAATTGGATACCGACGAATGGTTCGGCTACTTCTGCAAGCAGTTCGACACGGTGGAGGTCAACAACACCTTCTACCACCTGCCGGAAAGCGAGACCTTCGACGCTTGGGCCGAGCAGGCCCCGGAAGGGTTTCTCTACACGCTGAAGTTCAGCCGGTACGGCACGCACATGAAGAAGCTCAAAGACCCCGAAAGCAGCATCGGGATATTCCAGGACCGGGCCGAGCGGCTGGGCGAGCATCTCGGGGCGATTCTCGTGCAACTCCCGCCGCACTGGCACGCGGATGTGGAGCGGTTGGGGGCGTTCCTGGCGGAGTGTCCGTCGCGCCATCGCTGGGCGGTGGAGTTTCGCGATCCGGACTGGCTGCGGGATGAGGTGTTCGACGTGCTGCGGGATCACAACGCGGCGCTGGTCGTGCACGATCTGATCCCCGACCATCCGCGGGAGGTCACCGCGGACTGGGTGTACCTGCGGTTTCACGGGGCGGGCGACGGGGGCGACTACCCGCACCAGGCGCTGTCGGGCTCGGCCCGGCGGATCGAACGCCACTTGGCCGAGGGGCGCGACGTGTCAGCCTACTTCAACAACGACGCCCACGGCTATCTACACGCGCAAGAGCCACGAGGAAGGGCTCGAGCAGGAATTCAACAGTCTCGACGCCCAGCGCGAGGCCTGTGAGGCCTACA
>CAZOVB010000071.1:0-19215 GCA_964583095.1 uncultured Planctomycetaceae bacterium
CCGATCTTGCCGTCGCCCAGAAGTTTTTCGCTCTGGGCGTCCTGGATCTTGTGCCAGGGCATGACCACGTGGGCCTTGGAGGAAATCTTGAGGTTGTGGGCGCTGACCTGGATGCCGCGCCCGCGCAGCTGGCCGATCTCCCCCATGGCAGTAACGGGATCGAAGACCACCCCGTTGCCGATGATGTTGATTACGTCGGGCCTGAGGATCCCGGAGGGGATCAGGTGCAGGGCGAAGGATTTTTCGCCCACTTTGACGGTATGCCCGGCATTGGCCCCGCCGCAGTAGCGGACCACGTATTGGCAGTCGGCGGCCAGGGCATCGACAATCTTGCCTTTGCCTTCGTCGCCCCACTGCAGGCCGATAACGGTAACGTTCCTGGATTCCATGTTCCAACTCCTGAGATACGCCCAAAACAGCAACCCCATCAGCATATGCGCCAGGCGGGGCCAGTCAAGAACTACTGGAGCTGATTGGCAAAGCTGATCCAGGGCCGGCATTGCGTCTTGAGCCGCCTGGCCCGGGGCAGTACAATCGGATCACTGATCTTTCGGGAGTATGTACATGCCGCAACAGCGACGCAGCGCAAAGGTTCTGGGCCTGGGCCTGGACAACAAAGACGGGCACGTGCGGGTTACGCGCAGCGAGAATTTCCACCTGGTGGGCGGCTCGCAGGAGACCCACGAGGCCATGCAGGAAAAGTCCATCAAGTTCGATGAGAAGCTCAAGGCCCGGGGCAAAGAGCTGCCCCAGCTCGAAGGCAAAGAATTCATGGACCTTGCCGCCGAGTGCGAGATGAACGTCGTCAAAATCCCCAAAAAAGACGCCTGAATTTCCCATGTCCGCGGGGCATTTTCCTTTGCAGCCGTCCGGTTTCCGTAAGGATGGGCAACTACGGGGCTTTGCGCCGGCGAAGATCAACCTCAATCTGCTTGTCGGCCCGGTCGGCGGCGACGGGTTCCATCCGCTGGATTCCTACGTGGTCCTGCTGGATTTCGGCGACGAGCTTGTGTTTTCGTTGCGCGACGACGACCGGCTCGAGTTGAACGTCGCCGGCGACATCGACCCAGGCCCCCTCGAGGAGAACCTGGTCCTGCTCGCCGGGCGGGCTCTGAAAGACTTGGCCAGGCCCGGTCGGGGGGCGACTATCCAGCTGACCAAACGCATTCCTTGCGGCGCGGGCCTGGGAGGCGGATCCAGTGACGCAGCCACAACTTTGCTTGCCCTGTGTGCCCTGTGGGGCCTGGATTTAAGTCGGTCACAACTGGCCCAATTGGCGCTTGAACTGGGCAGCGACGTGCCGCTCTTCCTGGATATGGGTCCCTGGAGAATGCGAGGCCGGGGAGAAATCCTGGAGCCGGTTCGGATTCGCCCGGCCAAGGTCCTGCTGATCCTCCCGGGTCTGCATTGTCCAACGGGGGCGGTCTATCAGGCTTTCGACCGTTTGCCTCACGAGCCGCGCGAGCAGATCTCTCCCGGGGAGCTTTCCAGCCCGGTTACGAATTGGCGGGGGAGGCTGGTCAACGATCTCTTCGCCCCGGCCTGCCGGGTGCAGGAGGAACTTGCGACGATTCACGGCAGGGCATCGGCGGTCTGTCCGGTCCCGGTATGCCTGACCGGTTCGGGCTCGGCCATGTTCGCCCTGTTCGGCGACCGGCAGTCCCTGGAGGACGCGCGGCGGAGACTGGCAGAGGTCGAAGGCATCCAGACGGTTGCAACGGAGATGATCGGGAGGTAGAGAGGCGTAGCTTCTCTGATCGTAAGACATGGGAGGCGGTCGGCTTGCGCTGTTTTGCTCTCCTGTTCTACGTTCTCCTGATCCAGTTAAAAAGCCCGCTTGGGCGGGCTTTCTTACTGGAGCCGAGGGGATTCGAACCCCTGACCTCCTGCATGCCATGCAGGCGCTCTCCCAGCTGAGCTACGGCCCCGGGTGGGATCGATGTTTCTACCACGTCGGGGGTGCGGGGTCAAGCCCGCCAGTGAGAAATCTGACCAAGAATCTATCGTCTATTGACAGGCCCGAGTTGAACCTGTTCGGAATAGGGACGCATGCTTTTGTCATCCCGGCAGGACGCTCTGGAGAGACAGGGAGGTTTCCCGGGGGAAGTCCCGACCCGGAAGCGGATCCAAAAGACGCAGCCCCCGCAGCCGGGACAATGCCGGGTGCGGGGGCGTTCAGGAATGAGGCTGCTGCTGTGTCCTGCTTCTACTCGACGTAGGTCGTGGGAACGGGCGTCAGGACGTAGGTCTTGGCCATTCCCTGGGGAGTCTTCATGTCGGGGTTGGGAGTAATGGTCACCTTGCCCGATCCGTTGACGTTGCCGACGTTGGCGCCGCAGACATTCGAGCTGCAAAGCCAGCGGTCATCGCCACCGGGGGCTACGAAGACCTTGTCGTCGCGGACGATTTCGACCATCGAGATCACCGTGCCGAAGATATCCAACGTTCCGTAGAGATCGACGCATCCGCCGATGACCATTCCGCGAAGCTGCGAGTTGTTGTCACCGCCACCTTCGCCTCCGCCGATGTTGACATTGTAGTTCGGGGCCATCAGGGTCACGCCGTCCATCACCTGTTCGATCTGGTCCCCGTCAAAGACCGTGTCGCCGACGAACTGCATACAGTTGTATCGCCAGTCCATCCGGTGAGGCTTGCCCGTGACGACCGGGCCCTTGAACGTGCAGTTCTCGAATACCACGCTGTTCTGGCCTTCCAAGGTCGGGTCGGTCTCGTTCTCATCCACTTCAATGTAGGTGATGCCGGTGAACGTGCAGTTGCTGAACTTGGCGTGCGTGCCCTTGGGCAGGCAGATGTTATTGAGTTCCTTGCCTTCCCAGCGGCTGCCCTTGATGTTGTAGACACCGATGAGCTTGTTGGTCTCGTCGGCGGGGGGCAGGTTCTCGGCGCTGGTCATGTCCCGGTAGACCTGTTCCGTGTTGAAACTGTCGGCCGTCATCCAGTCATGCGGGCGAGCGTTGTAAGCGATTCGGTCCCGCATCTCTTCCTCGATGGTCCTGTCATGATGCTGGATGCCGTTGATGAAACTCTTGTCATTGGGGTTCTGGTCTCCGAGAAACTCACGGCTGCTCAGCGGGGTCTCCAGGACACCGGTAATCACGCCGTCCCCGGTCAGTCCTACATCCAGCGGGAACGTACTGTGATTTCGTGCCCAGGTCTTGTCGGGCATCTGCCTCAAATTGCGTCGCCAGTTGCTTCGGACCGGGCCATTGACCTGCGCTGTGCCGCGAGCGATGACACGGCAACTGGAATACACGCCGTATCGTTTGATATCCTCTTCGACATTGAAGACCATCGAGACGCTGCGCTGAAGTTCGCCGGATTGACCCAGCGACGTCACCATCACTTCGGTGGGAACGCGAACCCCGTCTTCGATCTTGGTCTGGCTGACGGTGAACTGGATCGAGAAGTTCGCCTCGCTGCCTTGCGAGAGTGTCTGGGGGTTGATCGTAACCCGGTCGCTGGATGTCCAGGAGGCGGGATCTTCGTACTCGAAGACAACCGGACAGGACGTCGGGATCTCCGTTGTGCTCGGCTCGGGATAGCCGTACATCGTGGCGAAATGGTCTGCCAGCAATGGAAGAATGCGGGTAATGCTCTTATCGGTTTCCGGCGTGCGGTACCAGAGCATCTGGGCACAGGCCCACTCGATGCCGCTCTCGGCGGCCAGCCTGGCCTCGGTGACCCTCAAGTGATTGTCGTTGATCTGCCTTTGGCGGATACCGATCTGTCCGATACCGGCTGCGACAGCTGTCAGGACCAGGAGCGTCAAGATGCTCAAGATCAGGACTGAACCTCTCTGCTTGGCTGTTGGAAATGCGTGCATGTCTCCTACCTCCACTGAAGGGTCCTTTCCTTTTCGGACCCGTCCTTTCCGCGGAGCACATCAGGACCTCGCTCCGTCCAGAGGCGTGTCGACGGCAGGTTTCACCCGTAAGCACCTATGGTTCGCTTGGGTGACCGGTCAGTCAGCACCTTCAACGTGTAAACTACGATCCAGCCCCAACGGCAGGCAAAAAGCTTCCGGGGAAAAGTGGGGCAGAGCCCGAGAAATCTCCTGGGCGCCATTGTCCGCGCCCCGGCGGGGCAGTAGGATGAACTTCGGGCCGATGGGTACAACCTGGAGCGATCAGTGGGAATATGACGGATTTGCGGGAAAGGCTCACGTCGGACGGACCCAAGAGGATCCTCGCACTGGACGGGGGCGGGATCCGGGGCTGTGTCTGCCTCGGATACCTCTGCCGAATCGAGGCCATGCTGCGCAGCCGATGCGGCAACGATCGTCTGAGGCTCTGCGACTACTTCGACCTGATCGGGGGCACGAGCACGGGTGCGATCATCGCCGCATGCCTGGCCATCGGGATGTCGGCCTCGCAGGTGCACGAAATGTACCTGGAACTGGGGGGACAGGTTTTTGGCCACAAGAGATGGGACCGCTGGAACGCGAAATTCGACGACAGGCCCCTGGAAGCCTGCCTGCGGAGCACCTTTGGCAGCAGGACGCTGGGAGACCCCTCTGTACAGACCGGCCTGTGTATCGTCACCAAGAGGGCCGATACGGGCAGCACGTGGCCTCTGTTGAACAACCCGGAGGGAAAATTCTACCAGAGCAACCGGGTTATACCCCTGGTGGACGCGTTGCGAGCCAGCACGGCTGCTCCGACCTTCTTCATGCCCATGGAGATCCGCCTCGGCGATGAGTTCACCGGAGCTTTCGTGGATGGGGGGGTCTCGATGGCCAACAATCCCGCCCTTCAACTGCTCATGGTCGCATCGCTGTCGGGTTTTGGCCTGGGTTGGCCCCTTGAGCCGGATCGGCTTCTGCTGACTTCGATCGGAACCGGAAGGTGGAAAGTGCGGGACGATCCGATGCGACTGCTCAAGGGAAGCGTGTTGACCTGGGCTTCGAGAGTGCCGACGCAGTTGATCCAGGACGCCAGCGACCAGAACCAGTTGTTCCTGCAGTGGCTCTCCCGGAGTCCCACGGCCAGGCAGATCGACCTGGAAGTGGGCGACCTGGGCTCGGACTTGCTGGCAGGACGTCCGCTGCTGCACTATTTGCGGTATAATGTGCTTCTGGAAGAAGAAGCTCTTGCCCGGCTCGGGTTTTCTCTGAGCCCCGAGCAGGTCGAAGTACTGCGGGATATGAGCGAGTCGAGCAACCGGTTCCTGCTGGGCGAAATAGGACAAAAAGCTGCCGAGCAGGAGATTTTCGCGGATCATTTCCCTGAAGTATTCGATCCGACCATATAGGCCGGATACCCCGCTTCCAGGAAGGAACCGACATGCAGGTGGCCGTCACCGGACATCGGGATATCGACCCTCACGACGCGACTCTGGCCGAATCGGTGGCCAGGCAGTTGGAGTCTCTCCGGGCCCCGGGCGGTCCGCTGACGCTGCTTTCCTGCCTGGCCGAGGGCGCCGATCGGCTTGTAGCCCATGTGGGCTTGTCTCGCTTCAACGCGAAGCTCATCGCGGTGTTGCCCCTTCCGGTCGAGCGGTACGAGGAAGATTTTCACAGCGACGCGTCACGCCGGGATTTTCGAAAGCTCCTGCTTCGCGCCTCCCAGGTGGTGGAGATTCCAGAGACCGCAACGGGCGGGGCCGATCGGTCGGCCCAGTATGCCCGGGCCGGGGCGTACCTCCTGGTCCATGCCGAGGCGGTCCTGGCCCTGTGGGACGGCAAGGAACCCCGCGGTATGGGCGGAACGGGCATGGTGGTGCAGTGGGCCCGGGACGGCTTGATCCCGGAAGAATACCGGGAGGGTATCGGTAATCCGGCCAATCCCCGAAAGGTGATCCACATCGAAGTGCCCTCCGGAGAGGCCCGGTCGCTCTGAGAGGGCTTGGTGGGGGTCAGTCCGGGCCTTTGTCGGCGTTGTCCAGGCGCTGCTCTATGGCTTGGCAGACACTCTCGATGACCTTGACCCGCGCGAAGCGTTTGTCGTTGGATTCCACGACGGTCCAAGGGGCCTGGGGCGGGCTGCACCGCAGGAGCATCTCGTCGACGGCCTGGCGATACAGATCCCATTTCTCCCGGTTTCGCCAGTCCTCTTCGGTGATCTTCCACTGCTTGTCGGGGTTGTCCTGGCGGGCCTGGAATCGTTGGATCTGCTCATCGCGGTCGATGTGCAGCCAGAACTTGAGCAGGACCATGCCGCTGTGGACCAGGTGCTGCTCCATCTCGTTGATCTCCTGGTAGGCGCGTTTCCACTGCTGGGCCGTGGCAAAGCCTTCCACCCGCTCGACGAGGACGCGGCCATACCAGGAGCGGTCGAAGATGCCGATATGTCCGGCCTTGGGGATGCTCCGCCAGAATCGCCATAAGTAGTGGTGGGCCTTTTCCGTCGCGTCGGGGGCTGCGATCGGGATGACTTCGTATCCTCGAGGGTCGAGTTTTTCGGTCAGGCGTCGGATATTGCCCCCTTTGCCGGCGGCGTCCCATCCTTCGTACACGATCGCCACGCCGATCCTCTCCCGGTAGATGCGGTGCTGGAGGGTTCGAAGCTTCTTCTGGGCCTTTTTAAGCCGTTGGCGATATTCCGGTTTGTCCAGTTTCAGCGACAGATCGACCCCGTCGAGCAGACTGCTTCGCATGGTTTCGGGCTCTTCTTGCGTTGCCGGCGGCAAGGGGGGTTGGTGGCCCTTTCGCTCTTCGAGTCGCTTGCAGCGGGCTCGAAGCGCATTGCCGACTGTTTCGAAGACCTTCAGCGCGGCGAATCGCCGATCGTGGGCCTCCACGATGGTCCAGGGGGCGTGCTGCGTGTCGGTCCGGGAGAGGATCTCATCCACCGTCGTGCGATACTGCTTGTACATCTTGTGACGGCGGAGGTCCTGTCGCGTCACTCGCCAACGGGTCGCGGGGTCTTCGCGAAGTTTCTTGAGTCTGCGCTTCTGGGTCTTGCGCGAGATGTGCAGGAAGAACTTGACGATCAGCGTTCCGTCCTGGCTGAGATGTTGTTCGAAGCTTCGGATATCCTCGCAGGCTTCGGCCAGGCCCGCTGAATCCAGTTCCCCGTCCAGGTTCTGCTGCACGATCGCGTGGTACCAGCTTCGATCCAGGATGGATTGTCGGCCTCGGGCGGGGGTTCGAATCCAGAAGCGCCAGAGGAAGGGGAAGAGCTTCTCTTGCTGGGTGGGGCTCTGGCAGGTGTAGACGGTAAAACCCCGGGGGTCCAGGGGAAGGATCAGATCGTTGATGAGCGTGCCCTTGCCGGCCGCGTCGAATCCTTCAAAAACCACGAGGATCGGAATTCCCAGTTTGGTGCTGCGGCGCTGAAGCCGGGCCAGTTCGGCTCGCAGCTCCTCGGCCTGCTTTTTGTACTGCTGCTTGGAAACCTTCCGGGACAGGTCGATGTCTTTGAGCATGGTTTTCTCCCTGGCAAGGCGACGGTGGTCTTGTCGACCGGATTGTCCGCAGGCGTTCCTGATGTTCTTACCATGTTTTATAGTCGGCAGAAGGTGAGCTGTGCCTGTGACGATTCACTCATCCCAGCAGGAAGTGGTGGTCTTCGGGGCCGAACACGACCTTCCGGTTTGGGATGCGGTCGGGATGAAAGCTCTCGGAAAGTTCGTGCAGGCTCGCGGCCCTTCGCTGCTTTATCAGGCCCGACCAGAATCCCAGCAGCCCGAGGATTTTCTCCGAGGTGGCGCCCTGCTGTCTGTACCAGGCCAGGCGGGTATCTCCGTGGCGCTTGGCGAGTCTTCGCCCGTCGGTGCCCACGACCAGGGGCAGATGCCAGTACTGCGGCTCGGGGGAAAGGCCCAGGAGGTTTCGGAGGTGGATCTGCCTGGGAGTCGAGTCGAGCAGGTCATCTCCGCGAACCACCGCGTCCACGGCGGACCCGGCATCGTCAACCACCACGGCCAGTTGGTAGGAGGCGGCGAGGTCCTTCTTGAAGATCACGAAATCTCCGCACGTCCGGGCCAGATTGAACTCGATGGGCCCGGCGAAACGATCCTCGAAACGTATCGGTTCGTCGGGTACCCGAACCCGCCAGGCGGCGGGCTTTCCCGTTTTCTCGGTTGCCTCGACCGCGGAGCGGAAACGGCCTCGGCAGGTGCCGGGATAGACAGACGCGCCGTCTTCGGCGTGGGGAGCCGACGCGGCCTGATCCACATCCTTGCGTGTGCAGATGCAGGGGTAGGCCCATCCGGAGCGGGCCAACTGCTCCAGGGCCCGGGCGTACGTCGGGCCCCTTTGCGACTGGTACATCGCCGGGCTCTGCCAGGTCAGTCCCAGCCACGCGAGTTGCTCAAGCAGATCTTCGGCCGCTTGGGGCTTGACTCGCGGGGAATCCAGATCTTCGATTCGCATCAGGACCTTCCATCCGAAATGCCGGGCCAGCAGATCGTTGACCAGGAAGGTGCGCAGGTTCCCCAGGTGCAGGGCGCCGGTCGGGGATGGGGCTAATCTGGTTGTCGTCGATGCCATCGGATGGATTCCCGCAGAGGGTCAGCACGAGACTCCAGCGTGGCAGAAATTCCCCGGCCGATCAAGGCTGGCGCGTCCAAAGGGCACAAACGCATGGTTTACGCCGGGGGCTCCGGGCTCTAGAATACCGGGTCAGAACCCTATAAGGAAACCGAATGAACCTGTATCCGCTTAAATTCACCCCGATCTATCTCGAAAAGATCTGGGGAGGACGCAACCTGGATCGCCTCTATCAGCGTGATCTGCCCGAGGGTAAGAAGATCGGCGAAAGCTGGGAGTTGGCCGATCTGGAAGAAGGCGTCAGCCATATAGGCAACGGCCCGCTGGCCGGCACGGAACTGACCGACCTGGTCGCCCAGGCACAAAAAGAGCTTCTGGGCCCGGCCGAGCCGATGAAAAACGGCCGATTCCCCTTGCTGCTCAAACTCCTGGACGCCAACGACATTCTCTCGCTTCAGGTGCATCCCGATGCCCAGGCCGTGAAACAGATCGGCCCCCCCGCCGCATTGAAGACCGAGTGCTGGTACTACGTGGAGAGCCGCGAAGGGTACGTTTACCTCGGCGTCGAGGAGGGCACGTCACCGGAGCAGTTCCGCCAGGCCATCCAGGACGATACCGTGGAAAAGTACGTCGAGCGGAAAGACGTGCGGAGCGGAGATTTCCACTACGTGCCGGCCGGGACCGTCCACGCTTTGGGACCGGGCCTGGTGGTGGCGGAAGTTCAGACACCCTCCGATACGACCTATCGCGTGACGGACTGGGGCAGGGGCCGGGAAATTCACGTCGAGCGCAGCATGGAGTGCATCCACTTCGGCCCGCTGGACGAGCAGGTTCCCGGCCAACACGGCCAGACGCTGCTGGAGACCGGGTATTTCACCGTAGCCAAGCGGGAGGCCCGGGAGGGAAGATCCCTGCCCCAGGGACGATGCACCGCGCTGATGTTCCTTTCTGCTGCCCGGGCAGCGAGGGTAGTTCATCAGGGCCAGGAGCAACCGCAGGTGAGCGTCTCAGCCGGCGATACCGTTCTTATCCCCGCCGGCCTGGACTCGGCCCGGGTCGAGTGCAACGGGCCCTGCACCTGGCTGGAAATCACTCTTCCGGAAAGAGGATGATGGCCAAAGACGGCATACGAATACAGAAAGTCCTGGCCGAGGCGGGTATAGCCTCCCGCCGCGCCTCGGAAGAAATGGTTCAGGAAGGTCGTGTCCGCGTCAACGGCCAGGTAGTTACCGAACTGCCCATCTTCGTGGATCCCTTCGAGGATGAGATTTCCGTCGACGGCCGAAAGCTCAAGAACGCTGCGGCCGGCGAAAAGAAAGTCTACTTCCTGGTCAACAAGCCCCGCGGGGTTGTCTGCACGCAGAAGGACGAACTGAGCAGGCCCCGGGCTGTGGATCTGCTGCCCGCCTCGACCCCCCGGGTCCACTGCGTGGGCAGGTTGGATGTGGATTCGACCGGCCTGCTCCTGTTGACCAACGACGGGGAACTGACCAATTACCTGACCCACCCGAGCCACGAGGTGGAGAAGACCTACGTGGTGGAGATCGAAGGAAAGCTGGATGAGGAGGCCGTCCGGCGCCTCAAACGCGGCATCTATCTCGATGGCAAGCGAACAGGTGGAGCCGCCCTGAAAGTGCTTCGTAAGGGGCGCAACCAATCCCTGCTGGAAATCCGCCTCCGGGAGGGACGTAATCGCGAGATCCGGCGGATCCTGGCCCGACTGGGTCACAAGGTACGAAAACTCAAGCGCACGGCGATAGGCCCGGTCACCAGTCGGGGCCTAAAGGCCGGTTCGTTCCGCCCGTTGGGGGTCAAAGAGGTCCAGGCCCTGCGCAACGCGGGGAGAGACCCGGGCCCCCGCGCGCCCAAACGCTCCGGGCGACCGAAATCGTCTCGGTCCGGATCCAAGCCCAAACGACCACCAGATCGGAAACGAAAGGACAAACGAGGATGACCGACCGCAGTCAGTTTCTTGCTATCGATTTCGGAGCAGAAAGCGGCAGAGGGATTGTCGTAACACTCGCCGAGGGCAAGGTGCAGATGGAGGAGATTCACCGGTGGCCAAACCGCCCGGTACGCCTGGGCCCCACGCTGGTGTGGGACTTCCCCTTCCTCCTTGCCGAGGTGCTCGAGACGCTTAAACGCTGCAAGGAACGAAGCATCGAGCTGACCTCCATGGGAGTGGACACCTGGGGAGTCGATTTCGGCCTGCTGGATAAGGACGGGCAACTCCTGAGCAATCCCGTCCACTACCGGGACAGCCGAACCGAGGATATCCAGGACTGGGCGAAGCAAAGGCTCCCCCATGGCCGCGTGTTCGAACTGACGGGAATGGAAACCTGGGTCGGTTCTTCCCTGATGCAGCTTGCGGCCATGAAACGCGCCGAGAGCGACATTCTCAGAACAGCCCGGACCTTCCTGAACATGCCCGACCTGTTCTCCTACTTCCTGACCGGGAAAATCGCCGGCGAGATGTCCGTGGCCAACACCAGTGCCCTGATGGGCAGCGACTGCGCCTGGTCGCGGGAGATCATCGAGGCCTTCGAGCTGCCCGAGATGTTCCCGGAGCTTCACGAGCCCGGGACGCTGTTGGGCCCACTTCAGGACAGCGTGGCCGAGCAGACGGGGCTTTCAGGGCTGCCGGTGGTCTCGACGTGCGGCCACGACACCTCCGCAGCCGTTCAGGCGGTCCCGGGCCAGGGGCAGGACTGGGCGTTTCTCAGTTGCGGCACGTGGAGCATCCTGGGCACGCTGCTGGAATCGCCGGTGCTGGATCCGCGATGCCTGGAACTGCACTGGATGAATGAATACGCCATTGGCGGCTGGTATCTGGCCAAGAACATCATCGGCCTGTGGCTCGTGCAGGAACTCAAGCGCAAGTGGGACACCTCCAACGATCCGTGGGATTATCCGCGAATCGTGCAGGAGGCCTCACAGGCCCGGACCGACCTGCTTATCAACGCGGCAGACCCGGCCCTGATGGCGCCGGTGGACATGGAAGAGGCGCTGCTGGCCCAGATCCGCTCCTCGGGACAGGAATTGCCCCAGAGCCGGGGAGAACTGTTGCGAGCGGTTCTGGAGGGTCTGGCTTTGGAATACGCGGCCGGGCTCGACGCCATCTGCGAGTTGACCGGCACGAGGCCCCAGTCGATCCACATGGTCGGCGGAGGCATCCGCAATACGCTTCTGTGCCAGTTGACCGCCAACGCCTGCCATGCGTCGGTCTACGCATCCGCCGATCAGTGCACCGCCTTGGGCAATGCCCTGGGCCAGGCCAAGGCGATGGGCATTCTGGCTTCGCCCGAAGAGATCCGCACGGTGATGCGCAACAGCTTCAAGCCGGTCCAATACGATCTGCAGGACGAGGACATCTGGCAGGCCAAGAACGCCGAATATCGCAAAATGCGAGCCGACATGGAATGAGCCCCGCGGTGGGCAATGGGGCGATTTGATTTGCGGGACATGCCCCTTGTTGCACGCCCGAGGAGCGGATACAATGCGCTCTTGATGATTCGTCCAGAAAGGCCCATGCTCAAGCAGGGCCGGAAAGGTTTCGAGATGGCTCGACTCATGCCTGCAAAGGCGATATTACTCGTGATGCTTGTTGTACTGAGCTTTGGCTTCTGCGTCGGAGCCAGCGGCTGCTTCGATAACGAGGGGCTCCGGGAGGTCAGCGAGGGCGTCTACGTTCCCCGGGACAAGGTCAACGTGCGGGGGATCGTGCTCGAGAGACTTGACAATGACGAATATCGCATGAGAACAAGCGTGTTCGGGGACGTTCTGCTCCAGCCCAAATTCATGGAAGGGTTGTTTCTCAAGCCCGGTTCGATCGTGGACGTCAGCGGATACTGGGAAAAGCCCGTCGGTGCGCCGGCTCCGATGATCGTCGATGCCGAGGTGGACGTCATACGCAAGCCGACCTGAGGCTTATTTCAGTCCCGACGCGACTGGCCCGATAAAGGCTCCGGGGGAGTACCTGCGCCCATACGCCCAGGAGGGCCAACCGCGTGCCAGGCAGTTTTGATTCCAACAGAACGTGCCCGGGCTTCAGCCTGGTGGAACTGACGGTGGTCATCGTCGTGATCGGCGTTCTGGCAGCGGTCGCCGCCTCCAGATTCAGCAATTACGACCGCCGGGCCGCACAGGCCGCCTTCATCAACGACCTGAGGATCTTCCGACAAGCGGCTGAGATCTACCACGACCAGACCGGAAAGTGGCTGGAGGATTCCTCCAGCGGCCGGCTTCCCCAAGACTGGGGTCCCTACGTGGACAGCGCCAACTGGACCTCCGTGACCCCCATCGGAGGCTGCTGGGATTTCGAGCACAAATCCTTCTCGATCACCAGCGGATTCGGCGTACACTTCTATCGGTACCCACCTCGGCGCGGCGACAGTTACATGCGCGAGATCGATGAATCCTTCGACGACGGGGATCTCTCTGCGGGCATTTTCCGCAAAATCGCCTGGGATCGGTACTACATGATTCTGGAAGAGTAGGCTCGGACTCTTTCGGGCAGGCCGATTTTTCAGGTCGGGGCTTCTGGGGTCCCTTGCTTCCGATATTTCGGCCCTGTTGCTGCCTATAATGGTCAAATGCACGATGAAACGTCCCTGATACTCTTGGAAGGAGATTCTCTACATGAAGACGCTGATCTTCTCTGTTGCGGCCGCACTGTGTTTGATTGCCCTGGCTTGCGAAGAATCCAATAGTGGCATCGAGGACCATGCCGACCAATCGCCGGCTGCAGCGAAGCCGGTCGAACCGGCTGTCGAGGTACCCGCCCATCCCGAAGACGCCAAGGAGTTCAATGGCCACTGGTACAAGGTCTTCGAGGACCCCGACCAGAAGCTCTCCTGGCACGAGAAGAAGAAGCTCTGCGAAGAAAAGGGCGGATACCTGGCCGTGATCGAGACCGAGGAGGAGCAGAAATTCATCGCCAAGCTGGCCGATGGTCGCTATCTGTCCCTCGGGGCGACCGACGAGGTGGAAGAAGACAAATGGGTCTGGGTCAACGGGGCGGACTTCGAATACACCGCCTGGATGCCCGGCCAGCCCAACAACTACGCTGACGAGGACTACCTGGCCACCTACGACTACGGCGAGTGGGTAGACGTGGCCGGAGAGGGAATGGACTTCTGGATGCCCACAGGGTATATCTGCGAATGGGAGAAGTAATCACGCTAACCCCAGCAGAGAAAGCCCATGCCCCACGCGACCTGGCCGAGTTATCCATCAAGACAAGAGGTCGATTCCTGGTCTGACAGACTGGCCCGGCAGGTCGACCAGGAAGATTTCGAAGCCTTCATCCTCAAAGAGGCGGTGTTCGGGTTGGCGGCGGCTCCGAGGCACTTTCGGCCGCAATACATCGAGTTCCGCCGCGCTGGCAGGCGCTTCTACGGCATCTGGCAAAGGGCGCAACACGACCAGGCCGGACCGCTGCTGGTCCACCTGCCCGGCTACGGGGCCGAGATGAGCGTGCATCCGGAACTGACCGCCCAAGGCTTCCACGTCCTGCACGTGAACCCGCTGGGATACAACACCCCTTCGGGCTTTGATGAATCTTTGCGGGAGGAGGGCAAAGGCTGGCCGGTTCTGCCCGAAACAATCCTCTCTCATGGCCAGGGCGGGTATGTGGACTGGCTGGGCGATGCCCTCTGCGCCGTCGGCTGGGCCCGCCGGCGCGATTGTGTCTGCTCCGATCGGCTGGGGTTTTTCGGCACGAGCCAAGGCGGGGGCGCCGCGCTGCTTCTGGGCAGCATTCTGACTTCCGACTGCAAGGCCATCTGCGCCGACCTGCCCTTCCTGACTGGCTTTAAGGTTGCGTTGGAGGATCTGGAAGACCCCGGCGTCTACGGCATGGTCTACGAGCCTCTGATGGGCCAGGCCGGCCCCGACCGCGATGCCTGCCGTAAAGCAGCAGGCTTCATCGATACCCTTTCCCATGCTCACCGCCTGAACATGCCGGTGCTCCTGACGGCCGGCGGGCTGGACAAGGCTTGCCCTCCCGCGACGATCCAGGCGCTGTTTGACAGCCTGAGCGGCACACGAAGCATCACCCACCTTTCCAGACAGGGACACGCCTCGACGGTGGAGTTTCTGGCCCTTTCCCAGGCTTGGATGACGCTGCACGTATAGCAGGGGCCGTCCGGGAAGCAAGGCTCAGCGGTCAGGGCTTTTTTGCCCCCCTCAAACGCGGTAAGATTCGCCCATGAGTGAATTGCAGGCGACGAAAACCGATCGACCCGGGAAGAAGGTCCCCGCGCTGTGGTACCTGCTGCTGATGGGAGCCGGGATGGTGCTGGCCTGGGCGACTCGCGCGGATGTCCTATCCGACTGGGACAGTTGGGACTATGCCTGGATGGCCCTGCGAAAGCGACCCAGCGGACTGTGCCTGGGCCGGTGGTGGTTCATCTTCCTGATGCGCCTCTGCTGGCAGGCGGGCTCATTGCTCGGCCTGGCCAGGCAGGAGGCTTTCGTGGCCATGCAGTTGGGGGTGGCCCTGATGAGTGCCGCGGGTCTGGGGGTGCTGATGCGGTGGATCTGGCAGATGACGCGCAATCGTTGGGCGGCCCTGGCGGGGGGAATCTGCGTCCTGGCCAGCCCTTCGCTGGTGGCGTATCTTTCGTCGGTGATGACGGAAGGCCCGACGTTGCTGTTCCTGGCTCTTACGCTGCTGGGCTGGCAACTGGCGGTGGACAACGCTCACAGGCCGCTCCTGCGCTGCGGGGGCCATGCCTGCCTCTCGGGGGCCTCGTTTGCCGTCGCGGTCTCCATGCGGGAGCCGGCCCTGCTGCTGGGGCTCTGGCCGATCCTGGACTGCCTGGTCTTTCGCAGAAAGCGCAAGGTCTCCCTGCTGGTCCTGGCCCTGGTTACCTTTGCGATGGGCATGGCCATTGCCCTGCTGATGGCCTACCGCTGGAGCGGAGACCATCCACTGGCGGTGCTCGCGCGATACCGGATCTACATGCGGCAGGAACGGGCGATGTATGGCTTTACCCCGATAAAGAACATCGGCTACCTGGTGTTGCACTTCATGACGGCTTCCCCGCTGGGCGCAGCGGCAGGGGTGTGGGGGCTCCGGAAGTTCTTCAGAGTCTCGCCGCCGGAAGTACCCGAAAGCTTTCGGTCCGACCGGCCAGGCCGGCTGAAACTGCTCACCACCTCCATGGCCGGTTACATCCTGCTCAGTTGGTACAACCCGAATCTGTCTTTCAACTACCGGCTTCTCCTGCCGCTGGCCTGGGCCCTTTCGCCGGTTCTGGGAGCTTTGGGTGCGGCCCAGGTGGGGCGGCTGGTGGCCGGCTGGCCCGGCATGTCCCGGACGATGAAAGCTGCCCTGGCAGCGGGGGGAATCGTGCTTGTGGGGCTGGTTGTTTTTGGAAGTGCCAAGCGACTGAGCTATCATTGGTCGGCGTTGCGTGACAACCGGGACTTGCATCAGGCGATGAGCCAACTGCCGGAGGTTGCGGCCATCTGGCCGGGCCCGGGCTCAGCCACGGGTCTGTACATGGTCAACGCCGGCGTGCGACCCCACTGGATTCTGTTCCCCAATACCCAGGACGAGGTGAAAAGCTGGGAGGCGCCGGAGTTCCGCCGGCGCCTGTCATGGCTTCATGAAGCAGGAATACCGGTGTACGTCAAGGCCGGTCGCCGAGGATGGACGCGCAGTGGTGAAACCAGCCCGGAGTGGTCGGCGATCCGGAAGTTATTGGAGATGTCCGAAACGGCTCCGGGTCCGGGGCCTTTCGTGGAGCTGGTGGGTCTGAAGCAGCCCCCGCCGGCTGAGAAGACGACCCCGAAAAACATGCCAGGCGAAGATGGGTCTTGAAAGACACCGTTTTTGTCGATAACAGTTTCGCATAGAGGCTTCTATGGCGATTGTTTCCATTTTGGGAAGACGGACGGTAGACAGTGTGGTGGAGTTCGGCGATTTCTGCCGCTTCTCAGGCCGCGCTCTGCAAAGGACACTCACCGGCATACGTCGTGGCCGCTACTGGGCTCGGCTTATACCCCAGATGTTTGATATCGGCACGCGCAGCATCCCGGTGGTGATGATCACCGGTGCGTTCGTGGGAATGGTCCTGGCGGTGCAGACCATCACCCAGTTCCGTGCCCTGGGCATGGAGGGGGTAATGGGCTCGGTGGTCAACAAGTCCGTTCTTCGCGAGTTGGGACCCGTCCTGGCCGGGATCATGTTGGCCGGTCGCGTTGGTGGGGGTCTGACGGCCGAACTGGGGACGATGCACGTTACCGAGCAGATTGACGCGCTTCGGGCCATGGGGTCCGACCCGATCGAAACGCTGGTGGTGCCCCGGTTCTTATCTTCGCTGATACTCGTTCCCGTGCTGACGGTCTATGCGGACTTCACCGGCATCCTGGGCGGACTGGTTGTAAGCGTGTACGTTTACGGCGTTTCGGCGGCGGATTTCTGGTCGCACGCCCAGTCTACGGTGGGCTACTGGGACATCTTCTATGGGATCATCAAGAGTTTCCTCTTTGGGGGGGTGATGTCGCTTGTCTGCTGCTATAAGGGGTTCCGTTGCTCCCCCGGCGCCGCCGGTGTTGGATCAGCCTGCACGCAGAGTTTCGTGGCCAGCTGCATGGCAATTCTCGGGATCAACTTCCTGCTGGGCATGTTTCTCAACACGCTTTACCAACGCCTCTACGGGGGCCAGAACCTGTTTTTCTAGAAGAGAGATCCGATGTCCGACGCCTGGCAGAACTGGAAGAATCGACACCGCAATCCGACGAATTTCTGGCTTCACATGGTGGGGATCCCCGCCTCGTTCGTGGCCTGCCCGGCCATGCTGATTCTCCAGGAATGGCTGCTTGCAGTGGTCTTCTTCCTGGCCGGCTATGCCCTGCAGTTCCTGGGGCACCTCGTCGAGGGGAACCGATCGGGCGAGGAGATGCTCCTTCGCCGTCTTCTGGGCAGGAAGGGCTAGCTTCCCGCCGGGAAAGCACTCTCTGCTCCGACCGGCGGGGCCAATACTCCGGCCGAAACGTCAACTGTCCAGGACGTTTTGGGTGATTGTCTCAGGCTGAATGAAAAAAGTTTCTCTTGGCCAGACCCGATATTCTTGGTTCTTAATTGCCCCTTTGTAAGCAATTTACGCGCTGTCCATGCCCTGGATCGGCCAGGAGTTCCCCCTGAATTGGAACCGAAAAGGTCTTTGGGACGAAGTAAATATTGAAAAGAAGTACGGATTAGGTAACAATAAGGCCAATGAGAGGTTCAGCACTCGGACCTTACAGTGACAAGCGACGTCCCCTTGAGGGACGAAAAGGCAGAAAGGAGCCGGCCGTGACCGCGACCCAAGACAATAAACAGAACGTTCCAGCTTATCTGAGCAGACTCACCGCGAAGCAGCGGGAAATCTACGAGTTGATCCCGGAGGAGATCGACTACGTGGCCCACGATTCCTTCGAAGAAAAGGGCGCTGGAAAGCTCTATTTCGGAGACGAAGCCGACCAGATCGACGTCCCCGTCTGGACCCACTTCCCGGAGGTGGTGGAAGAAGCCGCCATGCGGACCGCAAAGCGCACGACTCTCTCGGCCCAGCAGGAGAAGACGCTCTTCCTCCAGTACAACTTCGCCCGCTATAAGCTCTCGAAGCTGATCGAGGCCCAGAACAAGCGCAAAACCGCCCCCCGAGCTCAGAAAATGGTCCTTTGGTACAGTCGCGCCCTGAATACCCGCAGCAAGCTGGTCCGGGCGAACATGGCCCTGGTGCTGGCCATGGGCAAACGGACGCGGATCCCCAACGTCGAGTTCACCGAGCTGATCAGCGAGGGCAACATGGCCTTGCTGCGAAGCGTGGAGAAGTTCGATGCTTCCCGTGGATTCAAGTTTTCCACCTACGCTTGCCGGGCGATCCTGAAAAGCTTCAATCGTCTCGCGACCAAGACCGGCCGATACCGTCAGCACTTCCCGACGGAGTTCGACCCGGATCTGGAGCGCAGCGACTACGACGTGATGAAGCACGACATCCAGAAGCAGGACAGTGTCGAAGCGCTTCGGGAGATCATCGCCAAGAACCACGCGAATCTCAGCCAGGTGGAGAGGACCGTTGTGGTCGAGCGCTTTGCACTGGGCACCGACCGCCGCAAAGGCCGAACGCTTGCAGAGGTGGGCAAGATTGTAGGCCTGACCAACGAGCGCGTCCGACAGATTCAGAACCTGGCCCTTGGCAAAATCAAGGCCGCCCTGGATCGCGAATACCTCGTGGCCTGAGCAGATGAAACACCCCCGCCACGGCGAGGGGAAACGATAAAGCCGACCGGCAGGGACGATATTTTCCCTGCCGGTCGGCTCGTATTCTAGGACCGATCAAAACAGGTCGGAGCTACTGGCCTTTCCAGGTGCCTTTGATCACATTGGCCGAGACGTCTTCGATCTCGAGCCCTTCGAGGACTCCGATGATCTTCTCGGCCAGTTGCATGCCGGTCAGGTCGGTCTGGATGGAGGCTTCCACGATTTTGTTATGGTACTCGGGCGTAACACCCTTGACGTTGGCCAGGGCGTTGAGGGCCTTTTTGATCTCCACATACTCCCGAAACGAGACATTGGAGATCTGCAGCTTGACCTCACCGCGGCCCTCCAGGGCATCCTGCCAGAAGCGAAGGATGTCCATCTGCACCTTGGGAGCGACCTGCTGGGCCTGAAGATCCAGCGCCTGCTTGGCCGCCGAACGCCAGACTTCCTTGACCCCGCGCGTCGCCTCGCCGGGAATCGCTGAGAGCAACTGGCCCGTGTCGCTGCG
>CAZOVB010000071.1:19315-22345 GCA_964583095.1 uncultured Planctomycetaceae bacterium
TCCTTGACCAGGGCGAAATTCTCCGTCTTCGACTGGGAATACACGTAGCTGCCCGCGCCCTGCTCGACGGCCTTGCGCTTGGCGTCATGGAGCGCTTCTTCGCGGCTCATTCCGGCCCCTTCGACCGTTACGGTCACCAGGCCATCGTCGCCCAGTGCGGTCAGGGCCAGCAGGAGCACGACCGCGACAGAAAACCATGCCGATCTGGATGCCATCTTCCACGTCCTTTCGTCTTGCCTGTCAGAACCCGTCTCCAAGGGGGAGGGGATCCGGGGCTATTTCAGCTCCAGCGAAAGCGTCTTCTGGTAGTGAACCACCATCTGCCACAGCGGGCGGAGATCCACGGCCACATCCACGCTGACCGTGCCGTCCTCGTGGACCTTCTGGGAATCTTCCACCACGTACACGCCCTGTTGGAAGGTCATCATGGCGGTGCGGATCTGGTCGGACTCGGCGACGAAATCTTCCACGGAGGTAGAAGAGGTAATCTCCAGGCCCGCAATTCTCTCGGCGAGTTTGCGTCGGGCATCCAGTTCCGCAGCCCGCAGGGCCATCAGTTTCGCCTGGGCCTGGGGCCTTTCCGGGTCCATCGCGGCCATGCCGGTCGCCGTGAGGGTCTCGGTGACCCACATCGGCGCCTGTGCGGCGGTCTGCATGGCCAGTTGATCGCCCTTGCCGGCGGCTTCTCTCAACTGGTTGGCGGGGGGGACGCCCATGCCGACCTCGCTGATGACGTTCTCCTTGACGCTCAGAATTTTCTCTTCCAGCTCGCGGATTCTGGTCCGGTCGCCCTTGTAGTGCGTCTGGGCCCAGGTGTTTACCGTGGCCAGGAGCGTCCGGAGCTTGATGGTTTTCTCGACTTCGACGATCAATTCGTTGTCGTAGAAACGCACGCCGGTGGTCCGGGCCCCGCGGATGAAGCCGCGGGTGATCGTCTCGATCTGATCCGTCTCGGCGACGAAGTCCTGCACGCGGGTGTTGCTGGAAATCTGCACGCCTCGGATGCGTTCGGCCAGGCGACGCAGGGCATCGACCTCAGCCGCCCGCATGGCCAGGAGCCGGCCGGCCGGCTTGCAGTGGGTCATCCAGAACCGCCGGGTCTGTTCGTCCAGGACAGTCAGGCTGACCCGGGAGCCGCTTTCGGTGGGGATCTGTTCGGGAACGATCAAGGCTTCGGGAGCCGCCCCCATGCCGACTTCCACGATTTCCTTGGTTTCGACGCGTCGGGTGATTTCGTCGAACTGTTCCATGCGGACCTTGCCGCCCTTGTAATACTTCTTGTGCCAGGTCTTGAGTTCTTCAACCACCTCGGCCAGCTTCACCTTCATGGTCACTTCGCAGGTGTACTCTTCGTCCCAGACGGGTTTTCCGACTTCCTTCATGCCGTTAAGCCATGTTTCCAGGGCCGTGGCGATCTGGTCGTTGGAGGCGACGAAGTCTTCCACCTGCGTCTGGGAGGTGATTTCCAGACCCTTGATTCGCTCGGCCAGGCGGCGGATTGCATCGACTCGGGCGGCGCGATAGGCCAGCAGCTTCCGCTGGGCCTGTTGCTGGACCGTCAAGCTCGAAGCATCCTGGGCCAAGGCTCCGGCGGAAACCAATACAGTCAACAGCAATGCCCTGAGTGAGTTGCGCATCGAATTCTCCTTTGCGGCAGATCGGGTAATTTTCCAGGCCGGGGACCATTGTCCTTCCAGCCTGTGGCCTAGACAGTAGCGAATCGGGAAGGTTAGCTGCGACCTTGGGACATCTCCAGGGCCCGTTTTGCCCTTTCGCGCCCGTCGAGGTACTTGGTCTTGCTTTCCATCTCAAACGCCCGGTTGTATTCTTCGATGGCCTGGGCGTACTGCCCCAAGGCCTCGTGCATGACAGCTATGTTGAACAGCGTTTCGTAATCCTGCGGGGCCATCGAACGGGCCTGCTCGTAGATGTCCAGGGCCTGGGCATAGTTCCCGCGGCTGGCCAGCTTGTTGCCCCGCTCGACGAGGTCTTTCTCCTTGCCCTTTTCCAGTGTTACCTGCGTGCGGATCGTATGAGGGCTGAAGACCGACACAAAATCCATTACGCATTGGCTGAGAAGATCTTCGATCACCTTTTCGGAATCAGGGGCACCATTCTTCCGGGAATTACCCAGTCCAACAGCCGATCCAATGGCGGCAAAGGTCCCACTGCCGGCTTCGCCCTCCTCTGCGGCATCCCGAGAATCGTACGTTGCTTTTTCCTCCCGAGCGAGAATGGTCCGGCCGTCCGAGACGCGAATCATCTGGAAATTCACGACCACCGAGGCTTTGAGGACCTCGATGGTTTCATAGGTACGCCCCTCGGTAGGACTCAGCCGAGCCTGCCTCTCGGTGGTTTTCTCGCTGCCAACGTTGACGGTTCCATAGATAACGGCATCGGCCTGGGCGACCTTGCCCATTTCCGCCGCAGCCTGGGGGTCTCCCATGGCCAGTTGAATATCGCGCTCGCGACGAATCGTTTCCAGGGCTCGGCGATCGACGATCTCGAACCGCCGCTTGCTGCGGTTGAAATCGCTGATGGTGGAGACGACCTTATCGGCTACCCGCCGGCCCCAGCGCTCGTCCGTGCGGTCGGGGGCGGAGAAATCCGCTACCGCCAACTGTGCGATCTGCTCGGACAGCTCGGTCTGAGCTGGAAGATCGTACCTGAGTGACACCTGGTATTTCTTCCCGCAGCCGGCCAGGCCCACAAAGAGCACACCCGCGGCGATCCATCCAAGTCGTTTCCACTGCATTTTCCTGCTCCTGCTGGATTTGGCTCAAGGTTCCCACAACGCTTCATACTAGGCATCGAGGCCCGGACAGGGCAACGTGTCCAGCCGTCGGAAGAGTATTTCAGCCCCGCCGGCCGGTCAAGTGTTGATTGACCATGTCGCCTCGGAAGCATCTGGCTGATGGGTCCGGGCCGGCCAAGCCGTTGCCGGGCTGGGAAGACGCTTCAGACAGGGCTCTGAAGCAGCGATTCCGCAACCGTGAGTTTCTAAGGATTGTTTGAGGCCTTCTGGGCCGA
>CAZOVB010000072.1:0-21566 GCA_964583095.1 uncultured Planctomycetaceae bacterium
TCACGCGAAAGCCCGAGCAGGACCTCGGTTTGGCCCATGGGGTGCAGGCCGTAACCGTCCGGGCCGAAGAAAGTCTTTCGGAACTCCACGTGGGCGTTGCCCAGCCAGCTTTCCTGGGTCCGGGTGATCTGTGTCACCAGCAGGGGCCGGAGGATGTCGATCTCCTCCTCGGGGAAATCGGGGCGGATCACCACGTCGGAGAGGATCTCGACGGCCGGGGCGAAACTGTCTTCCAGAACCGTCGCCTGCCAGTAAAACGAGTTGTTTCCGCAGTTGCCTGCGATGCTCCCGCCGGCGGCGTCGAAGAAGGCGGCGATTTCATTGGCGCTTCGTCCGCCCGCGCCGCGCGTGCTGGCCGACATCATCATCGTCCCGATGCCGTTGTTCTCTTTGCTTTCAGGCAGGACACCTCCGGTGGTGGTCAGGGCCATCGAGACCAGCCCCACCCCGGGACTTGGCTGGAGGACGACCCGCAGGCCGTTGTCGAGCGTGAGGAGCCTGGCCTGGCTCTGGGGCTTCTGCCGGGCCTGGTCGGCGACCTCCAGGCCCGTGCCGGGAGGCACGAGGCGGGTGATCACCTTGGTGTCGAAGCGGAAGTACTCCCGGGCCATCTGCCGGACCTGCTCGGCTGTGACGGCCTGGATCCGCTCGACGTATTGCTTGCTGAAGGTCAGGTTGCCCGTGGAGAGGTAATCTCCGCCGAGCATGCCGGCCTGGGATTCCGCCGTCTGCTGGTCGTAGACCATCTCGGCGAGTTTCTGTCGTTTGCTTCGCTGGAGTTCGTCCTGGCTGACGCCTTCGGCGACGACCTTGCCGAGTTCATCGTAGATGGCGGCCTCGACCTCTTCGAGCATCTCCGGTTTGCATCGGTAGCTGATGCTGAAGGTCCCCTTGCCCCAGGCGGGAGTCCAACTGCTTGTCCGGACCGAAAGGGCCAGCTTGCCCAGAATGAGTCGCTGGTAGAGGCGGCTGTTGCGTCCCTGGGAGAGGATGTAGCTCAGCACGTCCAGGGCGTAGAGGTCTTCATGGAGCAGGGGGATGGTCTGGAAGCTGATGCGTCCGGAGATATCCTCGGCAGAGGGGTGGGGCTTGTTGACCACGCGGGTTCCGCTCAACACGGGGACTTCCGGTATCGTGACGTTGGGTTCCTTGCCGGTGGGGAAGTTCTCGAACTCGCTGCGGATTTTGGCCAGGGCCTGTTCCGGATCGATATCCCCCACGACGACAAAGACCATGTTCTGGGGAACGTACATCCGCGAGTGATAGGTCTTGACGTCCTGCCAGGTAACCGAGGCCAGGGCGGGAGCGAAACCGATGACCGGAACCCCGGCCGGGTGCGTGCGGAAAACGTTGGCCGCGTCGGCGTACCAGAGCTGTCGGCCCACGTCGTCCTTGCCCATTTCCAGTTCCCGCTGGACGACCTGGTGCTCGCGCTGGAAGTCTTCCTCGGTGAAGGTGGGCGTGGTCATCTGGTCGGCGATCAGGTCGATGCATTCCATCGTCTTGCTGGAGGAGGCGGAGATGTAGTAGCAGGCGTGGTCCAGCGTGGTATACGCGTTGGACTGGCCGCCGATTTCGAGGGTCCGGCTTCGTTTGGGTTTCTGGCCCTGCTGGGGGGCTCCGCCGCCGGCGGTCTGGTGGATGGCTTCCTGGGCGACGAGGTGTTCGAGCAGGTGGCTCAGGCCGCAACCCAGGAACTCCTTCTCGAGCATTCCCCCGGCGCGGACATAGCAGCGGACCGAGACGACCGGTGCGGCGTCGGTGGCTTTGAGGATGACGGTCAGGCCGTTGTCCAGGCGAGTGACGCTTGCCCGGGAGGCCTGGAGGGTATCGACGGCATCATCGGCCGAGGCAGCCTGGGGCTGCTCCTGAACCCGGGCGGAGGCGTCTTGCTCCCGGGCGTTGGTTGTCAGATTCCGGCTGAGGGATTCCTCCCGGCAGGCCGGGCCGGCCAGAAGGGCCAGGCACAAAGCGACGGACAGGGCAAGGGTGGCTTTGGGGTTCATCATCGTACTCCCGGTCAAGGGGTCATAGGGCACGGGGCCCGGGGGCGGTCGCGGCGGTGGCGCGTCGAAACGCGCGGATTACTGCTGCTGGGAGCCTCTTGGCTCCATTTCCGACAGATACGCCAGCGTGCGGTCCAGTTCGTCCTGGAGGTGTCGCAGGCGCAGCAGGCTCTTGACGCGGGTGACCAGTTCCAGGCGGTTGACCGGCTTGGTGATGAAGTCATCCGCTCCGGAATCGACCCCCCGCTCGATATCTCCCAACTCATTCAGCGCGGTGACCATGATTACGGGCACCTGGCGGGTCTGCGGATCGCTCTTGAGCTTCCGGCAGACCTCGAAGCCGCTCATCCGGGGCATCATGATATCCAGGAGAATCAGATCCGGACACTGCTGCTGGATCTTCTCCAGGGCTTCCACGCCGTCGGCGGCTGTTTCGACCTCGCACTCCAGTGCGTCGAGATACGCGACCAGCAGTTCCAGGTTCTGCGGATTGTCGTCCACGACCAGGATCCGGCCTTTCTGGATATCCGAAGCGTTCTGCTCGGCCTGGGAGGAAGCATTTTCGGGCGTCTCTGCCACGATCCTATCTCCTTTATGCGTCGGTGCACAGATCGTCACGGGCTTCTACCTATCAGCCTACTGACCGCAAGGTCCGATAGCAACCTTGCTTCGGAGGGGGGAAGGATTTCGCCGGCCGAGATCCTTCCCCAACACACGGCAGGAGAACTCCTGCCGGGCCCGGGGGAAACGGCCTTCTGGCATTGCCGGGTCCGGGACGATACGATTCCCACCATGGCCCGCCTGTTTGACGATCCATCCGCCCCCGTCCAGCCCGGCCCGGAGCGCATCCGGGTCCGCGTGGCCGTCAATGTAAACGTGTGGGGGGCGTACGACTACCTTTGGCCCCGTCAGAGCCCGGCCCCCCAGCCGGGCATGCGTGTCAGCGTGCCCTTCGGGCCCTCGGGCAGAAGGACCACCGGATTCGTAACGGAGGTCAACCCGTCCGAGAGCGGCCACAAGCTCAAAACCGTTTTCCAGTGCATCGACGAAGCGCCGCAGTTTGACGCTGCGCTCTGGCGGCTGGCCGGGTGGATCAGCAAGTATTACCTCACGCCGCTGGGAGTGGTGCTGGCGGCGATGATTCCCTCAGCCGTGGGGCGCCACGGGCCCAGAACGCAGAAGATTGCGACGCTGACTTCCCAGCGATCCGACTGGCCCGGCAACCTGGGCGCCAAGCAGATGGCCGTGCTGGATGAACTCCTCCAGGCCCGCAAGCAGGGCATCGAGGGGCTGACCGTCGAGCAGCTTCGCGACAACAGCGGCGCCGGGGCCGATACGATCAGCCGACTGGCCCGGCGAGACCTGATCTCCCTTGAGACCCGAAAGATCACCCTGGAGGATATTCGCGATCAGACGCAGCCGGACCCGTTCGAGCTAAACCAGGCCCAGCAGGAAGTCCTCGATGAGTTCCTCCCGCGAATGCACGAGGGGTTTTCGGTAACCGTTCTGCACGGAGTGACGGGAAGCGGCAAGACGGAAGTCTACATCCGGGCGATTCGCCAGGTCATCGCCGAGGGCAGCCAGGCCATCCTGCTGGTGCCCGAAATCGCCCTGGCCACGCAGACCCTCGACAGGCTGCTCAGCCGCCTGCCTCGCGTGGCCGTGCTGCACAGCGGGCTCACCGACGCCCAGCGGGACTTCTACTGGCGCCAGATCCGCAGCGGGCATGCCTCGGTGGTGGTGGGGCCCCGCAGCGCCGTTTTCGCCCCGGCCGCCAAGGTGGGGCTGATCATCTGCGACGAAGAGCACGAGGGCAGCTACAAGCAGGATACCGCCCCGCGCTACCACGGCAGGGACGTGGCGGTGATGCGGGGTTCGCTCTGCGATGCCCCGGTGCTGCTGGGTTCAGCCACCCCGTCGATGGAAACCTGGCGGAATGTCCAGACGGGCAGGTACCAGTGCCTTCGCCTCAGACAGCGCGTGCGAAGCCTGCCGATGCCCCGCCTGGAGGTCGTCTCGCTGCGACAGGAAATGCAGCGGGGCAAGATCGAACTGATCGGGCGAACGCTCACCCACCAGGTGGCTTCGGTGCTGGACAGGGGCGAGCAGGCCATTCTGCTGATGAACCGTCGCGGCTATGCCTCGTACGTTTTCTGCCCCTCGTGCCAGTGGACGCTGACCTGCGACGACTGCACGCGGACAATGGTCTTCCACCAGGCTACGCAACTGGCGATGTGCCACTACTGCAACCGTACGGCCTCGCTTCCCGAGGAGTGTCCGGCCTGTTCGGGCAAGATCCTGCTGTTTGGTATGGGAATCCAGCGGATCGAGGATGAACTGGCCCGGAAGTTTCCGATGGCCCGCTGTGCGCGGATGGACAGCGATACGATGACCTCCCCGGCCCAGTTCCAGAAGGTGTTCGCGGACTTCGCCGGGGGCCAGGTGGATATTCTTCTGGGCACGCAAATGGTGGCCAAGGGGCTGGATTTCCCGAAAGTGACGCTGGTGGGGGTTCTCTCTGCCGACACTTCGCTGGCAATTCCGGACTTTCGGGCTTCGGAGCGGACCTTCCAGTTGACGGTGCAGGTGGCCGGTCGGGCCGGTCGCGGGGACAGCCCGGGGAAGGTGATCGTGCAGACGCTTCACCCGGAGGAGCCGTCAATCCAGTTTGCCATCGAGCATGACTACGAGGGTTTCGCCGCCTGGGAGCTGCCCTCTCGGGAGGAAACGCAGCTTCCCCCGTACTGGCGGATGATCCGTTTCATCTCGCGTCATCGCGACGGGGAAAAGGCCCAGGCCGGGGCGGAGGAGCTCTCGGCACGCCTGCGGACTGTGCTGTCTGGTCAAAACGTGGCCATTTGGGGCCCTCAGCCTGCGGGCGTGCTGAAGATTCGTGGTCAGTTTCGGTTCCAGATATTGGTTCTGAGCCCTCGCGCCGGTGCGGTGCAGGAGGTGGTTTACGCCCGGGCTCAGAGGCTGTTTCGAGGGATTCAGGGAGAAATTCTCATGGATGTGGACCCAATGGCCTTGTTGTGACAGTGCGTTAATTCTATCGAAGAAGTAGGGAATTGGCTGGGAGCGGAGAGATCGTAAAACATTTTTCCTCCAATTGTTAGTTCGGAACTTTGTTCAGGCTGTCGCCGGCAGGCAGGGATGTTGGAGCGGTGCAAGGGTCAAGCGTTCCGGGGCTGTATTGGAGGAATTGGCCAAAAGAGGTGGGAAGTCTGCTCACAGGCGCCTACGATTTGGATGAGACAGGTTGGCGGGCTTTGAAGTCCGCCGGCAATCTTGAAGTTCTTGCTGGCAGGGCATTGCAGGACAAAAAAGAGGAATTTGGCCTTGTCACCGGGCCGTTACTTGTTATGATTACTAAGACGCGAGGTAAGTTTGAGGCAGAGAGGACCCAGGGGCAGCGATCCTTGATAGAGATGTGAGGACGTTTTGCCGGTCTTTGAAGGCCCGAACGCTCGCTGCGAGCATGTTGAGATGGTCGCTTAGCAGCAGTGAAATTGAATACGTTGGCAGTCCCGAGCTTGGCATTTCCCCGTATGTCCGGCACGTTTTACGGTTCTGTCGGCCAACGAGCCTGAACGGGGAACCGGGCCGAGAGGCATTCGGGGCAACTCGGCAGTAAGTATCGCTGGGCAGTAAGCAGAGCCCGCAGGGGCGGAAAGGAGCGGATTTGCGAGGGACCCCAATCAGGTGCTGACGGCAGCACAAAAGTATGTACTGTGACAGTAGAAGCAGGAAATTGTCAATTCACACAAATGTGAGGCAATAGGAATTGAAGAACATGCCTACCCATGGAGGCAGGCAAAGGAACAAAGGAGATTTGGAATGAAGATGACGAAATGGATAGCAAGTATCGCCGTAATTGCTCTTGTGAGCAGTTCGGCCATGGCAGCGAATGTGCATGGCATCGAAACGTACAACTGGGAGTTCGGTACTCTCTATAGTGTTCGAGATGACCAAGGTAACTTGGTCCCCGACGTGTACAATGCGGACGGCGATTTCACTGTAACGGATGACCTCAGTGACTTGGCGACCCCCGGGGCTTGGGCGTACAGGCCTACCGAGCTTGCGGACGACGAAGACACCTGGGGCATCGCTGTGATGTACCAGATGAAGAAGTCTGCGGCGTTGACACCTGATGGCCTGCAAGTAAGCAAGGGCGGTACCACAATTTTTAATGCCGAGTTTGATAACAAGGGCTACCAGATTGTCGGTATGTTCCATGGTGGAAAAGACAAGTTTGTTGAGATTCTGTCCGATGGAAGTGTTCGTATTAACGCCGAAGATCTCAAAATCGAGTTGTGGGCTGTCGATAACAACGTTCTGCCTGACACGAATCCGAGCACGACTCCCGGCCTCCCGGACATTGCCAGCCTTGCCGTTCCGGATGGCCTTGCGGGTACGAATCGTGTAGCCGACAATCTTTATACTGGCTTGATTCAGCAGGACTGGATTGACAATGGAGATGCTCGCCTGCTTATCGAAGCTAAGGCGAATTACTCGGGCTTCGGTGGTCCCGCAGGTGGTATCGTTGGATCGTCGACTGTCTACCTTTCGATCGATTCCACCGTCAACAGTTCCTACGATGGTCTCTGGAATTCAACCTGGGACTCGAACCTGTTCAATTTGGGCGGAAATGTTGGGGTGATCCCCAATGCTATCTCGTCCGAAATCGATAACTTGATCGATGCTGACGAAACGGCAGACATCTGGTTGCAGTACGGGCTTCAGGCTCCCACGACCGAATTTGATGGGGATTTCCAGATCGTCAGTATTGACGCTGGTGGCTTCGGTGCCATCCCCGAGCCGATGACGATGCTGGCCTTCGGGCTGGGTATCGGCGGAATCGGAAGCTACATCCGCAAGCGTCGCAATGCTTGACCTGTAGCGAAAACCCAGTAGCATCTGTGGGCGACGGAGAGCTTCTCCGTCGCCCACTTTTTGCGCGCCGTGGCCTTTCGCCTTCAGGCCGGCAAAGCCAGCCGGCGCGCAGAGGCAGCCCGGAAGCCCGGTTCGCCCACCGGCCCAACCGATCCCATCAAGGAGAACGCCATGGCCAGGACAGACCCACACCAGCGCGTAGCGGTCGTCACGGGGGCCAGCAGCGGCATCGGACGAGCCTGCGCCGAGGCCTTGGCCCGCAAAAGCTTCGCCGTCGCACTGACGGCCCGGCGGGCAGAGAAGCTTGCCGAAGCCCGGGACCGGATCCGCGACGCCGGCGGCCTGGCCCTGGACATCCCCGGGGATATCACCGATCCCGACCACCGCGAGCACCTGCTCGGCCAGGTTCTGGACCAGTGGGGACGCGTCGACGTCTGGGTCAACAACGCCGGCCGGGCCTACTCAGCCGTGGTGGAAGAAGCCGACCCCCAGAAACTCCGCAGCCTGTTCGAACTGAACCTTTTCTCCCACTGGCACTGCATGCAGCTTGTCGGGCCCGTCATGCGCCGACAGGGCTCCGGCCGCATCCTCAACATGAGCAGCATCTCCGGCGTGCTGGCCTTTCCGGGCCTGGGGCCCTATGCAGCCTCCAAGTTCGCCCTCGAGGCCATGTCCGACGCCGCCCGCCTGGAATATGCCCCCTTCGGCCTGAAGGTGATCCTGATTCAGCCGGGCCCGGTGGCGACGGACATCTGGGAGACCAGCCTGGCCGAGGCCCGCAAGACCTTGCCTGCCCAGGAGCAAAGCGCTTTTTCGGACCTGTACGAGGTCCTTCGCGACCATGCCGAGCAGATGGCCCGCGAGGCAGGCTGCACGCCCGAACAGGTGGCCGATGTCGTGCTCCGGGCTGCGACGACTTCCAGGCCCAAACCCCGCTACTGCCTCCCCGCCTCGACGCGCCGCCTCTCGTGGCTGCGGTTGCTTCCCACCGGGCTGCGCGACCGGTTGATCCTGCGAGGCCTCGGCCGGGAATACGAGCGCAACTCCCGCCCAGACCAATCGTAATGAATGAGCCCCATTCCCAGGGGACTTTGCGCATTTGCTGATTTGCCCCCGCTGGGGGTGAATCGTACCTTTCTTACGGAGAGTACTCCAGACCGATCGCTGAACGGTCCCGGGTTTCGGGCTTGGGCGGCGATGAACGTAAATGTGGGCCTGCAGATCCGGTGAGCTTGGAAGAGCTAAAGTGCGTTTCCGGGTTTTCCGAGATATGCAGTGGCAAGACGCGAATTGTGCTTTTTGCCTTTCGCCGTAGTCGCACGATCGCGGTTCCCGCATTTCGCCTGGGGGAGGGAATCCAGAGCGAGGGAATTACCATGGCCACCGATCGCAAACCAACCAGAACCCGCCGCAATCCGCAGGACGACGACAAGCGTCGTCTGGCCCTGCTTCAACGCAGCGGCCTGTTCAAGGACGAGACCAAGGGAGCCGAGATTCGCCGGGCCCTTTCGGTCGACGAACTGCTCGGAGCCTACCGGCTCGTTCACGACACGTTCGTCGAGCAGGGCTACATCCTTCCCCAGCCGGGCGGGGTTCGAATCCGCCCCTGGGAACTGGATCCCTCCACGGCGACCTTCCTGGCCCGCAAGGAGGGGCAGGTGGTGGGCGTTCAGACGCTGGCCTTTGACTCAGCCGGCCTGGGCCTGCCCTCGGACGGCGCGTTTCGAGAAGAAATAGACGCCCTGCGAGGCCCCGAAGAAATCGTCTGCGAGGCCACCAACGAAGCCATTGCCGAGGAATTCCGCCGCTCTTCCGTCCCGACCGAGTTGATGCGGGCCATTTTCAGCCATGCCCGCAACGCCGGCTGCACAAGACTGATTACCACGGTCAGCCCGTCCCATACCGGCTTCTACGAGTTCATCGGCTTCGAGAAGGTCAGCCAGGTCCGCAGCTACTCCGCCCAGATCGAGGACCCGGTCGTCGTGGTCTGCTGGACGCTCTCGACCTGCGACCAGCGCTGGGCGGATGTAGACCCGGCCGGGGATTCGATGGAATCCTTCTGGCGCAACTACTGCCAGGACAGCAACCCCTACAACAAGAGCGTCGAGGCCTGGGATGTTCTGGCACGCAAGACCTTTGCCGACCCGATCCAGGCGGCCCGGCTGCTCAGCGCCTGCTCGGACCTGGCCGCCACCTGGGACGAACAGACCCTGGAGGTGGTAACCAACCTTCTTGGCCCCGAAACGATGCGCCTGGGGATGGGCTCTGTCCAATCGCCTGTGAAATCTCAGCCGTAGCGACGGCTCAGAATTCCGGTCGCGTGCCCAGAATTTGGGGCACACGGTGGGCGAAGGGGTCGTAGAGCTTGAATTTCGGCCCCAGGGCGGGTTCTCCCATGCCCAGGAGGATCTTGGACGTCTCGACGGCCATGAATACGGAGGTCATCCAGACCATCGGCCCGAAGGACGAGATATGTCCCTGGCGGATCTTCTCGACCGTCTCGGGGGAGTAATAGTCCTTGAGTCCTTCGATGTAGGCCAATTCCATCAGGGCTTCGAAGGTGAGGGTTTTGTACTCCTCGTCGCTGATCGCGTCGGGGTCCTTGCCCTCGGTGGGCAGATGGTAGGCGGATTCCAGACTCGGCGTCTGATCGGTAAAGACGCGGACGTTCCCATAAGGAAGGGCCCAGCCTTCGACAAGGGGGATTCCCTGCTCGCGGGCCCTTCGCGAGGCGATGAGCACGGGCTTGAGCTGATCGATGGCCATGACGGCTACGTCGGCTCCCTCGAGAATCTCGCCGACATTGTCGGTCGTGACCGTCAGGTACTTGTCGATCTTCACCTCAGCGTCGATCTTCCTGGCGAACTGCTCAGCTACGTCGATCTTCCTCCGGCCGATCGTATCCAGGAAGGCGAAGATCTGGCGATTGAGGTTCGAGGCGTCGAAGACGTCTTTGTCCACGATCGAGAAACTGCGGATACCGCTTCGCAGAAGGATCTCGAACGCAGCTCCGCCGATTCCTCCCAGGCCGAACATGGCCACGCGGGTGGAGCGTAGTTTCTCCTGTTGCTCCTGGCTGAGGAGCCCAAGGTTCCGGGAGATGCGGTCGAGGTAGGCCTGGTCGTTTTGGGGTGTTTCAGGCATATCGGAATTTCCTTTCATAGGAGAGTTCCATCGCCCAGGGGAAGTCCCGGTAGGCGATGAAATCCAGAGCGATCGGGTCGCGGGTGTACTCCTGAAGACTGGCTGAGAGGACCTGTGGGGCGTCGGAGGGCAACCGGGCGTCTTGCTTGAGTTGGAGCTTCACGCTGGGCCAGGAGGAACCTTCGGGTCGTCCGATTCGGAAATTGGCGGTCAGGCACTCGGCGATGTCGCTGCGGGCATAGAGGATTTCCTTGACCATCTCCGGTGCCAGTGACAGGCCGTTTGGAAGCTCGATGCGGCGGTCCGAGCCCCAGATGATCCCCACCGGCAACCTCCTGGTTGGGATCAGGTCTTCCAGCCCGGCCCGGGTGAGTCGCCGGACCAGTTCGGTGTAATCCAGCAGGTCCACTGCGTCACCGGTGTGGTAGCGGAGAAGGGGAATCGCCTGTCGCTTGTCCAGCAGGGAGACAACCAGTTCGCGGGAGCCTGCTTCATTTTCCACCGTCTCCAGGTAGGTTCGGGTGGGGTAGTAGTGGAGGATCTCGGGGCAGGGCCTGTCGTTTCGGCCAAACAGGGCTTCCTGGAGGTCCGGTTTGTCGTGGACGGCGCGTCGAATCCGGATCAGGTCCGCGTCGTCGCTGAAGATACTCAGCGACAGTTCGGAGAGTCCCATGTTCAGGACGACCTTTCGACCCGTGGGGTCGTCGGGCTCGATTCCCGTTGCCTGCATGATATAGCTTCGCCACGTCTCCGGGACGAACTCGCCTCCGGTGATGAAGCTGACGCCGGCGGCTTTCCAATCCAGTCCCCCTCGGCAGCCCTGCTCGACGATTTCTTTGAGGAACGGATGCTCGCCGTTAATGAGGATCTGTTCGAAGCAGTCGGTCAGCTTGGCCGTGAGCTTGAGCACCGCGTCGCTGCGGAGGCCTGTGGTGGCCGTGCTGACTGTTCGGGTGGGAACCTGCACGCCCATGGCATTGCAGTTGATCAGCAAGGTCCTGTGATCCAGCACGCCGAAGACCTCGTGGAGCAGGAATTCCAGTCCCAGGGCTATCGACTTCTGATCCCGGCTGCTGCCGGCGCCGAAGGAGAACGTGCCGGTGCGGCCCGAACTGGTCCAGAACTGGTCGATCCCCCGCAGGTCCCTCTCTGCAATCAGCTCACCCAGAGGCTGGGAGAAGACCTTCTCCTTGCTAAGCAGCGGGACCTTGTTCCGGAAGTCCTGGATCGTGCGGATCTGGGCGGGCTTGACGCCGGCCTCGGCCAGGAGGTCCCCGTAGCCCCGAGAGGAGGCTGCAGCGCGGTGGAAGGCTGCCAGAACCCGCTTGTGGGCCTGTGCTTCGAGCCTGGCCGGATCGAGCGTTCTCAAATACCTTGAGACCTTCCGGTACCCCCGGCGGATGATTCTGTCCTGGATGGCTTGGAGGGGTTTCATTGCGAGGGTCTGCGCCTGGGGCGCGTTTCAGAGATTGAACTTCTCGCGGGCAAGGTTGGCCATGTCTTCAACCGTTACCCTCTGGGCAGGCTGCTCGGGTCCCTTGAGCAGCTTCTGAATGTTCCCGGAGAAGATCGCTTCCTTCTGGCTCGGGTCCAGGTCGAGCGACTGGATGCACTGGACGTAATCTTTCATCTCGTGGAGCTTGGCCGAGAAGGGGGTTGGGTAATCCGTGCCGAAGATGACCTTGTCGGGCCCGAGACGGCTGAGGAGATTCCGGTCGAGGATCTGCGGGATTTCGTAGAGGTAGGCCGAGGTGTCGATGAAGCAGTTGGGGTTCTTCTCGACGACCATGAAGGCCTCGTTGTGCCATAGGGTTCCCAGGTGGGTGAGCATGATGCGCAGGTCGGGGAATGTGCAGGCGACCTCATCCAGCAGCAGGGGGTTGGCGTGTGCGAGCCGGCAGGCCGGACCAAACGGGGTGGACCCGACGTGGAAGACCACGGGCAGGTTGAGCTGAAGGGCCTTTTCATACAGGCCGAAAACGCGCGGATCATCTGGAGAGAAGCTCTGAAGGGGAGGGTGGAGCTTGAGTCCCTTCATGTCATATTGCTCGACAGCCTGCTGGAACTGTTGAGGGGCATCGGGGGCAAGCGGGTCCACCGATGCGAAGCCGATGAGGCGATCCGGATGCATTTTGACGATGTTGCCGACGTACTCGTTGGAGGCGTAGACCAGCGGGGCATCGACGGCATAAAGGATGGAGGTCTCGATGCCGGCCTGGTCCATCTGGGCAAGGAGCGTCTTGTCCTCCAGCAGGGCCAGGGAGGGGGCCAGGTCTTCGTAAATGGAGATTCCCACCGGCAGGGACAGGTTGGGATACTTCCGGGCCATTCCGGCCAGGTCGATCATGTGAACGTGGGCGTTGATGATTCGCATGGAGGTTCCTATACCGCCGCTGTCGGCGTGGGTTCGTGAAAACCCATTCTAGCCTGCAGGAAAGGGGGGATCTTCATCAGGTGCTTCCTGGGTGCTCTGTCCGGTCTGTTTGCCGGCAGGGCGGGGGGCTGGGTACAGTTGCTCCAGGGGCATGGGCAGCTCCTGGAGGATTTCGGGCCTGGCCTGGAGGAAGTATTTGGCCCCGGGCAGATCCATGGCATAGCTGTCTGGGGCAGGTGTCTGATTCCGTGCTTTGCGGAAATGCTCGCCGAGTCTTTCGGGCAGGTCGTCGGGACGTACGCTGCGAAGGTCCAGTTGCAGCAGGTTGACCTCCAGTCCGTTGCCGTGGGGGTGTACGGTGGGGCCGGCCAATCTGGAAAAGCCGAAGCTGTTGCAGTAGACGCGGCTGTGGCGGGCGGAGACGGCCACCAGCAAGGCATCCAGGTCAAGATGCCGGCTGTGGACAAAGGCGGCCAGCATCAGATCCAGCAGCACGGGCAGAGATCGTTTGATCTCGCTGCGCCGGTCTGCGAACATGCCGATCTCGGCCAGGCGCTTTCCGTTGATGCGCAGTCTGTCTGTTTCCTGTGCGAAGGCGCAGTCCAAGGGAAGCTTGCAGGGGCTGTCGGGAAAGAGCCCGAGGGTAGCGACGACCTCACCTTCCAAGGCAGCGACAAAGGTTCTGCTTTGTGGCAGGAGATGGTGGGGGCCGATGCGGATCCCCGAGGGGTGGGGCAGCATATGTCCCGCGCGGACGTAGACATCGTGGACCAGGTGCAATGCCTGCTCGAGCTGGTCTCGATTCTGTGCGGCGTGGATGACCGGGCGGGGCTTGGTGGGCATGTGGGTATCCTGTCTTGGCCCTTTCGTTGCGGTATATTGCGCTGTTTTCTGCATTTCCATCGGAAGGAGTCTGCTGCGTATTCAGGTGGTAATTGATTGGCCTTGCGGACAGAAAGACCAAGTACTCCGATTCAAGCTTGAAAAGGACCGATAACTTTGCTAGATTTACTACATGAACGTTGCGGGTTGCACCGACAGTAAGGAGGACGCAGTCCGGGACGCAATTACAGAAATCGGAAGGCGAGGGACAGGTTCCCTCTGAGGATTTGCGCTGTGTGACTCAGAGGTTCGCAGCGCATTATCTACCAGATCAACCACTGAACCGTAGTATCAGGAGCTTCTTGCATGGCTCGAGGCCCGTCTGTACACAACTCATCCGAGATTGTGGGGGTCTCCGATGCAATTGGCCACATCGTGGAACTTGTCGACCGCGTCGCGGCGAGTGATTGCCCGGTTCTGATCGAGGGCGAAAGCGGCACGGGCAAGGAATTGATCGCCCGCAGAGTGCACATGAGGAGCCCCAGGACGGACTGTAACTTCATCCCCGTTAACTGTGCGGGAGTGGGCGAGGGGGTCTTTGAGAGCCAGTTCTTCGGCCATTTGAAGGGTTCCTTCACCGGAGCCGGCCAGAGCATGCTAGGCCTGGTGCGGGCGGCCGATGGGGGAACGCTCTTCCTGGATGAAGTGGGGGAGATCCCCGCTTCTCTTCAGCCCAAGCTTCTTCGGGTGCTCCAGGAAGGGGAGGTCATGCCGGTGGGTTCCAATCGCACCTTCCAGGTGGATACCCGCTTTGTCTGCGCGACCAACCGCAGCCTGTACGAGCAGGTCTCCGGGGGCAACTTCCGCGAGGACCTGTACTACCGTCTAAACGTTGTTCGGATCTTCCTGCCGCCTCTTCGCCGGCGGGTCGAGGACATCCGGCCGCTGCTGGATCATTTCCTTTCCCGCTTCTCCATCAAGTACTCCAGGCCCCGGGTGCATGTGAGCGAATCGGTGGTGTGTCAGTTGGAGGAGTTTTCCTGGCCGGGCAATGTCCGTCAACTCTCGACATGGGTAGAGCGGCTTTACGCGACGGGCCTGGAGGCCGAGGTGCTTCTGGGGGCCTTGCTGGGCGAGTTCCAGACCGATCCGCCCGGTTCGCGGATGGCCGATCAATCGCGGATTTTCACGTTGGAAGAGGCGGAGCGCAACGCGATACGAACCGCCCTGGAGCACACGCAGAACTGCATCAGCGAGGCAGCCAAGCTGCTGCGAATCCACCGCTCGACGCTCTATCGCAAGCTGGTCCAGCACCGGATTCATCTGGAAGATACCCGCGGATAGAGTGGGATCCATCAAGGGGTTGGGTGCCCGGGCCTGTGCGGCTGGGTTGCTCTTCGTGCTCTTCGCAGCGCCCAATTGAGATGCACCGTCGAGGTCCTGCTGCGCCGGAAGAGGCCAAGAGAGCGACGCAAAATCCCATCTTGCGACATGTCGCATGTCGCAGGTTGCGACAATTCCCCGTTCATCTGGATGCTTTTCCAGTGGAAGTATATCGGGTTGAAAGGACTTTCGCCGGAAAGAGAAAAATTTGCTGCTGGCACGGCCCTTGCATTTACTCATGGCGTATCGCCGGCCGCTGGTCGGCATTTCTGAGAGGCACCTGAGAAGGAAGCAAAAAAGATGGTTTTTTGGAATGAGGGTTTCAGGGACGTGCTGCTTTGCTCGGCCGGGGAGGAATTGCTTCTTCAGGTCGCCCAATGGGCACGTAATCATCAGAGGGTTCCGATTCGTCTGATCTGTTCGGGGGATCCGGTAGATCTTGCACCTGCGGCGGCGAGGAGTTCCTTCGCCATCGTGGATGCCGGCGAGAATCCGGAGGAGGCGCTGGAGATGCTGCCGGTCCTCCAGGAGCCTCTTGGCTCGGCCCGGATCATTGTCTACAGCCATCGAGCGAACCGGGACCTGGAGATGCAGGTACGCAGAGCGGGCTTCTTCTATGTCGTCGGGCCTCTGGACCTGGCGGACTGGGAAGAAATTCTGGCAGTTGTTTCCAAAGACGTATGTGGCCCGGCCCGGATCGGGCATTGAAGTTTTATCCTCAAGTCAGAGAAGTGGTCGTATGAAGAACGAGAGCATTCGGATTTACCCTGCGGGAATCGATGACGGGCGCTGGCGAGCCCTTTTTGGAATCGGAGGAACCCGCGGGTTCGTACCAGATCATTTACCATCAGGAGAGCGTGCAATGAAACAGATGGCCCCCGAAGTCAGGAGAGAAAGCAAAAGGGAGGGGACAAGGCAGCTTTCGGAACATGCCCGGAGAATTCGCCTTCTCAAGCGTACCGGCCTGTTTACCGACGACACCAAAGGAGCCCGGATCCGCAGAGCCACGAGCGTACCCCAGATGGAACAGGCCTACCGCCTCGTCCACGATGCGTTTGTCGAGAGAGACTATATCAACCCCCACCCATCGGGCATTCGCCTCAGGCCTTACGAAGCCGATCCCGCGACGGGCACCTTCATCGCCCTCCAGGATGATCGAGTCGTGGGCGTGCAGAGCGTCGTCATCGACTCGCCGGACCTCTACCTTCCCTCGGATCAGTCCTTCCAGGATTGCATCGACCAGTTGCGGATCAAATACCGCCGTATCTGCGAGGCGACCAACGAGGCCGTCGCACCCGAGTACCGCCGCAGCGGCGTGCCGACCGACCTGATGCGGTGCATGTTCGCCCATGCCTACCGCAAGGGCTGCGACGCGATGATCACGACCGTCAGCCCGGGCCACCAGAAGTTCTACGAATTCCTGGGCTTCGAGGCCGTCAGCGACATCCGCGACTACTCCAGCCAGAAGGAAGACCCCGTGGTGGTAATGTGCTGGGACCTGCGAGGCATCGTCCAGCGGTGGCAGGAGGCCCATGCACAGAACCCCGAGACCAGTGAAAGCTTCCTCTACGAGTTCGCCTGGCGCGACAACCACTACCGCGCGCAGCTCGAGACATGGGAGCAGGAATCCATCGACGCCTACAGCGATGCGCGTCAGTTGGCGGGTCTGTTTGCCAAGGTCCCCGAGCTCTTTGCCGTCCGAAGCGAAGAAGCCTCGCGCGCGTTGAGAAGCCGACTGGGAGATGTGGCCTTCGCGCTCTGCCACGCCCGCGTCGGACGCATCTCGCAAAGCGCCTGAGCGGTCTCAGGCGTTGCGGAAGCCGAGCTTGCGTTCGGCATCGGTGCGACGATCGACATCCACCCGCCCGTCGAGGAACTCCACGATGCGGCGGGCCTGCTCGGCCACATCGTGTTCGTGCGTGACCATCAGAATCGTCACGCCCAGTTGCTCGTTGAGTTCCACGAGCTGTTCGACGATGGCCTGGCCGGTCGTGCTGTCCAGCCGGGCGGTGGGCTCATCGGCCAGCAGAAGCTTGGGGCTGTTCATCAACGCCCGGGCGAGGTTCACCCGCTGGCGCTGCCCGCCGGAAAGCTCACCGGGCCGATGGTGCATCCGGTCGCCCAGGCCCACCCGGCCCAGCAGATCCTGGCCCATCTTTCGCAGCGGCCCGAGAGGCTTTCGGGCGATGCGGCCGGGCATCATCACGTTCTCCAGCGCGCTGAGATGCGCCAGGAGCAGATCGTCCTGGAAGATGAACCCCAGGTGCCGGTTCCGAAACCGGTTCAGGGCCTTTTCTGCCAGCGAGTGGACGTCCACCTCGTCGATCATCACCTGCCCGGAAGTGGGGCGGTCCAGCGTTGAGATGAGGTTCAGCAGCGTTGTCTTGCCCGCCCCGCTGGGGCCAACAAGGGCGGCAAAGTCCCCGCGCTCCATCTGGAGATCCACGTCCTTGAGGACGTGGACCGGCACGGCCCCGCCGAATTGCTTGTTGACCTTTTGCACGTCCAGCAGCATGGAGACCTCTTGTCCTATCGTCCGAAGATCACTGCGGCCGGGTCCATCTTCGCCGCGCGTCGCCCGCTCCACCAGGCCGAGAACACCATTGTCGCCAGGGCCAGGCCCACCCCGACCAGCACGGTCACCAGGTCGGGCCGGGTCGAATACGAACCGATCCCGTAGGTCTCCTGCGAGACCTCCAGCGGATTCATCTGCTCATAGGCCATCACGGCCAGTACGGCGGTGACGCCCAGGATCGTCCCGATCAGCCAGATGAACAGCGCTTCCATCAGGAGGATGCCTCGCAAGCTGAACTTCGCAGCCCCCATCGCCCTCAGAATCGCCAGATCCTTCTGCCGGTTCAGCACGAACATGCTGAACACGTTGGCCATGCCCACCGATACCACAATCGCCACCAGGGCACTGATGAACAGCGTGATCCGCCGCGTCATGGCGATTTCCTGCAGGAGGCTGGCGTTGTCGTCCATCCAGTTGCGGACCTTGTTGGGCAGCTGCGCTTCGAGGCGCCGGCTGACCTGCCCGGCCTGGGACAGATCATCGCAGCGCACCGCCAGCCCGCTGACATCGTTTCCCATGCCAAAGAGGATCTGCGCGGTTTTGAGCGAGACATACGCCTTGTTCAGGTCGGTATCGTAGTAGCCGCTTCGGAAGATCGCCTTGACCCGAAGCTCGCGCAGGGTTCGTCCGCCCGAGGCCCGGGCGGTGGCAATGTGGATCCGCCCGCCTTCCCGCACGCCCAGTTTCTCGGCCATGCGGTAGCCGATGGCTGCGTCATCGCTCTCCAGACGCGGGATCCGGTGGTCCCGGTAGTGGCGGGCGATGTGCACAACGCGAGCGTAGCGCCGCGGCTGGATCCCCTCGACCACGATGCCCAGATTCACCTTGCCCCGGGAGACGGTCGCATCGCCGCTGACGAAGGGCGCCACCGCCAGCACCCCCTGCATCGACTGGACCTGCCTCGTCAGGGCTGACTGGCCCGAAAGGTCCCGCTTGCGGGGGAAGCTCATGTCCTCCAGCGAGGCCTGGGCCAGTTGCGGGTGGTCGCGCTGGAGATCGGCGATCAGGGCCTGGCTCTGTCGCTCTCGCGGCCAGATTGTCACGTGGGCGGAGGTCTGCTCCACGCTGCGGTCGATGATGTCTTCGTAGAAAGTCCCCATCGAGCAGGGGATGTAGATCATCACCACCACCGCCAGGGCCAGCCCTGCGATCATCGCAGCGGCGTGCCAGGCGTGGCTGCCCAGGTTCCGCCGGGCCAGTTGTATTTCGTAGGCCAGGGCCATCGGGAAGCTCCTTACCGCATTCGGATGACCTGGCCCGGTTCGAGTCCCTCGCGGACCTCGACCATCTTGCCGTCTTCCCGGCCTGTCTGGATTTCTCGACGCACGAACCGACCGTCCTGCTCCAGCCAGACGAATGTCTTGTCGCCGCTGCCCCGGACAGCCTCGATCGGGACGCGGATCACTTCGCTCTGCGTATCGCCGATCAGGACGATATCCACGGTCCCGCCGTCGGGTAGATCCACACCGGGCTGCTTCAGAAAGGCGAGTTTCACCGTCATCGTGCCGCGGTTCTCCTCCACCCGCGGCAAGATCCGAACCACCCTGGCTTCAAATTCCCGCTCAGGGAAAGCGTCGGGCCTCACCAGGGCTGTATCGCTGGGGCGGATTCGCGACTGAAGCGATTCCTGCGCGTGGCCATAGACTTCCATCGACTCGAAGTTGTGCAGCAGCAGAAGATCCTGGTTGGGGGTGACCATCTCCCGCTCATGCGGGAAGGTCTTGGTCACCTTGCCCTTGTGGGCAGCGCGGATGGTGTACTTGTCCTGGAGCGCCTTGACGCGGTTGAGCTGCGCCCTGGCCAGGTCCAACTGGGCCCGCGCCTGGGCCTTCTGTTCCTCGCGCGTCCCGGCCTGGAGAAGTTCCAGCCGGGACCGGACCTCGCCAAGCTCGGCCTTTGCGATGGTGGCGCGGGTCTTGTAGTTTTCAATCTCCGAAGCCGTGCTCGCCCCGGCTGAGTGCCGAAAACGCTGGTACTGGGCAACCGCGTGGTTGTAGGCGGCGACGGCCTTCTTCTCGGCCTCCTGGGCGCCCTTGATCTCCGCTTCCCGCGGGCCCTGGATGAGCTCTTCCAGCCTCGCCTGCGCCTGGGCGACCTGGGCGGCGGCGCGGGCACGGTCCTCGGCCACCAGGGCGTCGTCCAAAACCACCAGCAGGTCGCCGGCCTGGACTTCCTGCCCCTCCTGCACGTGCCACTTCTTGACGGTGGCCTGTACTTCCGAGCGGACGTGGGTCCGCTGGCGGCAGCGAAGGGTTCCCGAGATGATGACACCGGAGATGCGACCCTTGTCGACGGTGTGCGTCTCGGTCTGGTCCTGGTAGAAGGTATACCACCACCAGGCCACACCCAGAACGGCGGCGGTGACGGCCCCCAGGACGATCAGTTTCATGGCGGTTTTCAGCACGGCAGGTACTCCTCGAGGTCGCCACTGTTCTGCGACAGCGAGCATTGTAGAAAATCGGGCCCTGCCGATGCAAACCGACCTGGCCCCTTCCTGCCTCATCTCGGATCTTCCCCGGGCCTTGTGCAACTTTCAGTGAGGGTTTTTCCGCACGTCCCCGCTGGGCCAGGCCAGGCTTGGGTAGCTAGTGGGCCCCGTGAGTGATCGCCCGGATCAGCGGGAAGCCCTGCCCCGGACGCAGAAGCTCGATCTCTCCAAAGCCGGCCAGGTGCCAGCCTCCCTCGACGCAAGTGCAGTGACGAAGCAACCCGGTGTAGAACTGGCAGGTTCGCCCGCGCAGCCCTTCGATGCGGAGCACGACCCGCTGGCCCTTCTCAAACGGAAGCGGGCCCGGCAGCTTGACGCCAAAGCCCGATTCGGACCAGTTGTCCACGCGACCCTCTCGCATGCGATGCGTTTCACCGGTGAGTAGTTCGTGCTCCAGCCAGACGGCCGCAGAAGCGTACTGGGAGGGATCCACGTCGTAACGCACTTCCTGGCGACGGGTTACGCTGACGACCTTCTCGGGTGTCTCAGCCAGAATGGCATCGACACGGCGGGGCGGCCTGAGACGGTACTGGCAGTGTCCCAGCACTTCCGAACGGGCCTGGACGAAGAGATTTCCAACCGCCAGGCCCAGACCCAGGCCCCAGCCGGCCGGCAGGAAGATCTTCTCTCCGCAGGACTTGGTGGGGGCGGCCAGGATCAATTCGCCCTTCGCGCTGAGCCCGAGGACGCGGCTGGTCAGGCGCCGGTCGTCGTCGGGACGTACCGGTTTGACCAGCAGATTGACACGCACGCGCCTGGCCGCGGCCTCGTGGAAAACCACTTCTTCAAATCGCGTCGTTTCGTGACCTTCGGTCATACCACTCGCCTGTAGGTTTGGGCTGGATACAGTTCCGCTGCGCTGTCCTCATCGCACGTATCGACCCATTCCCCGGTCGGGTAAAGCAAAAACCGCTTGGAGATCCCGCATCCGGTGAAACACAATAATCTCCCCTTTTACGTTCTTTCTACCCACCCCGGAGGGGGTGCGAGTCGTCAGATAAATGCTCATTTCCGCTTCTCCTTACCACCCCGTCCGGGGTGGGAGGGAAGAGGATCTACGTTCATTGCCCCCGGATGCGCTGCGCGATCCGGGGCTACTCAATACCACCCCATCCGGGGTGGGAACCGCCAGGGGCCGGTGCCTGTTCACACCCCGGAGGGCTGAGAGTCGTCAGCCGCGGACCGCGCAGTGCATCCGGGGAAACACGATCATCTCCCCTTTTTCGTTTCTCCTACCCACCCCGGAGGGGTGGAAGTCGTTAGCCGCGGATCGCGCAGTGCATCCGGGGAAACACAATAATCTCCCCTTTTACGTTCTTTCTACCCACCCCGGAGGGGTGGAAGTCGTTAGCCGCGGATCGCGCAGTGCATCCGGGGAAACGCCGACCGGCCTTGCGCGGCATAAGACGGCGGTCCAGGAGCTTTTCCAGACGCTGGACGAAGGGCCTGTCCTGAACTTAGTCGAAAGGGCGGCAGACGCTTGCGTCACGACGTTGCCGCCGCACCGTCACGGCTCGAGGTCGACCTGCCTGCCGGCCGGCTCGGGGCGCTACTGCCTTGCCATTGTCATTCTTCAGTTGCCGGCACAGTAGTCTGGGGGAAAACGGCGGACGGAAAACGCGGGACAGTGGGCCTGTTGAAAACCCCGGATCTGTGTACCTTCTGATGATGTTGTGTGGTAGGATGTTCCTCGTTGCGATGGGCCTGCGGAGGCGGGCCATCGACCGCTGGGTCCAAAGCGGGAACCCGCAGGGCAACTCCGAAGCCGCAGAGAAAGAGGAATGACCACGATGGATCAATACAGGGACAAATTCCAGCGGCTCTTGCGCGAGCTCTTCCAGTTCGACTGTTCGGACCTGGACTTCGGCATCTACCGCATCA
>CAZOVB010000073.1:0-21553 GCA_964583095.1 uncultured Planctomycetaceae bacterium
ATCTTTGTCACAGATTTTCTTTCAAAAAAAACTACCATGAAAAAAGTTTTAATTTCAAGCCAAGATCTGCTTCACATAAATTTTAAAAATCAAAAACAACAAAGGTTATGGTTGTGGTTATTATTAAATGCAAGCCAATCAGTAGAAGGAGAGGTTGTCAAAGCAAAAAACGGAAAGTCTTTTAATGAATATAAAATTAGAAAAGGGCAGCTTATATTTAATGGTACTATTGCATCAAAAGACTTAAACATAGATGTGAGAAATATATATAGAAGTTTGAAATATTTAGAAAAAAAAGAATTTTTAAAAACGGAAATGTCAGTCAATGTGTCAGTCAATGTGTCAGTCAATAATTCAAAACAAAATCTTCTCGTAACAATCTATAATTTTGATAGTTACATGCAAAATTCAGACGTTGTAGAAAATGATGTTTGTCAGTCAATGTGTCAGTCAATGTGTCAGTCAAAGCAAAAATCATCTGTTCAGACAAAAATGTTTGAAGAAAATTTCGTAGACAATTCTAAAAAGAAACAAAATGGTAATCAACACATGTTTAAAAACTCAAAATATTATGATTTTAAACTGTTTAAAAAAGCAATGATGGAGTACGCTAACGGAAAATATGCAATGGCTGATTTTGACTATTATTATAATGCAGTGTTAAATTGGTCTAATGGTGGTAAGAAAAAAACAGATTGGATTTCGCAGGCAGCTAACTTTATGCTGAAAGATATGTCAAATAATAGTTTTAGGAAAACACCTATTAAAAATTTTTATGAAGAAGAATTAATGTTAACCTCTGGTAAAAAATATTTTGGTCTTTATGAGAGATTAATTAATTTTATTTTTGGAAAAAACCCTTTGGGTAAAAAATTAGATAATGTTTTGAAATTTGATATACCATTGAAATATGAGCATTTTGAAATACTTCTTAAAAAGATTAACAGTAAAAATTATAAAGGCAAAAAAATTACAGACTATCTATTAATTATTGAAAACAGGAAAAACTCATATAATAATTATAGTGATTTGTTTTTATCTTTAAAAAGTTTCATAGAAAAAAACTAAAAAATATTTGGTAATTAAAAAATTTTTTGTATATTTGTAAAAACAAAATGTCATATCGGAGTGACATTGTTATATTCTAAAATTTTTATTTATTATGGAAGCAATACAAGTTTTTAAAATACATTTTTGCACGTTAGAAAATAGAGTATCTAACGCTATTGAAGAAAAATTGTTAGGAACGTTTATAGCGAAAGGAACTATGAGTGCTCACGGACACGCTAATGAGTTTGTCTCGAATATGAATCCTGTAAAACATTACTTAGCTTGGGATGGGGAGGTTTATCCTAAAGTTTACATAAAAAAGATTGATATAAAAGGTGGCTAACGGTACGGCAATATGATTAGTTGCCAAACCACAGACTTTGAAATTTAGTAATAACTTGATAGGCAATTAATTATATTGCTTGTTATAAACTGAAAATTATGGAAAATGATGAATTAAAAACAGAATTGATGAAATCTTATAAAAGTTTAAACATAGGACAGGTGTTAATGATAATCGTGTGGGGGATTTTTGCTCCACGAAAAACAGAAAAATATGTAGAACGAATTGAGCAAGGTATGAATGGGAAATTCGCATATAGAGAAGCAAAAAATGTGCGTTAATTTTTTGTTTATAACGTCAAGTATAACCGCAGTAGGCACACTTGACAAAAACCGACCAAAGCACAAACGCTGCCTGTGCCTATTGTCGTGTTATACATTGTTGTGTGTAGTGCGGATTATTAACAAATAAAATTTAATAGAATGAAATACAGAATTGAAGCAAAAGTAACTATTAGCACTTGGACAATGATTGAAGCTGATAGCCCAGAAGAAGCAATAAAAAAAGCAGAGGAAAGAGATGAGAAAATGTCTATTTTCTCAAATAATGGTGACTTAGAGGATTATGTTTGGATGATTGAAGAAATAAACGGTGAACCATTTGAATTATGTGCAGAGGATTAGCATTACACACAACACAAAGCTAAACGCCGTTTTAATGGCGTTTCAGCGACTGTTATCGAGCGTTTTAATGCTCGAAATTTTAAAAAAATATCATTATAATAAAAAAAATAATTTGTGAAATTAGAAGATATTAAAAATCCATATATTAAAGAACAGATAGAAAAACAAATTAGCAAAAGAAAAAAAAAGCATAAATATAATGCTAAACCAACAGAATATAAAGGTGAAACATATAGAAGCAAAAAAGAAGCGTCTTTTGCCAGAGAACTTGACATGCTTAAAAAATGTAAAGATAAAAAATTTCGTGTAAAAAATTGGGAGAGAGAAGTGAGATATGATATATTCATTGGAGAAAAATATATTGCACATTATAAACTTGATTTTAAGGTAGAATATGAAAACGGAAAAACAAAATATTTCGATGTAAAAGGTTATAAAAAAGGATGTGCATATAGTATGTTTAGATTAAAGAAAAAACTTGTTGAAGCAATTTACAGAATAGAAATTTTAGAAATATAATGATGGAAAAAACAATATCACAAAAAGTAAGAGAGGATGTAAACAATTTCAAAACAAAACACAAAGAAGGATTTACACAAAAAGAAATCGATAGCATTTTAAAAAAATATCCAGGTATTCACATGGATAAATTTAATGAAGCCATGATGGGCAACACTTGTATGCTAATAGAAAACGAAACAATTATATATCATTGTGATGTTGAAAAAGCTATTATATGTGGTGTGGAGAGCAGAAAACTAAAACTTGGTGAATGGGATTAATTGTTGTACGGTTCGTATGGTTGCTAACGGCTATTATAAGATACGTTGCGATTTAGAAAACAAATGTTCAAATACAAAATAAACTTAATATAAACTACCCATCGGCTAAAAGACCGAATAGGTTTTAGACAATAACTACGAATGCAAAGAGCAATACATAATCTGTCTTTCGGGCGTGTCTATGGCCACCCCAAGCAAAGAGATGTTTTGAGCAGCATTGAAATCTGCATCCAAAGTATCTACTTCGCAGTTTTTGTTGGTGCATTTGAACACCTTGTTCGTTCGTTTGCCAATGCGTTTACAGGAATTACAGGTTTGGGACGTATAGGCAGGTGGAGCAACAACCAACGGAACACCGTTGAGTTGAGCCTTGTACGTCAAGTATTGACGAAGCTGATTAAAATTCCACTTGCCAAGTTTAGTTCTGAATTTTTTGTTCCTGCGTTTACTCGTAAATCTTATGCCCGTCAAATCTTCAATCGCAACCCCTTTGTTTTGGAATTTGGCAGACTGAACAATTTGTTTGGCGATTGTGTGATTTACGATAGAGGCGTGAGTACGTTCTTTGCCAGAGAGCCTTTTAAGAAGTTTTCTCGCAGAGCGAGTGCGTTTGCGTTGAACAGAACTCCGAACCTTTTGCCGATGTTCACGATATTTGTTAAGCCCATCGGCAGAAAACTCAACATTATCAGAGGTGTGAGCCACAGTGGACAAGCCAAAATATCGTATAAAATCATTGGACTTACTGGCATGGTTTTTGTATCTTTGTTACTAAATAATAATGTTATGGCAAAAGACAGAACAGAATATTTAAAGGAGTATCATAAAAGAACTTATGTTCCAATAGGCAACAAACAAGGGAGACCCACCGAATTACCTCAATATGACTTTTCTGGCATTTATCAACTTAAAAATACCGTTAACGAAAAGATATATATTGGACAAGCCCAAAACATCCTAAATAGGTTTAATGACCATAGACGTAACAGAAACGGACATTTGCTATATAGAGATTGCTATTTATATCGGGCTATTAAAAAATACGGATGGGGAAAGTTTGAAATATCTGTCTTGGAGAAAGTTGATGATGTTTCGTTGATAAATGAGAGAGAAATATTTTGGATAAACAAACTTAATCCTGAATATAATATGAAAGATGGTGGTGATTGTGCGAGAGGGTGGAAGCATAGTGAGAAAGCAAAAAGGAAAATGTCAGAGACTAAATCTAAAATGTACTTAGGAGAAAATAATCCGTTTTTCGGTAAAACTCATTCGAAAGAAACAAAAGAAAAAATCAGAAAAGCAAAGATAGGTAAGAAATTATCAAAGGCACATCGTGAGAAAATATCTAAATCAAATAAATCTCATCTACGAGGTAAAAAGGTAGTACAATTAGATTTAGAAGGAAATGAAATAAGAAGACACAAATCAGTATCAGAATCCGCTAAAAACATTGAGGTAAATATATCTACAATGTTTAAGCACTTAAAAGGTAAAAACAAAACGTGCAAAGGTTATGTATTTAGATATGCTTAAAATCCACGCCCACAAATTCCTCCACATTCTCAACATCTTCTTCGGAAACATCAACGGTTTGAAAAAGGTAAAACTTGCCTTTCTTGTAAACCAAATCAGCTTCACCTTTAATGTAAGGGATGTAATCAGGATTGTGACAAACAAAATCAATCTTTTGCCTGCCTCCAATACACCACAAAGAAACTATGTTATTGGGCTTGTAAGTCATAATACGACTGTCGTAAGTAATACTGCCAAGTGGCTTAAAAGTACGTTTGGTTTTCTTATCCAACTTATAAGCATCAGCAACTTTGGCTATTTGTCTTATAAGCATTTGAGAAGGAAGTTGAAACGTAGCCTTGTAGCTATGATATACTTTATGGTGCAGTTTGAAATTATTGAAAATCTTTTCCTGCCAAGACACATCAGAAATGGCATTGCAGACAGCATTAGCTTCCTTCATCGTATCAAGAAGCAAGTTAGCCTGTTCATCAGTAGGCAAAAGTTTTATTTTCAACGTCAACTTCATATAACCATAAATACGTACAAAAATACAAAAAGTTTCATATATCAGAAAATAATTATTAATTTTGTTAAATAATAAAAATACGGGGCGGCAATTCCTCCCATCGAGCCTTAGGCATCAATGGGTTTCCTTGCCGAAATATTTATGAAACTAAATTAAAAGATGTTGTTATAACAAATATTAATGAAGTTTCGAGAAAAGATTATAAAACATGGATTGACGATTTTATTAATGTTTTATAACGGCTGGCGGTATGGTGTCGGTTGCCGTTGAATGACCCACCGACCTTGATTAAACGAACAAATTTAAAAGATATGGAAATAGATTACTTTAAAGAAGAAAATGAACTGACTAAAAAACTGTTTGATTTAGATGAGATTATTAGCTTCCAAATGAAACACGATGTTCAAATAATTAGAGAAGCTGACTGGCAATATATGTGCTACATAGACAAGAAAGGATTTGGAAGCGGATTGACAACTATGGGTGCTTTAGTACTTGGAATAAAACAGTTTAAAAACCACTCGCTTAATTGTGGGTAACACAAAGCTAAACGCCGTTTTAATGGCGTTTTAGCGACTGTTAGCGAGCGTTTTAATGCTCGAACATTTAAACAAAAAATTATGAGTAAATTAATAATTAACAACATAACAGAGTTAACAGATTTTGAATCTGTCACTTTAATTGGTGGTATTCTTTGTTGTCAAAAAGAAAAAAATAGTTGGGAAAAATATTGCTACAAAAATGACAATCAATATCCCTATACAAAAAAAACAACTTTTGATGGAAAAAAATATATAGTGTTTGCTACAAAAAATAAGTCTGACGTTGAATTTAAAATTAAAAAAAATGACAAGTGAAAAGAAAATAGAAGTTCTAAAAAAAAGTTTTGAGGATATAGTATGGATGTCAATTCGCTATGCACACGGGAGGCAAACTTATGCTCCCTCAATGGTTCGTGATGCTATTAAAAACTTTAAAAAAGTATTTCCAGACTGGGAGCCAAAAAATGATATAACTATTGAGCCACCAAATAAAGAAGATTTTCATGGATTTGTGTCTAAATACGATTATCTAAATGATTTGTTTTTAGGTAAATAATTATTTTTTATATATTTTTTTTGAAAAAATTTTGTAGTGTCGTAATTTTTGTATATATTTGCGACATACTACGATTTTAATAGTTCTTTGAAAACAAAAACAACTGTGTTAAGACACCTAAGTTTGTATGATATTATTAATTATCGGAAGACTTATCTTCTTTACCAAAAGTTTGAGGTCTTAACGACCAGATAGGTTCTGTGATGGTAAGCAGACAGTTGTTTTTTTGTCACTTCGCAATGACATTTGCTTCACATTTTGTAGTAGTTTTGTGAGGACAAAACTCACTTTATTGATATGAAACGTAAAATAATGAAAGACTATACAAAAAAAATAGGTTTTTGGCTAAGGCTGAAAGATTTTGTTTTAGACATACAGACTAACTGCCCTATGGGTGAGGAAGAAAAAGAAATGATTTTGTATAACTGTAATAGAAAAATATCAGATATTGAAAAAAATAAGAAGGTGAAAGACAAAACCGTTATAGGGAAGTTAAACGAAAATCTTACAATGGAAACAGAAGTAGACGGAGAGTTGGCAGATGTAGTATTCCTAAAAGGAAGTATAGTTGAAATAAGCACAGAAGAGGAATATCCTCACACAGTGAAAGATTGTGACATACGTGATGCTGTGGAAAAGTTTAAATAATATTTTGTTCTTTGAAAACTTGGGGCTGAAATGGTATTGACAGCAAGGATAATGAAGTAATAAGCAAGTAGTGAGTGTCTGGCTGCTCACTTTAATAAACAGCCAGAGAACGTCAATAAATGGCGACAACACCAGAAACTTATATCCGTCACTGGGTGTAAGTAGAATAGCTGCCTGAGCATAGCTCACAAGCCGTTCCGTTTCTCTTGTCTTTTTGCTGTTATGATAAGAAGAAACGTCAGACAAACAGAAAGCAGTTGGTGGATGTTATTAAAACTGACTAAAGACTGAAATAACTCGAATAAAGAGTAGTTGCTGTGTGACTAACTTTATTTTAAATTTAAACATTCAGCTAAACTTGTAGAAAGTTATTTTGTTTCTTGACTGGACACGGGTTCGATTCCCGTTGGCTCCACAGCAACGTTAAGTTGTTAATGCGTAGTTCTTTTAAAAATAACACGGATGAGAAAGGGTTGCAGTTGCTTACTGCATTTGGCTTCAAAAAGACTTCTGTAAGGATTGTATGAGAAGCACACCGAGCGCAGGCGGTAGATAGTTCCTATTGGCACGGTTTCCTCTGAACACCACAGCCGTTTGAGATTATGGTCATGTGTAAAAATCCTGCGTCCGTGTTTTTTGATATTAGAAATTGTGAACTTCAAAAATAATACTATGAAAAAAGGATTAAACAAAACCCGATTTTTTATACAGGTAATATGCTTACCTATAATATGGATAATTGCAATACTAAAATTATTAGTTGCAATACCAGTATGGATAACGGCGACGTGTAATAAGATAATGGACAGTATTGAGTAATTTTTATAAACATAGGCAAAAAGGTTGGTGGTTAGTTTATATACTCAAGAAAAATAAAGTTATAAACGATAAAGAAGAACACCAGTTGCCTATGTTTTTTATTAAAAACAAAGTTATGAAAAAAAAGACAGACTTTGAAAAACTAATAGAGATGTGCGAAAGGATAGGATGGAATACAGGAATGGCACAATTAGAGAAAATGGTTTTAGATAATGAGAGATTACAAGCTGATTTGTTTGCAGGTGATTACAAGCAACAGGGGCAAGCACGGAAGTTAAGCAGACAAATTATAGAGCAAAACATAATTATCTGGAAACTAAAAGAATATCGAAAAAATCATGGACTTTAAGCTACATATAGATTGATTTGCTATTAGACATCTATAAAAATTACGGAATTATGGCAACAGTTTATAAAGTAAAAGTGGTATCACATTGGATTAACTACACGGAAGACCAAATGAAGAAAATGCTTGAAGATGCAATTAAAGATAAAGAACGAGAAAAAGGAAACGAAATTCAAATTAAGGTAGAAAGGCAGTAGTTTTTATTGTGCCTAACGTTCCGGCTGTAAACGCTGTTTTGCGGGAAAGAAATTAATAATTAAATCTAAATAAAATGAAAAAAGAATTAGAGAAATACTACGATGAGTTTTTTGGAACAGGACATTTTGAGGAACACTTTAAGAAACATATCATTGCTTTTGCTGATACATTCATAGAAAAACATATGCGGGCTGGCGAAAATAGCGTTTCACAGTATGTTGGGCAACGTGCGGCTCCTTGTTTGAACTGTGGTGAATTAGTTGATGAATGCGCTTGTATGAGGAACAAGTGTATAAAATGTGGTAAGGCCATTGGTAACATCACATTTACTGTATGTGATGACTGCTGGGATAAAGAACATGGCAAATAGCATGTTGCCCAACACAAAGCTAAACGCCGTTACAATGGCGTTTCAGCGACTGTTATCGAGCGTTTTAATGCTCGAAATATTAATTCTAAGCAAAATCACAAATCCTTAAAATAAATATATTATGACAAAAAAATTATTCGTAGAGGCTATTGAAGCTATTGAAAGTCAAATAAGATTTGACATTGAATTAAGCAAAAAACTCGGTGATGTCTTTCCAAACGCATATACTGCTAACTTGCTTCCTGATAATCATTTTGTGAACGATGCGCTCATGAAAGTGTTGCAAGAAGAAATGAATGATAATAAATCCCATAGCTGGATAGAATGGTTTTGTTTTGAAACTGATTTCGGAAACGAAAGTTGGCGGATTGAAGCGTTTGACGAAAACAAAAACCCTATCAAACTGGACAATGCAGGAGACCTGTATGATTTTTTGGTGGATAATAATGCCAGTTGATTATCGAAAAAAATAAATTTAAAAATGTTTAAAAAAAGCAATGGAAACTAAAGTATATAAATTAAAAACTAATTACAATGACGACAAACAATAACATGAAGCCACAATTATTTAAAACTAAGATTGACGACAGTGCCTCTTGGGATGAATGGCTGGAAAAAACAGAAGAACTTTTAAAAAGTAATGGATATAAAAAATATAATCAAATACTAAAAAGTGAGGATTTTGCGTATTGGAAAATATTTCACGTCAACAATAAAAAAGCCTATCAAGCGGGAGTGCTCTTTTACGACCTTAGAAAGTATGAAGGAAATTTTAATGTCTTGAATTATATAGGCGTTCAGTTTGAATGTATGCTAATAAATGCTGATTCAAGAATCGATATGTCAGCAAACAAAGAAATAACAGTTAAACAGTTTGAAAAAATGTCACGTGATTTCTATAATGCAATGAGTGAATATGCCTAAAAACTTTAAACGTGATAAGTAAAAACCGGTAAATACTTGACAAAATTATGAATATATTAAGTGTGTTTGATGGTATGAGTTGCGGACAGATTGCCCTTATTGAATTAGGCTTTAAAATAGACAAATACTATGCAGCCGAAATTGATAAGCCAGCAATTGCGCAAACACAACATAATTTCCCAAATACGATACAATTAGGGAGTGTTACCGATGTAAAAGCTAAAGACCTTGAAAAGATAGATTTGTTTATTGGTGGTAGCCCGTGCCAGGGGTTCAGCTTTGCAGGAAAACAATTAAACTTTGACGACCCACGAAGTGCATTATTTTTTGAATACGTGCGACTTTGGAAAGAAATAAAAGCAATAAACCCAAATGCTAATTTTCTACTTGAAAACGTGAATATGAAAAAAGAGTATTTGCGTGTGATTAGCGAATATTTGGGAGTATTTCCGGTTCACATTAATAGCAATTTAGTTTCTGCCCAAAATCGGGACCGTTGGTTCTGGACTAATATAAAGACAAAAGAAACTGGCTTGTTTTCTGAATTATGGTCTGATATTCCACAACCTGAAGATAAAGGAATATTACTTAAAGATATATTGCAACCGGAGAATGAGATAGATGAGAAATACTACATAAAAACCCCTAAAGTTGGTTTTTGAGGGAATAGACATAAACGGCAAAGGGAATAGTTTAAGAATTGGAGGACAGCGGTCTCAATCAAAAAAACACAACTACGATATTATAAAACTTGATAAAAAACTAAAAATTAAACCGAACCAAAACAAAGCAAGTTGTTTTACAGCCGGTGGTAATTCAGGTGGTAATCATTCTGATATGGATATTGTTTGTGTTGCAATGCGAGGGCGTAACCCTGATAACCCAAGTGACAGAAAAACAGGAAACCCAACAGAGCAACGATATGAAGACGGTAAACACGGAGCTTTACCAAGTGCAAGAGCTGCTAATAAAAACGGTGTATTGACTAATGACTTTAAGCTAAGAAGATTAACACCTATCGAGTGTGCAAGATTACAAACTATTCCAGAATGGTATGAATTTAAGTTTGTACAATCAAAGTATTTTGGTTATCTTTGTGCGGAAACTAATAAAATAAAAATATGTCAAAAATACCAAGAAAATGCGAGGTTGAAGGATGCAAAAGAAAAGCTGAAACAAAAAAATACGGAGACTTATGTTCAATGCATTTCAAAAGATTTCATCGTTATGGATCAGTTGAATTACCAATTAAACAAAAGCAAGAGACGTGTAAATATTGCGATAGAAAAATTGGAAACAACGGAAGTTTTGGAATGTGCCACTCACATTATAGAAGTTTCAAAATTTATGGCGATCCACTTGAGGCTGAAAGAAGGAAAAAACGAGCTGGAAGCCGAGGATATAAACCTTGTAGAAACGGAAAACAAGAACATCAAATCGTTATGGAAAATAAAATTGAAAGGAAACTTAAACGAGGAGAAATTGTACACCATATCAACCTTGATAAATTGGATAATAGACCGGAAAATTTATACTTATGCAAAGGAACTTCTCAACATTCAATTTTACATAGAGAACTTGAAAAATGTGGAGCAGAATTGTTTAAGCGTGGATATATCAGATTTGAGAATGGAAAGTATATTATCAAGTAGCGATACTCAAATTTATAGAATGCTCGGCAACGGATGGACCGTTGAAGTTATTAAACACATTTTTTCTTTCCTTAATGGTGAAAAAAACAACAAAAAGTTGGACAGTAAATATGTACTGCAAAAGTGAAAGATAATAGACAACAGGTCGCCAGAGATTGATAAATATATCTTTTGTGGTACAATATACTACCGAGGTGTTAAAGTGTCTTAAAACGTCTTATTTTAAATTTATAAATAAAAAGTAAAATAATAGCGGGTGCATGGATAAGAAAGTTGCGAACCGAAAGGAAGGTAACCAAAATCCTAAACACCCGCTTATATCCACTACATAACATACACTACCCAAATAAATAGTTTGAAATTGTTGCTAACATCGTACTATTAGTACAAAAAAAAATACCCATATACTACCCTAATATAAACCCCTATATTAGTACCCTAAACCAGAACAATACATAACTAACCCAATACATTACCCCAACACAAAATAATGCCATACCGAACAAACCTGTGTGTTCAATACATGGAAAAAAGTACGTGTAAATGTGGTGAAATTACCCTATGAAAAGTATGCGTGTGACAAAAAGTGAATGTCTGTTGTTGTTATGCCCCCCACCCCTGCTTGCATTGAACGTACCCCCCTGTCTTTTTTCTGCACCTTTTCCGGCTTTGTTTTTGTCATTAATTGTGTCTATCATCTGTCCGCATTTTGCAGATCAATTTTGTTTCATAACCCTGGTTAATAAATTGGCTGTGCTTTTTTATGCTGTATAACGACCGTATCCATGAAACTTTTATCTATGCTTTTTGCCTTTTAATCTAAATTGATAGCGTGACATAAATAAATAGGTTTGATGTCCAGGCAGTTATGTGCCTATTTAACATAATGTTAATTATTGGACAAATACAAACAGGTCAATTTGTCGTATGGATATTTTTTAAATACGTTTGCATATCTCATTTTAATGTCGTATATTTGTACCAGTTAATTGATTGAATAACCAAAACCAAATATTATGAAACGAATTGATGACAGAACAACAGAACAGAAAAGAACACACACTATCCTTGTCACAGCAACAGACAAGTTTATGAGTGGATGGGGTGAAGCCTCGCAGGGAACATCTAAATGCGCCTGGGCTTGCCGTCAAGATCAGGATTATAACAAAGTATTATCATGGGTTGAAAGTAGACCAGAAATGATATACGTAAACATTCGCTTTAATCCGTGGTACCCCAGCGCCGCACACGTTCACATATATGTTGTGGATGACAACCATCCAGCTTTGGCGGCAGGATAAGACAAGCAATCAACAGCAAGCAACAGCTCTGGCATAAGTCAGGGCTTTTTTTATGCCTTAAAGGTGACACGTTTTTTATTATCATGCTACATCGTGACACGTTTTGATATTATGCAAAGTGAAATATTTTGTAAATATTTAGACAAACCCCGTATATTTTAGCATTTTTTTACAAAATCTTTCAGTTATAAAACGCATATCGTGTCACGTTTTTGTATTTTTGTGTTATCCCCGTCTGGATATAATAAATTTCATTGCTCGTCAATAAAATGTAAAATGTGATCTGTATCACATAATAAAAAAAACGTAATTAATTGGTTTATAAATGAATGTAAGACAAAATGTAACTTAGGTTACAAATTACATCAATCATATTTTTCATTTTTGTTGCTTTGGTTACAGTTATGGCTTTTAACATTTGTGCATGTATTGTTTGTCAGTTGGTTTGTTAGTGTATTATTGTGTGTATTTGTGGGTTTGTGTGTAGTAATGTTATGTATTAATGTCTGTATGTGTATTGTTTATATGCTTTACAGGTTATACTTAATTATTTAGTTGCTATATTGTCAGTTTGTTTGTTTTGGTTAAATTTAGATATGTTTTATTAGTGTGTAGGGCAAAAGCAAAATCATTGGGTGGGTTTTTTTAAAGATAACATACGTTTTTATACACATTATTTGTAAATTTAGCTGATAATATATATTTTTACATATATTAATAATATCGGGGACCGGGTTGTTTGTTTAGTTACGGGGATTTTCTTTATTGTCTTTGGTGTGTTTTGGTATGTTTTTACATAGATATTTTTTATATACGTTTGGATTTTTGTTTTTAATGTTGTAGATTTGCAGAAGTTAATCATTTTTATAAACCAAAAAACTAATATTATGAAACTATTAATTAACGTTGACTACACAAACGGAACAGCTAAAAATGGCAAGGGTGATTTTTGGGCTGAAAGTTATATTAAAAACATGGAAGTTGAATCTTTAAGAGGTGAGACCATACACGATACAGTTAAAAGGATAATTGAAAATGTTGATTATGCTGAGGTGTGTTATAAGGGATGTCCTGTACAAAATGTATACATAGATACGGATGAAGGACAAAAGCATGTAGGTTATATCTACAGAGTCAAACATTATATAGAAAGCAGACGGGATAATTTACAATGTTATGCGTATTTCGATGCCTGGGTACACATTTCACAGGTAAAAGACATAGAACTTGAATCATGCGGATATTAGACATTATAAATTAATAACCAAAAAAACTAAGATTATGGAATTTACAAAAGAACAAATGAGTAAGGCACTTGATGAAGCCTATAAAAAAGCAGGACACAACGCTTACTTCGCTAATGGATTTGAAGCAGGTGTAGTATTTGCAGAACAGCAGTTTAAAATTTTAAATATACCTGTTGTTATGCCCCGTATTTCTCACTTTATTGATGAAAATGGTACTACCGTTGATTTAAACGCAGAAGGTGTAAATGTAAGGCTGAAAAGAGATGGAACGCACGAATATTTCCGTAGCTTCGGATTTGCAGGACGAAAAGAGTTAACCCCTGTATATGGGGCATAACATGCGGATATTAGACATTATAAATTAATAACCAAAAAAACTAATATCATGAAGACTTATAAAACAAAAATCAAACAATTTTCATTGAAAAAAAATGAAACAAACATTCAAAAATGCAAAATAACAGATTCAAAAACTGTTAATGAATATCTGAGAAACTTTTATTTTGATGATATAGAAATATTTGAAAGTTTTTTTGTATTAATGTTAAACCGACAAAATATTACAGAAGGCTATGCCAAAATCAGCCAGGGAGGCACAGCAGGGGCGGTTGTAGATATTAAAATAATAGCCAAATATGCTATTGATAGCTTAGCAAATAGTGTTATATTGTGTCATAATCATCCTGCTGGAAGCCTTGCGCCTTCGAGTAATGATAAGATTATAACAGATAAGATTAAAAAAACATTGAATTTGATTTATATAAAAGTTTTAGATCATATCATCTTGACAAAAGATAGTTATTATTCATTCGCTGATGCAGGTATATTATAAAACAACCCGGTTTTTTGCTGTGGCAGGTTTGCGCCTCAAATAATAAAGGTTCCTGGTTCGATTCCAGCACAGCGGCAAAATTTACTAATTACTAATAACCAAAAAAAATGACATTATGAAGTTAACTTTTGAGAATTTAAAATATTGGGACAAAACAAGCGACTACACACGACTATTGAACAATATAACAAAAAAATGGGACAAAGATTTCAGAATCAACGGTCGTTTGTTTCCTTTTGTTAATATTATACATTATTACAAAGGGCGTGAATTTAAAGAAAAATTTGGAGCTGATTTGCAAATATATAAACATATACACTTATATAATTATAATGTTTTAGGCGAATCAGAGAAACACGAAAAGCCAGCAATTTATATACATACATCTATTAATCAATTTTCATGGAGCTGGTCGATTAAATTCAGTATATATGGATTAAAAGGGAGTCAGGAACGTTTTTGTATTAATCTGCCTAAAAAAATGGAACTAACAGAACAAAATATTATTAATTATATAAAAACATGGGTTGAAAATAATTTATTTTATCCAGAAAATACTTATTTTGGTATAATTCAACGTGTTTACAATATAGACAAATCAAAATTAGCAAATTATTTAAAACAAATATACAAGCAAGAGAAGGAAACGGATTTTTTTAATTATGATATGATAAATTATTTTGAGAAAATTTTTAATATTATACCTGCTGACAATTTTATCATTACAGACTGGAATGAATTTTATAAACTTTGCAAAAACTATGTAAAAACACACGGCAGACCGAAAATTTTAAAAGAGGTAACAAATTTTAACATGCCCGACTTTGATGGCTTTGATGGGGATATATATGAAGCAGAAAATTTATTTTATGATGAGGTTGCAAAATATCCCGACAATGTTATATTAGTTTAAAAATCAATACAAAGGGACAAAATAACTAATAACCAAAAAAAATCAATTAATATGATACGATACGTATATAAAACAAAGGATAGACAAGGGGAATTTAGTAAACCTGAATATGATGGTAAAAAAGCTCCGAACGGTTGGAATCATTGGCAACAGGGATAAAAGAAATTTTGGAGGAAAATAAAATAATTATGAAAAATTTATTAATAAAAAAATATTCCGAAATATTAGAAATAAAAGAAGGTACTCCAGAAGAAAAAGTGGAAGCTATTAGCAGAATTACAAAACATTTTTTGAGAAAAAAAACCATAAAAAAAGACCACAAAAACGAAAAATTCCATGCTTTGGGTATTGGTCTTTATACTTTTGGCAGTGAATCAGGAATAATTTTACCGTTTTAATCATGGAAATAAACAGAGACAACCAGGAGTTGTATGATTATTCGACCGTACCAGAAAGGAAACGTAAAATAAAACGTTCTAAGAAGCGTAATCATTCGGGCGGGGTATTATGCATCTTAACAGGCGAAATTGTTTTTACAGGCAGCCATGCGCTTTGTGGGTGGTATATTAACCAACAGATGAATAAGAAAATTTTTAAAATTATTAACTATTAAAAACACAAAAACAATGGAACTAAGAACAGTACAAAGAGAAAGATTTATAAAACAACCACAGAGGGGTGATAAAGTAAAAGTTTATCTTAACAAAAAGGAGTTTACCTATGGTAAAGTAAAAGAATTATCTTTTGTGTTAAGGTATAAAACTATTTATGAAGACTTAAAAAAAGAAAAGGAATTTTTAAGATTTTTCTTAAATGAAAATGATAATATAAAGCAGCAGGACAACTGTATATATATCATGCAAAAAGAGTCAAATAAGAATTTAAAAAAGACACTTAAAGAAAATCTTAAAATCACATTTCCTAATTTTAAAAAAATAAAAACAACACAAATTGATGACTGTATGCAATATTGTATTATCTTTGTAACAACAAAATACAAAGCACCTAAATTAAGACAAATTGCAATTTTAGAATCAATGAAAAAAGCTCCCAAAAACATAGATTTTTATTTTGAAAAAAACAAAGTTGAATTACATGGTAAACCTATTATTTACACAGACTAATTGTCACAGCGAAGTGACATTTTGTAAAAATTTTAATACAATTATTAACAGGATAATACCCTGAAAACTACACGCTTATATACGATACTAACAACATATTCATATGGATATTTTCTAAATACATTTGGTCAGTACACAAAAATGTGGTATGTTTGTACCAGATTTGATTGTGAAACCTTAAAAAACAATGATTATGACTAAATTAATGAAGATTGATGAACTTTCTAACGGCACACAGAGATTTCAATCACAACTTTATGTAGGTAAAGATACGGCAGATTTCGCAATAGAACCTGACGGAATTATGAGATGTTACGGAAATAATAAAAACGGGTTTGATTATTATGAATACAAAGAACCATACGAAATAGTTTCAAATAAAAGTGACATGTTTAGTCAAGCTCTTTAAATTCCCTACAACGTTTGGTATAACAGAAATTAACGTTTTATGAAAACTTTATTATCAAAAATTAACGATTTTAACAAAGCTAAAATATACACAGCATTAATTGTGATTTTTATTATTAGTGTTTATGCAGAGGAATATCAGCAAATAATGGGTGGTATTTGGGGAATTGGACTATTAAAAGAGATATTTAAAGAAGGAATATTATTGGGACTTGCTTGTTTATTAATGTTTTGTGGTGCGGTATTTTCTATTTTCTTTATGGTTTGCTTTGGCTTTAAAGTGAAGCACGATATGGAAAGCACTAAATATAAATATTAATTATTAACTAAATAACCAAAAATTAATACCATGAAAAAAAAACAGAAATAATGGAACTACACAAAGACATAAAAAACATCAAAAGAAACATCGAAAGAAAAGTATCTAAAGCAGCAAATCCAAGACAATTACACTTTGACAATGTAGCCAGAGAACTCGGCTATGCAGATAGTAATATAGCCTTTAAATACTTAGGAAAAAATTTTATTGAGAAAGCAAAATATAACGCCCCCTCAATCTCTTTGTGAAGATTAACTAATAACTAAAAAACCAAAGCCATGACTAAAGAAAAAACAGAAATAATAAAAAGGGCTAAGAAGGCTAAAGCCTGTACTGACCAGCTAAGAAGAGCAGAAGAAGCCACGACACCTGAGGTGCTGCTCGAAGTACTTGCTGATAATATCGTATTTGCCTGCGATAAAAAAATCATTGACGCTGACCTGCTTTTAGGGTTTGATGATACACTCTTAATTAATAAAGGATTTTATGTTAACAAGGATATTGGCGAGATAAACACAGACAAGTCTGTATATCTTTTTAATAGCAGGGTAAAAAAAATATCCGTTAAGGGTAAAAATGTCAAAAATATCATTTGTGCCGACAACTCTACGATTGAGAGCGTTTCAAGCTACGGCACCTCTACGATTGAGCGGGTTGCAAGCTACGGCAATTCTACGATTGAATATTAACCAAAAACTAAAAACCAATACCATGACTATTATAAAAAAAACAGACCAAATTTTTAACGCCATCACGGCCAACGGATGCCGTGAAATGGACAGGGAAAGGTTCCATCAGGCTGTCAATGAGGCCGTGGATGACATAAAAAAAGAAAACCAAACCCTGAAAAACAATTGCGACACGTACCGCCGAATGCTGGCAGAATGTGCCGAGGCGTTTAAAGATGGTGGCTATCCAATTATGGCGGACGGGATAAACGAAATACTGAAAAGGAATTAAATTGCTACGGCCAAAAGATGCTATTGTTAGGTGAGAAGGGGTAGCCATTGCACACAACGTATGGCAATATGGTGCGTAGCGATTAGAAGCCAACACCTACAAATACGTACAAAAGATGAATAGAAATACAAACTTAAATATTAACTAATATAAATGTTTAAGCGATGGGAATGTTTGATTCAGTAATGGTAAAATGCCCAAATTGTGGCAAAGAAAATGAATTTCAAAGCAAAAGTGGTGATTGCTTATTAGAATTATATACTCTTGAAGATTGCCCTGATAATGTAATGGTAAATGTAAATAGGCACTCACCTTGTGAATGTGGTTGTGGCACAAAGTACGAAGTAGATATTAAAAACAGAAAAGCTATTATTATAAAATGAAAAAAGATACAAAGCAACAAAATAACACCGATACCCAAATGGGTTATGATACGGTGTTATCGAGCGTTTTAATACTCGAAATTTATCAACCAAAAATATAAATATGTATATAGAAATAGTTAAAGATAGTGTTAAAAACAGAGGTGAGATAATAAATATATCTGATTTTGGAAAACATAAGTGGACAGAATGTTATATATCTTTATTTCCTTTTGATATTAAAATATTAGATTATGTTAAACTTAATAAGACAATAAAAGGGTATAAAGGAAAACATTATTGTCCTATGTTATATATAGACATAGACTTTGATGATGATTTAAAAAAATCACACGAATGGACAGCAGAAATAATAAAACGACTTAACTATATATATAAATTGCCTTTAGACCACATTAATATATATTTCTCTGGCGCAAAAGGCTTTCATATAGGTTTGCATGAAAAAATATTTGGCGGATTAGATTGCAGGGAAGATAATCCACAAAGGATAAAACAGTTTGTAAAAGAAATATTAGAAGGCATACAGGGGGTTGACTATTCTGTCTATGAACCTCATAGAATATTTAGAGTTGTTAATAGTATTAATAGAAAAACAAACCTATATAAAATACCAATAAAACACGATGAATTTTTCAAAGGACTTGATTATATATTAAAAAAAGCAAAAACAAAAAGAAAAAATTTTAAGAAAACACCATCAGATCAAATATATGTAAACAAAAAATTAAAAACAAAACTACAATCAATAGAAATAAAAGAAGATAACAATATAACAAACACAGAAAATAACAGAGATTTTTTTACACCACCAACAGCAGGCGACAGAAACAACAAACTTTATAAACAAACGTGTATGCTGTTCGACAAATCTGATTTTAACAAAGGAACAATAAGTAGTATAATAAAATCTATAAACAAAGCATCAGAAAAACCATTAAAAACTTTTGAAGTAGAATCTATAATAGAAAGTGCAACACAAAAAACACAAAAAAATAAAAGTAATTTATATGTAGCAGATATAGCCGGATGGTTTGAGGATTGGTTTGATAATGTTCTTCCAGAAAAAAATAAACTTAATTTGTTTATAAAAGAATGGGATGATTTATTTGAAGGTGCTTTGCGTGGAAAACTTATGACTATTATTGGATATGGTGGCACAATGAAAAGTCTATTAGCACAAAATATTGTAAGAAAAAACATATTTAAAAATAATGCAAGATGCCTATACTCATCAATGGAAATGTCAGCAAGTGAATTAATAAATAGATTTATAGATATGATTGTTGATGATACGGACGATAACGCATCAAGATATTTGAGAAAAATTGCAATGGAAAAAAGTGATGATGTAAAAACAATATACCAGGAAAGAATATCACCATTCTTTTCAGACAAATTACAAATAACACAAAACGGTTCTATGATTACCGACAACTATTTAGAATTATATAATAGACTATTAGAAACCGTTGGCAAGACAGATGTGACAGTAGTAGACGGATTAAGCATGATGGGTGGTAAAGGGACAGAAGTTGAAAAAACTATTAAACACACAGCGGAACTAAAAGATTATGCCAAACAGACTAATCAATTTGTTATTGCTATTGTTCATACATCACGTGGAGAAAAGATAACCACAAGGGATGCAAGTCATTTAGCCAGAGGAGGGGAGAAAATACTTGATAATTGTGATTTTTATGTTTATAATAGTAAAATTGAGAAAGATGATACAATAGATGATGAATTATATCATGATAGGGTACATTGTAGATTGTATGACAAGAGAGGAACAGGACAAAAAATAGATAAAGTTTTAAAAATAAACAAAATGTTACATCTGGATGAAATATATAAACAAGAGTTTTTTGAAAATTATAATTTGTAAACATGAATATTAATCAAGATTTGTTTTTGTGGGATTGTCTGTCTGAAAAAAATTTAGCACAAAGAAAATATTTTAAAACCGGTTGCGTTGGTGCTGACCGTGAAGATAAAATATGTGACTTAAAAAAAACAAAAAGAAATAAAAAGACAGCTATGCAAAAAAAGATAGACAAACAGATAGCAGTTTTTGAAGACAGTTTTTCCTATCATAATATGTTGGTTTTCACATCCGGTAAATATAAAAACACAAATATAAAACAGCAAAAGAAAATAATAAACAACAATAAAGAAATCATTATCAAAGGTGTGGCAGATATAATTTCACCAGTGAAATTTACTTATGGTGATAAAGAATATAATTTTGATGCAGCTATCATTGACTTACAAATAACAAAAAACATAAACAATTTATATGGAGAAATATGCTGGGCTACACCGCAACATATGAATCATGATTACGCATATTTTTTAAGTGTAATTTTTGACTTACCTTTTGTTTATTGGATATTCGATTATAAAAATAATATTAACAGGATGATGCCAAAAATTAATCATATTACAATGAAAAACTATCCTGAAAAACAAAAAGAAAAAATTAAAAATGATTATGAAAAATTATTGTTTAAACTAAAAAAAATACAAAAAAACTTGTATAATAAAAAATAAATATGTATATTTGCATAAATAAGTTAGCAATAAGTTCTGATGGTTTTTTTTGGTTTCCCATCAGTCGGCTTACCCGCTGCCGAAAAGCGGGTTTTTAAAAATTATTACAAAATAATTAATAAAAATGACAAGAGCAGAAAAAACAAATTATCTAACAATCGCACTTGGGTTACAAAAAATAGCTGTAAATAACGAAATTGCAGACAGAATAATTGAAACTTACGAAAAAATACTAAAACTCAAGGGCAAATTTAGCGTGGAAGATGCTATTGAAATCGAAAAAAAAATGGATGAAAAATATATAAAAAAGAAATCTAATCGTAAAAAGAATGTGTAACACCCATTCAATAATAAGGCATAACGACCACTTGTAAGGGCATGTTTGCCCAACCGAATTAGTAATAACTTAATTAAAAGAACAATGGATACAAATTACGACAACAGAGATTTAAGAAACGGCAAATTGCCTTTACAAATTGTTAGGCAACGTGCTATTGAATGGTGGGAAAGTTTAACCCTTGAAGTTATAGACTTACAAGAAAAATACTACCCATACGCAGGAACTCCGCAAAACTTAACTGGCTACCAAATACAACAGATTTGGCAAAAAGAAACT
>CAZOVB010000074.1:0-21254 GCA_964583095.1 uncultured Planctomycetaceae bacterium
CGACCGATCAATCAAAACCCAAAGCTGAAAACATTATTTTTCGAGGTTCCCATAATTCTCATACTGGATTCTTTGGCCATGGCTGTCGTATAGTTCGAGACGGGTGAATGGTTTGAAAGTGGCGTCGAAGGGAATATCTACTCGGATGTATTTTATCGATGCGTCGTCTACACTCCTTACGGCACCCACCAACGTCGCATCCTTACCCCGTAATGGTCGCCAGGTAAATTGAGCTGCCGTGCTTCTTGTCAAGCAATCCGTATCATGAATGTCTTCATCATAAAAATACTCGTATCGCTCCCCATCACTGTTAATTCTGTCGATCTCTGTCTGATAGAGTTCGTATTTGTCGGGCCTTGTTCGGTACTCGCCGGATAAACCGAATGGAAATGTTGATTCGGGAAATGTAAAGGCAACATATCCTTCTGTATCAGTCGGAATTGCTGCCCTGTACACTCCTCCGCCAAGATTCTCCACCTCTCGAATATCACGCTGTTCGACAAGGTGAAGATTAAAAGAACTTTTTACTGCCCTTATGATGTGCTCTCCTTCACCAATTACACTCTTATAAAAAAAGCCATCGCATGATCGAATCCGCCATACCTCTCCCTCTTCTATATTAATCGACAGGTATACTTCCTCCTTGAATGTGAAGGATGACAGCGGAAGAGTACACTCAATATGATCGAGGCCGTCCGCATCCGTATATCGTTCCAGATACGGAGTAATATCAAGAGCGGTCTCCGGGGTAGTATGCTCCTGGGGCACTAACTCTTCTGTGGTTCTGGCCAGGATCACGCCATCTTCGGCGGGATGCAGCTCTGTCGCAGTCACATACCAAAAATACCTTTCCGAATTCCATGTGTATCCGGCGAATGCACCGGCGGAGGACGATACGATTGTTCTAGCGTTGTTGTACAAATCGTAGCCTGTGACTGACTCTACGGCATTAACCGGGTCCCCTTCCAGCATCTCACTGGTATCCTCGATAGAATAGAGAAGATTCGAATCCCAAGGGGCTGGATTCCATCGAGCCTCGTCGAAGACCTCGGGCGTGGTCTGGTGAAAAGTGAATGTATACGGCGTATCCTCCTGGGCTGTTTGATCCATTCGAACCCATATATAACGTATGTTCGGGCTGGACGAAGCGTAAGCCTTGTAAATGAAACCATTTTCGCTCGGGTCCCCTTTGTCTTGTGTCTGCCATACATGGGCATCGAACCTTTCTTCGAGGCCTTGCGTGAAGTAGACGCCGTACACTCCCGGGCTTGGGGCCTCCACCCGATACCATTCATCGCGTTTGCCCGCTTCCATGACTGCTTCAACGGTTACGCCCAGCGTGTCGTTTCCCGGCGAGAAGGGCTGAACCAGTGGGACCAGGTCCATGGCGGTTTCCCGCGTGTCGTGCGGATCGAGCGTCTCGCTGATGATGGGGAAGCCGCTGAGCATCAACCGGGGTTCGAGGGGTTGCAGTTCAATCGGTGCCAGAGGTGTTTCGTGATGGTCGCTCATCGTCGTTGCCCTTTCCAGGCCGGCGACGGCCCGTTTGGCGCACGCTGCGCAATGCCCAATGTGAGGGTCGTAAGGCAGGACGAAATGTCGGAAATCCCCGAAGATGTGCAAGCCCCGGCGCAATCAGCAGACGCCGATGCGATGCTCCTCCGAAAAAAATGCCCGATTCGTCATGTCCGTAAACCCGAGCAGGCCGAAAATCGATATGTACCCGTCGGCCCGCTTCCTGCGGGAGCCCCGTCGCCCCGTGAGCGATCAAGTCCTCCCAATGACTCGAAAGTGAATATATGTCTCTTCCTGAAACGCTTGCAAGACAATTCCCCGTTTTCGCGACAGTTTTTATCCAGTCCTCATCATCCAAAGCCCCATGGGCCCTGTCCGGGTCGAAAACCGCTTGCCCCCGGGGGTGGGAATGGCCAAGATGAGCCACCCACAGCCCTTCAACCCAGCAACAGGAGAGACACGATGCCCATCGACTTGCGCAGCCCGGCCGGCAATGGCGGCGTGGAAACCGCCTCCCTCGACGGCGCAGAGCCCCGCGACGGGGTGATCTTCGAAGACAAGCTCTTTACAGGTCCCTTCACCCGGGCCTGTTACTTCGCCCAGATGCAGAAGTACGACATTGCCAAGGCGGGCAAAGACTCCTGGCCCAACGGGGCCAATCGCATCCAGCCCCTTGCGGTGGAAGATTTTACCTCGCTTCGCAGAGGGGGAATGTTCCTGCTGGTCGCCCGCGAGGCCGGGGACTTCCTGGCTGCTCTGCCCCTGGCAGGTCAGGGATCGATGGCATGGCTGGAATCGGCCGACGGCGAGTTGGTCCTCAAGGCCGGGAACCTGGGAACGGGCAAGCTTTCGGGCGAAGTTCCGCTGCTCTCCTGGGCGATCGGTCCGGATGCCTACGGAGCCTGCGCAGCGGCCTGGACGCAGGCCATCGACCACCCCCTGCTGGACGGGGCCATGCGCCGCCGATGCGAAAAGCACTACCCTCACCTGCTGGAGTACCTCGGCTGGTGCAGTTGGGAGGAGTACCGCAAGAGCATCGACGAAGGTGTCCTGCTCGATGCGGCCGACGGAATCGAAGCCTCGGACCTGCCGGTGAGGTACATGCTCGTCGACGATGGCCATCTGCACCACGAGGACGGACAACTGCTGGATTTTGCCCCCGATGCGGAGAAGTTCCCCTCCGGCTGGGAGAAGCTCATGGCCCGTCGGGACCCGCAGCGTATCCGGTGGATGGGGCTGTGGCTGAACTTCAACGGCTACTGGGACGGGATCAGCCCGGAGCACCGGATGGTGGATCTTTCGGAGGACCTTGAGCCGGTGGAATACGAACAGCTCCAGCTGGGCAAGCAGGTTCACGCCCTGCTGCCGGCCAACGGTTCGAAGAGTTCCTTCGCGTTCTATGACGGGATGATTTCGGCTGCCCGGCGGGCGGGCTTTGACTTTGTCAAGGTCGACAACCAGGCGGGGAATCTGTTCAAGTACCGCGGCACACAGCAGCCTGTGGCCAAGGCCTGCGAGAACTGCCAGGCCCTGGAAGCCGCCTGCGCCCTGCATACCGACGGTCTGATCAACTGCATGGCCCACAACAGCGTCTGCGTGCAGAACAGCCGCGTCAGCGCCGTGAACCGATGCAGCGAGGACTACGCCAAGGGCGACCTGGGTCGGGCCCGTCGCCATCTGCACAATTCTTATGCGAACATGGCCTGGCTGGGCCACACCATGTGGGGCGACCACGACATGTTCCATTCCAACGACGCGGTCTCGGGCAAGATGATGGCCATCTCCAAGGCCCTCTCCGGCGGGCCGGTCTATCTCTCGGACAATCCGAAGGATTTTGTGGCAGAGAAGGTTCGCCCTCTCTGCTACGCCGACGGGCTTTTGCTGCGTCCCCTGGCCCCGGCCACCGCGACGCCCGAGAGCCTGCTGATCGACCCGTTTGCCCAGGCCAAGCCGTTCCGCGCCGCAGCACCGCTGGCCAACGGGGCTGCCGCGGTGGTGGTTTACAACTTCACCGAACCGGAGCAGCCGGTGCGGGGGTTCGTCGAGCCGGCCGACCACGCCCACGCCGGCGCCCTGCTCCAGGAGACGCCCTGGCCGGACTTCGAGGAAGGCTTCGTGCTCTACGACTGGCACGAGAAGCGGCTTCGAGCGGGCGAAAGGTTCGAGTTCGACCTGCCCGGCTTCGGTGATCGCCTCTTCTTCCTGTGTCCGGTTGTGCAGGGCTGGTCGCTGATAGGCCGCGTCGACAAGTACCTCAGCCCGGCTGCGGGCCGGATCCTCTCGGCTGGGCCGGACAAGCTGGTTATCGGCTACCGGGAGGCGGCGGAGCTGCGGGTATCCTCCCTGTCGGGCAAGCCCGAGGCGCTGCACAACTGTACCGTCAGCCAGGCCGAGGAGGGTCTCTGGATCCTCCAGCCCAGCCGGCAGGGCCCCGGGGTGATGGTCGTCGGCAGGTAGCCGTTGCCGGCGAGTAGGGATTCCGGCGTTGCCGGCATCGAGCGGCGCGTGCCGGTTGCCCCGGACAGGCAGCGATGCTAGAGTAGGCAGCCATGGCAAGAGGTCTATTGTTGATTGCGTCATGGTTGGCTGCTGGGGCGTTGGCCGGCTGCGGGCCGGATCCTCCCCCGCCGGCGCCCGAGTCGCCCCAGCCGCAGGGCCCGGCCCCCCTGGCGGTGCAGCAGAAGCAGGCGTATCCCGAGGCCGTCACCGGCGGATTCATCTCGATGGTGGACTTCGAGAACGCCCCGGGCATGCCTCCGGGGAGAAGCCAGGTGGACCGGTTCGAGATCGTCGGAGCCCCGCCGGGCCGGGGAGAGACGTCCTTTGCCTTGAACATCACCCGCACCGGGGCCGGGGCCATGCGCGTCCTGCTGCCTCGCGGGGCCCAGTTGGTCTACAACATCCCGGACGTCCAGGACTTCCGGGGCTACACGCTGCTCTCTGCTTCAATCTACACCGACGCCCCGCGGGACGATCTTCGCGTCAGTCTGATCACCCCGGCCGGGGAGTGGTCAAGCCCCCGCAAGCTGCTCACCGGCGGATGGACAACCGTCCTGGTAGACCTTCAGCAATTGGCTAAGTTGGATTCCCTGGATTTCCGGAACGTGGAGAAGATCGTTTTCTGGCTGGCCAGTCCGGCCGGTCAGTTGCAGTTCTACCTGGACGACATTCTGCTGATCGACAACCGCCGGCGTCTCGATCCGACGCCCGAGGGAATGACGGTTCACACGCGCGGGCTGGACCTGCTGCTCCGCTGGGCGCCCTGGCCGGGGGAGATCGTGCTTTCCCCGGGTTCCGATGGCCTCTGGCGGTTCGAGCGTTTCCAGCCGGAGCTTTTACTCGGGCCCCGGGATGTGGATGAAGGGGCCTCGGATCCCCTGGCGGCGATGGGTGAAGCCCGGATCGGCCGCGTCGAAAGGCTGGAGCTTGGTCCGGGGCGGATTCGCCTGGCCAACACGTGGTATTTCCCATCACGTCTGGGGGAGTGGGTTTCGCTGGGTATCCGGCGGGTTCGGTGGGAGTACACGTTTTACCCCGATGGCCGATGGGTGACGGATCTGCTGATCAACAACGCCGGCGGGCCGGAAATCCAGAAGCTGCACCTGCGCAGCCCGCGATCGGCCCTGTGGCGCCTCCCGACCGGACAGGTCGAGGGAGCCGTCCCGGGTGCCCTGGCCATGCCCGGGCCCATCTACCACTGCGCGATGCAGATGACGGGTCCCGAGAACGAAGAGGCCGAGGCGCTTCAGGAAGCTTACGCCAGGCCTGGACGGCTGAAGGTCCTCTTGGGCCTGGACGACCGGCGCAGCCCGGGCGACCGGGACAAGGACGGGTTTGACGAATCCCAGGGCTGCTACCGCCTCCGGGCCCGCAACGGGTACTGTCGCTTCCGCCTGGAGCCCGAGGTGCCGCTGGTAAATCCGGTTTTTGTGGTCGAGGGCATATCGCCGGGGCCGGTGAGCATTCATGCCGACGGCCTGGCCATTCGCGACTCGTCGCGGACGCCGGCCGGTGCCCTGCTGTTCCGGCTCCCGGGTCGTCATGAGCGGCCTGTTTCGATCGAGATATCTCCGGTGGAGGATGCTGCCCGGCGATAGTCTTTGCCTGGGGACGGGATGGCCCTTGCACAAACTTCACGCGATGTGTCCAAAAAGGGGCGATCCGTCCGGCACTGGAGGGCGTACCATGAACATACCCGGCAGAAAAGGGCAAAGTTTCCCGAAGGCCTCCGACGGTTTGCCGGAAGAGATCAAGATGTCTAACATTCGGTCCGATAGGAGGCTAGCTCGTTTCAGGCAATGTCCTGCCACGGAAGAACCCAGCCGGAGCTTTCCATCGGCTCCGACTGCGACGAAAACTGCCCTTGTGCTCCTTGACAGCCCATTGGATATGAAGGAAAATCAACCAGTACTGTTCGCTTCTGCTCGTGAACCGGCCCAGGGTGGCCCGTTGTCGGGTCGGCGCCGAGGGTTGGCGCTTTTCCGAGGGCGGAAAGGTTCGGAGGGCTCGCGGCCGGAGACGCCGGCGAGCCAAGAGCAACAACTCCTGTCAACGAAAGGTCTGCCGTGAATACCACGCAAACCCGACTGGTGATCGCATGTCTTGCCCTGGGGCTTTTTTCCCTGTGTCTGACCGGCTGCGACGCCATGAAAACGAATTGGTACCGTTTCTTGGATCCCAGCAAGACGATCGCCAAGTCCGAGGACGGCCCGAGCACGATGGGCATCATCAACAGCGCCACCGCGCTGGACCAGGCCGAGCGCCGCGTGCCCAACTCCACCTTCCCCACGCCGCGTGACCTGTATTACGATGACAGCGATTACGTCATCGGCGCCGGCGACGTGGTGGCTATCTCGATTCTCGACCTGTACTACGAAGGCGTGGAGACCTCCGTCCAGCGGACCATCAGCGAGAGCGGCTTTCTGGATCTGCCCCTGCTGAGCAAACGGATCGAAGCGACCGGGCTGACCAAGGAGGGCCTCAAGAAGCGCATCATCAGCCGCTACTCCGACGCGGGCATCCTCAGGCCGGGCCGTTCGAGCGTCTCGATCGAACTGCTCGTACGGCGCAAGAGCGTCTTTTCCATTCTCGGGGCCGTCTCCCGCCCCGGGGCGTATCAGGTAACCCGTCCGGACATGCGACTGATGGAAGCCCTTGCCATTGCCGGCGATGTCTCACAGGCGAATATCAAGTGGATCTACGTGATCCGCCAGCCCAAGCCGATGGCCGTCAACGGCAACGGCCAGGACGCCCCCCGCCCCGACAGCGACAGGGACAGCGGCAAGCCCAACACCGGCTGGGAAAAGGCCGAGGAAGACGTCACCGGCGATGCCCCGGCCAGCCCGGGCGTGCTGAGCCTGTCGATGCAGGAAGGGTCCAGCCCGACCGCAGAGACCGATCCGGACCAGCTCCAGGGCAGCTCCGATGGCTGGATTCGCAGCGACAGCGGCATGGGAACCGACGATGCCGGCGACGATTCCGGCGTGACCGTCCAGACCCCGGACCCTAACGGAACCACCCCGGCCGGCGAAAGCTCGCCGTTCGGCTTCCCCGGCGGCACGGGCAAGGGCAGCGGCTCGCGGATCGTGGCCATCGATGTCAAGAAGCTCCAGCAGGGCGACCCGATGATGAACGTGGTCATCCGCGACAACGACGTGATCCAGGTGCCGATCCTCGAAGTCGGCGAGTTCTACGTCACCGGCGAGGTCAACCGTCCCGGCGTCTTCACCCTCACCGGACGCGATTTGACCATCAAGCAGGGCATCGCCGCCGCCGGCGGGTTCAATCCCATCGCCTGGCCGGAAAACACCGTCCTGATCCGCCGGATCAATGACAACCAGGAGCAGTTCATTCCGATCGACCTCGAGGGCATCTACCAGGGCAGAGAGCAGGACTACTATCTCAAGCCCAACGATATGCTGGCCGTCGGGACCAACTGGCGGGCGTCCTTCATGGCCGTCTTCCGCAACGCCTTCCGCATGACCTACGGATTCGGCTTCATCTACGACCGCAACTTCGCCGAGCCGCTGGACCTCAACGGCGACTGGCACGATTCGACCCGTTTCAAACGCTGGTAAGCCAGCCCTGCTTCCCCAGGCGACATGACACGCGAGACGACAAACCAGACCCGGCAAGGGGCCAGCCTGGTGGACATGGTCAGCGAGACCGCGTCGCAGCGTGACACCGCGCCGCTGCTTTCGGCTGCGGGGTGGATCAAAATCCTCGTCCTGACCGCGGCGTTCGTCGCCCTGACGTGGTGGCAGTACCGGCAGATGGCCGTCAAGTGGATCCACGATTCCAACTGGACACACGGATTCGTAATCCCCCTGTTCAGCCTGTTTCTGCTCTACCAGCGGCGCCACGAACTGTTCACCGTTCCCCGAAGGTCCAACTACCTGGGCCTGGCGGTGATGCTCGCCGGCATGGCCATGATGTTCTACATGTACGCGGTCCTGAGCTTCGGCTACGGGGCGAGGCTGGCCATCCCCGTCATCCTGCTGGGACTGGTCTGGTTCCAGGCCGGGACCCGGCTGGCCATCCTCACCTGCGTGCCGATCTTCTACCTGATCTTCGCCTTCCCGATGTCGGACTTCATGTACGAACGCATCGCCCTGCCGCTTCAGAACCTGGCGGCCAAGACCTCTGCAATCCTGCTGACCCTTGCGGGGGTGGGCGTGGATATCGACCAGAGCAACATGCAGATCCAGTCGGTCAGCGGCGAGATCTACGATCTGACCGTGGCGGAAGCCTGCAGCGGCGTCCGCTCGCTGATGGCCTTTGCCGCCCTGGGCGTCGCCTGGGCCTACATCGTGGAAAGACCCCTCTGGCAGCGGATCGTCCTGGTGCTGTCGATCGTTCCCGTCGCGGTCTTCTGCAACATCCTCCGTGTGACCATCACCTCCTCGATGTACGCGGTGGACAAACCCGAGCTGGGCAAGGACTTCATGCACACCTTCCTGGGAATGCTGATGCTGATCCCCGCAGCGGGAATCTTCTGGCTGATCAGCCTGGTCCTTTCGGTCATCTTCGTCGAGGAAAAAGACGAGGATGCAGACCAAACCGACAACCCGGAACCAGCCCAGACCCACCCCTCTCCTTCCTCCGAGGCGGGCAGATCATGAGCAACGACAAAGCCCAAACGACCCCGGCCTCACCGAAGAGAAGCCCGCTGGCCAAGCTGCTGCGGGACAAACCGTTTCTCATTGCCACTGTGGTCCTGATGGCCACGGCCGTCCTCTGGGGCATCGCCGTCGAGACCATGGGAATCGTGCTCAACAAAAAGGGCCTGCCCTGGCCCCCTGGCGGTTCGATCAGCCAGGACTTCCGCCTGCTCTCGCTTCCCAAGAACCACGGCTTTTACAAGATGGTTCCCGGCAGCGACATCCCGATCCCCAAGAGCACCCTGGAACCGCTCAAGATCGGGTCGACCTTCGACGAAATGCGCTACGACGAAAGAAAGAGCAACTGGTACCTGCGAAGGCAGTATTTCGACAGCCGGGCCGACGAAGAAAACCCCTCCCCCTACGACCGGTGGTACCTGGATGTCTATTTCTACAACGGCGGGGCCGACACCGTCCCGCACATCCCGGAGCGATGCCGGGGCGTAGCGGGTATTACCGGCATCCAGTCGGACCCGGTCGAACTGGCCATCCCTTCCAGGCAACTGCCCGAGGGCTGGAAACATTGGCCCGACCCGGTCCCCTTCCAACGGGTGATGTTCAACCAGAAGGTGGTCCGGGGCATCCAGCAATACAATCTCCTGCGCTCGGAATATTACATCTTCGTCGTGAATGGCCAACCCGAGAACGACTGGTGGGACGTTCGCGTCAAGATGAAGAGCGTCTGGATCGAACACTGCTACTTCGCCAAGATCCAATTCGGACCCATCGGGGGTGGCGAGATCCAGAGCCCGGAAGAATCGAACCGCCGAGCCCAGGAATTCATCCAAAGCATCCTGCCGGACCTGGTGCGGAACCTTCCGACCGCCGAAACCGCCGATGCGCTGAACAGCGATTCCTGATTCCAACGAACTTTTCGCCCCGATAGATCGAAGCAAGCTCGGGAGAACCCTTACCAAATCCCCGAACTGTGAGAGTGAGTAAATGGCCAAACGCAAATTGAACCGTACCGCTGTTGCTGTCCTGATCGCCGCAGGCGTCCTGATTATCGCCGGGCTGGCTGCGGGATACTACTACCTGAGCCACAAGGACCCGGCCAAGTATGAAGCCGCCGGCGACAAGGCCCTGGCTGCGGGCAACCTGGAAGACGCCCAGGAGCAGTACGGCCTGGCGATTCGTCGCACCGACAAGGAAGACCTGGCCGGCGAAGAGGGAATCCGCCGCCGATTCAAGTACGCCAATGTCAGCCTTCGCATGGCCAACGAGGTCGAGGACCTGCCCCTCAACAAGCGAAACGAGCTTCGCGGGGCCCACGGGATCGTGCGACTCCAGAACATCATCATCGACGCCCCGGATCACATGGAAGCCCGTAAGCGCCTCCTCCAGGCGGTCTGGCCGGACTATCTCGACAGGCTGGGCCAAGTCGGGGATATCAATACCACCTACGACGAGGCCCCGGAAGTCCTCGAAGAGAACCCCGACCAGCCCGACATCCAGCATCGCTTCGCACGCTCTGCCGCCATCAAGGCCACCAAAGCCCCCGATCCGCAGAAATACGACGCCGAGGCACGAAAAGCCTTTGCCAAGGCTCTCCAGCTCAAACCCGACGACTACCGTATCTGGGCCAATGCCGCCCAACATGAATTCAACATGGGTCGCTACGACGAGGCCATCGGCCTGATGGAAAAAGCCCAGCAGCAACTGAAAGACTCCGCCGGAATCCATGTCCGCTACGCCGAGTTGCTTCGGCAACTGGAACGTACCCAGCAGCAGGTCCTGACCATGGTCCAACTGCGAAGAAGAATCCAGGAGCAGTACGAAAAGGCCTCCAGCTACGAACCCGAAGACTTCCTGGTCCTTCTGCACCTGGGAGTCTTCCATCGTCAGCAAGGCAGAATCGAAAAGGCCGCCGAACTCTACCAACAGGCCGCCCGGATGGAGCCGACGTCCCATCGGCCCTGGGTACGACTTGCCCAGGTCCGTGCCTCGCAGGAGGATAACCAGACCTCCGCCCAGACCTACGAGGACTACATCGCGGTTCTGGGCAAGGGTCTCGAATCCATTCAGGACCTCCTGGAAAACGGACAGCTCGACATCATCCGAAAGCAGATCGCCCAGCGCAGCGTCCAGAACCTGCACAAGGAGCTGGCCAATGCCTGGTCGGAGATGGCCCTGGCGACGACCGATCAGCAGCGCAGCGAAGCCATCGCCAACGCCCGCAAGCACATGGACGCCTTCAAAGAGGAAAATCGGAACGTCGAATTCACCGGAGAAGACGCTGCCATCCCCGGCCGACTCGCTTTGGCCCAGCAGGATATCCCACAGGCCGTCAAACACTTCGAAACCGCCTTCGAGAGCCTCCGAAGTGCAGATCGCAAGGACCTGGGCCGAATCCTGACCCTGGGCAATCGGCTCTTCCGACTCCACCTCGCCCAGCAGTCGCCCACCAAGGCCCGCCAGGTCCTGCTGTACCTGCGAAGCCTCCCGGAAGTCGGTTCCTCTCGGGGCGTACTGATGATGGAAGCCTACTACGAACGGGCCCAGGGAAACGTTCGCCGGGCCCTTCAACTGGCAAAGGCCATCGCCTCCCGCTGGCCGGACTTCACTCCTGCAACACAGATGGTCCAGCAGCTCGATTCGGGCGGCAGAGATATTATCCGCCAGGCCCAGGACCTCATCGAGGAGCAGAAACAGGAAGAGGCCGTCGCCCTCCTGGAAGAAGCCTACCAACAGGACCCCTCCCAGACGGTGATCTTTGCCACTCTCCAGCAGGTCTATACCCGAACCGGCCAGAAGGACAAGCTCCTGGCCCTGATCGACCGCGCCATCCAGGCCAATCCCGACGAAAGCCGACTCAAGGTGCTTCGTAAGATCACCGAAGACCCGGACCGTGAAAAACTCTACCAGTACCAACTGCAGGACCTGACCCAACGGGCCGAGAAAACCGAGGACCCCGAAGAGAAACTCCAGTTGGACCTGCAACGCTACCAGCTCTTCAAGGTCTTCAAGAAGACCGAGCAAGCCCAGGAGCTGTTGGCCCAACTGCAACAGCAGGCCCCCGAAAACACCAAGGTCATCGAGGTCTCCCTCCAGGCTGCATTGGACCGGCAGGACTGGCCCGAGGCGATGCAGTGGGCCAACAAGGCCCAGCAGGCCCAGACGCTCAACAATCGCGGTCGCGTCGCCCCGGCCATGGTCCTTAAAGCCCAGGCCCAGGCGCTGCTGCAGGATCAACCCAGCGACTCGGACAAACGCCAGGCCGACCAGTTGCTCTTCCAGGCCGCCGACCGGTTCGAACGCGCCGCTCGCGAGGGAGTCGCCCCCAAATACTCCCTGACCCAGGCAGGCCTGTGCTACCTCACACTGGCCCAGCTTCGCCCCGAACAATCCGAAAGCTACATCTCCCAGGCCGACGACAATATCTCCAAGGCCCTGGAACACGACGAGAATTACCCCGACGCCGTCAAGACCAAGCTCCGCCTGGCCAAGATCAGCAACGACAGTGAAGATGTCCGCACGTGGCTGATCCGCGCCCACCGGGTAGCTCCCAACGATCTGTCCATCGCCCTGGAATGGATGGCTCTCCAGAGCCGAACCGCCGACCGCGAAGAGATGATCCGCCTGCGAGAGAGCTTCCAGCGACGCGCCGGCGACAACCCGGATTACGCTTCCAACACGCTCCGCCTGGCCCAGTTGTACGAACAGGCCGGCCGGAAGGAACAGGCCGACACGACCTACCAGCAGTATTTCCAGAACGCACCGGACAAGCTCCAAGCGTTCGTCGTGGTAGGCCAATACCTCATGCGTTCCGGACAGCGGGACAAGATGCAGGACCTCTATACCCGCTTCATGCGGGCCGCCGGAGAAGAAGGGGACCTGGCCGTCCGTCTGGCCTACGTGGACGTTGTTCGCCCCACCGACCCGCAGCATGCCCAGGATGTCCTGAACAACATCCTGGAAAACCCCAAGTTCACCGATCGTCCCGAACTGCTGGAGATCCGCGCCCGGACCCTCGCCTCCCGAGGCCAGTGGTCCCAGGCGACCCAACTGCTCCAGCAGGCCCTGGAACAGGCCGACAACGAGGATGTCCGAACCGGCCTGGGCCGGACGCTCATCACTTACCAGATCAACGCCGGCATGTACGACGAGGCGCGAGATGGCATCGACGCCCAGCCCGACGGCACCGACCAGGACCGGGCATGGAAACTGATCATGCGGGCGCACATCCAGCAGGTACAGGCGGCCAAGGCCCGGGACCCGCAGCAGCAACAACATGTTTCCAGGGCGCGGGAGCTTCTCGAACAGGCTGCAAAGGCCCTGCCCGACCATCCAGGGCCGCTGTTGGCCCTTGCCGAGCTTGAGGAGCAGTTCGGAGATCTCTACCGGGCCATCGAGGCCGTCGAAAAAGCCCGGGGCATCCAGGAAAGCCCCGCTGTCCTGTTCCGCCTGGCTCAGCTTTACCAGGCCGGCAACCAGCTCGCCCGGGCCGAGGCGCTCTACCAGACCCAGATCAAATCCAATCCCTCAAAGGAAGCCTACCGCAATCTGCTGGACCTGCAGAAACGTCGGGGCAACTGGACCGACTTCGACCAGACGGTCAGCGAAGCCATTCGCGTCTTCCCCCAGGAAGTGAACTTCGTCCTCCGCCACGCAAGCAGTTACCAGTCGAGAATGAACGAAGCCCTGCAGGAAAACCGAACCCGTGTCGCGGCCCGATACCAGCAATCCATGTTCGACAAGCTCAATCAGGCAGTCGAACTGGCCCCGGAATCCGCGGCTGTCCGGGCCCAGCTTCTGGATGCGTTGCTCGCCTCGGGCCGCGCCGCAGACCTCCTGGAACTCTACCGAAGCAGCATCGAGGATAATTCCATTCTGAACAGGCACCTTCTGGCCTACAAAGCCACCGCCCTGGCCAAGACCGGCCGAATGGACGAGGCGAAAGAAACCTTCGTCCAGGCGATCGGCCAGGCCGAGTCGGCCGATCTGGAAACCATCGTGAGCTTGATCGCCCGTTCCTGGCAGGACCGCAGTGCGATGCTCCAGCAACTTCGGGATTGGGTGGGCCTGCGAGAGGACGACCCGTTCTGGCTCCGCCTGGTGGGCAACGCCCATATGAGATCGCCGGGCATGGATCCCGCCTACGCCCGCAAGCAACTGGAAAAAGCCCTTCAACTGGCTCCGGAAGGTTCCCAGCTTCAGGCAGCCCTGTACCAGGAACTCGGGATGGCCCTGTACCACCTCGGACAGTTCGATGCGTCGGAGAAGGCGTATCTCCAGGCCATCGAAATGGGCAACGAGTCGCCCAATCTGCTCAACAACCTGGCGTATCTCTACGCAGAGGACAAGAATCAGCCGGCCAAGGCGCTGCCCTACGCCCGCCGCGCCGCCCGGATGGCCCCGGAAAACGCCAACATCCTGGACACCTACGCCTGGGCACTGGTCAAGACCGATCAGGCCCAGCAAGCCCTGGATCCAATGGAGCGGGCAATCCGATTTGCCCAAGACCCCAAGCCGCTTTTGCGGTATCATATGGGTTTGGTATACGAGAAACTCCAGCGGTACCCCGAGGCCCAGGACCAGTACACCCGGGCGAAAAACGACCCGCGGATCCAGGAGGACCCGAAGGTCAAAAGCCAGGTTGAGCAAGGCCTCCAACGAGTGCAAGAGAAACAGCGAACCTCCCAGGACAATTCCTGATCCTCACAAGGAGTTCAAAAATGAGGCAACTGCAAACACGAGAAGCGGCCCCGCAGATCGCGCGGTCGGCTCCCTCCCCCGCCCCGGCCACCACCGGCGGCGGATTTACAGGCAAAGACTTCTTCCGCGTCCTTCGTAAGCGGAAAATCCTGATCGGACTGATCCTCGCGGTCATCACCGGCCTGTTCGTCGGCGGGACCATCCTCTGGCGTCAGCTCCTGCCCGGGTACAAGGCAGAAGCTTTCGTCCTGGTCCGCATGAACACCCCCAAGCCGGATGAACCCGATGTGATCTCCTTCGCCAATGTCAACTCCCAGACGCAGGAACACATCCTCAACACCCGCGCACAGGAGATCCTCAGTCCGTCGGTCATGCAGGCCGCCTCCCGCACCGACGATTTCCAGCAGACCACCTGGTACAAGAAGAACCGCGGGCGCGTCGTTGAAAAGCTCATGGAGGTAGTCAAGGTATCGCCCTCGCCCAAATCGCTGTTCATCGTGGTCTCCATGAACGGCTACGGCGAACATTTCAAGGACGACCTGCCCGTTATCGTCAACGAAATCTCCCGGGCCGCCGTCCAGGCCAGTCTCACCAGCGCCGTGGGCACCACCGACCGGGTACGCAACGCACTCGACGCCGAACAAAAAGAACTTCAGGACGATCTGATCGCCGCCAAGCGGGAACTCCAGAACGCCAACAATGAAGGCAGCAAGATCGGCGGCTTTACCGACCGGGCCGACCTGCTCAAGCGAGAGATCGCCTCCCGAAGCGAGAAACTTCTCGAAGCCCAGGTGGAATATGATCGCCTCTCCAGGGCCTTCCGCGAGTATCAGCAACTCCAACAGAACGGCCGGCTTGTCCAATCGGCTGCGGTGGATACCCGCGTCCAGGCCAACCCCGTCGTCTACAACCTGCGTCTCCAGGCCGACGGACTGGAACGCGAGTATCTCGCCCTCAAGAAGGCCTACGGCAACAACCACCGGCAGGTCATCGCCACCAAGGCCCGATGGGATACCGCTATGGACCAGCTCCACAGCAAGCAGAGCGAGGTCGAGCAGCGCGAAGCCCAGGCCCTGCTGGATGAATACGCCATGCTCCAATCCGACGCGCTGAGCTACATCGAGAAGCTGGAAGACGAAGTCGATATCAAGGAAGAGCAGCTCGAGAGCATTGCCGGAGAAATGGTCCGCGTGGTCCGACTCGAACAGGATATCGAGAACATGCAGGACCAGTACAACCGCCTCCAGACCACGTTGATGGATTTCAACCTGATGGCCGGCGAAGGCCGCGTCCTCGAGCCTATGAGCCTCAGCCAGCCGGCCAGAACCCCCGATGAAATCTCCAGCCCACGGTACATGATCATGGTTCCCCTGGGCGTATTCCTCGGATTGGCCCTGGGCGTGGGCCTGGCCTTCCTGCTGGAGTTCACCGACTCCTCCGTCAAGTCCCCCTCCGACCTGGCCCGACGCGTCGACCTGCCCCTGCTGGGCATGGTCCCCCACATGGACGATATCGACGACGACATCAAGGACGTTCGCCTCGCCGGCCTGACCAACCCCAACTCGCTGATCAGCGAGGCGTTCCGTCAAATCCGGACGAACATCCTCTTCTCCGGGCCGGCCGAAAACCGAAAAACCCTCCTGGTCACCTCCGCATCGCCCGAAGATGGCCGGAGCACCATCGCGACCAACATCGCCGCAACCATGACCGCCGGTGGCCGAAAGGTGCTCCTCGTCGATGCCAACTTCCGTCAGCCCGCGATCAACCGCCTGTTCTCCAACTGCCCCGAGGGAGGCCTGAGCAGCGCACTGGTCGGAGAGGGCAAGTGGGAAGATCTCACCGCCGAGGTCGAACCCGGACTCTGGGTCATGGGCGCCGGGCCCCTGCCTCCCAACCCGGCTGAGTTGCTCGATTCCGAGCAGATGAAGCAGTTGCTTCGAGACATGGGCGGTCAGTTCGACCAGGTCATCATCGACGGCCCGCCCTCGATGGTCGTCACCGACGCGAGCATCCTGGCCGGCCTCAGCGACGGCGTGGTCTTCGTCGTCCGGGCCGGGGACAACACCTACGGCCTGGTGCAACGATGCCGGGACAACCTCGAACGCGTCGGCGCCCACATCCTCGGTGCGGTGCTCAACGGCGTTCGAGTTTCGGCCGGCGGCTACCTGCGTCGCAACTACACGACGTTCTACGACTACCACGCACAGGGCAAACTGCCCGCCAAGTCGTCGTAAGCACCCCGAGGAAGATCAAAAAGGCGGACGCCGGAGCCAGTCTCCCGCGTCCGCCTTTTTCTTGCCCAAGCCCGCCCCGGCTCCCCCCCGACCTCACCGGGCCGGGAGATCTCTACTCTCCGTAATCCACCCGCACGTGTTCCACCTCGCCCGGGAACCGCTCGCATCGCTCCAGATCCCCTACGGCGGGGTACTTGTCCATCGTGTATTTCGCGATTTCCATCAGTCCGGAAGGATAAATCGCCAGGGAGCCCTCGGCCTGGCCTGTCGCGACCTCCTGCCCATCGACGAGCAGCTTCATGCGCCCATCGGCCTCGATGACGCCCTCGACCTCGACCCACTGGTTCCCCAACGGCTCATCGGCCTGGATGTCGCACGTCCACGGATCCAGCTTGTCCCATCGCAGCGGCTCGCGAACCGAGGCGATGCCCATTCCCAGCCGGCCGTCTTTGACATACAGCCCGTAGCGGGCGAAGAACCCGCCGTGGTGCACGATGGGCCCGTCGCCCCGGGCGCGCACCTTCGCCCGCATGCGGACCCGGGTGTGGTCGAAGCCGGCCTCGACGCCGCGGAACCAGACCTGCTCGCCGGCCTTGAGTCGAAGCGAGCCGCCCGGGGCGGGAACCGAATTCAGGGCCCCAGCCGGCTCCTCGGGCACCCAGCGGGCCAGGCAGGCCTTGACTTCCGCGTGATCGGCACTGGAGGCCAGGTTGCGAAACTCCCGCGGGTCCTCCTGGATGTCGTAGAGTTCCTCGCTGCCGTCGGCGTATCGGCTGTAACGGTAACGGCCGGTCCGCAGCGAGTGATTGTTGGGCCCGAAGCTGGTCAGTCCCGGCCTGTCGCGGTCTTCCTCCTTTCCCAGCAGCAGCGGTGTGAGGCCCTGGCCTTCCAGGTGGCCCGGGTCCTCCAGTCCACAAAGGTCCACCAGCGTGGGATACACGTCGGTGAAGTCCACGCCGGCCTTGCAGACCTGTCCGGCCGGCGCGCCGGGAACCTTGATGATCAGCGGCACGCGGGAGCCGGCCTCGAAGAGCGACCACTTCTTCCAGTGGAAATGCTCGCCCAACGAGTAGCCGTTGTCCGACCAGAGCACGACGATCGTATTCTCGGCGTGCGGGCTGTTTTCCAGGGCGTCGAGGACCTGGCCGATACAGTCGTCGGCGTAGCTGATGCAGGCCAGGTACGCCTGGAGGATCTCCCTCTGCTTGCCGGCCTGGACAATGCTTCGATGTTGGCCCCCGCCGTTGTCCTGGTAGCCGGTCAGCGCGACCTGGCGTGCGAAGTGGGGCATCTCGCCCATGTCGTCCGGACCTGTCTCGGGCAGCGTGAGCTTGTCCGGGTCGTACATGTCGAAGAACTTCTGCGGCGCGATCAGCGGCAGGTGAGGCCTGTGGAACCCCGCGGCCAGTAGGAACGGCTTGTCGTAGTCTCGGGCCAACTGCTCGCAAGCCCAGTTGGCGGTGTGCGTGTCGGCAAGCTCCCGGGCCTGGTCTTTATCCAGGGGGCCCCAGTGGGCTGCCCAGGTGTAGAAGCCCGGCGCATCGGTCATGCACTGCCGGTGACGCGAGTGCATGCCCATCTGCTGGCCACCGAAGTTCGTCCCCGTCCGGCACCACATGTACGTGTTGAAGCTTTGCAGGGCGGCCACCGCCACCGGCTCGCCGAAGTGGTCGATCTTGCCGGCCATCATCGTCTCGTAGCCCTGGTTGCGCATGTGCAGCGGGAAGGGAGGCCCATTGAACCGGGCGGGAGATTCGCGCAGGTGGTCGCTTAGCAGATAGCAGCCGGTCGTCGAGGGGCGCATGCCCGTCATGATCGCCGTCCGCGATGGATTGCAGACCGGCGAGGGACAGCAAGCCCCGGTGAACAGCGTGCCCTGCGAGGCCAGGCGGTCCATGTGAGGCGTCTGAACGTCGGGGTTGGTGCCCATGCACCCCAGCCAGGAATTCATGTCGTCCAGGGCGATGAAAACAATGTTGGGTCGCGATGTATCTGTCATGGCCTGCTCCTGGAGGGCAAAGGTTTTTTCGAGTCTTGAAACCTACGCGACCTGGAGCTGCTTGAACATGGAACTTCTGCCAATTATGATGGACAAAATGACAAACAGCTTCACCCGCTTCTTCCATGGCCGGGACGACATGCTCTCAATGGGCATCCGCGTTCTGGCCTGCGGCCGGGCCGACGCGGCCTACTATCGCCGCCGCAGTGGCGACAGGCCTCGCATCGTCCACCGGTTCATCCTGGCCCTGCTGGCCGGGGGCTCGGGAACCCTCGACGCGCAATTGCTCGGCAAAAGAAAGATTCGAAAGGGCAGCTACTGGCTGCTGAGCCCGCACGAGGATTTTGGCTATCAGCCCGAGAGGTACGAGTCGTGGCTTGTCCACTGGTGCTCGTTTGATGGACCGGCCATTCAGCAGGCCTCGACCGAGGGGAGATTCCCGACCGGCCAGACCGTCGGATCCCTGCCGGATGAGACCGAGATACCCGAGGCATTCGACAAATTGCTACGATTGGGCCGTTCCCAGAATCTGCAACGGGAGAGGCAGATGCCCGGCCTGCTCCACCATCTTCTCGACGGGATGTTCCCAGCCTCCCCTGCCCCTGCAGGCGACGGACAGGAGATCCTCCAGCGAATCCTGGCCTGTATACGCGCCAACCCCCAGCGCGACTGGGATTTCCAGGATCTCGCCCGCCAGGAAGGCGTGAGTTACTCCCTGCTGCGAATGCGGTTCCGCCGGTTCACCGGCCTGCCTCCCCACCAGTTTCTCCTGCGCCTTCGCGTCAACCGCGCCTGCGAGTACCTCACCCGGGGCGACAGCGTCAAGGAAGCCGCCTACCGCGTCGGCGTGAGCGACCCCTACTATTTCAGTCGCCTGTTCAAACGCGTTACCTCCATCTCCCCCAGCGATTACGCACGACGAAAACGCAGTTAGCCTGGCTCGCCAATCCGGCCGGAAATCGTTATTAAACCTTTTGACCGATACCGCATGGGGGTATAATCGTTTCAGCGGAGAGAACCCCTCCGCGCTGCATGTCACGGGAGACTGAACATGAACCACAATCGCCAATGGACCTTCCTGCTCTGCTTGACCCTCGCCCTGCTCTGCCTCCAGGCATCGGCCCAGGAGCAACCCGTAGTTCCCGAGGGCCTCACCGACCCCACCCAGGCCGATGAGCCCCCCGCGAGCGTCGATATCTCCGCCGAAGACCTCACAGGCCGGGCGACGCTGGATGGCCCCCTCCTGCGCCAAGCCCTTGCCGGCCCCATGCAGCACGTGGAAGAAGTGCTCTTCGCCGTTCGAGGCCGGGCCGGCGACCATTACTACAGCCCCTTCGGCTATACCTGCGGCAAGCCCGAACGCACGCTTTACAACAAGGGCCCCAGTTGGCTCTGTCGCCTCAACCTCCGCACGGGGCACCTGGAGGTCATCTACCAGGACCCCAAGGGCGCCATCCGCTATCCGCACCTGAGCCATGACGCCAAGCGCATCGTGATGAGCTACCGCAAGGCCGGCAGCGAAAAACACCACCTCTACCGGATCAACACCGACGGCACGGGACTGACACAGCTCACCGGGGGAGACTGGAACGACCTGGACCCGATCTACCTGCCCGACGGGGATATCGTCTTTTCATCGGACCGCTGCCATTGCTGGGTCGGCTGCTGGGTGACCCCCGTGGCCGTGCTCTACCGCTGCGACGCCGACGGCAAGAACATGCGGCGCCTCTCTGCCAATGTCGAACACGAAAGCGCCCCCTGGCCCATGCCCGACGGGCGGATCCTCTTCACGCGATGGGAATATACCGAACGCGCCCTGACCGCCTTCCATCATCTCTGGACGGTCAACCCCGACGGCACGGGCGCGATGACCTACTACGGCAACAGCCTGACGCAGTACAAGATCATCGGCGGGCCCAAGGAATTTGCCAATCAGTCCAGGAGTTGGCTGTTCATCGACGCCAAGCCGATCCCCGACTCCAACGCCGTGGTTTCGATCATCAACGCATTCCACGGCAACGCTCTGCGAAGCGGCATGATCGCCCGCATCCGTCCCGAGGCCGGGCCCGACCAGCAGGGAGCCATGGAACAGGTCAGCCCGCCGGCCGGCAAGCGACAGTGGCGCTGGCGCGACCCCTACCCCTTCAGCGAAGACTGCTTTCTGGCCTGTGTGGAACAGAGCCTGGTCCTCATGGACGGCCAGGGCAACTACGAGACCCTCTTCCAGCTCGAGGGGATGAACGAGGCCATTCACGAGGTCCAGCCCCTGGTGCCCAGGCCCCGGGAGAAAGTCATCCCCTCCCGCGTCGATCTGAGCAAGACCACCGGGACCTTCGTCCTCCAGGACGTCGCCCTGGGCCGGCGGATGGAGAAGGTTCAACCCGGCGCCATCCGCAAGCTGCTGGTCATGGAGCTGCTGCCCTGGGGCGTTAAACCCCTCTGGGACAAGGACAACCTCGGAAGCACCAGCCGGAACGTCTGGATGTTCGAACGGGTCCTTGGCACCATCCCGGTCGAAGCCGACGGCTCCGCCCACTTCCAGGCCCCGGCCAACAGGCCCCTGTTCTTCGTCGCCCTGGATGAAAACGACGAGTGCATCAAGCGCATGCAGAGCCTGGTGGAAGTCCAGCCCGGCGAGACGGTTTCCTGCGTGGGCTGTCACGAACACCGCGTCCAGGCGCCCCCGCTGGG
>CAZOVB010000075.1:0-21122 GCA_964583095.1 uncultured Planctomycetaceae bacterium
TCTTTCCATCATGGGCTCAACGCTCTTGTATCCGCTGTGTTTAAAGAGCTTTTCAGGGATTTTAACCAAGAGCATTTTTGTGTCGGACTTGTCAACAAACTTATAGTCAGTGACATGCCCGCTTGACTTCAGGACATCGGCGATATAATCAGGGCAGCCGTGCTTTACAATGTCAGTGAACAGCCCATCAATACGCATGTTAAATCCGTACAGTGAACGGTAAATGTCCAGCAGCTCATTGCCGTCGCACGCCGTATCGGCGTCGCCAATTCTGGCATATTTATTCAATGTGTTATCTATGATAATCTTGTGCTGCTGGATGGCGGTTTGCAATTGAACCACCCTTACATCATCCATCTCGTGGGCAAACACCCTGTCGACGGCTGCACTGAATGCGTTCAGGAATGTCGCAACGTTGTTAAGACACTCTGTAATCATGGATTTGCAAACTTCTTCTTGTCCGAGAGAGTCATGATTAGCGACCAAATTATCAATCTCTTCTTTCAGGACTCTGTTGGTCTTGCGAATTTCCATCTGTATCTGTGTGGCAACATCCGTTATGGTGTCGCCCTGTGTTGCTATTGGTTCATTATCTTGAGTATCTTTCCATGCATCTGGCGATGACAGTGAACCGTCTATATCGCTGGCGGGCATATTCTTTTGCTCCCAATCCTGTGTTGCATTCTGATGTGTATCTCGCCGCAACGGAATGGGTTGTTTCTTCTTCGGCTGCTGTTGTGCAGCCTTCTGCTGTTGTGCAGCATTCTGCTGTTGTGCAGCATTCTGCTGTTGTGCAGCATTCTGCTGTGCCTCAACATTAAATGGATACATGTCGGGGTTATTGTGGGGTATGCAATCGCCGTAATAATCAGGTATATGCCGATATACTTGCTTTAATCTTTTGTCCAAAATATCATTAAGATCTATTTTCTTACCCCAAACACGCTGTGGTTGGCTCCAAAAACATGGCCAAATCATTTCTACCTCCTATTGGTTGGATATTACTCTACCTACCCATTTCAACAATGTTTTGTCAATTTTGTCGTTAAGGTAGTCAGGTAATGCATTGCCTGTGGGTCTGACCTTTTTATGAATCATATCCCACACTTTATCGTTTTGCTGTTTATATATTCCTATGAGAATGCTCATGTCAGATTTATGCTCTTGTTGGCACTTGATGGCAAAAGATTTAATGTCGGGATTGCCACCAAGCTCTGTGGTGATTTTTTCATAGATGTTTTCAACCCTACTGGCTTCGTCGCTGTGCAGCTCATTAATGACGTTTGCCAGTGACAAGCTCGCATCTTTAAATTCTTCGGGAATGACCATGAGGTAATCACGTGGTATTCCGCCAACTTCCCATGCTCGCCACATCCCCAGTGGTGTCAGTGAAGAGACAAGAGCGTGCATCTTTTTGTACCACTCGCCCTTAATTTTAATCTTGAGATCTTGTACCTTATCTTGACACTGAATGCCCAGAAAAGTAATCACAAAACCTTCCTCGCCGACGAGTGTTTCGCAGTTGGCGACAATTGCACTGATGCTGTCAAACTCCACCTGCTCGACACATTCCACGTTAATTGCTGCGGCACTCTCTTGTAGTAAAGATGGTGACACTTCCTGCCCAGTGACTTTATTCACCATGCCCAGCAGTACCAAGCCCGCCTTGTCCTGATAGTCTACAACAATCTTGTTGGCTGGATAAATGATTTCAAAAAGGTAGGTGAAGGAAAAATCAATATTGGACAAATTCATGTGATGTCTTGCCCATTCCGTAGCAAATTGTGCCTGCTCACTCACAAATGAACCCTTCGTAGCAATGGCAAAATTATTAACACATTTATCATAATACATGATGCCAAGTGAACCGTCAAGCTTTTTAGAAACAAAAAACGGGTTTTCGAATAGGGGCTGTTGAAGATTAATGATGTTTTCCAGTCTGGTTTCAGGCATTTCGCCAAGGTTGAAAAACTTATTCCATGGGCGGGCGAGAAGTTCACCAGTGTCACGGTCAAAGATAATGCCACGGGCAGCTCTCGTTATTTCATCCCATTTTTTATCAAAAACGGTTTCTTGGTTATAGCAGAATGAAACGAGATGCCCCTTTTCTGCCATGGTAACGCCGGGGTGGTTGATAAATTGTTCAAGTTTCATATTCAATCTCAAGTTCAGGTTGTACTTTTTGTACGCCCGGTACTTCAACTTCTTTTCTCAACATGAATTGAAGATAACTAACGTATTTGTCATCAGCCGAGTCTTTATACTGAACATATTCTTTCAAAAGCATGTTAATGAAAAATGTGTCTTCGGCCTTGAGCATTTTAGCCTGTTTCTTTGCTTCCATGCCTTCCTTAATTTCCTTGGCAAAATTCTCGTGCGAATACAGTACCTCATCTAAATCAAACTTTGTGTTCATAGCGACCTCCTTTATTGTTAGACCTTTTTCTATTTTCTGAATACAATGTTAGCATAGAATTCCTTGAATGTCAAGAAAAAAATGAAATTAATTTCAACTTTTTTCATGACATAAGCAAGTCGCATGACTTACGGGCTCGTAGTCGTCACAATCGCCAGCCGCCCACATGGAACTAATCTCTACACTGGTATTCGTTCTTCTTTCGGGATCAAGATTACATCCGTGCCGCATGCGGTTGAACCACCAGTGAACGCAACTTGGACAATGTCTCTTTTTCATTAGCCATCCTTTAATACTAAGCATTCAATAGAATATGAACAAACCCATCTCTATCAGTGCATGGATTACGTTCGGGCATACCACCCAGAGCGTCACATCCCTGCTTGCATATATGCCAGCCTTGTTTCGTGCCGCAAGGAGTGTCCTGCTCTGCAAATGCGATAACTTGCTCGTCTGTCCAGTCGGATGGGACACACGCTTGTATATTTAGAAAACCACGTCGTATCATTTCTGCTTGCATTTATCTCGCTCCCTTGTTTTGAGTATATTATTAATGGCTACTCTGCTGGATTAATACCAAGCATTCTCATGGCAAAATAATCAAATTGCGAATTTAGTCCGTCATATTTATAACCCAACGCTCCCAGTATGGCCAAATGAACAGTGGGATAATATCTGCCCACCCTAACCCACTGTCCATGTTCTTTTACCATTGGGTGGTATGAGTCATCATCTTGAACGATGGCTATGTCGTCCATTACTCCAACGACAGAACAATGTCTGCGAAAATTGGAATTGCCCCTGTAAGCGTCCAATATAGCCTGCTCTTCTTCTCGGATTTCCGCATATTGTCCTGCCGTGTTCAACTTTTGCATTTTAAGCGTGACATTGAGTTCGTCAAATTCCTTAATCATTTCGATTGGTTTTTGTGACATGATATCATTCCTTTCAGTTTATGGTTATATACTTTTTAAATCCAATCTATAACAATTGCTTTATCTTTTTGGTCGTCTTTCTTGGTCGCAGGTGATGATGCTTTATGAACATTATCAATAGCTGCTTTCTCTATTCTTTCCGTCCTGCATAGCTCTTTGAGAAAACCTAAAAAACTTTCCTCAAGTTTATCTAAATCCAGCTTCCTGAGGAGCGTGGCGGTCTCAATGCACTCTTGCGTATGAGAAAGAAAGTTACTACCACGGTCAAGCATTTCCAAGTCCATTAGTAAACCTTCAAGCAAGTCAAGCTGTTTAGCTCTTTCATCTGTCCATTTTACGTCCACGATAACCCCCTTTAATTAACTTTTCATTTTCTGAATACAAGACTACCATAAAGAAGTTAAAAAGTCAAGAAAAAAATGAAATTTATTTTTGCAGATTTCGCAGATAATATACAATGAATCGCAATATCAACCAAACGAGTGGTAGAAAAAAGGTTGCAATCATTAAATAAGTAAAAACATTAAAATATATCGCTACTACAATGACACTTATAACCACGGGGAATAAATCACAATCCCCTACGAAGAAGGGAATGGCGAGAATCATTAAAGCACATGTCAGTGCAGCTAATAGAAAACCACCAATCATAATACATTCTGCCATAATAACACCTATTTTTTAAGTAGCTCATCCACGTCTTTAATCATCTGGTGACGCTTGGGATTTTTAGCTTGTTCTGTTTCTTCTTCCCCCCATTTTTTTGCAAGGTAACTACCGATTTGCCATAATGTGTATCCCATACCTAACAACCCCAACAGCACAAGTATCGTGATTATAATGTTTGTCAAGGAACCAAACAATATCAGCCCTAGTCCTATGAGCGTGAGCAATTTCATACAATCAGCGTCTCTAACCACAAGAAATGCAACAATTAACAACACTACAACAACAAATACCATATAAACCCCCTATGTTATAATATTTCTCAACTTTTTAGGCAAGCTCTCAATGCGTTGCGTAACAATTTCATCCTTTTGTTTTCTTTCGGCATAAGATTTGAATGAAATGTACGGTGCTTTGACCCATGGGGTGACAAAATGTCCGTTTTCACTCATAAGTATCAATTTATGCTTTAAAGCCTCTGTAGCGTCATTCTCGCCTATCCAGACCCCGCTTGGTGCGTAATGTCCATCTCCAAAGATGTGCGGGGCATATTCTACACCACTGTTCGTCTGCCAATTGTAGTAAAAAGCTGCTCTGGCGACAAGTTTAGCATCCTGCATTGTTTCTATCTTGAGCAGAATGTTGTTTTCTTCCCGCCACAGTAAATACATATAATCATGAGTGAGGTCTTTGCCGTCGAAACTTATGAAGGGAAACTCACTCACTGTACAGAACCCCAGTGACTTAGCAATACGCATATAGCGTTTGACATCATCATGGGCAACTACATCGTCGTTCATGAATAGAATCTGGTTGATATACGAGTTGTGCTGTTCATTGAATAGTGTTTTAAGAACGAGTATTACTGGAGAATTGCGGTCTTGATCCTTGAAGGATTTCGCTACATAGTCGTCAACGCTTTTGTTAAGTAGTCTCGTAAGGCAGTCTTTATGTTTGTATTCGTTCATCATAATCTTTCATGTGTTGCTTGTCATTATTTGTTGCTGTCATCCTGTCTGCTACTCTTCTCATTGATATGTGAATGGGTGGTTTTTTTGCGAACTACCTTTGTAAGAACACCGTCCTTGTCATATTCCGCAACACTTTTATTATCTTTTACCTTGATTCCACCGCATAATGCCGCCAACCTTTTAAGTCCATTACCCATGATTATGTTCCTTTCTGCATGTAGATTGCACTGTACAGAGTCTTAATCAAAGCAATCTTCGCCTTTTTGTGCCTTATAATAATTTATATCAGCCTGCGATGCACGAGTAACACTCTTAACTCGTCCACGTCCGAATTCTGCCACGCCTTCTGAACGTGCTTGACGTTTATTTTCACAACGCACCACAAACCATAGCGAATAACTATCCGCTCGGTAAAATTTTGCGTTCATGATATTATCTCCTTATGATTTTATTATATCATTTCATTAGCAAACACAACGCCATCGCCATATCTTGATGTAATGGCATTCTTAACCAATTCGTTAAATTTAGCCTTGAAAACGTCCCACTCTCCATCTTGATATTGTTTGTTGGGTAGATGTGCCAATGTTTTTGTACGGCACAACTTTTTCAAACGAGCTTGACTTGCTTTTTCATCGCACAGCCTTGCTACAAACATATCCATAGATATGCTTGATAACCCCAATCCGTATCCCATATCAACGGGGGGTAGAGATGTGACATAACGATAAAATTCTGCTTCATTCGGCGTCATTTGGACGTTACGTGTTGAACCATACATTTGTATTTGCATTGGTTGTTTCGTAGCGGTATGATCGAACCAACGAAAAATCATTTCACCGCCGTTACCTTCATCAAGACATGTGGCGATTTGTTGCTTATCTTTACACAGTATGCAAGTCATACCCCCACCATCCATGCCATCCCAAGTTTTAACATTTTTTACATTATACATATCATCATCCTCCTTTGTTAGTTTTCCACTTTCAAAACAAGAGTAACCTATCATAGATATGTGTAAAAGTCAAGAAAAAAATAAGGTTAATTGCAGATTTTTTTTCATCCACCATCAGTGCAATACACTTTGCCAATCCATACAGGAAGAGCTGCTCTGATTAAAAAATAATAAACCTTCCTGATTGTATGAGTGCGTTGTTTAGAAATTTTTATACCTCGCATAAGATAGGCGATATATTGCAACGGCGTTTTATCAGCTTTTTCTTGATTGCATCCACGGCATATTAATCGCATATTGCATTCACTGAATCGCTTGCCGCCTTGACTTATTGGTATAACATGGTCAACAGTGACATGCTTTTGGGTTATTTTAGAACCCTTCATCCGCATTTTTTTACCGCAATATTGACAATACCGATAATGATGTTTACGCCGTATTTTTTCCCTTCTCATATATTGTGTTCTAAAATCAAGCCACGAAAAGGGATTATCTACATCTTGCTTGGCGTAATACCTGCAAAGAGCATATAGAAAGAAGGCAGACTGTGGATGGGCTTGTTCAGCATGTAGCTGATGCCAACATCCTTGGTACTTAATGGTCTTAACTGCTTGATTCTTCGTCGACATCTTTATCATCCCCAAAAATAATGTTCTTGAAAAGTGCTTCTTGCTCCAAGTCCTTGAACTGTGTGGGGCGTCTTGTGTCTTCTGTCTTGACGCCTGTTATGCCCGTACCGCCACTATCATATCTGGGAATAGCCAAGAACTCGTGTCCAGTCACTCCGCCGTTAGCACCACGGCACTGAATGACTTTCGTAATGGCAATGGGTACGCCGCTCATTGTTTTGGTAAGAACGTAATCTGGATTTATGTTAGTTGACATGATTATCTTTCCTTTCATGGTTATACCTTGCTTCATACTCTTTAATAAATCTTTCTGTGCAATACGACTTATCCAAGTAAAATCCGACTTTTAGAGAGAATATCAACCTATTAGTTCCGCCAAATATAACGGCAGCTCCTATATGTTGAATGCAGAAGTCTGATGCTGCACCACATTCCGTGAAGCGATCTGCCGCTTCTTCAATGATCATCATGCCTATTTCTTGACTTTGCTTTTCGTACATGGTGTTCCTCTTATTATTCAGCTACAACATCAAAATCAACATCAATTTTTTTGCCTTTGGCTTCCATTATCCTTTACAACATCATCAAGTGCCAGTTCAGTAACATTGTCCAAAAGATCTACGACAAGAACTTTATCCACGCCCTTATCCGTGAACAATGCTCGCACCTTACCAGTGAAAGCACGGTGGAGAGGACCTAATTTTCCCCTTATCCAATATGGGGAAACATATGACCACTTAACCCAATCGCCTACTTTGATTTCATTAGCTTGTTTCATAGAAAAACCCTTTCTTCACTCTGTCATGCAGGCTTCAAGGTCGTAGTGGGGAACGCTTACTTCACTGGTGTTCAAGATACCCCGCCTGACAGCACTTGAGAAACAGGCACAAGGTATCTCGCCAAACCTTTTTTCAAGCCCAAAAAACATTCTTTTAACAGTGTTTTTTTGACCTTTAATTTTCACCTTGTATATTTCGCCACGTTTAAAGTTATTAAGTTCAGATTTCAACATGGTGTTATTCCCCCTCTTTACCCTGATCGTCTTTCATTGCGGACGCAAGATGCTGTGTATCCAGCCTCAAGCCGTTCATTTTCTCAATGAGTTTCATTAATATGAAAAACTCTACCGACGTAGCTTCGGCCAACGTCTCTCGCAAGCAGTCGTGAGCTTCTACGAGTTTTCCTGTCGCTTCCTGTACTTTTTCTTGGATGTTGACTTTTTTCTTCATGTTAAACTCCTTTATTAATCCTTTGCTCATTTTCTAAATACAAGACTATCATAAAGGTCTTAATTTGTCAAGAAAAAAAATGAATTTATGAAAAATATTTTTTAGTGTGTTCAGTGCATTGTTGGTGGATTGCGTCTAATATCATCACACACATGATGGTATGCCGATAGCACCTTGTTGGCATAAATCGCTAACGTGAGCGGCAAGAGTTTGTCATTGTTGCGTAGTGCTAATATAGCGTCTTGCGCCGCCTCCTTGTATTCAGACCATAAAAGAACGGCAATTAACTCAAGGGCTACTACGTTCATGTGCTTATCATCAACACTCATTGTGTAACACTGCCTTTTTCATTGGGTAAATATGGACGTACAGCAACCGCCCAATTTGGAAGCCTATCTTTTGCGTACTGACGAAACCTCACCCCATTTAGAGGGTTGCCCTTGTGAGCGTAAGACACCATTGCATCCTGCTCGTCGTCCAACAAGGGAATAAATAATCCTTCACGCTCAATGCGTGATAACTGCGAAATATCTGCCGCTGACAAATCGTGTCGGGAGTTAGAAGGAGAGATGAAAATCCATCCACGTTCACACCGCCATCCACACTCCCACACTCGATTTACCACGTCTATCCAAGCTTGGTATTTTTCCATTTCGGTTTTTTCATCATGCATGTTGCACATCCCTTTACATAAGCCTGTAGAATTCTCTTTCTTCACTGAAGCTGGCAGGTTTGTCACCGATTGTATCAATGCCAACTATAGGCTGTAGCTCCCCGTAGCACCATGACTGCAAGTCGCCCTCCTTGATAATTTCATCACGGTTAAGCTTTCTGTAATTCTTGCCGAATCGTACATATATCATTTTATTTGTAGCCATACCTTCTCCCTTCTCATTTCACTTGTTGATAATCACAACACATTCACCTGAAAAGACTATTCACTCAATGTAATTCTTTAGCGTGACTATCAGTGGCTGAATATAATCATGGTGTATTGCCAACACCCGTTCCCCCTCGGGGTGATCTACTGGCGGCAACCACACTTCCACCACCCCTTTATGCGACCTTATCTCAAACACTCTACTATTTCTTTTTTTCATTAGTAATCCTTAAAAGGCTCTGCGTTCTCTGGCAAAATCCAATTCTTTCTGTCCCCACTTTTCAACAGCAGAATGATAGTTGGTTGCTACCATATATTTTTCATATTGCAACCATACGGCATCGTATTCCTCGGGGGTTGCTGCCGATTCTGCTTCGGACTTAAAGCTATCCGCTTTTTCTTCATTGGTAAAATAAGCAGTAGTATCTCCGCTATTTTTTATTACGTCTGGCGATTCGTCTGGCTTGTCGCTGTGCCTTGCGTCGGCGTCTCTTATCTCGGCTACTTATTGGATATGCACAAGATGATTTTTTGGTGCCCCACCATTGCTGTGGAGCGTAATTCAGCCAACTGTTATCATCAGATGGATCGTCATACATGGCAAGCTCCTTTTTACCATCCCATGAATTTAGCATATGCTCTCGTTGCTTCATCCCCGCAGTAACGCATACGTTTTTTGTCAAGGTACGAGCACACTGAATGTTGCACTTGATAAACGAACAACCTAATGGCAAGTATAGCCTTTCTCTTCAACCCCTGAGCCCAGCAGTGAAACGTTCTTATCTGCCCCAGTATTTCAACACGCCAAGCCATCCGTGGCGGCAACGCCCTTGCGGTCATCTTCTCATGACCCTCGCCAGAATAGCACCAATAAGTGTGCATAACACTCCATTGCCCAACACCCTTGGAAACCAGCGACTTAAATCCGTATGTCACTGAATGATTGGTCACGACCGACATCTGCATAAGACGCTTGTAAGACGTTCCTGCTCGGTAAACTTTTACTATATCAGATGCGTATCGTCGTTTTTTATTACCGTTCGGTGTCATAGTTTAGTTCTCCTTTTACTTCCCTTATGTTTTATATCCAGTACAAAATCTACAAAATCTCCCGATGGGAAAAGACTTACCACGTCCTTAAAGGCTCGGCTCGGCTTATGATATTTACTCAGACTTGAATTTTGCTGAGGAAATCTCTCTGCCAAATGTTTAGGACCTAACCACCATCCACCACGAAAGCTATCATAGCAGGCATATTGTCCGCTACATTTCCATAATATACCATGTATTGTTACCGACCTACGACCCATATTTCCTCATCATTGAATAAACACTAACACAATGGAGTTAAAATGTCAAGAAGAAAATGAAATTTATTTTCACCATCTTCTATTAGCGCTTTCGCATAACCCACGAGCCCAACTTCCTTGCCAGTCGCAACGCCGTCCGTATTTACGGTGCAGCTTCTTCATATCTTCAAGATTGTCGGCACAAATATTATCCCAAATATCATGCCAAACCATACCATATCGTTCACCTTTAGGCGGTTGATAGTCCAGTGCATCAGCACAGATGATGGTGAGCCGGGGATCTTGGTAATGGGGGGCAATTAAATCAATGAGGTCTTGGGAAATTTCAACGACAGTGACCTTGGTGACATCGTCCTTAGCTAACAGGTTCTTTATGAACATCCCTATTCCAAGCCCATTAACAAGGCAATGCCCTTTTGCCTTGTAATAAGCTATATAATGGTCATTTTTTTCTGCGGGCGTATCGGACATTACCAGTGTATTGCCTCGCATTAAACGAGTAAAAGTTTTGCCAAGCGGAACACCTCGCCCTCGCAAGGCAGAACGCCAATCTTCTCGGTCAACAGTGAAGTGTTCCACCGACCACATCCCCTTTTTCATTTCGGGAAGATTAACGCCTTGTAATTCAAATTTGTTAAAAGTCATATTCCACTCCTTATCTTGACGTCATCTATATCTTGGCATCTTCCAGACTTCTGAGTACCGCCCTTTTGGCTTCCTGTATCACTGCAACCATACAGAGCGTTGAGAGATACGACCGACAATGAAGGGGGTAGTTTTTAGATAGTAAATACCGTACCTTGCGAGCCTGTTTGTCAGTAAATTTCAATTTTATAGTGGTCATTTTCACACCGCCTTTCTGTTGTATCGTTTCATCACTTGAAGCGTGTACCCAATACTTTCAAGCTCTTGTTTAAGGGCTTGATATTCATCAGGCGTAGCAAACCGAGAGTTTTTAAGTACATAATCATAATCAGCACCTGAATGCTGCCCGTTATGCATGTATGACGTGCAATATTCGTCATTCCATGGTTCGTCTGGGAAAAGAGCTATAATTTCATCAATAGCGGTACCGTTCTGAAATTTCCTGAACATGACCTTTGTTTTGACTTTTGCTTTTCTCATAATATCTCCTTTCATCACTTGAAGCGTGTACCCAATACTTTCAAGCTCTTGTTTAAGGGCTTGATATTCATCAGGCGTAGCAAACCGAGAGTTTTTAAGTACATAATCATAATCAGCACCTGAATGCTGCCCGTTATGCATGTATGACGTGCAATATTCGTCATTCCATGGTTCGTCTGGGAAAAGAGCTATAATTTCATCAATAGCGGTACCGTTCTGAAATTTCCTGAACATGACCTTTGTTTTGACTTTTGCTTTTCTCATAATATCTCCTTGGTTACGAAACACCCAACAAGGCTATACGGTTAAGATTTATTCCTTGTGAACATCATCTTTGCCGTTAGACTGTGCCCAATCTGCACCTGTCATGATGCGATACACGTCGTTATCGACGAAAAACGCCCTTGTTTGGTTTTGGCTGTCAACCGTGCCTCGAATTTCTTCTTCCGACAACATATCCTCTAGCGGAGAAGAATCTTCCCAGCCAATTGCACGTAACTGTTTCAACTCTTTATCCGATACCTGACCAATAATCCATGCCATTGTCTTTCTCCTTTTTTAGTTGTTAGTTTCTCATTTTGAAAACAAGATAAGATTACCATAAATAACATGAAATGTCAAGAAAAAAATCATCTTTAATTAAAAAAAATGGTGGCGGGGGATGGATTTGAACCATCGAAGCTAGTTAAAGCGTCAGATTTACAGTCTGGTGGTTTTAGCCACTCACCCACCTCGCCGATTTAAACAGTGGCTTTGATAAAGTCATACATAGCCTTGCCATCTTTGAAGCAAATGCAGTTCTGTAAATTTTTATCCCATGGAATTTTTGAGCCATTGACGGCATAAACAGGACATTCACTGTCGCAGCTACTATGCACACGTTCACATATTTCCAATAGCTCTGTCTGTATTTCCTGATCGGTAACGTTTTGTCCTTGAATTAGTTTCATGAGTATTTCATTCATTGCATTCTTCCTTTCCTGATTTAGCATTATTGTTTATCAACGCACCAATCGCCTTTCCCATCCATGCCTGCAATCAACTCGCCATGCGCCAGTGAATGGGGGAAAAGATGGGGGAATAACTCTCTCAATCGTCCCACCTGCCTAACATCCCACTTCAAAATCATCTTGTGAGTCTGGTTAGTAACTTCTTTTATGCTTGTTCGGGCAATGCCCCTACCATCACGACACTGCAAAAAGTCCATCATTGTGCCAGTAAAAAGACTGTCGGCAAGCAGCTCGCACCAACGCATAGGTGACGTAAGTATTTCCTGTTTCATGCCCTTGGCAATCTTCAACCTTATATTATCCCATTTCATTATTTATATCTCCATTCCATTTGCCCAAACGTGGACGAGCCATTGACTCGGATATCTCGTTGCCATTTGGTGGGTAGGGGTATCTGCCTGATGCACTCGGATATCGCCGCTTATCCCTATCGGGACGAGTCTTACGTATCCTTGTGCGACGCCCTCCTATTGCTGGTTTCATATTATTCCTCGCAGGTTAGTGACTTTTCCATTTTGAAACAAGAGTAGTTTAACAGATGTATAATAATTTGTCAAGAAAAAAATGAAACTATTTTTCAAGAACTTCAGGTACAGTGACGTGCAATTTCGGCATAACGTTCACGACATTGCCATCGTCATCCACTGCTGGCGTTACCATGTCAATCTCGGTTATCTTCGCTATAACTTCTTGTTGCAGGCGATACCACCGCTCGCAAGCAAGCTCCAGCGTTGTAGTGCTATTATATGCTACCATCATCACTCCTATCTGTCACTAAACTCCAATTCACGTACCCAGTCGTTATACCCCACTTCAAACGCAATAGGGTCATGCCGTCTCAATGCATTGCCATAACGACCTTTGCGTTTTTTGCCGCCCATAATCCAATCGTCGTCACTGATCGTGTCGCCCATTTCATTCAAGTACTGCTGATACTCTGTTTTTGTTTTGCTTTTCATGGCATTAACCTTTCTTTACTTATGTGCGACTTTCCTTCACTTCCCACCATCCTTGATATTCTATTCCGTCTTCAGGGTCTTCGTCAGTCATTCTGATGTTATCTCTCAACTCCCCACTGGTATAACCTTCCTTCATCATTTCCACTATGCGATCATCTGCTCGTTCTTCCAGTGCTTGGGCGTGTTCGGGCTTAATCTCGTCGTCCCCATCACGCCACCATCGGTATGTTATCACTTTCTTAATTTCAATCTGTTTCATGAATTTTCTCCTTATTGTTACTGGTTTCCCACTCTTAAAACAATATAAGACTATCATACCTTTACTGAAAAGTCAAGAAAAAAATCATCTTTAATGAAAATAAAATTGCAGTAATTATCACCCCTAATCATCTTCATAATGAAGAGCGTGTGAAGCGTTCAGTGCGTGATAATAATGCCCATTGCCGTACCCCTTGAACTCTTCGGCATACCATGCTCGGTTAACTTCGGGCTTGTACTGGAAGGAAACGTCATAGGATGTTCTGCCACTCTCACGAATCGCCGCTTTGTTTGCCATGGCAGAAGCAATTTTCGCCAGTGAATATTCATTATCTTCGCCCTTGCTGAACCGCATTTTCTTCACTCTAGGATTGTCGGCGTAATGCCAGATGAGATTGGTGTTAGGTATTGCCCTACCATCGTCACTGTATGTTATGAGTTTAGGGTGGATTCTTTGGAGAATTTCAATACGCTGTTGCTCATCATGAATCTGCCAGTATTTATCATGAGCATCCTTGAGTTTGGCATATCCAATATCCAGTGCATCGTCAATCTCCCGTGCAATTTCCGACCACAGCCCAGACTGCTCAAGCATACCCTTGACTTTTTTCCAGCCATCAACCCACTTTCGTTCAGTGCTTTTAATGGCAGTAATGGGCTTAATGTCCACTAATTTAGGCATGTCATAAAGCGGATGCCCCATCTTTCTACTGCCCTTTTTGTGATAACCTATCGTGCCGCCTTGGGACTTGAACAGCCGTAACGTCACTGAATACTGCCCCGTTTCATCTTGACAAATGCCCTTGACCTTAATGCGGGTTTTGCCTGCCTGATCCATTAAGGCTTGTGCTTTTTCGGTTTCTGTCATGATTTTTTCTCTTTCTGTTGTTTGACTTGACTTTTTGCTGCATAAGATAGCCCGCAAAAGAGGCAATGAGCCATGTTGCCAATACCACTCCAATCAGCTTGTCCGTTGCAAAATGGACAATTTTGCGGTGGGTGCTTGTATGGATTTTCGGTTTCTGTCATGATTTTTTCTCTTTCTGTTGTTTGACTTGACTTTTTGCTGCATAAGATAGCCCGCAAAAGAGGCAATGAGCCATGTTGCCAATACCACTCCAATCAGCTTGTCCGTTGCAAAATGGACAATTTTGCGGTGGGTGCTTGTATGGATTTTCGGTTTCTGTCATGATTTTACTTCTCCTTGTTATTTATCACCACACTCGCTTAAATAGTCCAATCCACATTCAATTTCAGCATATTCATGACAGCTCATGCAAATATCATCAGCACTTGCCCGACGATTCCCCGACGATTCCATAGCCGCCACTTTACGAGCGATTTCAGATTCATTAAAGCCCTGTAGCCTTAAGGCTTTCCTGAATTTTTTTCTATTAGTTCTTTTTGTGCGATTATTCGCCATGGTTAAAATTCCTACATAATCTCGACATCAACCAGCCCGATAGACGTTACATGAGAAAGCTCATGTTCAAACCCAACGCTTTCCTTGAAGGAAATAGCATCGTGAATGGCGTTCCTTGCCGCTTCTCTCATGGCGTTTCTTTCGTCTTCTGTTATTTCAGCACCATCAATTCTATCATCGGTATCTATCTGCACGGTTACTTTCAGTTCTACATCCATGATAACCTCCTTTGTTTGGTTTCTTATTTTCTGAATACAACATTAACATAAAGGTCTTGATTTGTCAAGAAAAAAATCATTTATATTAAAAAAAGTTTTTTCTTCTTGACCTATGCCGACCGTATCACTTTTCTTGTTTTAGCTACAGTGTATTCTTCTTCTACCACCTGACAATCTTTCGCCATAGCTTCAGTTGCTTTGACAATGTCAATTGCCAGTCGCCTGAATCGCTTCAAAACATCGACTGGCACTTCGCTATCGTCAATGTGCCTATAGGGATATACGCTGACACTGTATGCTGGTGTTTCAAAATTTACCCTTGCGTTCTCGCCGCATTTGTAACATCGCTTACCAGTGGACTCTACAGTCTCGAAGTTTTGCTGTCCGCACTCCGTGCAATAACTTTTGTATTCGCTTGGTTTTTTTTCACCACGGTACAACACCAAGTAACCCCCTGAACGTCCATTAAAACCCGCCTGCCATGCATAATCATTTTCTGCATTAAACATGTTAACATAATGATTAATGTTGGAATAGAAGCTGTCTGTTTCCAAAAGTTCAAAAACGTTAGCTTGTAAATCCTTGTTGATAACCTTATGCACTTTCAGATTATATGCTGGAGCTGTTGAACCATTCCATGAATTACCTGTGTGATACCTCATTCTTTTTATATTCTGCATGATGATTTCCTCCCTTGGTTAGTGAATCTTTTCTTATTTTCTGAATACAATACTACCATAAAGGTCTTGATTTGTCAAGAAAAAAATGAAACTATTTTTCATCCGCATTTTCTATTGGTTCAAATGGATACATAAGGGCATCGTCTCTGCCGCACACAGGGCATGCCTGCAAACTCTCGTCAAACACACTCATGCAATGATTGCACCTTTGCTGTTCCTTTTCCATAATACTTCTCCTTAATCAACTTGCTGTTTGATATACGCATCTTTATATTCAAGTACGCCACGGGCATGCCTCGCCAGTGAACGCAATGAAGGTTTTTCCTCTATGTTAAAACCCTGCTCAACGAGTTCAGTCACCTGCTCCAATATCTGAAGAGCGTTCCGTCCTGCATTCTTGGCTTTCAAGATTTTGGACTGCTCAAAGATTTGCTCCATGCGGTCATTGTACTTTTGTGCCGCTGTTTTTCTCATAACTTCTCCTTCATTAGCTTTCCATTGTGAAAACAGTATAAGACTATCATATCTTTTATTAAATGTCAAGAACAAAATGAAATTAATTCAAAATATTTTCAAGAGCAGTGGCTCGTCTGTCCAGATATTACCAGTGACTTCTTTCGGGCGGGCGACGACAGCGGCAGCGGTGGACATCCCGCTGCGCTCCTGCTCAAGATTTACCTGATGGCTGCACAAGCCGAAACGACACTGAATGTTATGTTGTTAATAACCGATAATGTAATCATAATCGCCGCTTCAAAGTCAACAGCACATCTATATATAGTCGCCCCAAACACACACCCCCTTCGTCGATTAGCCCCACCAGAGCGTTTCATGTCACTGTAAGGTTTTCTATGTAGTTTTCCTTACGAAAATACGCTGCCAATAAAGGACATCGGCTTTGCAGTGAATTGCTTTGATATTTTCACCGGCAGCCGCAGCTCGACGATCCTAGTGTCGACACTGTCGAGCGACACTGAAAGATCTAGATCTTGCCCGCATAAGCATGAAAGTAATGCACTGCACAATTCCGTCTTCTGCATTGGCAATCTACATTGCCATCGCAAAAAAAAGGCGTTGCAGAATTTTCATCCCGCAACGCCTATCGGTCATCTATAAGTCACTTTTTCATGTTACCCTCCATTTATCATGTTAAAGCTCAATTGTTAATGATTTGGCTTACCGCATATCACATCCTTTCCATACCGTAAAGACCGTTAAGCAAACGAACAGCTCCCCTCTTCCCTCATACTGTAAAAGGGCTTGGGGTCACGACCGATAATGACGTGGTCAACCACATTAATACCCAAAATCTTTCCCGACTCAATTAACTGCCTTGTTAGCTTATTGTCTTCGCTGCTGGGGGCTGGATTGCCTGATGGATGGTTATGAACCAAGATGACAGCAATCGCATTGTTGGTGATTGCCCCCTTAAACACCTCTCTGGGTGACACGAGAGATGCATTCGCTATTCCAAGCGTCACAAGTCGCCTGTCTATGACCTTGGACTTGCTGTCCAAGTCTAAGCAGACAAACATTTCCTGTGCCGCTTCTGCCATGTCTTGGCAAAAGTGGCGAACTCTTTCGGGCTGGCTCATCACTTCATCGCTTATCGCTTCACGAACACAGGGCACGTTGATTGTCATTGAATATTTTTTCATTTTTATACCTTTCTTTGTTGGTTTCTCATTTTCAAAACAAGATAATACTATCATGTTTTTTATGAAAAGTCAAGAACAAAATCACTCAACTCGTTGATATCTGTTAATGCCGTACATTTCATTTTTAGAATTATAAAAACCCACTTCAGTGCATTCGCCAACTTTCAGAAAAGACAAGTCAACTTCGTCGCCCTTATTAACGACCTGCCCCGTAAATCCATCTGGTAAATAATCGGCATAATGTACTGTTGACGTTTTAAATTTCATAAATTGAATCCTTTACGCTATGCATCAACTCTTTCCACCTGTTCAAGATAACCAGTGTAAGTGCAGTTCCACAACCGCATTTTACCACCCTGCCACGACTCAATATCACTTTTACTCACGGACATACCATCAGCAGTTTCCATAACGGAAATATCTATCCTGCCCATTTCATCATCGGCGTTTTTCTGGATTGCATCGTCATCATCTACTCCACAGAAATCGGCAAAGGCTTTAATGGACTCTTCCTTGGTATTGCCACGAAACACGTCTCTACCTACACTTTCAAAAGCTGTGGTGTCAGGTTGGCAACCTGTAGCAAATATATCCTCTTCGCCAAACTTTGTCCATCCGCTAATCTGATATTTTTTCATCTTTTCTCCTTTGTTGGTTTCTCATTTTGAAAACAAGATAAGACTATCATATCTTTCTTTAAATGTCAAGAAAAAAATGAAATTAATTAAAAAAAATTTTCAAGGGCAGTGGCGTGCTCGTCCAGCCCTCAACAGTGACTCATTTCGGGCGGGCGACGGCAGCGGCAGCGGTGGACATCCAGCTCGGTAGGATGCCCTAATGAATAAAAATGCCACTGAATGTTGTTGAAAAGAGCTTGAAGATATGATGAACATAAAAGCTCTTGAACAGTGCGTGTGTTTGTCCTACAGCCCGCATTCACACGCCTCTGGGTCTCGGTTGCTGTCTCGCCGTGCAAGGCATACCACTGAATGATTTGGTGTTTTGCTTTGATAGAGCGTCATTGTATTCACAGTTATGCGTTGAGTTTAGTAGGGGCAGGCAACCATGGCACGGCTTGGATTTGGATAAGGTTGTAGTTAAAAGATAGGAATATGCAACATTGCACTGAATAACGCACGGCTTGATAAAAAAGAGTGGGGACGTTGCAGACAGAAAGGTAAATCCGCAACGTCCCCCATAGTGGGCAGGCAAAACCCCCGATAACCAGTCGGGGGGAAAATCCTGCCCTAATCATCAGATTCGGAACTGGACGAACTGGAAATCGTCTCGTGGAAAATGCTGATATACTCATACCTTGGCATAATTTTTCCGTCCTTGGTCTGGACGACATTATCGGTGTCAATGATATACGTCCTGTATTGCCCTATCGGCAAGAGCTTTTGAATTGCCTCTTTAATGACGACCACTCTTGCACTATATTTGGGCTCATAAGTACCCTTGATTACCACTTCTTTAGAATGCACAAGAACATTGTTGAAATACATTTTTTTCGTCTCTGTATTCTCAACAACGGAGGTAGCGTGCCTTTTAATGTTTTCGTCACTTTTCTTCGTGGGGTCTGTAATGGATTTTCGCAACTCCGCAATCGCTTGCTGAAAATCTGGGTCACTGGCAGTAACTATTTCCTTGAAATTGTTGACCTGCGTGCGACTTCCCTGTTTATTTTTTTTGTGGCGAGTGCCGTCTTCCGCTTGCCAAAAATTCCAGCAAATATCCAGTTTGAAGTCGGGGTTTTCGGCTATTTCATTGAGCTTTTTCAAGCTCTTGTCATGCACTCTTTCATAGTTTGCCCCTGCATGAAACGTGACATTTGATTTTTCTCCGTTGTTGTTGACATATCCGTGAATATGCACAAACATCCCCCTTTGCAGTCCGTTTGCCGCTTCGACTAAAGTTGTTTTTTCTTCGTTGGTCATAACATCTCCTTTTTTTTATTGACTACTTGGTTTTCTATTTTCTGAATACAAGACTAACATATCTTGCTTGATTTGTCAAGCACAAAATTAAATTAATTAAAAATATTTTTCAACTCATCATCGCCAGCGAAGTATGTTGCATTACGCACCATGGATAGTAAATCGCCTGCCACGGTTGACTTAGACTCTTCAAGAGCTTTTGCTAAAGCTCTAAACTTACCCATACTGATAGACATGTTGACACTTATAATGCGTTCTTGATTAGTAACTCGGTTAATCTTAATCTTTTCCATAACTTTCTCCCTTATTGGTTTCTCATTTTCAAAACAACATAAGACTATCACATCTTTTATGAAAAGTCAAGTAAAAAATGACATTAATTAAAAATATTTTTCAAGAGCAGTGGCGTGCCCGTTCAGCCTCCAACAGTGACTCATTTCGGGCGAGCGACGGCAGCGGCAGCGGTGGACATATAGCTCGGTAGGATACTCTAATGGGTAAGATAGGCTTGCGATTAGAATTAGAGCAGTGGCGTGCCCACCAATGTTCATTCAGTGCTTTGCTTTGACTTTTGCCCGTGCCCGCCGCACGCACTCGCCGTGGTGTCCATGGAACGATGGTATGAAAAATCTCAACAGCTTAATGCCTTTCCGTCTTAACTTGTTGTATAATACATAGCGTAACATTCAGTGGCGTAACGTAACCGCCCAGCCCTAAATCAAGAAAGGAAGATGATATGCCCCGTGCAAAGAAATCTAAACAGCCGAAGGAAGAAAAGCACTATTCTCCATGCGAAGAAGCTAATGCCTTGGTGAAAGAACTTGTAGAACGATACCAAGACGTACTCTGGATGATAAATCCCAACGAAGTTGCCGTTATGAGCGTAGATAATGCCAGCAAGCCGCCCAGTTGCAAGACACTGGCTAAAATCCGAGCAGTCATACCAATATACCAAGCCCTACTACAACAACACAACGTTCCCACCAAATACCTTATAGAAGTATATGGAGATGATTGGTACTCATGGTCTGCTCAAACCAAGCAGTGGGTTCTCTTCCACGAACTCCTGCATGTGCCCGCACCAGACTCGAAGGGATTGATTCAGCATGACGTTCAGGATTTCGCCTTGACAGTGGATGTGGTTGGTCTTGACGGCTACGAACACAACGACAAGTTACCCGACCTACTATCAGACGAGCCCGTCCAATTCCGAGACGAACTGATTGAAAGAATGCATCTCGCACAGGGCGGCATGGGTGAAGATGATGATTGACGTTGCTAATCATTAACGCTGTGTACGCTCGCATCTCACGAGCAGACAGTGCCACGCATTACCAGTGATTAGCTTTGGGCAAAACCCACCGCCCGCCGCCACGGCGTCTTCCTTCTGCTAATCCTGAGGACAGTGATGACGAAGTCTTAAACGCAGGTTTAAAATATTAAACACAGGTTGAAGGAGATGCACGCTGCCGCCCGCATAAATAAAAAGCAATGCACTGGTAGGGTCAAAAATTTATCGCGCCCTAGCAAATAGCCCTTAAACATTTTTGAAAAAGGGGTGGGGGGGGAGGATGTCCAGGGGCTAGTTAGCATATGTTCTCATTTTCACAACCCAAGTGTAGTTTTTTGCGACATGTCGTTTTTTTATACATGATTTTTCAAAAAATGGAAATCGGGGGTTACCTTGGCTGAATTTGAAAAAAAAACAAAAAACCAAAATCAAGGGTTCCCTTTTGCTACCTTGGCAAAAAAACAAAAATCTAGATTTAGGGGTTCCCTTGAAGCCTCTTTTAAAAAAATAAAAAAAATTTCAAATCACCCACACCCCGAACAGATCAAGACCCTTCAAGAGCAAAAAAGGGC
>CAZOVB010000076.1:0-7059 GCA_964583095.1 uncultured Planctomycetaceae bacterium
GTTTCAGCAACGCTAAAGCAGCTGGAAGTGCTGCCATTATTGAATTAGGGTTTGGCATAAACAATGCAAATCCAACCAATGCAAGCAAAAGAGCCCGTAATTACAGCAGCGCAGACATAGGGATGGGAAGTATTGACTTCACAACAACATTAACAGCTAATGACAGAGTTAAGATTTACGCCTGAAATGTTGGCAATGATGATGATATCACGTTAATCCTCGGTGAATGGGCGATAGTTAAGGAATAATAATCAAAAAAAATTAGTAACTATGAAAAAATTAATCACATTTTTAGTCATCCTGAACATAGCTTTATTCGTACGTAATGAGGTTCAGGCACAGGCAATCAATTATGATAACACATCTATAAAGATAACGAATGACGGCGGTTTTTCAACGACCTCAAATGATATACGTTACACTATATCTGCTGATTTAGACGACGCTGAAACGGTTAAGGATTTGTTTCCGAACAAAGATTTTAAGGTTGAAGCAGGAACACTGACTTATAATGTTCAGCACTCAGGCAGCGTATCAGTACCGGCAATGTGGGACATGATTAACACGTTCGTTATCGAACAGTCAGACGTAGGCAAGACCGTCAAAGAGGCGATACAGACGTGGTCTATTAACATTATATACGGGAACAACCTCCTGAAGCTCGATACAACTAAGTGGAACATCAATGAATAGCTGGTCAATGAATTACAAGACAATAATACTCGATATTTCAGCCCTTATAATAGGGATGGTGGGTGCATTAACGATTAATGAATGGAATATTTTAGCAACAATTTTCTTTTCTATTTGTGGCGGTATTTCGTTTCTCGTAGCAGTCTATTTCAAAATAAAAAATCAAAAGGATAAGAAAAATGAAAGCAAGTGAGATAGAAGACTTTGACCTGTTGTTCTTAAAAGGCACGACATTTTTGGCAAAAGGAATTAAGTTTTTTCAAAAAATGAGGTTTCCTGAAAATCAATACACATTTTTAAATCATGTAGGTTTTTTTTACAGAACAAAAGACGGTCAGTTATTAGTTTATGAGCAAGATAATCCCGGACGTTTTCAGGCATCTGTGTTTGATTTAGAATATATAAAAAACAAAAGAGATGTTTATGTTGGAAGACCATTAAAAAAATTACCGAAAGAGAAAAAGAAAGATTTTATGAATTATGCAAGGTCTTTGGCTGGTGGAGACTACTTGCTTAATTATTCATATAAAAGTTATTTTGGATTCATGTCTGCTGCCATAACACAAAAACTTTTTAAAAAACCTTTGTGGATAACGGGTACACCAAAAAAAGGAAGCACATGTAGTCAAATCATAGCTTTGTTATATCAGAAATATTTTCATATGTTTACCTGTAAAAAGTGGTGGAAACATTATCCTTGTGATATAGCTGCCTCTGATAATATAAAAATATATAAATTTAATTTTTAAATATGGATTTCATTTCAAATAATTGGCATGTTATACTTGGTATAATTTCTTTTTTCTTTTTTGGAAGAAGGATAAATATAAAATATCTGGCGAAAAAGAATGTTCAAAATGCATTAAACTATGCTGTAGATTCTTTTCGTGATGGTTACCTTACTAAGGATGAGTTGGTAGGTTTTTTCCAGAGGTTGCGCCAAGACGAAAAGGAGGCTAAGATTTTAAAAGAAGATATTGTTGATAAAGAAATGGAAAGACAAATTGATTTGTCTGACAAATAGGCTAATGATTGATTTTTTAAGTTTTTTAAGATATTTTTCTATGAGTAGAAATTATTTGTTTGACAAATGTATTGAGGTGATTCTTCGTAATGAAGGTGGGTATGTTAATGATATTCATGACAGGGGTGGTGCTACAAATTATGGTATAAGCCTTTTATTTTTAAAGGGGCTAAAAGGAAAGGATTTTAATGGTGATGGATTTTCTGATGGTGATATAAATAAAGATGGCAAAATAGATATTTTAGATTCTAAACAATTAACAAAAAACAAAGCTGTAAGTTTATATAAAAGATATTTTTGGAATAATAAATATAACGATTTAGATGAAGAAGACTTGGCTTTACATTTGTTTGACATGGGAGTAAATGCTGGGACTTATAGGGCTGTAAAAATTTTACAAAGAATTATTGATGTGCGTCCTGATGGCATTTTTGGAAATAAAACATTGTCCGCTGCAAATGATGTTATTGGATGTTCGGAGTTATATAGGATAGCAAGAAAAGATTATTATAAAATGCTTGTTAGTCAAAATCCCGAATATGAAAAATTTATAAAAGGGTGGCTAAACAGAGTTGATAAAACAGAGATTTAATGGGAGTTACATTAAAAAAAATAACAAGTGATATATTATATTTGTTGCGTTCTTCTAAGGTTTCGCAGTCAGAAAACATAAGTAAGAGGCAGATACAATATCATGTACATAATAATCGTGCTTTATTGTTAAAAAGAATAGTAGACAAAAAAGAACATATACCAGACGATTTTTTTCAATACTTAAAATGTTTTGAATTAGAAGTTGCTGATAAGGCTGATTGCAACTGTACTATTACTTCTGGGTGTTCTGCATTAAAGAGCACATTGGAGATACCTAAATATTATGACAAAAGGTTTTTTTCTTTAATGACATTAGAGGGAAAACCTATACAGGTGTCTACAGAGGATAGGGCTTTTTTTAATCAGTATAGACCATATGTAAACAATAGTAGGTTTGCTTTTTTGAAAGACAATTATTTGTGGTTAATAAATGATAAGTTTATAAAGTATGTTACTGTTCGTGGTGTGTTTTTAAATCCAATGGATTTAGAAAATTATTTTGATTCGTGTGATAACACGCCTTGTTTTTCTGTTGATGATAAATATCCTATACCAAACTATTTGTTACCGCAGTTGAACTCTTTAGTTTTAAAAGAATTTGGTATTATATATCAAACCATGAGTGACAATATAAATGATTCTTCAATGACTTTACAACCCAAAGTAGAACAAAAACAATAACAATGTTTGAGGAAAAAAAGAAAAGAAAAGTAAAAGATATTTTTCAAAATCAATATATGCTTAATGATGTATATGATTTTTTTTCTAAAAAATACAGTAACAAAGAAAAGGGTGGGGTAAACAAACAAAATTTTGGTAAAGTATGCAGTCTAATTAATCATAAATTTGTTGAGCATGTTATGGCTCCATCACAAGGCAATAGTTTATATATATCAGGGCTTGGTCTATTTTTTATAAGAAAATACAAACCTAAGAAAAAATTAATTGATTTTCATAATACATTAAAATATAATAAAAAAATATATTTTGAAAACGAACATACTAATGGGTATGTATATAAATTCGTGTGGAGACCTGATTATAAAAGTAATAAATATTTTCACATGTATTATTTTAAAGAAACACGTTATAACAAAAGAGAGCTAAAAAACAAAATAAATAATGGAGCAGATTACTGCTTGTGAAAAATGTCGGCATTAATAGTAATATTGAATTTGAAATACATTACATTGTTGGTTAGAAGTTCACATAAAAAGAACATATGGGTGTAAAAAGTTATATATCAATAAATGAAATTATATCTAAGTTTTTGTCTGACGCAGACATACAGCATGAACAAATAAGAATTTCAGATTTTGTTGTTTGGTGCAGTGAGGCTTTAAAAAAGATAGGTGGATATAATACATTTGAAAAAAAGGTTGCAGGAAAAGATGGTGAGCCTTTATTAGAATTTGAAAATTATAAAGCAAAGCTACCGTGTGATTTTTATAAAATAGTTCAGCTTGGTTTTTCATCTTCTCAAACAGGTGGTTTTGAAAGTATGCGAACTGCAACAGGCAATTTTGATTCTATATTTGATGGTACAGAAATAGGAGAAAATGTTTCTGGTGATGACCGTGTTTATACTTTGAGACCACCATACGTATATATTAATCAACCAACAGGCTATGGTTTACTTGCGTATATTGCTATAAAAACAGATAGTGATGGATACCCTATGATTCCTGATGATGAATACATGAAAGAAGCTATGTATTGGTATTTGCAGATGAAATATTTATATCCTTTATGGATGAGAGGAAAGATACGTGATGCGATATATGTTAATGCAGAGAGAAAATGGCATCAATATTGTGATGCTGCATACGGTGCTATGGTTATTCCTGACAATGATGATGAAATGCAATCAATAATAAATGTTTGGACAAGATTAATACCTAATATAAATGCTGGAAATAAAAGCATGAAATATATTGGTGAACAGGAGAAAGTTTATAGGCATTTCAATAGATAAGGAGGATTAACATGACGCATCGTGTTGCACAAAACAGCTTCCAAAAAGGCATGAATAAAGATTTGGGTGTCAGTGTTTTAAAAAACACTCAATATATTGATGCTCATAATTTTCGTTTACATTCTTATGATAACAGTGGTGCAGGAGAATTAAATAATATTAAAGGTAATTCTTATTCTACGTCTATAAGTCAAATATCTGATTGTTGGACAATAACCTTATCTGACAATTCTTATGGAAATTTATATATATATATTAATGGTTTTCAGACACTTGTTCCTGCCGCAAATAAAAGTAATAGTAGTGAATATATATTATACATAAAAAATTATATTGATGCTAACAGTGATTTAGATGTTAATACAAAAATTATTAATGACGTTTTATATATATATTCTGACACGTATACTTCTTTTGTTGTTTCTATTTCTCCAAGTCTTAACATAACACATGAGAAGAAATATTCTACTCGCTCTGGTTTACGTATTATAGGTAGTGCAACAATGCGTGATGATTTTATTTTATTTACTACGGATTCAAAAGAAGCATCACCTACAGATAGTTATGGACAGATATGGAAATTAGAATATGATGATACTGATATAGATGAGCCTATTCCTACAATAACTTTGTTATATAATGGTATATTAAATTTTTCTTTACAGCATCCTATTGAGGCACAAACTTATTACGAAAACAACACAACAAAAAAAGTTTACTGGACGGATAATTATAATTATTTAAGATATGTTAATATAGAAGACCCTACTCTTTTTTCTTATGACGCAGACGATTTTGATATTATTTCAAATACAACTTTAAGTAAACCAACGATAAATAGAATAAAAACTGGTGGTGAGTTGAAGGCAGGTGTAATACAATATGCTTATCAACTTTATAATACGTCTGGTTCATCTACAATATATTCGCCTGTTTCTAATTTTATACATATAACAGATAAAGATGAGGGTGATACGACTACGGCTGATTATTATGGTGCGTTAGAGGGAGATGAGTGTGGAAAAACACTTGATATTAATATAAAAAATATAGATACAGATTATGATAATATTCGTGTTGTATCTTTGTTTTTTGATGATTTAATTAATGTTCCAGAAATCACAATAATAAGAGAAGACACTGTCCCTGGGGCGGGTAGTATGATTGTTACGGATTCTGGGAGAGAAAATTTAGGCACATTAACATTAGATGAATTTAGAATAGCTGGCGGTCTTTTGTTTACGTGTAAAACATTAGCTTCAAAAGACAATCATTTGTTTCCTGCTAATATAACATATAATAGTTTTGATATTGATTTTGATGCTCGTGCTTATAGGTTTAAAAAAGATAGTAATGAAACTTATGTTGATGTTGATTTGTCGGACACGGACACGTGGGGTGTTTCTGAGGATGCAGATTGTATAAACCCTTATAACAAAACTAAATTTTATCAAGATGATGATGGCAACAATTTATCACCATCAGAGATAGAAGATAAACTGTATATGTATCAAAGAAACAGTGACATATTAGGTGGTTCTGGTGTTAATGTTTCTTTTCGTTTTGGTGTTGCCAGTTATGCAGCAGATGATGATGGCGGTGTTGATGGTGCAAGATATTTAAAAGCTCCTAATAATGGGTATCAGCCGTGGACTACGTGGCAAGGCTTTGATAATGATAATTATAGTTATACTAATACAGCAAGCCCTTATCTTTCAGGTATGTTTAAAGGTTACCAAAGAGATGAGGTTTATGCTTTTGGTGTGGTTTTTTATAGCAATAAAGGACAAAAAAGTTTTGTTAAGTGGATAGCAGATATTCGTATGCCCTCTATGTCAGATATGGATGGTAAGGTAACGTATAAAGTTGGTGGGGTAGATAAGTATAGGTATGACATTGCATATCAAAACTCTGGTTCAAATGATTGGAACTATTGTAATTCTATTTATGTTGATTTTGATATAGATATACCAAGCGATATAGTAGACCAAATAAGTGGTGCAGAAATAGTTAGGATGGAACGTGGTAGTGATAACAGAACAGTGTTGGCACAAGGTATGTTTGGAACTATGCTACGTGATGGACCAGACCCAGTTGAGTCTATAAAATATTCTGGCAATCCATATACAACTGTTTTAAATTATAAAGAAAGAGATTCTGGGTTTGATGTATTTTATTTGGTTTCGCCAGAAATAAGTTTTAATAAAAATTTAGAGTTTCAGTCAAATGATTTTATAAGAATTTCTGGGTTTTATGATAATCCATCAGTATATTCTGCTGGTGATTTTCTTGATAGATATAAATTTAAAAAAACATCTACATTAAATAACCCTAAAAATCAAATAATAGGCAGAGATGTTTCTATTGTTAATGGTAGTATTATTGAGCCTGGGATATATTCTAAAATTGATGGATATAGTGTTTCCCACGCAGAGGGTTATAATCCATCTCTTTTGGGTGGGCTTTCTTTTTATTCTAAACAAGGCACGACATTTGATTTTATTTTAGATGATGAGTTGTTTTCTGAATCGTCAACATATGATGACAATATTTTTCTTATAAATTATATGAGACCATTAAGTAATCAGTATGGTGGCAATACATATAATTCAAGGTTTAATAGAGAATACATTTCTACTGGTTCTTTTAAAAGAATAAGTAATTCAGGCAGTTATAGATTACATACGTTTGGTGGAGATACTTTTGTAGATTATTTTGAGTCATTAAAGCAGGCATGGCCAGTAGACGATATAGGTGACACAGAAGTGACTAC
>CAZOVB010000076.1:7159-13764 GCA_964583095.1 uncultured Planctomycetaceae bacterium
ACGTCAAACATATAATACAAGAGGGCAACACCTTTTGTTTTTTCCTGTTGAAAGTTCTATTAATTTATCTTTGAGGAATAATAAATATTCTCTTTATTCTGGTAATGATAAGTTTTGGTTACAAGAGAGAGCTTTTAGTGTAAGCGGTGTGTTTACACAAGAAAAAGATTTTTATGTTTATAACTCTGCATATAGCAGGGAGCGTGACATAGAAAAATACTATCCAAGACAATTTAATGCAGTAGAAAATGATGAATACGATTGTCGCATATTAGCATCTAATGAGAAGATAGCAGGAGAGGAAAGAGACAATTGGACTATCTTTCAGGCGGCAGACTTTATTGATATTAATAGTTCTTATGGTCAAATAAACAAGGTTATTAATTATCGTGACAGATTGTTAGCTTTACAGGATAATGCTTTTGGTGTTGCATCTGTAAACGATAGGTCTTTAATACAAGACGGTAATACAGCAGAGCTTGTTTTGGGAACAGGCGGTGTTCTTCCTCATTTTGATTATATTTCAGTAGATACTGGAACAAAGCATCAGTGGTCGGTACTTGGGACAAAGAATGGATTATATTGGTTTGATGTCAATAAAAAGAATATGATGAAGTTTTCATCACGACTTTTTAAGATGTCAGACATATGGGGTATGAATAGGTATTTTGATAACAATGTATATGGTGACTTGCTTGTTAATGATAATCCACATTATAACGGCGGAATAAATTGTTATTATGACGATATATATAATGAAGTTGTTTATACGTTCAGCAATCATAAAATAAAAAGAATATTCAATGTATCTTCTTCTACTATAGTTATTTCAAATGATGGTTTAAATTTAAACACAGGCGATAACATAAATATATTATATGGTGGTGTTATTTATACTGAAAATGTAGAATCAGTTGGAAGTTCAACAATGATAGTATCTAATAATAATGGTATTTCATATGTTGTTAATGAACGTATATATGTTTTGGATAATGCCTTTACTGTCAGCTATAGTGAAGACTTTGGTGCATATAATGGTTTTTATGACTTTTATTCACCAATTTATTTGCAAGGTAAAAATAAATTGTTATCTTTGTCAAGAAATAGTAGTGATGATTTATATTTGCATAACATAGGAGACTATGCAAACTTCTATGGTGTCACACAAAAAAGTTCTTTAAAATTGTTAATAAACGACAGGTATCCATCTGAAAAAATATATAATAGTCAAGAGGTGTTTTTTAATTCAGAAAATACAGATGGTGTAAATATATATAGTGATTTTTGGGATAGGTGTAGGTGGTATGATGCAAAACAAAACACAGATTGGAAAAATGTTTTATATAAAGACAGCATGAGTACGTTACCAGACAACACACAAGTATTGGCTGTAAAAAGAGAACGTGGTTTTAATATGAATTTACCCAAAAATGCCGTTGCTTCTGCTGGTGATGTAAACATTTTTGATGAAAGTAACTTAGATTATTCAAGGGAATGGAAAGATAGGATGCGTGATACGCATTTGTATGCTGAATTTGAATATAATAACACGAATAATAACAGAATAAACATTACTGGATTGTATACGTATTATAGTGATAGCATCCGATAAAAAAAACAATTATGGCAAAGAAAAAAATGCAACGAAAGAAGAAAGGTGATAAGACTATTGCAGAGATAGCCAATAAAATTCGTAAGGATAAAGAGAAACACCAAAAGCGTTTAGAGAAAAAACCATCAAGCAAGATTGCAAGGAATACAAGCAAGCTAATGGTTGATAAATCTGATAAAAAGTTAGAAGATTTATATCTTATGCAGGAATCAAAAAAGTTAGAAAAGGTTGCTAAAGGAGAGATGTCACCGGAAGAGTTTGCCGATGGTGGCCAGATAGGTTCTGCTATTGGTGGAGTATTAGGGGCTGCTGCTGGAATGTTAATACCTGGGGCACAGCCTTTTTTGCCTGCGTTGTCTTCTGCTGGAAGCAAACTTGGCGGAATGGCTGGCGATGCTATAGAGGGAGAAGAAGGTGCTATGGCAGGTCAGACACAGCCAGTTCAAACACAGCCAGTTCAAAGATATGCACCCACACAGCCTGGCTATATACCTACCTTTGCTAATGGTGGCATGACACCCAATGGTGCTTTACCAGGTAACAAAATGTTACTTAATACTGTTGAACTGGAAGAAGAGGAGGTTTATGAAACACCAGGTGGGCGGGTAGAAAAGGTAGATATGCCATCACATGAAAATGCAACAGAAGAAAATTTAATAACATTGCCTACTGGGACTAAGGTGTATAGTGACGATTTAACTTTAGACAAAGAAACGGCAAAGACATTTCAAAAAGGTGGCAAGGTTTCTTATCCTGCAAAAAAATACCAGTATGGTGGTTTGAATCTCACACAAGAACAGAGAACGCTTGGGAGTGAAGATATTGCTGATACAAATGTACCATTAGATAAACGGACATTGGGTCAATATAACCCTGCTAATGCGGCTGTACCATTGGGGGATAGAACACTGGATTCTGGATTAGATTTTTCACAGCCATCACAAAATGTTACACCCACTCCGCAGGGTACGCAACAAGAAATACAGAACACACAGTCTGATATATGGGGTACGGCATACAAGGCTGCTCCATTTATTTCTCCTGCCGTTAATTTAGCACGTGGTCTTTTTGAAGATATTGATTTGTATGACCCACAAGATTATATGGTAGACACACGTGTTGAGCCTTACAAGACAGACATTAGTCCACAGATAAGAAGTTTAGAGGGCAGAGAAGCTACGCAGCAAAGAAACATAAGGAGGCTGTCACCAGCACAACAGCTTGCAGGACAGACGCAGATAGGCACTGCTGCATCACAGAGGGAAAGTGCAATAAGAAATAGGGCACAACAGATAGATGCAAGAAACAAGATGATGGCAGACCGTATTAATTTGCGTACAGATATGAGTAATGCACAGAAAAAATTAATGATAGATAAACTTAACAGACAAACACAGGCACAAAAAGAAAATCTGTTGTTGTCTGGTGCAGAAGGTGTATCTAAAGGAATACAGGATGTATACACAAACCAAATGAAACTTAATTCGTTGAATAGTTTGTTTCCTAATTTTGAAATAAGAAATGGTAAGTGGGTGTACAAAGATAGCGGAAAGCCGTTAAATGAAACTGATATGCAAAGAGTTCAAACAGAATCTTACAAAATATCTTAACAATGGCTATTACAGAATACAGCAGACCAGCACAATATCAATTTACTCCAATACCTTTTGAAGAATTAAGGATGGCTGGTGCTTCAAAGCAAATGCAGTTTAACAAGTCTGCTGAAAACCTTAGTGCTGTTGATGAGGCACTTGGAGATGTTAAGGCATTATCCGAAGTGTTTGTCCGTGGTAAAGGTGGCTTGGCAACACAGTCGGTAGACGATGCCGCCCGTGTGGAACAATACAGAAAAGACTATCATCAAAGAGAACAAGAGTTAATAGAGGGTGTTGGCGGCAACCTTACAGACCCACGTGTTCAGCGTTTTATTAATTCTGAACAGCGAAAGTTAAAGGAGTTGCTTGCACCTACCGGAGAATTTGGTCGTTATCAACAAAGTTGGGAGGTTGCACAGAAAAGAAGAGAAGCTATTGCGGAAGCAAGAGATACAAAAAATGCTTATTGGTTGCTTGGACAGCTGGGGGAATTTGGTGAAAAATATGCATCAGGAGAAAGTAAAACATTAATACAAGGTCAAATAGGTAATGCTGTAGACCTCATAGAACAACAAAATGAACTTTCAAAAAACATAGAACCAGATGTAGATGCTTACGCATATCGTACAACAGAAGGAGACATTGATTGGGGTACCATAAAAGAAGTAACAAAAGAGAAAATATATGATAAACTCGGTGTGGAATATGTAAAGGATAATGGTGAAATAAAAATGACCGGCATTGGTCAAGGTAGTCTTGTGTTATCAGATGCTTATAAAACAATGCAGGATAGGTATCAGTATGACTTGGCAACGGAAGGAGAAGAAGCTGCAAGAATGAAATTTAATGAAAGCGTTAAGTCATTTGTTGATGGTATTGCTAATGGAAAAGTTTTGAGGCAAGAAAAGGCATACAAAAAAGAGACAGCAGAGAAAAAAGCACGAGGGAGAAGCAAAGCTAAAGAAAAAACTTTAGAAAGTCAAAAAGTAAAAAGAGATGTGTGGCATAATGGCGTAAATCTTGGAAAATCAAATGTTGAATATATTGATGAGTTGGAAGGTACGGTTCTTTCATCACAATCAATACCAGGGAGAGAGTATACTCAATATCAAATAATTGGGCTTGCTAAAAAAACAAAAGAAAAGGATAATAAAAAATACACAAGATATTGGGCAGATGTTAAACGACCATTAATAGAAGATGGAGAATATGTTTTAGATGACACAGGAAAAAACTTTGTTCTTGTAAGAGATAGAATACCATTAGATGAAGGCGTTGCAAATTCTATTGAGGAAAAAGCAAATGTAAAATTACCTGACGATTGGGTTCTTCCTAATGAAATGGTTGAAGTGCCAGACGAAGAAGCATGGATAGATGACCCGTTACGTATGGGTAGAATAGAAACAGAGCCTGTAAAAAAAGGTAGTTCTCTTTGGAAAAAATGGTTTGGTGGTGACGAAACAGAAACAAAAGAAGAAGAAAGTTCTATACCTGAAACAGGTGGGTTGCTTTAATATAATAGAAATATTTTTCTATAAAAGTTATAATTATGCCGGAACCAACGGGAAAGTTAAAAGAGTTACATACTAATCTAACAAAAAAGGTTGATGGTTTTACTATTGATTACAAATCATTTTTCGACCTAATGCGTGATGAAAAAAACTTTAAAAAATTACATGAGAATTTAGGTAAAAAAGTTGACGGGTTTACGATTGATTACGAACCTTTTAAAAATTTGATATATGGTGACCAATCTAAGCCACAGCCGCCAAAAAAATACCCGTGGGAACCGGATGACGAAGAAGCTAAAGCCCCCGAACCTATACAACAAACAGACTATGAGGTTACTCCGTCACAACCTAAACCAGAAATACCTAAAGAGGAAACATCCACAAAAGAGATACCTGAACCCAAGTTTAAGGAAGAGCCTGAAACTATTAATGAATATTTAAATAGCAGGAATGTAGAGCTTGACGACTTAGGTATTTTTGATGAAAACTATAACACAGACAGAAATCTAAGAGAGGGAGAGCTTCAATTATTTGACACTAAGTTGGCAATAAAAACTAAGAACGACCAACAGTGGCAAGAACGTAGACAACAAGATGTAAACGAAGAAGCAACTACGGCAGAACGATATTATGAGGGATTTATAAGAAGTATAAATGAGGGTTCTGCACATTTCTTAGAAACATTAGATGGGGCAGATAGGTTATTTGCCGATGCGACAGGTATATCCTATGGGGGTTGGTTTCAAAATGCTGCTAATTATGTAAAGAAAAAATCTGTTGAGGGTTTACCAGAGACACCAGAGACAATAGCTGGTAACGTATTAAAGTCTTTAGGTCATATGACAAGTTTATTCTTAGAGCTTGGTATTACACCGTCTATTGCAAAAGTTCCAAAAATTATTACACAATTAACTGCAAGTGGATTTCTTAATGCTTATAGAGAACAAGACATACTTGATACAGAGACATCTGAAAAAATAAAATCAGCTTTTGGTGGAGCATTAGAGGGCGCACAACAAGGAATGATGCTTGCTTCATTAGGGTATCCATCACAGGCTGCTGGAATAGCTGTTGCCAAATTAACAGGTAAACCATTTGTAGGTGCAACGGCTTCTGCAATAACAAATGCTTTAGGATTTGGTGGGCTTGGAGCTTTAAATGACTGGATGGCAGGTCGTGAATATAATCCAAAAAAGTTTTGGGAAGAATTTATTATTGGTGGTGTTTTTTCGGCATCAGGTTTAACGAAAAGGGCTGTTAGTAATTTTTTTAATACCACACCTCGTGGTATACGTAAAGCCCTAAAGACTGAAAAACGAACAGAGGAATTACGTAAAAACGCATATGAATTTAGAGAAAAGGCTAAGAAACAAAAAAACAACAAAAGAAAAGCACAGTATCAGACGGCTGCTGATATGTTAGACAAGTTGGCTGACATAAAAGCACAGGCAGCAGATATAAGAAAAAATCCACAACCATACATGGAAGCCATTAAGGCTGACCCTGAATTAACTAAAGAACAGAAAGCAGAACACATAAGCAAGATAAATGAAGTTATTGCTAATGGTGACAAACAGACAAGACAAATTAATTCTACGTATAAACGTATAGAGCAAAAAAAAGAACAGATAAAAACAATATTAGAAAACGACAGGTTACCAGAAGAGGTAAAAAAACATAAGGTAGACCCTGTTGAAAAAGAAATATCAGAACTTGAAAAGCGGGCAGATAAGATAAAAAAAGGTGAAGCTGCACCAGAGGTGGGTGATGTAAAATATAAAAAGTATACCACGCCGACAGAGGAGCGTTACGGAGAGAAGTTAGTTACATATACAAATGGTTCAACTAAACGTGTTGAGTTAAGCAAAAAAGGCTGGGAGGCTGACA
>CAZOVB010000076.1:13864-21029 GCA_964583095.1 uncultured Planctomycetaceae bacterium
GACATTCTTAAATTAGAAACTAAAGAGAGAATAGAACAAAAAAGGAAAGGAGTTAGTGATGCCGAAATGGACAAAGGTGTACAGGTGCGTCCAGAGACTAAAGAAGCGAGGCAAGAGCGAGAAGTCAGCGATAAGGATATGTCAGAACTCGACAGGACAAAGCTACCAGACAGGCAAAAAGCTGAAAAAATAGATGTAAAAGAAGAAAAGGGTGTACAGGAAACTAAAAAAGAGTTTAGGATAGGAGAGATGTATGTTGATGAAATAAAATTAGACCCTAAGCGTTTTCAGTATAAAACTGATGTTGACCCACAGACAGGTGTTAGTAAAAAATTAAAAGGAAAAAGTTTTGAAAGAGATGTAAGTGGTACAATAAGTGTTTGGAAAGACCCTAAAACAAACGAAACTTTTGTTATAAATGGTCATCATAGACTTCAACTGGCAAAAGAAAATAACGTAAAAAAAATAGATGTAAAATTTATAGATGCTAAAAATGAAAAGGAGGCTCGTTTAAAAGGAGCAATACAAAACATAGCAGAAGGTCAGGGAACATCATTAGATGCGGCAAAGATATTCAAAGAAAGCGGCATAGGAATGGATAGATTAAAAAAGTTTGGTTTAAGTATGACCGACACACAAGCAAGGGAAGGTCTTATGCTTTCTAATTTGTCAAAACCACTATTTGACCTTGTTGTTTCTGGCAAAATGAAAAAATCTGTTGGTGTTACTATTGGTGAGAATATCAAAAGTAAAGATATACAAGAACAGTTTTATAATAAAATAAAAAATAAAAATTATTCTACGTCTACTGTAAAAGTAATGGCGCAGGATATGGCTGCCTCTCCAAAAAAGACAGAAGCAGTTACAGACCTTTTTGGTACTACACAGAAAGAGAAAGCACAGTATGAAGAAAGAGCTAAGTTTATTGGTGGTGTTAGAAATATTTTGTCAAGAGCAAAAAACTTTTTAGGTAAAGCCGCAAAAGGTAAAGATTTTTTAGAAAGATTTGGAAACAAAATAGACAAAGAAAAAAGTTTAGGTGCAAGCCAAGAGGCTGCCGAAGCTAAAGCTGTATTTGATGCTATAAGAAACACAAACAAAGAAATAAAAGATATTATAGACAAAGGTGTTGAAAGAATAAATAAAGGTGAAAACTTAAAAAAAATACAAAATGAAACAGCAAAACAAATCATTAAAAGAACCCCAGACATACTCGGACGAGGAAAAAGACAACCTGATAAAAGAAGCGTTGGAACTGAAAAAGGCAAACGAAGAGTTCAAAAAAAGCCTGCAAAAAGAAAAACAACAAAGAGAAAAGAAATAGACCCCGGTTTAGAAAAACAACTAAACAAAGAAGCAGGCAAATATGGTTATGATAATATTTATCAGGCTACAAAATCTGTTAACAAACGTTTAAAAAAAGAATATGAACGCTTCCAGGATATACCTAAAAAAGAATTAGCAGAAGCTCAAAAGAGTCGAGAGGCAGAACGGACAAAAGAAAAAACTAAGGCGGAGCCTAAAGACATAGAAGACCAAATGAATGAGCTTCAAGAAAAATTTGGTGAAGGAGAAATATCTAAGACGGAATATGACAAACAGATAGAACCTTTGCGCACTAAATTAAGGAAAGAGAAAATACAAGCACGTAAAGCAAAAAAAGAGCCACAGATATTAAAAGACATAAAAGAATTAAAAGAAGGCGAAAACACAAAAAATATTGGGAAAAAATTTGCAAAAGAAAAAGAGAATCTAACAGATAAACAGAAAAAAGAGTTTACTGAAATATTAAAAAAGAAACAGAAAGCATTTGAGGAAAAACAAAAGAAAATAATAGAAGATCAAAAAGAACAGATAAAATCTAATATTTCAGAAAGGGCTGATGCCTTAGCAGAAAGTATAGGAATTACAAAATCACTTGAAAGCAACCCATTAAAAGATCAGGGAATTTATCGTAACGTTGTTGAAATGGGTAAGGAAGTAATGAAACTTAGTGAGTTGAAAGCAAGTGAGTTTATTAAACGAATGAAAAAAGAATGGGAAGGCATTATAAAACCGGAACACATTGATGAGTATAGTGATAAATTGTGGAAGGATGTTACTAAGCCAGACAAGACAAAAAGAAAGGTAGAAGAAACAACAGGAGTAAAAAAACGTCCACAGATAGCAAGGGATTACAAAAACCTTGTTGCCTCTTTGACTGGCAAAGGTGATTTTGTTTCAGGGAAACAAATTGAAAAGAAACGTGTCGATGATATACGCAACAAATTAAAAGATTTTGTAAAAGAAAAAGAAAAAGATATTAATAGGTTGAAACCAAAAATTTCTGTGGCACTTATAAATAAAATAAATAATATAAGACCAGAAGCCCCGAAGTCTTTAAAAAATGCTATTGATTATATAGAAAATATACTTGAAAAAAAGGAATTAAGAGACAGTGCTGTTAAATTTTCAGACACAGTATCTAAAGTAAAATCTGAAATTAAGGCAGCCACAAAAGATGTAAAAGCAAAAAGGGAAGGACGCAGATTTACGCAAGAAACATTAGATGGATTAAAGACAATACAAATTGTTTTAGAGGGTAGAGAGGCAGACATTAATAAAAGACATGGTGATATTTTAAAAGAAATAGCAATTATAGAATCAGAAATAGGTCGTAGCGAAATATCCGAAATAAAATCAGAAAACTTAAAATATGAAAAAGACTTATTAAATTTTCAGTTAGATGTTATAGAAGAGTATAGAGGATTTGATGTATCTAAGCCGAAAGACATAGAAGTTATAAGCAAAAAGGTAAATGAAGATATAAAATCTTTCAAAAAAGAATTTAGAGAAATAAAAGAAAAACAAAGAAAAGAAAGAAAAAAGATATATGAAGATGCTGCAAAAAACATAGCAGGAACAAAAGAAATTCTTGAAAGTTTAGATAATGAAGTAAAAAAAGGCAGGTGGATAGAAAAAAATAAAGAAAAGACACGGGATATGGTTAACTGGATTAGAAAAACAAGCATTGCTGGTCAGTTAAACATAAAAAATCTTGTTAGTAGAATAGATAAAAGTTATAAAGACTTAGGATTAGATTTGGGCGAAAGCACGTTAGCTAAAGCTGTTGATAAAATAGAAAGAGGTGTTGAAAAAAAGAACGATATAAAATTAGACCTAACGAACAAAATAAAGGATAATATAAAGAAAACATTTGGAAGTAATGCTAAATATAAAGAACAGTTAAATCAAAAACACATCATAAAATATGAAATGGATGTGTTGAATGAAAAAGGTGAAGTTGATAGAGTACGAACAGTTAAAAAGGAAATAAACAATGGGCAGATACTTCATCAGTGGCTGTCTTATAAATCTGTTGGTAATAGAGGTTATATGGATAATATAGCAACCGTAAATGGAAAAATGAGACTTACGGAAGCAGAATTCAAAAGGATGGAAAAACTCTTACCTGAAAATTTAAAAGAATATGGGGATAAGCTCGTAAAAGATTTTTTTCCTTATGCGAAAGAGTTTGGAAAAGAAACGTATAGAAAAAAAACAGGGAGAAGGTTGCCAGAAATAGAAGATTATTTACCTGTTGCTGCCGAAAGCAAGGTTGATAGAAGCGATTTGGCTAATATTGCGAACATAAGTGCTTTTAAAAGTATGTTTAGGACACGTAAAAATGGACTGTATAGTATAGAGAAAAACAACATAGATAGAATAGTATCAGATTATATTGATAATTATTCTATACAGGTTGGTCTTGCAGAACCTGTAAGTAGGCTTAATGCAATATTGATGAACCCAAAAGTAAGCGGGGTTTTAAAAGCACAGAACAAAAGCTATTTATCTTCAATGATAAGGAAAAGATTAGTAGATATTATGGGGGGTGAAGAAAGAGTGCATAATGATTTCTTAGACCCAGTATATAGAAATTTTATAAAATCTAAAATATTAATGAATCCATCACTGCCTATGAAGCAGATGACCTCTATGCTTAATGTTTTAGATGGTGGGTATGCAAAAACAAGAGACGTAATTAATTCGATGGTAAGAATTAACACTTCAAAGAAAGCAAGAAAAAGAGCTTTTGATATATTTAGTAATGCGTCAGGTTTTAATATGCGTAGTATAATTAATATAGAATCAAATATAAAGAAAAGAAAACCAACCAATTTAGAAATAAAAGCAGAAAATTTATTAGAAAAAGTCTCTGATAAAAAATATGCAGAAAATGCAGTAACTGTAGCAAAAGCGATATGGAATCCAACGCAGCGTTTTGATAAGGTTGCTATCGTTGGTGGTGGGGTTCCATTGTTAGATGCTGTATATAGAACAAAGCTGAAAGAATTTACAACGGAAGGTCTTAGCCCTAAAAATGCAAAAGCAATGGCGGCAAAAGAGGCAATACATAAAATGTCTCAATGGATGAACGAAACACAGCAGTCCGGGGAGGGTTTTTATAAGTCACACATACAGACAGGAAACTTAAAATATTTAGTTCCTTTTAAAAATGCTCAAATGGGGTATGTAAGAAAGGTTCTCGAAGGGTACGGTAATGGATATAAAAAATTTAATAGAGGGTATAGAGAGGCTCGCAGGGATGGTAAAAGCAAAGCGTCAGCTTCTATTAATGGTCTTTTAAAAACAGGACAGCCAGCAAAGCAAGTATTGATGTATCAAGTTTTAATGCCGGTGTTGTTTCAAGCTGTAGCAAGTGGTGGTAGAAGTGTTTATAATTTGTGGAGCGAAGATGAAGAAACAAAAAAACAAGCATGGAGAGATTTAACATGGGATTCTACTTTACGTTGGACTGATGGTATTTTTGGATTAGGTACTATGATTAACTATGGATATGATTTTTCACAAGGAAGATATTATGGTAGAGACATGGATAATATAATACAATTTACATCAGATGTGTATGGTATTTTTGAAAATTCTATAAAACTCGTTGGAGAATATTTAGAAAATAAAGATACTAAAAGATTATCAAATAAAGATAAAAAAAGAATAGACAAACTTTTGGTTGATGTTACAAAAGATATTTTGTCTGTAACTGGCAAACCATCTGTAGCTTTTGATATTGCCGATGATATAGCACGAGATAAATTTTATGATGATGTTCAAAAATCATTATTAAGAACTGTTATGAAAGATTACGATGTAAAAGAATGGCATGAGGAAGAAAAAAGAACAGATAAAGAAATGATGTTTTTCGAAGGTGGTAAAACAACAACAAGCGGCTCCCCAGGTTTAAAACTAAGTCCAGGTTTGAGTCCTGAAAAAATGTCACCATTAAAAATGAAACCATAACTTTTTGTCAGCTTTTTTGTAAATTTAAAAAATGGCATAAGTCTTGTTCACTTCTTTTTAGTTTAACCTTTAAATTAAAAATATGAAATGGACAGACAAACTTGAAGACAACACTATCGTATTAAACTGCGTACTCCCTGGGTTTGAAAAAGATAATATTAATGTAAGCATTGAAGATGGATATATGTGCGTAGAGGCCGTAGGCACAGACAAGTCCTTGTACGACACTACCGTGAAATATTTTAAGATTCCATCAAAAGTTGATTTTGACAGTATTCATGCTGAATTTAAAAACGGAGTGCTGGAAGTTAGAATGCCTTTGTTAGTGAAAAAAGAAAAGATAAAGGTAAATTAATAATTTTCTGAATAGATACCGCCTTGTGTTTGTATGTATTTGTTTTTGTCATCTGAAACACCCTTGATACAAATTACATCTGTTGATTGTTTACCAAAATCAATCATAGAAGCATTTTCTCTAAATGTTTTTCCATCCATTAAAGGAATATCATATCTTAAACAACCGTCAACGTTTTTAATTTGATATTCACCAATATTTTTCCAAAGAAAATTGTTTGGTATATATCCTATTGTAACCATTGGTTCATCAGAATTTAAAAAGCCCATTTTAATATCTCCTCGAAAAAGTGAACGAGTTCTACGGATAATTATTGTATCACCATCTTTTACTAAATTACCCATCCAATCTTTTAGTGGTTTCATTATTTTTAAATTTTTGTTAAAAAACTATTTACTATGTAAAGTCGTAAAAAGCCTGGCGAGTTTCGATTATCATAATAATCACACTACTATTGGTAGAGGTTTCATGTTAATTAGTAGCCTTACACCTACTCACTTACTACCATTTTACGATAATAGGGTTTGCTGTATGCCGTATATCTAATTCGCTACAGGCATGTGAACTCACCCACGCCAGAGGCGATGGGTGGGGTAGTTCACTGGCTTTTTGATATGCCTGCAACCACCTCTTTTACTTTTGCAAATAATTTTTTTACAATTAACATAAGTATTTACATTTAAAATATTATATAATTATTTTTGCCACAAGATATATTAGCGAAAACACAATAGTCCACGCCAAAACTTCTATTATTTTGTCTTCTGTATTTCTTTTTTTCTTTTTCGGATTAATGTTTTTTTGTTTCATCATTATTTGTTTTTTGTGATTATATTAGTTTTGTTATTTATAAGACAGTCAATATCTTTGTCTGTCATTGTCTCATTAAAAACTTCCCATTTGTCAAGCTCTGTTCCACGAGAAGTATAGAATTTTTTACCCTTTGTATGTAAATGAAAGTAAGCATATTTAGACAGCGGATATAATACTGTCTCTTTTTGTTTTGATCTAAATTTTTGAACACTCATGTCTGCAAAATTTTCTGTGTTTCTCATAGTTTAATTTTTTTTACTTCGTTTAACAATTCATTATATGTTTGTTTTACATTAAAATCTGTTTGATACCAGTTTTGTATGTCTATCTGTGCATCTCTAACTGTTGAATGTCTTTGTCCCAAAAATCCAGATAATTTTTCCCATTCTATCTTTCTTCCTGTTTTACTGGGGCACGTTGTTAACATCATGTACAAAAACATTTTTCTTGCAAAAGTTTTTTTTCTGTCACCTTTTCCAAGCTGTATATCAAAACCAAAATATTTATCAAAAATTTTCTTAGATTCTTTTAAAAAAACAATCCTTTTATCATTTTTATTTATCTTTAATAATATTTTAGTTTTGTTTTCTAAACCTGCAAATAAGTATGGGTTTATTTTAATCATTTTCTATTATATTAAAATCTATATCAACTTTTTTAAAATTCAAAAATTTCTTTATTTTTTTTTTTAGTTGT
>CAZOVB010000077.1:0-20813 GCA_964583095.1 uncultured Planctomycetaceae bacterium
TACTTCACCGACCCCTCCCTACTCGGCGAGATGCTGGAGTGGCTAATTGCAAAGTGGAAATTAGATTGCTGGCGATTCCAATCCTCAAACGAGGCAGTTGTTTACCTTAAAGACCGCGAAGACGTGTTGAGTTTTCGCGCGTGTTACCCCGCGTTTCAAGAAGCCGTGGCACGCTGCGTGCTGTGGGCTCTCGATAACGAACAATAAGACAGAGCCCGCGCGTCTTCGCGGGTGTTCCATCACCCTACCGTGTTCTAAAACCTCGGTACTTAGCCCTAAGTACCGAGCTTTCACAACAAAGGACTAAGACCATGGCCATCTATAGAGAGAAGCGTAGTCGTGCGGGCGTCGTTTACTTCGATATTGAATCAGAAGCAGGCGGATACGTCGCAGGCCCGCATTACGAAAACCGTCATGCTCGACGCTTTGCAGAATCTACTGCAGGAATCAAAGCCAAACGCGCCAAACCCCGACAGCAAATGGCGGCCGCAAAGCACAAAACAGTCCCAACTTCGATCGACCACCATTAGCCCATAGTTACGGAGGGCAACCAATGGCATCTAGTGATTACCGCAAAGAACATATGGCAATCCTGAAACGCCAAGCGAAGAAACGATACAACCAAGAGCTTGACGACCTGCAACACCGATTGCGCGGCGCAATGCGGTTAGGCCCCGAAGAATACAACCGAGTGAAAGAAGAAGTGTTTTTCCACAAGTACAGCAAGTCGTGGAAAGACTACGCAGACCCCGAATACTTCATGCTGCGTGATGCGTTCGTAACCGCAGCAAGTATGGCCCCGACTGCGGCCTAAGCAGTCACTACCCCGCTTAATACCCAACTCAAAGGAGTATCTACTATGTCTTCAATCATGGTGAAAGTTGTTCGTGTCCCCGGTTCGGCTCACGAGTACGGTCTCGAAGATGGCGCGACGGTCGCCGAGGCACTTGAAGCAGCCGGCATCACGCAGCAGTCGGGCGAGCAGCTGACGGTCAACAACGAGCCGGCAGACCTTTCCGATATGCTGGAAGATGACGACCGCGTCATCCTGCAGAAAGGGGCCAAGGGGAATAGCAACGCGTAACAACAACAACGATAGCGCTTTCGTAGTTAATAAGAGCCCCGATTTCGGGGCTCTCTTTTCTAAAGGGTAACCATTATGGCCATCAGCACTATTCGCCACGACGCAGTATTCAATTCGACCGCTGCCAACCATGTACCAGTGACGATCATTGGCTGCGGCGCAACAGGCTCCCGTGTTTTTGATTCGTTGGTACGGCTCGGCCTGACGAACTTCCGGCTGTTCGACCCCGACATTGTCGAGTCGCATAACCTAGCCAACCAAGCGTATTACCAGCCCCACGTTAGTGAGTACAAAGTCCACGCAGCCTTGGATAAGTTCTGGGAAATCACGGGTGACGGCGCGGATGAGAGCGGCGTTTTGGCGTTTACAGAACGCGTACCGGGAGACAATAGCGACAAGGTCGAGGGCATCGTCTTCCTGCTCACCGACAGCATGAAATCTCGGCGGAAGATCTTCGACGCCGTTCTCAAAGACAACACAAAAGTGTTCAAGGTTATCGAGACGCGCATGGCCTCGAGCTACGGCAACGTGCTTACGTTCGACCCTACGCTCGACCATGAATGCACAGCGTGGCTTGACACGCTCATCGACGATGACGACGCAGAAGTCAACGCGTGCGGCAGTGCGATCTCCGTTGGACCGACCGCAGCGATCATCGCAAACCTAGCAGTGTGGCAGTACATCAACGTGATGGCGAACCCGCACGCCGCAGACCCGGTCATCAACATCAACCTCGCGCCGTTCGTTGCAGCAACCCGGCGACTGGTTTCTAAGGAGGCAGCATGACACGTCGACGCACTAAGCCCAAAGCCCGAAGCTCAAAGCCCATGGACGCTCCGTACACGGAAGCGTCTTTCAGTTCCAAAGCCTCAGAGCCTTGTACTTCGCCACTGATTCTTCGTCATCAGGACGAAGAGCTTATCTCCCCTCGTGTGATGTACACGCCCGAGGTGTGGGACGAGCTGTGGTTCATCGTCAAGACCTGCCCCAAAGAAGTTGGTTGGCTCGGTCTCGTCGACAAAGTCGGAGCCAGTAACGACTACCTCGTGACGGAGATCTTCGTTCCTAAGCAGCTCGTTACAGGCTCCGAGACCGAAATCTCAGACGCAGCCGGCGGCGGCTATGGCGAGCTGATCATGCAACTCCTCGACGAGAACAAGGACACCGGCAAGCTACTGTATTGGGGGCACAGCCACGTCGACATGGGCGTGTCGCCATCAGGACAAGACGAGAACCAAGTCGAAGAGTACCTGCTCAACAACATCCCGTTCTTTATCCGGGGCATTTACAACAAGAAAGGTGCTGCGCGCGTCGACGTGTACGACTGTGCAGCGGGACTTGTTCACCAGTGGGTGGATAACCACGTCCAGACGCCGGGCCTTTCTGCTGAGCGCATGATCGCCTTGTCCGACGTCATTAAGACCAACGTCAAAGAGCGTAAACCGGTAACGTATCGCAGAAACCCTTGGCCGCCACAAGGTAAAGGGCTCCACGTCGTAAATGGAAGGCGCCCGGTGATGGACGATTGGGATGATGACGACGACGATCGGTTTGCCATCAATAAAGCTATGCCTGTTATCGAAGACGATAGTTTCGACGACGACGACTACATCGAAGCCGCCGTAGCTCTAGGCAAACAAGTCTCCGATGTAACCGACAACGACGTGGTCCAATACTGGAACATGATGCTTGATAAAAGCACAAGGAGCTAACCATGCCAGTCGTAAAAGAATTGGTGTTGACACCGAATAGGGAAGAAATCGACCGTCTGCAAGTTCATATTGCTAGGTGCAAAATGGACATTAATACTACAGAAGAAACTCTCGAGAAGCTGAAAGCATTTTCAATCGGAGAAGATTCCGTTCGAGAGATCATCGAAGAATATCAGGACGAAGATATATACGATCTTTTGAAACACGCGCTGGTTCAAGACGCTATTAACAGCGGGCTGTTTCGATATAGATCGGCAAGAGCTGAGAGGCAACGGTGCAGAACGGAGATCAGAGACGCAGAGCTACGTTTGGCGCAGCTCCAAACAGAGCAAATGGAGATCACGTCTAAAGACATTCGTAAACAACTCAAGCGTAATCCGTTTGTACACCGGGGGTCGATCCGACTCATAGAAAGCACGAACCGATACGGAGAAACGAAGCAATGGCTCAAGTTCGCAACCGTTGACGGCATCGAGTGCCGACCGCACGGATTCCGCTATCCAGAAAACCAATACAGATGGGCGGATAACGGAAAGCCACGAGTGTTTCTTCCCCGGATGATGGTTTGGCTCCTGTTAAGTAACCCCGGCGAGTGCATCATCAAACCGTATAGCCCGTCTGATCTTACCGATCATGGATCACGGTACGTGAGCTACGTACGGCACTTCTACACTCCGCATCCCCACGTATTGACCGACAACCGTCCGTGCTGGGGAGACTTCGGCGCAAACATCACAGAAGCCGTACAGAACGGAGATTTACGCACGGCAGTAGACACGATCGTTGCGTTCTTCCAACAAGCGTACGACTTCGACGGAGCGGGCCAAAACTGGGTTAGATACTACGCGGGCCAAGCCATGCGCCAACGCTCAGCACTGTTCGAGCGGTGGGGATTACCCGAAGCCAGCATTTGGGCGCGAAGCCCGGCCGTAACCGAAGTGACGATTGGCAACAACACCCAACGAAGAATTCGAGCAGAGTTGCCTGACTACACGGAAGTTTTCTTGGCGTTTGCGCACGACGAGAACAACGAGTGCCATGTATGGCAGATAGATAAATACGGGAAACCGACCGAAGATATTCCAGAACCGGTTCGGCATCTCGTAGATGCACCGGAGCCGGAGCCGGAGCCGGAGCTGGAGCTGGAGCCGGAGCCGGAGCCGGAGCCGCAACGTTTGTACTCCACGACAACGACCTACGTTTCTCTTCCGGAATCTCGCCAGTGGCTACTGAACTGTGACTCTATGAGTTGGAGTATGAACCGCCCGTCTGCAGAAAACCGTGTAGTCCACGCAGAGTGTCGAGATCCATACGGTGCGCCCCGCGACCAAAACCCGCAAATCTGGTTTATCAACACAGCAGTAAGGTTTCCGGAAACCATCTTCGTGCTGGAGCTGCCTGCAGAAACAATGTCATATCTCCCTCACCGACCGCAGTTTCACGATCAGTGGGTACCAATTAGCGAAGGTCGAATTGTCAACATGAACGAGTTTGTTATGGCACGCGCGCAGATGAATCCTCAAAACGGTCGTTATCTAGGAGAAGTAGAAACCGCCGACGACTTAGATCGAGTTCTAAATCAAGGCGAGGCCGCGTACGGCACTTCTACACTCCGCATCCCCACGTATTGACCGACAACCGTCCGTGCTGGGGAGACTTCGGCGCAAACATCACAGAAGCCGTACAGAAACAGTCCCAACTTAAGGTAACTATTACTGAGAGTAACCATGGCTTCAATCCTTTGGGAAGGGCCGAGCCAAATCGATGGCCGGCCCATCCGCCTTTATGGAGTAACAGCTGAGTCAACGAACGATAAAACAGGACCGACACTACGCCAGACGTACATCATGCTGGCAGACCGCAACCCGGTCGACGCCACTAAGACAGGGCACGACCGGTCAATCTGCGGAGACTGCATGCATCGGCCAGCAAACGTCGGCAGCTGCTACGTGCTGGTGTTCCAAGGCCCTAGGTCTATCTGGCAATCCACAAAGCACAAAGCCCAAAGCCCAAAGATCTACGGGCGAGGACACAAGGTACGGCTTGGAGCCTATGGAGACCCGGCGGCAGTGCCATACGAAGTCTGGCGCGACATGCTGGAAGACAGCGAAGGGTGGGTAGGGTACACGCACCAGTGGAAGACGTGCGACCAGCGGTTGAAGCGGTACTGCATGGCGTCCGTGGACTCGGTCGATGAGTACAACCACGCGCATGACTTGGGCTGGAGATGTTACTACGTCGGCGCATCTATCGAAGACCAGCCAAAGCACACGCTGCTGTGCCCGGCGTCCGCCGAAGCAGGCAAGCGCACCACATGCGACGAATGCATGGCGTGTTCCGGGCTAGGTGCGGATAACCGCCGGAGCGACATCTTCACCGTTGTGCATGGCGCTAAGCACAAGGTTCAAAAATTTAAGGACGCAGCATAGGGGGCACACCATGGAAGCATTCATTCTAATGATTCATCTCACGTTCTTCACGCCGAACGGACAGGTTCCGTTGCGGGGCAGTCAGATCTTCCACAGCGAAACAGAATGCCTAGATTTCAGGGACTTCATGTACGAAATGCGTGATGAAAAACACATGGGCGTCGAAGCTGTGTGTCACCCATACGAACGACAGCTGACTGATATTTAATGGATGTCGTAACGCTTGACTTCGAGACCTATTTCGACTCGGAGTATTCGCTCAAAAAGATGGCGCCCTTGCTTTATATCAGGGACGCTAAGTTCAAAGTACATGGTGCGGCACTCAAGGTCAACGATGAGCCGGCGTACTGGGTAACAGGCCTTGAGCTACCACGAGAGTTTGACTCCTTAGGTCTGGATAAATGTCGGGTTGTCTCGCACAACTCGAACTTTGACCTCACCATCCTGCATGAAAAGTATGGTGTTTCTCCTGCTGAGCGTGTCGATACGATCGGTTTGTGCCGAGCGCTACTGCCTCGAGATTTGAGCTTTGATCTCGGGTCGATCGCGCCGCTGCTTGGGCTCGGAGACAAAGGCGATGACCTGAAACTAACCAAAGGAGTGTGGGACTTATCAGCAGAAACCGAAGCCAAGCTCGCAGCATACGCGGTGCAGGATGCAGAGCTGGAGTATGGCATCTACCAAAAGCTTTGGCCGTCGCTGCCTGACTTAGAGCGGCGGTGGATGAACCTAGTTCTGCGCATGTCGACCGAAGGGACGCTCGTACTCGACCGAGAACTAGCACTCGAAGCTGCGCAGGAGATCGAAGAGGACCGCCAACACAAGCTCGTAGCTGTTGGCGTAACGCCCACGGAACTTCGGTCTCGAGAGAAGTTCGCTGGTCTCCTGCGTAGCCGAGGCGTTGAGCCTCCGATGAAAGAAAACAAGAACGGCGACCAGACCTACGCATTTTCCAAGCAGGACGCCGAGTTCGTAAAACTGCTCGCCGACCCCCGGTGTGCAGACCTCATCAAAGCGAAGATGGTATGGGCGTCCAACAACGAGTATAAGCGCGTCCATAAACTCGTAGATATATGCGACCGAGCACCGTACACGTTGCCTGTTCAGCTCAATTATTCTGGCGCGCACACGGGCCGACTTAGTGGCGGCGGTAACATCAACATGCAGAACCTTAACCGGGGATCGAAGCTTCGGTTATCTGTGTGTGCTCCGAAGAACCACGTCATCGTCGTAGCTGACTCTTCACAAATAGAACTACGTACGAACATGTGGTTCTGCGGGCAAAACGACGTGCTAAATATTCTGCGCAGTGGGGGTGACGTCTACAAACAGATGGCATCACGCCTGTTCTCCAAGCTCGAAGATCGAATAACAAAAGACGAGCGGTTTATAGGCAAGGTAACCGAACTCGGCTGTTTTGCCGGGCACACCAAAGTGCTCACCACCAGAGGGTGGGTCTCCATTAAATACCTGCAGCCCCAAGACCGATTGTGGGATGGTGACGCTTGGGTTTCACATAACGGGGTCGTAAGACAAGGGTGGAAGAAAACAATAGAGATAGCGGGTGTACGAGCGACGCCGGACCACAGGATTTTATTATCCGACGGGACGTGGGTACCGTTCCAAAAGCTGGGTCTCGCAGAAAATGGGACGTCAGCATTGGAGATGTTTTCGAAGAACTTACCGTCACAGGGTTTTTGGTCGGGCCGAGGCTCGGCATCAAAAAAATTCTGGTGCAGTGTTCGTGCGGTAGTAAAGAGCACTACACACACCCCAGCAACTTGGTTAGAAAAAAGTCAAACAGATGCAACGAATGTGCGAAAAAGCAAAGCGCAAAAACCCGAAAGAAATATCACGGGTACGCAGACATTGTTTCGGACGACCATCATAGAGCGCGGCTTCTCAACAGGTTTTCTGCTTGCGTGCAAAGGTGCCATAACCCAAACAACAAAAACTACAAAAACTATGGCGCGCGCGGTATCAAAGTATGCAACGAATGGCGACAAGACAAAAGAAAATTTCTTGAACACGTCGTTACGCTGGAAGGGTGGGATAACCCAGATCTTCAAATGGATAGAGTCGACAACAACCTCGGCTATCAACCGGGCAACATCCGGTTTATTACGCACAAAGCCAACACAGCAAACAAAAGGTCCGTGGCAAGTCTCTGGCAAGAAATCGAACAGCTTCGAGCCCGTATACGATATCTTGAACAGCGGGCTAAACCATCGGTTTACGATCCTTACTGACCAAGGCCCGGTAATAGCGCATAACTGCGGCTACCAGCTCGGTGCAGTCCGTTATCAAGCGATGATGGCGGCAGGTCCGTTTGGCTCCGACCCAATCTATCTGACGCAGAACGAAGCGCGTTCGTTCATATACACGTACCGAGACTCACGAAAGCTAGTCGTCGACATGTGGGAATACCTCAATAGCGTAGGTATAGCGGCGCTTGAAGGACAGATTTCAGAGCAGGAACAAGGACCAATCCTCATCAAGCAAGGCTCTATCGTGCTTCCGTCAGGATACGAGCTTCTATATCCCAACGTGACTTGGAATCCAGAAGAAGAAAGCTGGGGCTTCGGATTAGACGGGCCGGTACGAAAACTATACGGGGGGATTTTGCTGGAGAACTGCATCCAGAGCCTTGCCGGTCTGATCATCAAGGAACAAATCCTCAATATCGAAGACGAGCTAAACGACGACGCACTCGTCGTTCATCAGGTCCACGACGAAGCGCTGACCGTATGTCCTGAGTCGCACGCAGACGACGTACTAGCAATCATGCAGCGCCACATGTCGGTGTCGCCGGACTGGGCCAAAGACCTGCCCCTCGCCAGCGAGGGCGGATATGACAGGAGCTACAGCAAGTGATCCAAGACCTCGCAGTCATTGGCGTCGCAAACTTTCTGTTCATCTACACCAAAGCCTTCCAGCAGCTCAACGTTATGAACCACAAAGTGGCGTGGGTTATTCCAACGTCGCAAGTAATGGCGGTATTTGAAGTTGCTTACATCTACGAAACCTCGCAGGCCGGGTACTGGGCCATCATTCCGTGCGGTATCGGCGGCGGGATAGGCTGCATAACAGCGATGGAAACACACCGGAGAATGCGTCGCTAGCCAGCAGTCCCGATTGGCAACCGCTACTCTCGGCCTACCACTGTTGATAAGAGACAGAGAATGGCCGAACGTCGAGACACGTCGATCATGATCGACATCGAAACCCTTAGCACAAAGCCCGACGGAGCAATCCTGTCGATCGGAGCATGTGCGTTCGATATGACTCAGGTTCAGGACTTCGACGACATTACAGACAAGTTCTACCGCACCATTTCAATAGAGTCGAACATGAAGTACGGCCGGCACATTGAGGCCGGCACGCTCGAATGGTGGTTCAAGCAAGACAAAGCAGCGTTGTCTGCTTTGTTCGAGCCCCCGCCCGGCAACCTCAAGCACGCCCTCCGAGATCTGTGCGCGTGGATGTCGAACCTGTCCCCCCAAGCAAACCGAGTTTGGGCTAACGACCCGGACTTCGACATCGTCATGCTGAAAGCAGCGTGCGATGCCGTCGGTCAGATCTGGCCGATGCGATACCACATGAACCGCAGCCTTCGGACTATCAAAGATCTGGCATGGCCGGACGACGATGCGCCTAACCTGCGTGGCGACTCGGTACACCACCGTGCCGATGACGACTGCGTGGTGCAGGCCTTGTATGTGCAGCAAGGCTACAGAAAAATCTTAATGCAGGACTTCTGATTGCGGACTCGCGGGATATCCTTTAGCGGCGACGGGTTGGCGTCGTTACCAGTCCTCGATGGCCCGCGCGATCATAAAAACCTGTAAGGACTGGGACCAACCCGATAATTCTGGAGGTCTTGATGGACGTAACAAAACCCACCAATCCAAAAGACATGGTCGGTACAAACAAAGCCCCCATGTCGTGCGTCCCCATTTCAGTTATAGCCGAAATGGCGGTCGCGATGTACGAAGGAGCAAGAAAGTATGGTCGCGCAAATTATAGGGACGCTGGCGTTCTTGGCAGTGTGTACTACGACGCATGCCTCCGACACCTCATGGCATGGTACGAGGGGGAAGACACAGATCCTGACTCCGGACTGTCGCACATTACCAAAGCCATTGCCTGCTTGGTCGTCTTACGGGACGCCATGCGGCGCGACATGTGGGTGGACGATCGACCCCCTCGTTGCGCCGATGGGTGGATCGCGGAGCTTAACGCCGCTGTTGCCGCCCTCAACGATAGATATCCCGAGCCTGCAGCCCCACATACAGAACTGACGTTCAAATGATTGTCGATTTCCTCGAAGCGGCAGACGGCACGCCGCTGACAAAAACGTTCGTCCGAAACGACGACGGGACGTTCGACACTGTGCCGTACCCACAGGTGTACCACGTCACGAGCCATCGATTCGACGTGCAAAACATCCGTGAGTTCTACAACGTCTTAGTAGAGCAGGCGGAAAAGAACCACTGCATGCTCAAAGGCGAACTGGATCGAGACCTTACGAACGAAACGCGCGCAGGTCACACTGACCCAACGATGCGCACTGGGTTTATAGTCCTCGATCTGGACTTTGAAGACGGGTGGGAAAGCGTTGATGCATTTCTGTACGACGTAGATCCAGAACTGGCAAACGTCAGCTACGTTCTGCACCACTCAGCATCTTCGGGTATCAAGTACGGCAAAGGTTTGCGCAGTCACGTAATCATGATGCTCGACCAACCCATGCTGCCGGGCACTCTTAAACACTGGCTGCGACGCGCAAACCTGCGTACCCCAAAGCTCAAAGAACGTACCTCGTTGACCGCAGCCGGTACCGCATTGAAGTGGCCGCTCGATATCACAACGTGTCAGAACGACAAGCTCATCTACATTGCGCCGCCGGTATGTCAGAACTTCGAAGACCCGATAGACGAACGTCTGGAGTTCATTAAAAAGCAACGCGACAGGCTCAACACTAAAGAAGTAATCAAGCGGGTCAACATACCAGCGACGGATAAGTTACAGGCAGACCAAGTCGCCGCGCTCCGAAAAGCGGAAGACAAACCACCGCTGCGCCCGAGGTATCAAAAAGCTGGAAGCATAGAAGTCCAAACAAACCACGACAAAGCGCAGGTCACAAGCTGGAAGACAGCGCGCGGCTTTACTTACGTCAACCTGAACGGCGGAGACTCGTGGGGGTACTACTTTCCGGAGCACGACCCAGAGATCTTGTTCAACTTCAAAGGCGAAGACAACGTCTATCTGCGTGCGCTCGACCCAGACTTCTACGAAGCTTACAAAGAACTGTTGCATGCCAAGCTTCAACACGACGACACGTCAGAGGCCGACATCGTACCGTACGCCATCCACGACGTTGACCGAGACCAGTACGTCAAAGTACTCAGGTACCCAAAAGAAGACCACTTAGAGCTGTACTACACGGCAAGCAAAGCAAAGCTCGTGGACTTCATGAAGCAATACTCAGCGCCCATACCAGAGTACGTCGAAGACTGGACCATCGAGTTCGCGCCGCAAAACGACAAACGATTCGACGAAGAGAACAAATGGGTGAACATGTTCTCGCCAACTCCGTTGATGAAGTACGCGCAAAGCGCAAACAAACCTGAGAACGTCCCGCCAGTAGTAGCAAAGACGCTGCTGTCCATATGCGGCGACGACATGGAATGCGTCGAACATTTCCTCAACTGGCTGGCGTACATCTTTCAGTACAGGCAGAAAGCCAAAACGGCATGGCTTTTTCAGTCAGTGCAAGGGGTAGGTAAAGGCCAGTTCTTCGACCGCATTCTGCTGCCGATCTTCTCAAACGAATACTGCATCACGAACAGCGCTATGTCGTTCGGAGAAATCTACAACTCGCAGTTTGAGAAAGCATTAATCATCTGGATGGACGAGTTCAAACCAGATAGTGGGCCGCACAACAACCAGATACTGGACAAGATGAAGAATCTCATCACCGAGCCCACCATGCAGTACCGGAGAATGCACGCCAACCCGTATAACGGCCCATCGTTTTCCAACGTGATCGTAACATCGAACTATCACGACGCCATCCGCCTTGAACCTTCGGACAGAAGGTGGAATGTGCCGCCGTACCAAGAAACGAAGATCCAGTACACCGATGAAGAACTCAGGCGCATGAGCGACGAAGCGCCAGAGTTCGCCGCTTTCTTGGAGCACTACGAAGCCAACGTAGAGAGGGCATGCAAGCCAATCCTAACTGATGCCCGGACAAAACTTATTCGCATCAGTACATCTTCGCACGAAGAGTTTTTCAAAGCGTTTGCTAAAGGAGACTTAGCCTATTTTATTGAATACGTTTCTGAAAAAAGCGTAACGACGCCCGACAGAATGCGCGCAGAGACTTACAACGACACTGTCTTCCAGTGGCTAAAAGAAGCCGATGCCGGAGCACAGTCGTTTATGGACATAAACGGACTTACGTTCTTGTACAACTGGCTGCACGCAGATCGGGCGAAACCTAACAAAGTAAGAAAGATGTGCGATGTCCACAATCTGGACCGTATGGGGAGCTACTACGTTACGTACTTCAAATACTCAGAAGAAGAAACAGATTTCTTTTGGGACAGGTTCCGTCATCGCTTACCGGAAAACGAAGACATGCTTCATTAGGAGACTTATGAACCAAGCAGACACCAATGCGTACATCCAACAGATCGTTAACCCACAGCAAGCTCTAGGCGTTGCGCAACTGGCATCGGATATCGCAATCAGCATGGTGCAGAACCCGTCCATCATGACCTCGGTGGAAGATGCTCACACCATTTGCAACACGTCCATGGGCATGGCCGCGTGCATCCTCACCAGCATGCAAAGTGTAGCCAACGCGTGCCAAGCAGGAGACGAAGATGATGAGCAACACGCCGCCCATTAATTTCTGGTCGTTCTCAGCGCTTCGTCAGTTCGAGAAATGCCCGTACTCAATCTATCTCAAGCGAGTAGAGCGCCTTGCTACACCGCCTGAAGATCCCCACGGCCCGCTTGCCAAGGGGCGAAAGGCACACGAGGAAGCCGAAGCCTACATCAAAGGCGAAGGCCCACTTACGCCCATCTTGGCGAAACACTACAAAACGAAGTTCGAAGAACTTAGAACTGAGTACGACGAAGGAAGAGTACTGACCGAAGACTCGTGGTGGTTCAACCGAGAATGGGAACTCGTTGATAAAGATGCGCCCGACAAATGGTTAATCGTCATCCTCGACGCGTTTCACAAGATCGATCCTACCGCCGCCAAAGTCACGGACTTTAAAACGGGCAAGTCATTCGGCAAGGAAGTCGAGCATCTGCAGCAATTGCAGCTGTACTCAATCGCGGCGTTCATGATCTTCGCCGAACTGCAAACCGTTGAAGCATCGCTGTGGTACCTCGAAGAAAAAAGAGCGCCGTTGACTAGAAAGTACACAAGAAACGCGCTCCCTCGTTTGCTTGAAGGATTTAGTAGGCGAGGAGATCGCCTTACAGCAGCGACAGACTTTCCGCCAAAACCCAACAAATCTAACTGTCGGTATTGCGACTACGGCCCTAACAATGGAACCGGCGACTGCGCTTACGGAATAGAGATATGAGCCTAGCAACTGCGTTCGCAGCACCAAAGCACGAAGCACCAGACCTGTTTGATCACCAGCACGTAACGTCGAAGTTCATCCTCGACAACCCCCGAGCGTTCATCATGAACGAACCGGGCACAGGCAAGACGGTGTCCGTACTGCATGCGTTTAACGAACGAAAGAAATCGGTGTCCGACTCAAAGCTGTTGGTCTTAGCCCCGAAAGCTATCCTCGAATGCGCGTGGAAAGCAGACGCAGAACGGTTCTTCCCAAACCTTAAAGTGTCAGTGGCGTATTCCAATAAGCGAGCGGAAGCGTTCCGTGCAGATGCAGATGTATACATCACCAATCACGACGCAGCCAGCTGGCTAGTAGAAAATTCATGGGCGTTTAAGAACACAGACGTTTTCAACGTCGATGAGTCGACGGCCTATAAAAACCGGGCAGCAAAACGTAGCAAAGCTATAGCAAAAGTAGCTATGCACTTTCAGCTACGTCAGATGATGTCGGGCACACCCATGCCGCAAGGGATTGAAGACCTGTGGCACCAGATGTTCTTGCTCGACGACGGAGAACGACTAGGCGATAACTTCTTTCGTTTCAGAAACGCCACTCACGAGCCTACGCAGGTCGGGCCGGACCCTAGAATGCAGCGGTGGGATGAAAAGCCGGGCGCGCGTGAAGCGGTAGCAGATCTAATCTCCGACATAACGATTCTGTACAGACTCGAAGATTGTATCGACATGCCGGGGTCGTTCGAAACTTTGCGTGAATACCCGCTACCAAAGAAACTGCGAAAAATCTACGAAGACATGGTAAAGCACTGCGTTCTTCAAATCGAAGAAAACGAAATCACCGCTGTCCATGCCGCCGCTCTTCGCACAAAGCTCTTGCAAATATGCTCCGGCGCTGTGTACGAAGGCCCCGGCAAGTACCACGTGCTCGACGACACTCGGTACAACATCATCGCCGAACTAATGGCAGAGCGAGAAGCCAGCGTCTGTGCGTTTCTGTGGAGCCACCAAAAGCACGAGCTAAAAAAAGCGTTGTTACGCGCCGGCGTTAAAAACATAGGCGTCATTGACGGCTCAACGAAGAACACCACAGAAGTAGTCGACCGTTTCCAGAATGGCGATTATCAAGCGCTTCTTGCTCATCCGCAGTCCACGTCACATGGCCTGACCCTCACTCGAGCCAACACGCTCATATGGGCCAGTCCGACCGACAGCGGCGAGCGATTCGAGCAGTTCAACCGGCGCATCTACCGTGCGGGTCAGACCAAGCGGTGTGAGTACATCCATACGCTGGCCAAAGATACGGTCGACGAAGGTGCCTTCCAACAAACAAGCGGCAAGCTGGAACGACAATTAGATTTGCTTCAACTACTTAGAGCGTTTGGTTGAAGCACTACGTAAGGAGTAGCCAACTATGGAAGTTGATGAGCAACAGTCAGCAGTCCCAACCAACAGTTCACTAAACTCACCTGAAACGCTAGGCGCTGCGATAGATCGTTACAAAGAGATGCGAGACCAGCTTCGGGCAGCAGAAAAAGAAGCCAAACTCATTCGGGAAGAAATGGAAGAGCTGGAAATACAGCTTCTTGAAATGCTCGATTCTCAAGATCTTACGCACAGCCGAGGCCGAAAAGCGAGCGCTACGGTGTCGGAGCAAGACGTTCCGGTAGTAGAGGACTGGGAAGCGTTTGAAGAGTACGTCAAAGCGAACGACGCGCTGTACCTGTTTGAACGCCGGCCGGCCACTAAGGCGTGGCGAGAGCTTCGAGAAATCGGAGAGGAAGTCCCCGGAACCAAGCCGTTTACTCGGCGAAAAATCAACGTCAGAGCCATCACATAGGGAGTCACAATGTCCACAGCAATCGCAGATGTACGAGCCGAAGTCGCCGCACTTCGCAAGCAAACCAAAGGCGCCCTGCCGGCGCAGAGCAGCAACAACATCTCAACCGCCGGCAAGAAGTTCACGCTGCCTGACGGCACCGTTGCTGACGGCCCGCTCAACGCCGTAATTCTCGACTGGCGTAACTTCAACGCGTACTACACCAAGGCGTATGACCCTAAGAATCCGGCAGGTCCGTCGTGCTTCGCCATCGCGTTTAATATGAATGACCTCGAGCCGCACGAGCAGGCGCCTGAGCCGCAAGACCAGCTGGAAGGTCAACCCGGCGGATGCGAAAAGTGCATTCGTAACCAGTACGGCACCGCTTCTACCGGCAACGGCAAAGCCTGTCGCAACACCATCCGCCTCGCCGTTGTGCCTGCCGACTGCAACGAAAGCACGACGCCCATGATTCTTCGCGCAGCGCCGTCGTCCATCAAGCTTTGGTCTGCGTACGTGGCTGAGCTGGAGCAGTTCGACAAGCACCCGCTCGAAGTGCAAACCCTCATCAGCTTCGACCCCCATGCAGCGTACCCCAAGCTGAACTTCAAGGCCAGCGGGGAAGTGGAAGACCTCGAGCTGATTATGGCGCTGCGGAAGAAAGCGCAGACGTACCTCGACCAAGTGCCCATGTCCAACAAAGACTGACGCACCGTGGCAAACGAGCACTCGTTCATCAGATATATCCACAGCAAACTCCCGAACGAAGTTTACGCGTGGAAGATCAACGCTCGTTTTGCAAACGGGGTACCTGACGCATATTACAGCGGAGCAGCCGGGGATTTATGGGTCGAGTACAAGTGGCTGGCGCAAGCGCCTGTCCGGCCATTTACCCCCGGTCTCTCTGCACTACAACGCAAGTGGTTGTACGACAGGCAGAACGAAGGCCGCAAAGTGGCGGTAGTAATAGGATGCCCTAAGGGAGCAGTATTGCTCACTGATATAACAAAGGAACCTTGTAAAGTTCCGACAATAATTGTCCCACGGAAGGAAGTCGCGCTGTTCATTGTAACTACATGCGTAGAACAATCACATGGCCAACCTGATCGACAGGAGAAACCCATTGGGACACCCGGAAATACTAAAAATTGTAACCCCAGAAGAGTCGCGGCGCGCGCTGTACACAAAAAACATGGTTCTTACAAAAGGACTGCAGGCGGAAATCGTCATCGATACCAGCCTCGATCAAGCCGTTCTTGTCGATAAACATTTCGCTGTCACGATCGACGGTGTGGACCTGTTCTATCTTGAGCGAAAGTACCTTGAGCCAAAACTGGTTTACGGCGACGGCTCAGTAGAAACAGATACCGCTGTGTTATACGCCGCGCAACAAATCGTCGAAGGTAAGTTTCCAGTAGCGAACGTAGGTTCGTTCCCTTGGAAAGGTGAGTTCGTCATGAGCGACAAGCCGAACCTTATCGACGTGGCGATCGTCACCGTGATTAACCCCGTAACCGATCCCAAGTGGGCGCGGTACTACCAGAAATGGAAAGAGTACTGCAGCTGGCGGCGGGGTCTTAGGAACGCGGCGTGACACTGCCGCGCGGTGTTACCAAGCAGGTAAGAGACAGCGGCCGCATCCGTTATCGGGTGCGGCTCTATCTCAACAACAAAGTGTGTTATCTGAAATACGTGCACACAGAAGAAGAAGCGCTACAGCGGTACCACGAAGCGCTCGAACAACGGGATGAGCGTCGTGCAAACCCTCCCAATTCGGTAGATCGAACCACCGTGTCCGGGCACTTAAAAGCGCTGTTAGGAGAACCAACACAATGAGCACCGACACGGACAAAATGATCAACGTTAACGAGTTTATGGATCGGTACTTCGATCCTGAATGCAAGCCGTCGAGACATACAGTATGGCGGTGGTGCCGGACTGGCAAACTGCCCTGCCGGCGTATCGGCCGTTACTACTACATTAAACCGGAGGACGCACGTACATTCCTTGCCTTACAAAATAGTGCTTGATGACGACGACGAAGTCGTACCACCGGCTGCAATACGCGCGGCTAGAAAACTCGAAAAGCTGATGAGAGATCTGGGCGAAGTCAAACCCCGTCTTACTGGTAAAGACCTGACAGACGCAACGACGATATTAGAGACGGCGGCTTCGGCAAAACGAAAACTCAACCCCCACCAAAAGCGCCGGGCTCAGCAGCTAATTAAACAGGAGCAACCATGATTTACGTAGACGGACTTTGTTTTAACGACAAGCAAGAACTCGAAACCATGCCAGTGTGGATCAACCCGGAGTACGTCGTACGTGTCGGTGTCCACGAACAGGAAGGGCTAGACGGCCGGTGCACTGCGGTCTATCTGGATGGTGACGTAACGGCTGTGTTCACGTTTGAATCGGTCGATGCAATCGTCCGCCGCATCCAGAACAAAGCAGAGATGCCGACGCGGTTAGAACGCAAGAAAGCAGACGTAGTTGACTTCGGGCCCAAAACAGACGGCTAAAAATCCCTACACCCAAACTTCACCGTCATAATTACGTCGCGCGTAGTTCTATGGTTCGGCGCGCGGCCTTTGAGTTTTGATATAACGAACTCATCCGCGTACGTTTCAAGCGCTTCGTCGCATACAAAGACGCCCGAGTAGCCATTCTCGTGAAGCAAAGCAACAGCAATACCGTTGATGTACTGCTGACATCCGTACGAATTTGCTTCACACCACTCAACAAAGTCAAAGTCTTCAGCGTTCGCCGTCAATGAGAGAAACAGCATGGGCAGAAGCCGGAGTAAACGGTTCAAAGATCTTCCCCGCAATCTTTACGTGACTGTCAACAGATACGGGAAACGGTACTACCGATACAGAGATCCGTCAACCGGCAAGTACGTAGGCATGGGCGGCAACCTCCGAGAAGCGTGCCGCGCTGCACAAATCCTGAACGAGCGGCGGCAGTGGGAACCCAAGGCCGCCGAGCTGGTAGCCCGAGTGACAAACCAAAGCACAGGGTTCGAAGCGTTCAGCAAAGTGTACATCGAGCGCATCTCGGAGTTAGCCGAAGCGTCACGTAAAGAGTACAAGCGGTACATCGCCAAAGCTGTCGAACAGTGGGGCAACACCCCGCTGGACCAGATAACCCGCAAGGACGTGACGGAATGGCTCGAGCCCATGACTCCCAACACGAGGAACATGGCTCGAAGAACTTTGATCCAAGTGATGAAGCACGCAGTCGCTGACGGTTTGATCGACAGCAACCCGGCCGAAGGAACGCTCACAGCGAAAATTTCAAAGCAGAGACGTCGCCTTACGCTAGACGAATTCGAAGAAATTCAATCTGTATCTCAGCCTTGGTTACGTCGAGCTTTGTACATTGGGCTTCGTACTTGCCTTCGAATCGAAGACCTCGTTGGGCTCAAGGCGGATGACTGGAACCCCGATGTCTTGTCAGTCATCCCGCAAAAGACAGCACAACACGGAGTACGGCTTAGGTTCAACGTAGACCCAAGGCTCAAAGCAGTTATCGAAGAGTACCGACCCCAGTCGGGGTACCTGATTGAACGGAACGGGCGTGGTGTGTCGAGCACCGGGCTAAGGCGAGCGTTCAATGAGAGCAGAGACCAAGTGATCACGGACGATCACCCGCCGACCTTCCACGAGATTCGCGCCCTCGGCGCAAAGCTCATAGAAACCGCCGGCAAAGATCCGCAACTCGTGCTCGGGCACAAAGACCCGAAAACAACTCGGATCTACCTCGACCGGCATGAACAGCAATGGACAGAGGTACACCTATGAAAGACCAGCACGAACAGATCTCCGGCTATCGAGGCCTCGATCAGGGTGAGATCGACGACATGAACCACATCAAAGCCCTCAGCGACGACATTAGGTTCTTCGTCCGCAACCTCAAGGACACGCCAGCGTATGACCACCGGTGCGTGGCCATCGCCCTCACCAAGCTGGAAGAGGCAGAGATGTGGGCATGCCGTGCCGTCGCCCGCCCGGTCAACCGAGAAGGAGCTGCGTGATGACCGGCAGTAAAGAGTTTGTCAGCGCGTGGAACATGCTGTCCGATGAAGCTCACGCAATCGCCAAGGAGAAAGGGTTCTGGGAGAAGAACGACAACGTCGGTGAGAAGATCGCCCTCATGCACAGCGAGCTGTCCGAAGCGCTCGAAGCAGACCGCAACGACCTCGACAGCGACAAGCTAGGCGATGAATTCATGGGCATCGAAGAAGAACTGGCCGATGTCATCATCCGGATCGCCGATTTTGCCGGGCGCTTCGACCTGAATATCGGCGGGGCCGTCGTCAAGAAGCTGGAATACAACAAGAGCCGGTCCTTCCGGCATGGGAAAGCTTACTAATTCCGCTATGAAAAAACGCCAAGTTACATTCAGCAAGCACTACTTTATGGTTCAACCAAGAAAGTATTTTGACGACGATCGGCGCGTCGACCGCGCTACTCAGAGGTCCATCTTTAACGCGCACGGCAACCTGCTGAATCGCCAGTACCAAACGCACGACGAAGCGAGCGTGTCAATTTCGGACTACCCGGAAAGCATCCAGCATCTAATCGAAGTCTGCGAATGCTTAGACGCAAGGTTTTGACTTTCTTTGCTACGTTTTTGCTACCGTTTAGCCACACAAAAAAGAGCCCCTGTAAAAACAGGGGCTTAATTGGCACACAACGGATGGTCAACTACTTGGGGATTAGAACCCCGGCGGTGGCAGATTCTCGTCAAGTAGCTGAGTTATAACGAGAATCGCGACAGCTGCATACAAGACCGTGTTCCACTCCATCGTCAATAGTTACCGATACTTAGCATCGTATTTTGCTACACGCTGCGTCAGTGCTTACCCTTGTCTGGGTCGTGCTCGCAGATGTAACACCACGGCGGCTTGCGCCGGTCCTGTTCCTGAGACTTGGACAGCTCTTCCAGCTCGTTGTGCGTGCATTCCTGTTGGTGCTCGAGCCGGCGGACACGGTCTGTGAGATTGCTCATATCGTGGGCAAAATCGCCCCCGGCCGCCTCAGGGGCGACAGAGTAGAACTCCAGCAGAAAGAGCCAATCCTCACGAGTCATGCTCCGTATTACAGTCTTTAACGGATGGAGCTGCAGTGCGTGCTACGCACATCACCGATTTGCCGAGATGGCGGTAGTTCGGCTGAAACCGGAGTAAGATCTTCCGGGGATACCCCAAGTTCTCAGGGCAATGGGCTTCGCTCCGGCTGGCCTTGCCGCATTGCTCGTCGACCAAAGCCCGAAGCTCAGAGTTCGAAGCCAGTTTGGCCTCGTTTAGCCAGTGCCCAAGCCCACCGTTGTAACTACGCAGCGCTGCCCACCAACGGTCGCACTCCGTTGCACCCTTCACCCGGCGGTAGTTCCACCGGTCATACCTGACCATGGCGCGAATTGCCCAGTGCGGGTTGTACGGCTCCGGCTCACCCAGCTCAGGATACAGTTCGCTCATCCACCGGCTAGTCCCCGGCATGAACTGAGCGATACCCTGCGCACCGACGGGTGAATCTACGTCCGGGCGCCACGCACTTTCAGCTTGGATCTGACCAGCCATCATGGGGACTGGCGCGCTCAAGCCCATGACTGCGTGAGCTTCGCGCCGGAGAATGCGTTCGTAGCGCTCTGAGCTTTGGGCTTCGGGCCATGTGCTAAGGGCTAGGAGAATAAGAATCCACGTCAATATCGTCAGACTGCCGTCACGCATCGCACATGCTCGCTAAGTAAAAATCGAAGGACACCCAGTACAAAAAAAGAACGGTGAATGCGAGCACGACAACGCGCGGAGCCCGTATCTCGACGCGGTGCACGATCGACTCACGGAAGATAACCCACGAGAACTTGACGAACTGTTTAATCTGAGAAGAAGCGGGCATTAAATACGTCTCGCTTTCACGATGTCGACGCCACCACTAAGTACTCCGACCTTCATCGCTTGCGTTTTGCGCGCGTAACCAGAATCTACGCGCACAGCGTAAGCGCCCATGTCAGGCTGGTCGTCCGCGCTCAAGGGGAAACGCAGCCCGTCTTGCCCCTGCGGCTGGTTCTCTCCACTTGACCACCACTTAACGCCAGCGCGGATACAGGGAGAATCGCCGTCGAGGCGGAAATCGCCAGCTTCGGGGTTGATGAACTT
>CAZOVB010000078.1:0-20794 GCA_964583095.1 uncultured Planctomycetaceae bacterium
ACACACGCAACTCACCGTCAAAGCTGACACAACACACATCTCTGCGGAATCGCTGGCTCTGAAGAGGAAGCCTGTATTCTCTGGAGTTTTGTGGGTAACATACTTGCCTCAAGAGAAGTGGAATCCTTACACAACCCGTCAGGCTTTTTTTTGGAGAATCTCATGCACCGGACATCCATGATCCTCTCACTCGTCACGCTGATCCTTTTTGGCGGCTGCACTGCCCAGGCCGAGCCGCTTACGATTTACACCGACGGGGCGACGATTGTTGTCACCGACCTGGAGAGGGACCACCTTCGGGTAAGTCCGATGTTCTGGGGCCCCGGCTGGAAGTACAGCGGCGGGGGCAGGGGCAGTTTCTCCCGCCAGGGCGATGCAGCCTTCGGGACCTTCCAAGGGCAGTTGAAGGACAGCGAACTGGCCTATCAGCTCAAAACCACCGCACGGCTGGAAGGCCAAACACTCATCGTTCGCTACGTGCTGGATCCGAAAACCCCGGGCAAGTGCCGGCTCATGGCGATCGGCATCGAGGCGGGGGATGTTCTGGACGGCCAGAAAGCCGTAGCCTCCAACGAGGAGGGAACCAAGGAAGTGGAACTTCCCTTTTCCACCGGCTCCCTGGGCAAGGAAGTTACGCGTATCCGACTGGGCAGCGGAACGGACAGCTTTGATGTGAAGCTCAGTCCCGACCGGCGGGTGGCGACGGATCAGCGGGCCGCCAGGGTCATCCTCGCAGAGGGCGACGTCCCCGCGAAGACGCAGACGCTCGAGCTTACCATCGAGCTTCCCGCCGAGGCGGTCCTATATGCCGAGCCCTCCGAAGCTCCCAAGCCCGACAATTGGAACAAGTGGTTCGCCTGGGAAGGGCAGGGCAACGTGGCCACCGATTCGGTCATCAGCCTGCAGAACTGGCTCGAGGCGCCGGCCGGCAAGCACGGGCGTATCGAAATGAAGGGCCAGGACCTCATCTACAACTCCAAGCCGATCAAGATCTGGGGCCTCAACAACGCCTACGGTGCCTGTGCGCCCAAGAAGGAACTGGCCGATGCCCGGGCGGAGTTGTACAGCAAGTACGGCGTCAACGGCGTTCGCCTCCACAAGCTGGCCGATGGACCGGACTGGGCGGGTATTCAATCCAAGCAAAGCGTGGTGGAGTTCGACCCGGAGGGGCTGGATCGACTGGACTACTACGTGGCGGCCCTGAAGAAGAAGGGCATCTATGTGAAGTTTTCGGTCGCGCTGGGATGGGGCCAACCGATGGGCCCGGCCGACGTGAAGTACGTGCCGTACCTGGAAGAACTTGGCCAGTGGAAGGGCAAGGGCCGGGGAGCCCGGCGCATCGACCCGGGCGACGGTGCGATCTATTTTTCGCCGGAGATTCAGACCGTCAAGATTCTCCAATTGGTCAATCTTCTCAAGCACAAAAATCCTTACACGGGTTTGACCTACGCCGAGGACCCGGCTGTCTTCCTGTTGGAGATGACCAACGAGGAAAGCATCTACTGGTATACGAGCATGAAAACCATGCTTTCCCACAAGCGGTTGCGCGACTACGCAGCCAGGAAGTTCACCCGCTGGCTCAAGCAGAAGTACCAGACGAAACAGGCGATGCTCGATGCCTGGGGCAAAGAGGGGGGGCTCAACGTGTTCACGCACGAGGAGGTCAGCGGTGAAAGTTGGGAAGAGGATACGATCGTCCCGGTCGGCAACGCCTGGTTCTTCCACCCCGACAACCTGAACACCTCCCAGGCGTATCGGCGGGCCAGGCTGCTGGATACGATGGCCTTTCTGCACGAGCTTCAGAACGAATTCTACGACCGGTTCAAGGAAGAGATCCGAAAGGCCGGCTACGAGGGGCTCGTCGAGGCGAGCAACTGGCAGGCCGGCTCGGCCATGAGCCACTTCTACAATCTCCACAGTGACAGCCGCATCGGTCTTGTTGATCGACACAACTACTACTCCAACGGCCCGAGCATGCTCCGCGTGCCCGGCTCGGGAACGCTCAGCAGCGGCCTGCAGCAGGTGGCGGGACTTCCATTCTCCATAAGCGAATGGATCCATACCTTCCCCAACGAACGGGGCATGGAAGGACCGGCGATCTTCGGTGCCTACGGCATGGGTCTGCAGGACTGGGATATCAGCTTCATGTTCGAGAACACCGACGACGGCCGATTTTCGGATATCTTCGGCCGCCAGCGATGGGACGTGACGGCTCCGCACATTATGGGGCTGTTCCCCGCGGTGGCCCGGCAGGTCCTTCGCGACGATGTCAAGCCTTCCCGGCTCCTGGCCAAGCGTAACGTGCATGTACCCTCGCTGGTCACCGGCAAGATGGATTTCTCCGAGACCGTCGAGCAGCAGCACGACATCAAGGTGATCAACTCCGACAAGGTGCCGGCCAGGACCTTGGCCGTGGCCCGCTGCGTGGTGGACTTCGTCGATCAGCCGACGCCTACACCGGAGTTCGACTTGGAGAAGCATACGGAGAACGGCACGCTGGTATCTTCCACCGGTCAACTCCGCTGGACACCGATGGGGGCTCCGGGATATGACGGCCAGGGATACTTCACCGTCGATACCCCCGGCACCCAGGCGGTGGTCGGTTATGCCCAAGGTAAGACCGCCGGGCTGGGCTTGGTGGACATTACCTCCGGTACGCCTTTTGCCTCCGTCTACGTAACAGCCGTGGAGAAGGACGAGGATCTTTCCTCTGGTGATCGATGGCTGGTTACGACGATCGCTCGCCTCCGCAATACGGGCATGGTGTATGTTGGCCGAAAGCTGCTCAAGAAGGGCTCTTCTCCGATCCTCATGGAGCCCGTCCAGGCCGAGTTGAATATCAAGCGTGAAGGCAAGGCGACTGTCCATGTGCTGGACCACGACGGGCGCCGCACCGGAGAGACCCTTCCGATGAAAGACGGCAACGTCCTTCTGGATGGAGCTTCGACGCAAGCGGTCTACTACGAAGTCGTCTTCGAGTAGACCCGACAAACACCGGAAACCAGGCTGCCGGCGCCGGTGTCCTTCCGTCAGGGCCGCCGGTGTCGGCTGTTCCATGTAAATCCATCCGGTGGCCTCACCTTGCCTTGATTCCCTCTGCCCGGGCCGCTACATTTTGGCTTGAGGAGCCCAAGCGAGAAAGGAAACCAATCGTGGCACGAAAGACCCGTTACGCCCAGGTCGGTATCGGCGGAAGAAGTCAGATGTTTACCCGCGCCATCGTTGAGAAGTTCGCGGATATCGCCGAACTGGTCGCTTTGTGCGACGTGAACACCGGCCGTATGGAACTGCGCAACCGCAAGATCCAGCAGGACATGAACGCCCAGCCGGTGCCCCTGTACAAGGCCGACGACTTCGACAGGATGCTCCGGGAGACCCGTCCGGACAAGGTGATCGTTACGACCGGGCCGGACTCCACCCACGCTCAGTACATCTGCAGAGCGATGGAACTGGGCTGCGACGTCATCACTGAAAAGCCGATGACCACCGACATTGAAAGCTGCAAACGCATCCTCGAGACCCAGCGCGGGACAGGTCGCGACCTGCGTGTGAGTTTCAATTACCGCTACGCGCCCCCCCGAAGCCAGGTCAAGCAACTGCTCATGGACGGCGAAATCGGCAATGTGCTCAGTGTCGATTTCACCTGGCCGCTGGATACGCGCCACGGGGCCGATTATTTCCGCCGCTGGCATCGCAAGTTGGGCAACTCCGGCTCGTTGCTGGTGCACAAGGCCACGCACCACTTCGACCTGGTCAACTGGTGGCTCGATGACATTCCCGAGGAAGTCTTCTGCCACGGGACCAAGACGTTCTACACCCCCGAAAATGCCGACGCGATGGGCCTCCAGGGCCGCGGCCAACGCTGCCTGAATTGCCCCGTGAGCGACAAATGCAACTTCTACCTGGACCTGGAGGCCTCGGAACATCTCAAGCAGCTCTACCTGGACAACGAGGCCGAAGACGGCTACTTCCGGGACCGGTGCGTCTTTGCCGAGGAGATCGACATCTGGGACAACATGTCCGTCAGCGTCCGGTACAAGCGCGGAGCGGTCATGAATTACTTCCTTCTGGCCTACAGCCCGTGGGAGGGCTACCAGATTGCCTTCAGCGGCACGCGGGGCCGCCTGGAGCACGGCTCGACGCAGTTCGGCTACATCAGCGGAGAGCAGGAATCCCAGGTGCCCGGGCAGGTCAAGACAGAGGGGACGTATATCCGCCTGATGCCACATTTCGCCGATCCGCGTGCGGTGGAGCCCGCCCAGGGCGAGGGAGGCCACGGTGGGGGAGATCCGGTGCTGCTTCGGGATCTGTTCGATCCGGATGCCCCGGCTGACCCGCTGGGGCGCAAGGCCGACGAGCGGGACGGCGCCTGGTCGATTCTGACCGGGGTCGCCGCATACCACAGCATTGCCGAGGGCAGGGCGGTCAAGATCTCCGAGCTGATCGGGGACATGCTGAAAACCTGACTCCTCGGATCCGAACAACGGGGCCACAAGTCCATGTATATCAATATGATGCAGAGTCAAGTTTCTCCAGGGACCTGGCATTTTCCTGATCAGGGGTCAGGGGATTTCCGATATGCCTAACAGGGAAGTAGGGCTTTTCACGTACTTAGGTTGTCGGCGGATTTGGTGAGCACGATGCGCATCGTGTCCATCTCTGCGTTAAGGTAACGACAGAGAAAGCAGTTGCGCGCTCATCGCCCGGCACCTGGAGACCCGAGTCACCGTGCGCACATCCTGGAAATGCAAGGTCGCCGGCGGACTGATCGGTCTGGTCATGCTTCTATCTGTGAAGTATGCCCTGGCTGATTCGAATGCCGGTTCGTCCGAAAGAGCTCCCACCGGAGGCCAGAAGTCCTATCGAGTGGGTGTTCTGGCTCCCCGGGGCAAGCCTTGGTGCAGGCAGCAGTGGACTGCGACCGTCGAAGCCATCAGTCGTGGCGTTTCCGGCAGTCAGTTTTTACTGGTCCCCCTGGATTTCGCCCAGGTCGACCAGGTCGTTCGGGAAAAAAGCGTCGACTTCCTCCTGGCCAATCCTGCCGTTTTCGTTGTCATGGATCACCGGTATGGCCTGGAAGCCCTGGTTTCACTCGAAGCCCGCAGAGAGGGCAAGCCCTGCCGTTCCTTTGGTAGTGTAATTCTCTGCCGGGCCGACCGCAGCGACATCCAGAACCTTGCGGATCTTCGGGGCAAAAACCTCTTCGCGGTCGATTCGACCAGCTTCGGCGGGTTGATGATGGCCCAGAGGGAACTGCTGGCCGCGGGAGTTGACCCCCACAAGGATCTGAAAGAGACCGTCTATGGCGGCGGGCACGAGGAGGTCGTCCAGGCGGTCCTGGATGGCCGGGCCGACGCAGGGACCGTTCGCACCGACACACTGGAGCGCATGAGCCGCAAGGGGCAGATACGCCTCCAGGATCTGCGCGTTCTCTCCCGGCGCGGGCCCGATGAACAGTTCCCCTTCCTGCGATCGACCCGGCTGTACCCGGAGTGGCCCTTCGCTGCCCTGGGGCATGTCCCGCGTGCCCTGAAGCATAGTGTGTGCGAGGCGCTGCTGGCCATTGCACCGGGCGACCCTGCGGCAAGCTCGGGGTTGTATTCCCGCTGGCATCTGCCTTGCGACTACAGCGATGTTCGCCGGTGCCTCCAGGAAGTGGGAGCCATTCGCAAGCCGTCCACGGTGCACCTGTCCACATGGCATTTTCTCCTGGCCAAGTGGCCTTGGGTTGTCGCATCGGTCCTGCTGATTCTGATTCTGGCCGGTGGCCTGATCCGCTACCGCCGGATGAACGCCGAGTTGCGTCATTCGCGCGGATTGCTGGCCCAGAGCAACCGTCGCATTCAGAAGATGATCGACGCGGTCGACGTGGGAATTCTGCTCATCGACGCTCAAACACATGAGATCGTGGAAGCCAACCCTGTGGTCTGCCAACTGACCGGATACCAGCGGGAGGAAATCGTGGCAACGGTCTGCCACAGGATCGTCTGCCCACGTTCGCATGGGCACTGCCCGATTACCGATGAGGGCAAACAACTCGACCGCCGGGAGTGCGCCCTGCTCCGGAAAGACAAGTCGGAGATCCCGATCCTCAAGACCGTCCACCCGATCACACTCGATGGCAGGACGTGCCTGTTGGAGAGTTTCGTGGATATTTCCCGACAGCGCAAGCAGGCACAGCAGCTTGCCGATGCCCTCCAGCAGGCGGAGGATCTCAACGAGCAACTGGAGAGCCAGAGCGCCTGGGCCAACAGCATGGCCGCCGAAGCCGAAACCGCAAACGCCGCAAAAAGCGAGTTCCTGGCCAACATGAGCCATGAGATCCGGACTCCCATGAACGGAATCATCGGCATGACTGACCTGCTGAGGGACTCAGGCCTCCGGGAAGACCAGGTCCAGTGCGTGGATACCATCGCCACCTGTGGAATGCAACTGTTGACGCTGGTCAACGATATCCTGGATTTTTCCAAGATCGAGGCCGGCAAGATGACCATGGAGGCCGTCGAGTTCAGCGTGGCCGACTGCGTGGAAGGCGTCGCCGATGCGATGGCTGTCAGCGCCGCGAAAAAAGGCCTCGACCTTTCCTGCTATGTTTCTCCCGAGATCCCCGCTTTGCTCAAAGGGGACCCGGGAAGATTGCGCCAGGTGCTCTTCAACCTGGTCAGCAATGCCGTGAAATTCACCGAAGAAGGCGAAGTCCGCATCCGCGCAGAGATGGAGCGTCATGCGGGCCCCCTGGCCTCTCTGCGGGTCACCGTCAGCGATACCGGCATCGGAATCGACCCGGAGAAGATCGATTCCCTTTTCGACTCTTTCTCCCAGGGCGAGGCGTCCACCACACGCAAATACGGGGGGACCGGTCTGGGCCTGGCGATCTCGCGAAAGCTCGTGGAGATCATGGGCGGGGAAATCCAGGTCGAAAGCCGGCTCGGCCAGGGCTCATCCTTTTGCTTCACGGTCATGCTCGATGTGCCCAGCCGGCCGGGACACGAAAAGATGGACCATTCCTTCCTTCAGTCGCGGCAATTCCTCATCGTGGCCTCCAGCCCTACCCATTGCCATATACTACGGAAATACCTCGTATCCTGGGGCGCCCGGAGTCTGATCTGCAACAGCGGCGAAGAGGCAATCGAGGCCATAGAGCAAGCCAGTCGACAGGGCCGGGAGTACGACGCGGTTTTCCTGGAGCACGAAGAGTCCTCTTCTCGCCGGCTGGTCGAGGATCTGCGAAGCAGAGAGAATCTGTCCCGGATCCCGATTCTCCTGCTCACCCAGGCCGGCAGCCAGGCACGCTGCGAATGGCTTGACGATCTGGGCCCGGCCGGGGGCCTGTCAAAGCCGCTTCGACAATCCCAACTCTTCGAGTGTCTTCAGAGGTTCCTGCAGGCTCCCAGTCATAGCGGCGAGTCCTCCAAGCAACGCCCGAGCCAGGGCCTTGCTGAGAGCCCGGTGCCGACGGGCCTGAAAGTCCTGCTTGTCGAAGACAACATCATCAACCAGAAAGTCGCGGTGCAACTGCTTACCCGACGATTCCAGGCCGAGGTGAAAGTGGCGGGCAATGGTGTCGAAGCCCTGACAGCTCTTCAGGACGGGGTCTTCGATGTGGTCCTGATGGATTGCCAGATGCCCGAAATGGACGGATACGAAGCCACCCGTCGCATACGGACCGGAGAGCAGGGGACGATCAACCCGGATCTGCCGATCATTGCCATGACCGCTCGGGCCATGAGCGGCGACCGGGAAGAATGCCTGGCCGCCGGCATGGACGACTACCTTGCCAAGCCTATCGAGACCGGACGACTGACCGAAGTGCTCAGCCGAGTCCTCCAGGGCCGATCGCTCTCGTCCGCACCGACCTCCTGACCGACCCGGGGCCCGGGCCCGCTCAACCAACCGGGATGATGCCGACCTTGCGAAACTGCGTTGGCGTCAGGTGAATCACGCTTCGGAAGCTTCGTGAAAACTGGGCCGGCGTGCAGCCCAGCCTGGCCGCGATCTGCTTGTTGGTCAGGTCGGCTTCCTTGAGCAGATGGCAAGCCAGGAGCATCCTGCGCCGGAGCATATACCGATAGAGGGTCTGGCCGGTCTGTTCCTTGAATACCCGGGTCAGGTGCTCGCGGGACACATCCAGGATCTGGGCCAGTTGGGTGGCGTTCAGGTTCTCCTGGAGATTCCGCTCGATCAACTGCTGGGCTTTTCGCGTGAGTTCATTGGCATCGGAGGGCGATTGGGGTGTCTCTTTCTCAGCCGCCAGATCCGTCAGAAGATCCAGCACGAGCCGGGCCTTTTGCGCCAGCGATATTGTGGGCTGGGCCCCGGCGTAGCTCTCCCAGCCCAGCAGGGCCTCGATGGACGGGTGGTGCACGGGCAATTCGTAGATGTGTCCGAACCGCTGAACCAGTTCGTCGACCATCGCCGTCGCAACCGGCCCGGCGAAACAGGTATAGACGAATCGCCACGGTTCCCGGCCCCCGGGAGGATAGTAGTAGGCGGTCTGGGGATCGCTGACGCGGCACAGGAAACCCGTGCCGGGGCCGATGGTGTGTTCGCCCCCGGTACAGCGGAACCTGCCTTCCCCGGAAAGGGTATACTTGAAGAGGCAGTGATTCTCACTGCGCCGGAATCGTCCTTCGTGGCGGTAGTCGGGCCCGTCATACTCTTCCGAGGCAACGACCAGCAACCGAGGCATGGAGCGGATTGGACGGTAATTCTGGAAGTTCACGTACCAGTTCGACATGGATCACACTTTGCAAAGCAATATCAAGAAACTGCACTTGCGACACTTGAATAGTATGCTAAGGTCTTGTTTGTACACCCAAAAGTGCAGTGCACAAAAGGTAAATCTCGCCCCTGGAAGCTCGAAGTCCCCCAAAGCAGAAGGAACACCAGCATGACCCAGACCACCGGCCAAAACCCGTCGATCGAAGATATGGGCCACGACGCCCACAGCAAGAAGGCCGACGGCCACGGTCGACTCGAAGCCGTGACCCGGCCGCTCAATGTCGTTTTCCTCGGTGCCGGCAGCGGATTCTATGAGAAGCTGCTGATCGACATCCTCAACATTCCCGGCGCCGACAAGGGAACCTTCGGCGTGGTCGATATCGACACCCAGCGCCTGGACTACGCCGAACGTCTTGGCCGCAAGATCATCGAAGATGCCAACAAGACCGGTTGGTCGCTGACGGCCACCACGAACCGCCGGGACGTCCTGGCCGGTGCGGATTACATCGTCAACTGCATCGAGGTCAGCGGCGTGGAGTGCGTCCGCCTGGACAATGATATCCCGCACAAGTACGGCGTGGACCAGTGCATCGGCGATACGATCGGACCCGGCGGACTGATGAAGGCCCTGCGGACCGTTCCGGTCTTCCTGGAGGTACTCCAAGACATCCGCGAACTGTGCCCCAATGCCTGGGTGCTCAACTACACCAACCCGATGAGCATCCTGTGTCAGTCGGCCTCGCTGGCAGGGCACGACAACGTCCTCGGGCTCTGTCACAGCGTCCAGGGCACCAGCCACAAGCTCGCCCGCGATGCCGGTGTCCCCTATGAAAAAATGAAATGGCAGTGCGCGGGGATCAACCACCTTGCGTGGTTCACCGAACTGAGCTGCGATGGAGAGGATCTCTACCCGATCCTTCGCGAAAAGGCCCTGCAGGGCGGCGACGTGTATGAATCCGATCCGGTCCGCTACGACATGATGCTGCACTTCGGGAAGTTCGTCACCGAATCCAGCGGCCACTTCAGCGAATACCTGCCCTACTACCGCAAGCGCGGGGATCTGATGGAGAAGTATTGCCGCGAGAAGTACAAGGGCGCCTCGGGCTTTTACGCCAACAGTTGGCCCGAGTGGCGCAGAATCAGTGACAAGCGGCGAGCCGACATCCTCAAAGGTGTCGAGGTCGGCGGGGAACTGCCCTGGGCCAAGCCCTATAAGCTCGACCGCACGTGGGAATACGCCAGTTTCATCGTTGAGGCGATGGAGACCAACAGGCCCTTCGTGGCCCATGCGACGGTGGCCAACAGAGGCTTGATCGACAATCTTTCGCAGAACAACGTCTGCGAGGTCGCGGTGCTCTGCGACCGCAGCGGCGCTTATCCGGTAAAGTTCGGATCGCTCGAGCCGCAACTGGCCGCGATCTGCGAGTCCAATCTCCGCATGTTAGAACTGGCTTCGATCGCCTGCGTCGAGAAGTCCCGCGAGGCGGCGATTCACGCGTTGATGCTCGACCCGCTGACGGCTGCGGTGTGCAGCCCGGCCGAGATCCGACAGATGGCTGAGGAGCTCTTCGAAGCCGAGGCCAAGTACATCCCCGAGTTGAAGTAAACCAAGCCGTGTCGGCCCTGCCTGGGTCCGACTTTGCAAGAACGACCTCGCAGTCGATGCTCGTCGCGTCGGCTGCGGGATTTTCGTTACGCAGTTTGGGCGCCCGTGTTACTCGTCCACCATGGCATCGGAAACCTTCAGTTCGTGCTTACTGACGTTCTCGGGTTTGACGCCGTCCAGAGATGCGGTGAAGCGGAAGCAGTCGCTTTGGCCCGGTGTGAGGGACAGGGAAAGCGTATTGGTGACCTCGCCCACGAAGACCTCGCCTTTGAACATCTCCAGTTCCAGGTCGATGCTCTGCCAGGCGTGGGAGCCCTGGTTGGGCAATTTGCCCGAGACGGCTGCTTCGGGGTAGGTTGAATCGCCAATGAATTCGACGCTATAACTCTCGATCGTCAGCTCCTGGCCGAACTTGGCGTCCATATCGGCCCCGATTCCCGGGATGAACCAGAAGAACATGTAGACGCTCATCGCCTTCCCGGCCGGCATCATGATCGTCATGGCGATCCACACCGGCCTGGGCAACTGGTACTTTACCTTGATGTCGGTGATTTTCTTCCCGCAATTCGGGCAGGTGGTATTCACGCTGGGCTATGACCAGAATCCAAAGAACATGTCTTTCCCTTTCTTTTCGAGAGTCGGCTGTGGATGGGAGATATTTCCCTCTTCCCAGCGAATTCTGCCGGCAAGACCCGTTCCGCGCAAATGAATTTCGGATCACTGTGTGCGTTGCGGGTGCAAGTAGTATTTATCGAGTAGTATTTATCGAGGGGGAATCTTCGCATGGCGGGTTGGCTGGAGCGAAAGTTTTTCCCGAGCGACTAACCTCAGGGGTGGCCGGCTGTCTTGGGGGGAGAAGTGGCCTCTTTCGTTCTACCCAGGAGTCCGCGTGAGCGTCAAGTCCGGCCCAATTGGTGTGGTGCTGTTGCTGGGACTGATTACGGGGTGTACGCCGAGTGTCCGGGATCTGCGGCAGATGCGCCGCGACACACATTCACCTTCCCGGGCCCAGGGAGCCCAGGAAACGATTCTCAAGAGACTCGGGGCGGTCCAGAGCCGGATTTCGGTCCCGCAGGTGCGTCTGGAGCCGGTCTGGAGAATCGAGGCCATGCGGACACTCAGCGCGTTGGACAGTCGGTACGAGATGGCCACGTCCCGGCCCGATCTTCATCGGGCCCTGGAAGACTTTCTCCGCAGCGAATACGCTGAGCCGCGGCCGACAAGCCACCGAGCCGATGTCCAGGCCTGGAGCGTTCACGCACTGTCTCGAATGGATTCCCCGCCTCCGGCTGGCTTCTTCCTGTCCGTCCTGGCCGAGAACCATCCGCCCCGGGATCCGCAGTATCGCATCTGCCTCGGGGCCCTGGACGCCTTGAGCGAGCATGTCGAACTGCTCAGGCAGGATCCAGTCGCCCGACGGCTCGTGCTGCACAAGGTCTCGTCTGTTCTGGCGGATTTCCAGGCGGGAAAGATCTCTCAAGACCGGAAGGATTCGCTGGAAAAGGCGGCCATCTTCTTCGTTCGCAAGCTGGCTGATTACCCGGCCGTCGTGGACCTGCTTTCAGACCCTACCCCGCCGGCGTGGTCGAACGAGTCAGCCCGACTGGTGGTGCTGGAATGGAACTTCCAGCGCCTCTCGGCCGCGGAGGGACCGGAGTTGCAGGGGGCTGTGTTCAAGCGGAATGTCGAGCTGCTCCTCTCGCCGGCAGGGGGTGAGCCCGGTCCGGTCCGGCGGCGAAGTCGGCTGATTCTTTCTCGCTTTGCCGTGCTGCCACTGTTCGAGCAGCTTGCCCAGCGCGTATCCAGCCCTGAGAAATCTCTCGAACAGGAGGATGTAACCCAACTGGCCAATCTGCTCACGCGGGCTGATGCACGGGCAGCGGATCTGTCTCTTGCCCAGCGGGGTCGGTATCGCTCCGTTCGCGACGGGGCGATCGTTTCGGTTCTCGAGCGCCTGGATCAACTGGAGCTCTCCACGCGGGAGATTCTTTACGCTCGCCTGCTCCAGGCCGATCCGGCCCTTCTGGCCGAAGGACTGCACAAGGGCCATCGCAGTGCCTTGACCGGGGAGAAGGGCCGGGCGATGCAACACGTGCGATACCTGCTTCGGCTTGCTCGGCCCGATGCAGAGCCGCTGCTCCAGGGCCGACAAGAGAGGATAACGCAAATGGCCGCGGAGATGATCCGCCATCGGGCCCTGGAGGTAAGGCAACAGGTCGCGGCGGGAATCGCAGATCGGGCTCCGCAGGTGCTGGCTGAGACCTCCACCCGCGCGCTGGAGGCGATTGAATCCGACAGCCACGCTTCTGCGCGATTCCTGGTCGAGACCTACCTTGCCTGCATCAAGCAGCTCCAGGCTCAGCCCGGGGGTCTCGGGGCCCCGGCCGTGACAAACCGCCTGGGGGCCAGGCCTCTGGAAGCCCTTGGCTGGGCTCTTCGGCGCGACGAGCGGGATCTGCAATCCCTCGTCTCGGGAATGCTTCTGCCGTTGGATCGCTCCCTGCTGGTGGAGCTGGTCGCAGGTGAAATCCTGCGGAGGCGACAAGCGCGAAGAGAGGTTGATACGTTTCGTGTCTCGGCCCTGGGCGATGCGATGGAGTCCGGGCTGGGCGGCCTGGATCAGGCGTCGGCCAAGGTGGGGACTTCGGCTCTGCTGGCTGCGGTTGGGCAGAAGGATGCGCCTGTGAGCCTGCTGGCAGGGCGATACATGATCGAGATGGGACTCATCGATCAACTCGAGCCCTATTTGTCCGATCAGCGGGCCCTTTCGGAGATGGTCGCCCTGGCGCGGCGCAGAGCAAAGTCCGGCCGAGGGCCCAAGCCATGAAGACTCTCCTGCCCCTGGCTGCGGCGATTCTCCTAGCCACCGTTGGCTGTGCTCAGCAGGAACCGCTACCCATCATGCCGCTTCGCGACGCCCATGCCGATCCGATTGCGGGCGAGGATCTCCGAGCGCCCCGCCAGACGCTGCTGACCCGCCAGGATGTGCCGGGCGAGGTGATGCGCCTCCTGCCGCCGGTAGCCTACCAGCATGCCCAGTGGCGCCCGACCCACCGCAGCGCGTTGCCGGTTTCCGAGACGGCGGACATGGAAGTGGTCACGGCCCGTCCCGATCTGCTGCCCTCCCCGTATCGGGCGGGTGATCACGAGGTATTCAGCCGGGTTCTCTTCATCACCCGGGATGGGCGACTGTTCTACACGGCCCAGCCTGGTGAGGGAGATTCTCTGGACTCGACCAAGAGCATTTCGCTGGACTATCTGACACTTTCGAGCCCGCATGGCCGACTGGCCGCCGATGGGAAGCTGCATACGCGTCCTCTGGCTCCAATGGATGTCGCACGAAGCGGGTACGTCTGCCTGATCGGCCCGAAGGGCTCGAAAGTGTCCCGTCGCGTCGTTCTTGCTCCGGTGTTCGACGGGCTTTCCGGAATCAACGCCCGGGGCACCGACGGCATGGAAGGCCGGGGAGGGCGCGGCGGCGATTCCGGACGAGACGGCCGGGACGGAGACGCGGGGCGCCGGCCGGGCGTGCGATCCTGGCCGGTCCAGGGGGGCAACGGCCAGGACGGACGTGACGGGGGGAACGGACAGAGAGGCCAGGACGGCTATCCCGGCTGGGATGGGCAGGACGCTCCGACCTTCCGGGTGATTGTCGAGCAGCTCGAGTCGCCGTTTTACGATCGCCCCTTGATGAAACTGGGCTTTCAGGTGGCCGGGAAGGACGAGCCCAAGCACGTGGTACTCGACTGGGGGAGGCGACTGCGAATCGATGCTCGCGGCGGCCACGGGGGCAAGGGAGGCCGAGGGGGAGACGGTGGTAACGGCGGCGATGGCGGTGACGGGGGCAGCGGGGGCAAAGGCTCCCACGGCGAACCGGGCCGCGACGGCCGACCGGGCCGCAGGGGCATGGACGGATCGGATGCTACGCAACATTCCGATGCTGCCCCGGGAGGCCCCGGGGGGCCGGGTTGGGACGGCACCGACGGCAAGGACGGTGGCAACGGCGGCAGCGGGGGGGACGGAGGAGACGGCGGCGATGCAGGCCCAGGCGGCGACGGGGGTCCGGGAGGCGATGGCGGACGAGGCGGGGATGTGACCGTCACGATCCGGGGAAGCAAAGAGTTCGCCGCGATGGTCAAGTCCGCCCTGGCCATTGATGTTCGGGGGGCAGACGGGGGAGGCCCCGGAGCGCCGGGTCTGGCCGGCTCTGCAGGCCGGGGAGGTCTTCCGGGCAGAGGGGGTCCCGGCGGGGAAGGCGGAAGGGCTGGCCGGGGCGGTGCCGGAGGTGCCGGCGGCAGCGGTGGCCGGGGCATTACATGGACCCAGCGCGTGCCCGACCCGAATCGTCCCGAAGGCTTCCGGGAGGAAACGCACAGTCGGCCCGGGGCACCGGATGGTCCAACGGGAAAGCCCGGACGCGATGGCGACGCGGGACGCCCGGGCCGGCGGGGAGATTCCGGCTCGGCCGGCAAGGACGGACAGGAGGCCTCGGATGGTCGGTGGGGCCCCCGGGGCTCTTCGGGCCGGCGGGGCGGTGTGCGCTACGTCGAAGAGATCCGTCCCTACCGCGAGCTGCGGTGCGACGTTCGGATGGTGCGCGTGGCCGACGGGATGGTGGCCGCTGCGGCAAGTGCCGCCGGGGACTACGATCAGACCGGGCAGATCGCAACGACACTGGCCGATCGACTGCTCAAGCTGGGCCCGAAGGAGAGAATCAACATCGCGGTAATCCGCCTGACCAACCGTGGCCGTTCGGAAGCCGGCGACAAAGCGGCCTCGGAAGTTTCGGATAAGCTGGCAGCAGCCCTGCACGAGTCGCAGCGATGGAAACTCGTGGAGCGCATCGACCTTCAGGCCATCCTGGAAGAAAAGGAATTGATCCGCGCCGATTCCGATGCCAAGGCCATCCTCGCCGATCCCCGCCTGCAGAAGCGACTGGCCCGGGCGGACTATCTGATTCTCGGAGGGGTTTCCTCCGGGCGATAATTCCGGGGGCTCCCTGCCGCGGCAGACCTACTCTTGAGCGGGGAAAAACCCGTGCTCGGCAAGCATCTGCATCAGCCGGTCGAGGCTCTCGGACACATCGATCTGCCCGGTGGGCAGGACCAGGTGGGCCGTGGCAGGGATCTCGAAGGGCGCGCTGACGCCGGGGAAGAGCTTGATCTCGCCGGACTCGGCCTTTTCATACAGGCCTTCGGGGTCGCGGGTGCGGCAGATCTCGACGGGGCAATCCAGGTAGACTTCCAGGAATCTCTCTTTGCCGATGATCCGGCGGGCGATTTCCCGGTCGGCCCGGTTGGGCGTCAAAAAGGCGCAGATACAGATATTGCCGGTCTGGTTGAAGAGCCTGGCCACCTCGGCTGCCCGTCGGATGTTCTCGGCTCGTTCGTCTGCGCTGAAACCCAGGTCTCTGCTGACGCCCAGTCTCATGTTGGCCCCGTCCAGGACGTTGCAGGCAGCTGCGGTGTCGAAGAGGCGTTTCTCCAGTCCGTAGGCCAGCGTACTTTTCCCCGAACCGGTCAGGCCTTCCAGCCAGATTGTCGCGGGCTTCTGGGAGAAGCGTTTCATGCGGTCGCTGAGGGTTACTGTACCGCTCTGGGCCCGGACGTTGGAACTGCGGGGCGAGGTGACCTGCTTCTCCGGATGCACGAGGAGCTTGTTGGGTTCGCGGTCGAGGATCATCCCCGCCCCGACGGTGTTGTTGGTGACGCGGTCGATGATAATGAACGCGCCGGTCGAGCGGTTCTTGCGGTAGGCGTCAAAGGCCACCGGCGTGGAAAGCCGGAACGCCACGCGACCGATCTCGTTCAAGCCCAGCGAATCACCGTCGCTGCGATGGAGCGTATTGACATCGACCTGATATCGGAGGGCGGCGGCCTCGGCCGGGACGACCCGGCTCGATAGCTTGAGAAGATACCCACGCCCGAGCTCCAGTTTTTTGGAGTTCATCCAGACGACCATCGCGTCCAGATCGCGTTCCATGCTGGGCACGTTGTGCGGGTGGACGAGCATGTCGCCGCGACTGACGTCTATCTCGTCGGCGAGGGTGACGGTGACGGCCTGAGGGGGCACAGCTTCGCCTATTTCCTGGCCGCCGGGAGCGAGAACGGATTTTACCACGCTCTGCATGCCGCTGGGCAGGACCATGATCTCGTCGCCGGGTTTGACGGTCCCCGAGGCGATTGTGCCCTGATAGCCGCGGAAGGTCCGGTCGGGCCTGCAGACGTACTGTACGGGCAGGCGCAGGTCGATGAGGTTCCGGTCCGAGCCAATGTGAATGGTCTCGAGGTGGTCCAGCATCGGTCTGCCCGTGTACCAGGGCATCTTTTCGGATCTTCGGACGACGTTTTCTCCCTCCAGAGCGCTGATGGGGATGAAAGTCATATCGCCGATCTGGAGGCGGGCGGCGAAGTTGGAGAATTCCTTATGGATGGCCTCGTAGGCCTCCTGGCGGTAATCGACCAGGTCCATTTTGTTCACGGCCACCACGACGTGAGGAATGCCCAGAAGCGCGGTGATGAATGCATGGCGTTTGGACTGGGTCAGGACGCCGGCAGAGGCATCGATGAGAATGACCGCCAGGTCGGCCGTCGAGGCTCCGGTGGCCATGTTCCGGGTGTACTGCTCGTGGCCCGGGCTGTCGGCGATGATGAATTTCCGCCGGGGCGTAGAGAAGTATCGGTAGGCCACGTCGATGGTAATTCCCTGCTCGCGTTCGGCCTTGAGCCCATCGGTCAGCAGGGCCAGGTCCGGCCTGTCGCCGGTGGTTCCCCATCGTCCCGAGGCCTGCTCGATGCTCTCGAGCTGATCCTCGTAGATGGACTTGGACTCGAAGAGCAGTTGTCCGATCAGCGTGCTCTTGCCGTCGTCGACCGATCCGCAGGTCACGAACCGCAGCAGATCCTTCTGCTCGTTGTCCTTGAGCATCTGCAATACATCCTGGGCGGGCATCAGAAGTATCCTTCCCGTTTCTTTTCTTCCATCGAGCCTTCACGGTCCTTGTCGACGGCGCGGTTCTGTCGTTCACTGGTCGAGGCGACCATGGTTTCCTCGATGATCTCCTCGAGGGTGGTCGCCCGGGATCGGACCGCCCCGGTGCATTTCTGACAGCCAAGCGTTCTGAAGCGGATCCACTCCTGTTTGACTTCCTCTGTCTCCGCCGGTTTGTTGAGGTCGCCGGCGTAGACGAGCATGCCGTCTCGCTGGATGACGGGCCTTTCGGCCGCAAAATAGAGCGGCACGATCTCGATCTGTTCCAGATAGATGTAGTTCCAGATATCCAACTCGGTCCAGTTGCTCAGTGGAAAGGCCCGGAAGCTCTCGCCTTTGGCATGGCAGGTGTTGTAGAGATTCCACAGTTCGGGCCTCTGGTTCTTAGGGTCCCACTGCATCGCCTGGTCGCGAAAACTCAGGACCCGCTCCTTGGCGCGGGACTGTTCTTCGTCACGACGGGCGCCGCCGAAGGCGGCGTCGAATCCGTGTCTCTGCAGGGCCTCGACGAGGCACTGGGTCTTGAGAAGCTGCGAGCAGAGCGTGCAACTCCAGTTCTCGTAGGGACCGATTTCCTCCAAGGCCCTGTGGTTGGTCTCCACGATCAGTTCAAAGGGCACTTCGCGACTCATCCGGTCGCGAAACTCGATCATCTCGGGGAACTTGAAGGTCGTATCGACGTGCAGCAGGGGAAAGGGGATCGGACCCGGGGCAAAGGCCTTCTCGGCCAGACGCAGCAGGACCGAAGAGTCCTTCCCGATCGAATAGAGCATGACGGGCTTCTCGCACTCGGCCACCACTTCCCGGAAGATGTGGATGCTCTCGGCTTCGAGCTGTTGAAGGTGGGTAACGTTGTAGTCGGTCAAGGGCCTTCTCCCTGCTTGGGGGGTGCGTCCAGCCTGGCTTTCAGGTGTGGATCAACTTTTCCTGCCGGAGGTACTGCAGTATACGCTGGGCGGATTGCTGTGGAGACATCTCGGTGGCGGGCAGGACGATTTCCGCATTTTCCGGGGCTTGGTAGGGCGCGTCGATTCCGGTAAAGCCCCGGATCTCACCCGCTCGGGCCTTTGCATAGAGGCCCTTGGGATCCCGCTTCTCGCATTCATCGACGGGTACGTCCAGGTGGACCTCCACAAAACGTCCCTGGGGGACTTTGGATCGTGCAAGGGCTCGCCCCGCCCGGAAAGGGGAAATAAAGGCCGTTAGGACGATCAGTCCCGCATCGACAAACAGGGCTGTCACCTCGGCCAGGCGGCGGATGTTCTCCTGCCTGTCGGCATCGGAAAATCCCAGATCGTCATTGAGGCCGTGGCGGACGTTGTCGCCGTCGAGCACGTAGGCCAGCTTGCCCTGCTTGTAGAGCAGGGACTCCAACTCGCGGGCAATGGTGCTCTTTCCGCTGCCGCTGAGGCCCGTGAGCCATACCGCGCAGCCTCTCTGGCCCAGCAGATCGCCTCTCTGGTCCGAGTGGATCCGCCCTGCATGCCATGTGATGTTCTTTTCCTGCGGTTTCCGATTCAAAGATTGCCTTTTCGTCGATCTGTTGCCGCCAATGACAAGAACGCGTATGGTATCCGAGAATCGCTTCGCTGCCAATACACTAGCGCAGGTCAGACAGTTCAGGGAGAATGCCGCGTGCTCGCAACAGATCAACTCAAGCAATGGCTGGTTTCGTGCAGGGAGATCGCCGCCCGGGCGGCCTGGGCCATCCAAGACGTGGCCCGGGAGTCCCTGGATGTCCGGGAAAAGCAGGACGGCTCGCCATTGACCCGGGCCGACCGGGCCTCGCACGACGTGATCGTCTCGGGGCTCTCGGCGTTGTCGCCGTCGCAGGCCATCCTTTCCGAAGAAGGCTCCCAGAGCGACCTGGAAAACTGGAAGGCGGATCCGTACTGGCTGGTCGATCCGCTCGACGGGACCAAGGAGTTCATCGCCGGGCGAACCGAATACACCGTGAATATCGCGCTGGTCGAGCAGGCCGTGCCGGTCCTGGGGGTGATCTTCGTCCCGGCCCAGAACGTCTGCTACTTTGCCGCGCGAGGCCTGGGGGCCTTCCGGAAGGACGCCGACGGGCCCGAGGAGAGGCTCCAGCCCAGCCGGGCAGCCAGGCCGCAATCGGCCGTGGCCAGTCGAAGTCATCTCTCCGATGAGACCCGGGCGTTTTTGGAGCGAAACGGCATCGAGCAATTCATCCAGTCCGGAAGCAGCATCAAGATCTGCGCCGTGGCCGAGGGCAAGGCCGACATCTACCCCCGCCACGGGCCGACCTGCCTTTGGGACACCGGGGCGGGGGCGGCCATCGCCCGCGAGGCCGGGTGCAGAGTCATGGACCTGGAGGGGCAGGAACTGCGTTATGACCCGGCCCAGCGGGTGCTGGTGCCCGGTTTTATCGTCGTGCCCGGGAAGATGGAATTTCAGATGTAGAGACGGCCCACGGGTTTGCAGGTATCAACAGGGAGACATGGGAAGAATGAATCTGATACTGAGCATTTCCAAAGCGTACATGACGGCATTGGGTTTCGCGGTGCTCATGGTCATCCTGATCCGGTTCCTTCGATTGCCCCGATTGATCCTGGACGTGGTCACCGAGGACTCCCAGCCGGATGTTCCCGAGGGCATGGAGCCAGGGCAATGGGAGAAGATTGTACTCAGGCCCGTTGCAGAAGCCGGCGACGGTTTCTTCGAGACGCTTTTCTTCCTCCTTTCCATCTTTGCGGGGGCCTATCTCCTGATCGGGGCATGGCTGGTTTTCAAGGCAGCGGTCTGGTGGATGGTCTGGCGCGAAGTGGTTCAGGTTCCGCCGCGTCTTGCCGATCTGGAAGAGCGTGAGTACCTGGCCGCCCGGAGCCAGTGGGGCGCCTGGATTGCCCGTCTGCTGCTGACGGGGACCGCGATGAACTTCGTGATAGCGGCAGCGGCCGGCCTGGCCGGCTATGGACTGCTGCTCCTGGTAAGCAAACTGAAGTAGCAGAGCCTCAGCGAGACCATTTGCCTTCGGTCATGCGCTGCTTGAGGCAGGGGCAGGGCGAATCAATCGTCCATCGGTGAGTTGAAGCGTTTGTGCTTCTTCCAGTCTGCCTGGCCGCATTTGGGACAGGGCTTGCGGCGCAGCAGTGCGACGCGCAGGAGCCCCAGCGGCAGGGAGAGGATGACCACGCCTAGAACCCAGGCCGGAAACGCCAGGGCCAAGGCCCAGAGCAGCGACCAGTCTTTCTCGCCGACCAGCCAGAGGGCCAGGGCCCCCACCGCCAGGGCCGGTGCGATCAGGACCGCATAGCCCAGGGGCTTGTTGGGGGCGATGTCCATTCGAGTGCGGCATTGTCCGCAGATCCACTGCATGGCGCAGTCTCCTTCGGGGCAAATAATCTGCCTGATGATGCTACCCTCGGCGAGCCGGGCGAGCAAGGGCCGGCCAAGGCCTTTGGAGCCGGTTGCGTTGTAAGGCTTTGGATGTTACGAGTGGGTGATGCTGATGGC
>CAZOVB010000079.1:0-15698 GCA_964583095.1 uncultured Planctomycetaceae bacterium
GTGTTCTTCAAGTGTTTCGTCTTTCTTCTCTATTAATTTATAATATTCATCGACACCAATTCCAATCCTATAACAAGACTCTTCTATTTGTTGATATTGTGATTTAATTGCGTCGTATTGTTCGTTATTCATTCATCATCACATCCTCAATTATTTTTCTTCTTTTTTCAGCGTAGTTTTCATCAAAAGTGTTCTCACAATAAATTTGGTAAACTTTTGACATTTCTTCTTTCTTACGTAAAGTTCTACCCATTCTTTGTATAAATTGTCTCTTTGTTGAATCGCCTGAAAATATTATAGCAACATCAATTGCTGGTAAATTGTAACCTTCATCAAACATCTTGCTTGTTATTAGAATATTATATTTGTTGTTTTTATATTCATTTATTAAAGTTTTAACTCTATTAGAATCTAAATCTGAATTTACAACTCTTGCTGATAAGTCTAAATCTAAACAACGTAAGTAAATTTCTCTTGCAGCTGCATTATACTCATTAAATATTATTATTTTTTTATCATAATTATCTTTCAATATTTTTTCAAGTATTTTAAATCTGTCTGGATACATATAAACAATCTTGTTTCGTTTATCAATTAAATTATATAATATTGGTGCGTAAACTTTACTTTTTATCACTTTATAATAAGAACCTCTTGACCTTATTAAATTTCTAATCTTATCTTCTATTTCTTGATATTTTTCTCTTGTGATAATATCATGATTTAATGAAAAATATCTTTCATGAAAAACAAAACTGTTTATTATATTATTTTTCAATGCTTCTTTCATTGTAAATCTAAAACAATTGAAATTAAAGAATTTTAAAAACTCATAATGCTTTGTCTCATCGTCATTGTTGAGTGTCGCAGTTAGTCCTAAAATGTATTTCCAATTCATAGAGTATATTGATTTAAATCTTGTTGTGAAAGTGTTATGTATTTCATCAACGATTAAATAATCAAATAAATCCAAATTGACTTTTGATATTGAAGCATTTGTTGTTAGTGTTATTTTAGAATAGTTTTTCATTTCACCATAATAAAAACCAATATCAGTAAAAACAAAACCATTGTTTTGTAATTCTGTATTCCAATTATCTAAAATTACAATCTTTGGAGATACAATTAAAACTTTCAAACTTGGTTCTTGTTCTAATAACTTTTTTATGGTTTGAATAGCAAAGAAAGTCTTACCCGCTCCTGTTGCAACTTCAGCAATCATTTTTTTATCTTTGCTGAATTGTTCAATTGCTTCTTCTTGCCATTTATAATTTTTTATCATTTTTACAAAAAAAATATTACAATGGAGTTTTAGGGGATTATGGTGTTTTCGTAAAGGTGATACAAAAACGAAAAAGAGGTATTAACTCCATTGTAATAGTTATGAGGTGGTTTTTGAGTCTGATTCAATTAAAATCTGTTTACGACAATGGTCACACAAATGTAAATCATCCATACTGTGTGATTTTGTTTCTGGTTCAAAATAATTCATGTGATTAAACCATTGTTTACATAAATCACACTTTTCTGGAAACACTTTAAATTCCTTTCTTGATTTCAAAATGTAATTTCTTGTAAACATTTTTACACATACTTCTGATTCATTTTATTTAGTTTATCTTCTAATTCTTTAATTTTCTTATCTTTTTCTTCTAATCTTTTTTTAAGTTCGTTCTTATATGTTTCTTTAACTTTATCAAATTCTACTCTCATTTGTGAAACTAAACTTAAAAGATTATTGTTTTGTTTATTTTGGTTTAATAATAATTCATCCAATTCGTCTTTACTGATTCGTTCTAAAAATTTAAATTTCATTTTATCACACTCTTATTTCCCTTTTACATTTAGCACACTTAACTAAACCATTAAGTGTTGCTAATACTTTATGATGACCACAATGTGGACATCTTTTTTTAATAACATCTAAATTACCTTTTGCTGCACGAGATGAAAAATTCTGTCTTCGCATTCCACCTTTACCAGTGTCACCAATTCCAAGTCTAATAGAACCATTTCCACTTGGTGTGTAATCTTCTTCTACTATTTTCTTTTTTAAATATGCTTCTGACATTTTAACTCTCAAACAATGTATCTATATCTTCGTCTTCATCTTCTTTTTGTGGTTGTTCTTCTTTCTCTTGTGGTTCTTGTTTTGATTGTTCTTTTGCTTCTTTAACTTTTTCATTAACATCTTCTTTACTTTTAATCATTTCAATTGGTGTTAAGAAAAAGTTGTTGTCTGTAAAATACTGTGAATATTCATCAAACATTTGTAATGTTGTTCTTATCTGTTCTTCTGAATATTTCTTTTCGATATTTTCTTTATTGTTTTTTAAGAAAACCTTAATAGATTCTGACACTTCCATTAATTCCATTTTTATTGTTCCTCCAATTCTTGTTTTTTAATCAATAATGATTTATCTTTAATTTTAGCTATAAGATAATCACCTTTTTTCCAACCCAATAAATTAATTATATGTTTATTGATGAAAACTGAATATGTGTTTTTTGAATTCTGTAATTTCATTTTAAATATTATTAAGAATAACTAATATATAAACTTTTCTATATTTTTATATATTTTTTATGAAAAATACAACCTTGTGCAACCTTTGCAACCTATTGCACCTTTCAACCTCATTCTTATATAATTTTTTTTTATTTTTTATATATTATATTTTTTTAAAGTTAGATGATGTCAAAAGGTGTAAGAGGTTACAAAAGGTTGCATAAATTATTAGAGTATTTATAAATTATTTATAAAGTATTTTGTTTCATCACTTACAGATAACAAAAAAAGTCAATACAAAACCTATATACTCTAGTATATAATTGAGCCAAGTATTTATAAATCATTTATAAATACTTTTTTGCAAAAAAAATAAAAATGTCAAAACCTATATACTTCAGTATATAGGTTTTATATAATTTTCTATATTTTTATATATTTTTATATACAAAACCTATATACTACAGTATATAGGTTTTCTATATTTTTCTATATTTTTATATATTTAGTATATTATGTAATATATATATTAGAGTTAGTTTTAATTAAAAAAAAATAACATTATATAATAATTATAAATGTTTATATAATAAAATTAGAAAGATTTATATATATGTTTAATAATTATATTTTTAGGTGATATTATGTATTTTAGAAAAATAAACAATATAAACAAAGTTCTTTATATATCTTTACCAATTGATTTGATTAAACATTTGGATTTAAAAGAAGGTGACGATGTTAAATTAATACCAGCACTTAAAAACAAATCTAAAAAAATAATAATAGAAATCAATGGTGAAAATAATGATAATTGAAGACATTAAATATTTTTATGGTTTGTTAGAGCACACACAAACAGAAATACGTGTGTTTGGTGATAAATATCCACACGGAAAATCAATATATGTTTCTAATGAGCGCGAGTTTATTGATGCTTGTAAATACTTTACAGATGAACAACAATCATTATATGCAGGAATTAATGAAAGAACAAATGAAGGTAAAAACGATAAAGATGTTATTAGTTGTAAGTTAATTCCAGTTGATATTGATAGTAAGGATTTTATAAAAGAAAATCAAAGAAAGAAAGTATATGAATTTTTAGATTCTGAAAAAGAAGAATTAAAAACATTCATAAATGATTTTGAAAAATTTTGTTCTATTAATAATTTCAAGTGGTCATGTAAAATCAATTCAGGTCATGGACTACATTATTATTTTGAGATACAAAAAATAGATGATACTGAAAGAATAAAAAAAACACTTGATAAGTTCAAAGAGATTATGATTTCAACAAATCCAAAAGTTGATACCGCAATATTTAACCCATCAAGAATTATGAGAATACCAGGAACAATAAATTTTAAAGATAAATTAAATCCAATTGAATCTAAAATACTTGATATAAAAACAATTTCATCAACAGATAAATTTAACAATTTAAAGTTTATTGATGAATATACAATTGAAAAAAACAATAAAGATAATAAAGAAACAACACATAAAAATAGAGTTCTTGATGAAATTAAAAAACAAGTAAATATTTCATCAGTTCTAAAATTTTATGGCTATGATATTGATAGGCATCCAACAGAATGTTTATTACCACAAGAAGATGGAAAACCACATTATTCAGAAAAGAAATCTTGTTTTAGTTGGAATGATGAAATGGGGGTTTTTAATTGTTGGCACTGTGGTGCAAAAGGTGACCATGTTAATATTATAATGCAACACGAAAACTTGGATTTTAATGATGCTGTTGATAGGTTAAAAGAAATAGGTAATGTTAGAATAATAAAAAAAGAGAAAGTTATGATTGAGTTACCAAGATTAGGTAGATTGAATAGTAGATTTTTTGAAGAAGTTGCAAAAGAAATAAAAGGTTCAGACGATATATTCTATAAATCTGTTGAGGATAAAGTTGTAGAACTAAGAATAATAAAAAGAGATAATGAACAAGAACAAATTGTTTTTTCTGAAATATCACCACCACGGTTAATTAATATAATTGAAAACAAAATAATACCAGTTTCTATTTCATACAAGAAAAAAGATGGTGATGTTTTTGAAGTTGTAAAAGAAAAATCAGCAAATGAAAATTTGATGCGACAATTAAAAACAAATGACAGTTTCATAAATTCATTATCAGTTGTTAATAGATTTTTTGAGTATCCAGCACCACACATGATTAATAATAAATTATATTTTACAAACAAAGGATACAACAAAGAAATGCAATGTTTTGTTTTGCATAAAATGGATATAGATTTAGTTGATGTTAATACAGCAACATTATGTTTAAAAAATTTATTGAGTGAATTTTGTTTTAAAACAGAACAAGATTTAACAATTGCATTATCATATTTGATTACACCGGCTTGCAGAGGTTTATATAATGTAATGACAGCAAGAACACCATTGTTTCTAATTCAAGCAAATATGCCAGGCGCAGGTAAAGATTATTTAGCAGCAACACGTTCGCACATATATCAAAGTTCGCATTATTCAGAATCACCAATTGTTACAAGTAAAGGTGTTGATGATGATGAGGTTCGTAAAAGAATAGATAGTGCTTTAATATCAGGTCAAAAAATATATCATTCAGAGAATAACGCAGGTTTTTTGCATTCACGTGCATTGGAAACAGTTTTAACAGCAAACAATGTTAATGTTAGAATATTGGGGAAATCGGAGCAAAAAGAAATACCAAACGAGATTGATTTCAGTTTATCAGCAAACATAGGTTTATCTTATTCACAAGATTTGGTTAGGAGATTAAGAATAATAAATTTGTTTTATTCGGAAGAAGATATAAACGAAAGAAAATTCAATCGGGTTGATTTGTTGTCATATGTTCATTTAGCACGAGCAGAAATATTATCAGCAATATATTCTCTAATAAAAAATTGGGTTGTTAAGGGTTGCCCAGAACCAAAACATAAATTAACATCATATCCAGAATGGTCTAGGGTTGTAGGTGGTATTATGGAAACAGCTGGTCTTGATTCACCATGCACTAAATTACAAGATGATTACGAAGTTGGTGGTGACAATGAAACAAGAGATTACAAAAAACTATATAAGTTGTGTTATAGTTATATTAAGAATGGTGTTGAATTTCAGGGTCGTAAGTTTTCATCATTTAAGACAGCAGATATATTTAAGATATTAATGTCACACCAATTGGAAATGGGTTTTTTTAATTATTATAATGATGATAAAAGTTCACAAACAAAATTCGGTTTGAATATTAGAAAATATGTGAATAGAGCACTTGGTGGAATAAGACTTGTGTGCATAAAAAATAGCGAAAGAGCATCTCTTAGAGAATATGATTTTGTTTGTGAAAATGACAATGCTGAAACATATGATTTAAATGTTTCAAAATCAGATGACATTGTTTTACCAAAAGAAGATTTGGGCTTAGATGGGTTTGATAATGTTGATGATTTTAAGTAAAAATAGAAAAGTATATAAATAAGTTAATTAATTAATTATTACAAACAAAAAAGCACACAAGTGCAGGAGGTTTAAAAAATGAATGAAGAAAACGTATTTGATGGAATTGAAGATGAGGTGCTAGAAAACACACCAGAAAATTCTTTTGAACAGAATAAAGAAAACAAAGATGAAAAGAAAATTGTGTTTGGTGATTTTGTCGATTCAGGCCCAGTAGAAATACAATTAGCAGAAGAAGATTTAGATAAAGTTTTTGAAATTGAATCAGCAGAAATTCAAAAACCTTTTACTAAGGATTCAGATGGTAATACAATTGAACCAAAAGTAACAAACAACAACAGAAAATATTATCAAAGTAAACTGGTAATAAAATATAAAGACACAGATTATGCATCATTTGTTCCAAATGTTAAATGGTTTGTTAACGTTGATGATGATAATAATGTTAGATTAACACCGTGGTTCAATAGAAGAATAAAAGAAGATGACTTGACAGATAATTTCATGCCAACAATTTCAAAACTATATTATAAGTTTTGCCAACACACAAAGCAAGACGTTGGCAAATTACAAAACAAAGAGTTTGTTGATGGTCTTGCAGGAAAGAAAGTTAAGTTAGAGCAATATAAAGCAAAGAACCCCTTAACAGGAAAGATGGGATATAGAATAGACGTTAAAGAATTTATTTAATTCTTTTTTTTTATTTTAAAATGATAGAATTTAGTTTATCACCGAGCAGTATTAATTTACTGAATAAATCAGAGTTAATATTTTATTATAATTATATTTCTAAATCTAAATCAGACACAGTTGTTGCGCAAGCATACGGTAAAAGTGGTTCTGTTGTTCATCAGGTGTTAGAAGAATACATCAATGATAAAAGTTTAAATTATGAAAAAAGATTTGAAGAATTATGGAAACAAAACAATCTTTATGAAGATAGAGTAGGAATGAATAAAACATTGAGTTATACACTATATTTAAGTTGTGTTTTAAATGGGGTTCAAACAATAAACAAATTAAGCAGTATAAAAACAGAAGAAAAGATAAAATGGTTGTTGAAAGAAAACAACGAACTTAAAATATATGTAACAGGAATAATAGATGTTCAACACACAGATTTAGATGGTCTTAAAATAATTGATTGGAAAACAAGTTCTAGTATGGATTCAGACACAGAAGAGTTTAAACTGCAAGCCAAGCACTATTGTTATATAATTTGGAAAACTAAAAACACAATACCAAAAAGTGTGACATTTCATTATTTGAAATTAAATAAAACAAAATCATATTCTTTCGATGAAAATGAATTAAGAGGGTATGAAAATTATTTGAATGAATTAGCAAATAATTTATTACAAAAAGGAACAAACATATCAAATTATGATTTGGGTGATGTTGATTTTATTTTTAATTCACATAAGAAAAAATGTGAATTAGAAAAAACAAGAAGGTTAAAAAATGAAGTTATAAAGTGCATAATACACGATAATAGAATATTAATAGATTTTGATTCAATGCCAAGTTTTTTCAAATCAAAGTTAGAAGAATTATACACATATAAAATGAAAGGCGCTGAATTTTCTTATCTTTATAAAAGAAGAATATGGGATGGAACAAAATGTTTATTAAAGAATAACAGCATACCATTTGGTTATATACATCATTTTGAAAGCATAGTCAATCAATTCAACATTAAATTTAACACAAATTATAAAATATTGTATGATGATAGACGAGATAAAGACGTTATGAATTATCAATCAAACAATAAGTATAAAGATAATAAAATAGAATTGAGATACTATCAAAAAGAATCAGTTGATGTTGCACTTCAAAAGAAAATAGGTATATTAAATCTAGGAACAAGCGCAGGTAAAACATTCATATCTGGTGAATTGATAAAGAAAGTTAATAAGAAAACATTGTTATTAGTTAATAGAATAGAGTTAGCAAAACAAACACAAAAAGTCTTTATTGATTATTTAGGTGTAGATGTAGGATTAATGATTGAAGGAAACTTAGATATAGACAAAGACGTTGTTGTAGCATCAATACAGACCATATTTAACACTTTAAAAAATAAGTCAAAAGGATACAATGAATTAAAGAAGTATCTATATTCAGTAAATATGGTGTTATATGATGAGTGTCATGGTGTAAGTAATTCAATAACATACACATATTTACAAAAGTATTTATCTAATGTTGAATATTCTATTGGTTTATCTGGTTCACCATTCAGAACAGATGGTGCAGACCTTGAAATGAATAGTGTCGTAGGTTTTGTTATCTATAAAAAAGATACGGAAAGTTTACAACAAGAAGGTTTCATTTCGGCTTCAGAATGCATATTTATAGACCTAGAGAACTATACAAGATATAACAACATAGTGCCTAACTTAGATAAGGATGATGACTTTCATACAATTTATAATAAATGTATAACAGAAAACAAATTTAGAAATAATGCAATAATGAGTATTAGTTCTGTGTTGAAAGGAAAGAAATTAATAATATGTAATAGAGTAACACATGCAAAATATTTACACGATAATTTAATTGGTTCAAAACTAATAACAGGAACAACTAGCAAGAAAGATAGGAAAGATATATTTGATTCATTCAAAAAAACAGATGATTCAATCATAATTGGTATGTCACAAATAATGAGCACAGGAATAGACCTACCAGATTTGGACATAATAATTAATGCAGCAGCAAATAAAAGTGACATAACAACAATACAAACAATAGGTCGTGTTTTGAGAAAATCAGAAAACAAACAAAGTGGTTTCTTTATAGATTTTTTAGATGAACAGTTTGTATTTAAAAAAATGTCAAGACAAAGAATGAAAGTGTTAAAAAAATATGGCCACAACATAAAAATAGAAAAAGACATAGTAAAAATAGAAAAGTATATAAATAAGTTAATTAATTAATATATTAACACGGAGGTTTTAAAAAATGCCAAACATAACAGTGTATTTGAATGATGATGAATACAACGATTTCAAAATTGTTGAAAACAAAGAAGTAAGGACCAAAATAAAAGAAAGTGTATTAAAGGTGATAAAAAATGAAAATAAAAAAAAATAGTTTAGTTGGCTTTATCAATAAAGTTTCTTTGAATGAAACAGAGAAATTGAAAGAAGTTCTGTTTGATTTTCAGAAAGATGGTGTTCATGTTTCCGCAATGTCACCAACAAATGTAAGTCGTGTTGATGCTGTTTTATATTCTTCTGGGTTTGAAGTTTATGATAGTGTTGGAAAAGTTGCTTTTGATGATATTGATACATTGAGTAAAGTTCTAAGTGGTTTTGATGATTCAATAGAAATTACAATAAATGGAAACTTAGCAACTTTTTCTGAAGGAAACAAAAAAGTTGATGTTGAATTATTAGATGAACAGTTTATCAATAAAACAGATGAAAGAAAAGAAATGAGGCACACAGATTCAATTGAGTTAGATATTTCTAAATTCAAGAAATTCATTAATGATGTTTCTATTAATAAAGATTTCAATGTTATTCTAACAACAACAGAAAATAAAGTAAGAATGAGTAATGTTGGCAAGTATGCATTTTCATTGAATGTTGATTGTGATGCGCGTGGTGGTGTTGCTGTTAAGTTTGGTGCATCAATTAAAAATTGTGTTTATAATTTAACTGATAGCATAAGATTGAATTTGGCAACAGATTATCCAATTGAAATTATTGAAGAGACAGAGAACAGTAAAGTATCAATCGTCACTGCTCCAAGAATAAGACAGGACGATTAATTTTTTTTATTTTTATACTCACACACGGCGAAGCGCGGCAAGGATTTTATTTAAATTAAAATGTGATAAAATGTTAAAAGATAATATATGGTATGAGAAACACAGACCACAAAAAATAATGGATATTGTGTCTCCACATTCAGAATCAATTAAAAGATATATTGAATCAAATACAATACCAAATTTTTTATTCTATTCAAGAGTTGGTGGAACTGGTAAAAGCAGCATGGCTAAAGCAATAATTAAAGAGCTAGATTGTGATGTTATGACTTTGAACGCAAGCGCAGAAAGAAGTATAGATAATATACGAAACAACGTTAAAGAGTTTGCTAGAACAAAATCAACTAATGGTAAGAAAAGATGTGTGTTCATGGATGAAGCAGAGAAATTGACCAAAGACGCAATGGACGCACTTAAAAACATGATTGAAGATTATACAGAAAACACATTCTATATATTTACAACAAACAATATTGAGAAAATAAGTCAACCAATGCAAAGCAGGTTCACAGCAAAATATGAGTTTGTGTCACCAAACAAAGAACAAATTTATTTGTATCTAAAAAATATATGTGAAGTTGAAGGTCTTGTGTATGATGAAGTTTCATTGAATAAGGTTATAGATAAGCATTATCCAAGTGTAAGAGAGTGCGTTAATGTTCTGCAAGATTGCAAAATGAAAATGTTATCTGTTAATGATAGTTTGTTCAATTCTCAAACCAACGTTTTCAGAGATTGTTTTAACAATATAATCAAAAAAGAATTTAGTGAATTATATAATAAAATACAATCTGGTGTTGTTGATGTTTCAGATTTAAACAAATGGTTATTTAATCATATAATAGAGAGTGATATAAATAAAGTCAATGTGTTCAAAGCGATTCAAATTTTGGGTCAGAACGAAATCAATTTTAATATTGGTGCAGACAAAAAGATTGTGTTCATTTCAAGTTTACCAAGATTGATATTATCATTGAAAGGTGATGAAAAGTGATTAAAGTGTTAGAGTTGTTTAGTGGTTATGGTGGAGCTAGTTTTGCGTTGAAGAAAGCGAACATAGAACATAAATGTGTTGGTTATAGTGATATTGAAAATTGTGCAAATTATATTTTTCCTTTGAATCATGGAAAAGAAATAAAACAATTGGGTGATGTCACAAAAGTCAAATCAGAAGAATTAGAAGATTTTGATTTACTTACAGGTGGGTTTCCATGTCAAAGTTTCAGCATAGCAGGAAAACGTGAAGGATTTGCAGCAAAAGATAAAGGTGATTTGTTTTTTGAAATAATAAGAATAGTTAAAGTAAAGCAACCAAAATATATGCTACTTGAAAATGTTCAAGGTTTAATTAATCATGATGATGGTGACACTTTTAAAGTAGTGTTGAGGGAATTAAAGAAAATAGGTTATTATGTTCATTGGAAACTTTTGTTTAGTAAAAATCACGGAACCCCACAAAATAGACCACGTGTATGGTTAGTTTGTTTTAAGGATAAAAAAGAACATGATAAATTCAGATTTCCAGAAAAAGAAAAACTATCATTAACATTAAAAGATTTATTAGAAGATAAAGTTGATGAAAAGTATTATTTAACAGATGTTCAGTTAACAAGATTTAACGAACGAAACAGATATGGTGACCATAAATTAGATTATAATATAAAAATTCATCCAACGCTTTGTAGTATTGGCGAAAGTGATGTTGGCATAATACCAGAAGATTTTAAGATGATTAATTATGCAGCATCACCAACATTTAGAAAATATACAAAATCAAAAAACATAATCAATACACTATTAGCGCGTGATTACTATGCAATAAAAGAAAAACAAAAGAGATGGCGAAGATTAACACCTAGAGAATGTTTCCGGTTACAAGGGTTTTTTAATGATGAAATAAATTTTGGAAACCTATCTGACCATAAATTATATTTCTTAGCTGGTAATGGTTGGGATATAAATGTAGCAAGTAAAATATTTGAACAAATGTTTAAAGGAAATAAGTATAGCAAACAGTTTGTCTTGGGTGATTTTTAATGGATTTATTCACAGTTCTAAAAAACATATATGAAAACAAAAAAACAGATTGGTTCAAAGAATTAGAGCATTCAAATATAAGTGGTTATATTGTTTTCAAATATTTATCAATGAATAAAAATTTATATAATGAAATCGGATTGTTGAATAATTATGTTTTTGTTTTGAATGATAAACAATTTATCAAATTATGTTGGTTGGTTGTTCCAAAACAAAAAACACCATATGTTAAATATATAAAAGAAAATATTGATGTTGATAAAGAATTTTATGATGTTCTACAAAGACGATTGAAAATGTCAGATAACGATTTCAATAATTGTAAACAAAGACTAAAAAACATAATTTTTAATGAACCAGAAAAATATTTCGCTGAACTTGGTTTAAAAAAAAGTTTTTATGATAAATATAATATTGCATTCAAACCGAACGAAATTGGAACTAGAGAAATAAAAAGAGGGCTAGAGGTGTTTTTTTAAAAAATGGAAAAGATTTTAATTTATGACATTGAAACAAAAACATTTGGAAGACCAGACCCAAAGAAAGATGAACTAAAAGTTTTTGGCGCTTATAGTTATATAACAAATAAATACTATTGCACTACATCATACAATGATATAAAAAAACTATTAGATAATCATGATATAATTGTAGGGTTTAATTCTTTAACATATGATAATGGTGTGTTGCAAAGATATTTCAAAGAATATTTCAATTCCAATAAGTATGAAGAATATTTTTTCAAGAATAAAATTAATATAGATTTGTTTAAAATTTTCAAACAAAGAGCAAACATTATGAAAACAAAGAAAGGTATGTTAGGGGATTTACTTATGAGTTATAGTCTTGATTTCATTACACAAACATTAGATTTGGTTAAAGATGATGGAAAGATAAAAACATTCAATTATGATTTACTTAAAAAAGATTCATGGACAACAGAAGAAGTTAAGACAATAAAAGAATATACATTAAGAGACATAGAGATAACTAAAAAGTTATATGAATGGTGCGAAGATTATTTCAGTGGGTTTAAAGATTTCATTAGTGAATATGATGTTAGAAATAAAAAATATTTAACTTCAGCACCAAGTGTGTTTGCGTATAAAGCGATTTGTAAATCACTAGATTGGGAAGAAAAATATTCAGATAATTATGTGAAAGAATCATATGGTGGTGGTTATGTATCATACCCAGCAGGAGAAGAATTTTCAGGTGACATATATGTTCTGGATTTCAATTCATTGTATCCACACATAATGATTCAATGCAATTTGTATTCACCAAAAAAAGACGGTTGGAACGGTGGTAAATTCAAAGTTGAAGGTTATTACAATAATGAACATTTGGGTGAGGTCGAAAAACTTTTGAAACATTTTTATAATCTAAGATTAGAATACAAAAAAAATAAAGATAATAGAGAATATACAATTAAGATTATTATCAATACAATTTATGGATTATTAGGTAATGGTTCTTTTGCTAATTTGTATAACAACACATCAGCAGCAGATTGCACAAGATTAGGTAGACAATGGGTTAAGTTAGCAAGAAAGAAATTCAGAGATGCAGGTTTTGATATAATATATACAGATACAGATAGTGTCTATATACGAAACAAAAATGAAGATAAAACAAAAATGCTGCAAGTTAAAGATGAAATAATAAAAGAAATAAAAGATAATGTTCCATTTCCACAAAACACATTTGATATGGGGGTTGATGATGAAATATCAAACATTTGGTTTTTCAAAGGCCAAAATAAAGTTAGTGATGATGAATCAGAATTAGATGAAGATGATTTCATTAATAAACCAAAGGGTCTTATGAAAAAAAATTATATTTATGTGACAAAAGACAATAGAGTTGTTTATAAGAATTTGGGTGTAAAGAAAAAATCAACATCAGCATTAACCAGAAAAATATTCAGAGATTATTTAATTCCAAAAATAATAGAAGAACGAAAAGTTAAATTCTCAAAATCATATTTTTTTAATTTGATTAAAGAAATATTAAGTCAAGACATATCACTAGCCAAAATAAGATATCAAGTTAAAAGACCAGACGAATATAAATCAAAAACAAGTATACAATATCAGATAGCAAAAAAATATGGTTCAGGAATACATTTCATGATTAAGAACACAAAAACAGGCGTTGGTGAAGATAAAAAGTATTGCACCATTGAAGAATTTAAAAAAAACAATATGAGTGTTCATGATTTAGATTATGATGTTTTTTGGAGCGAATTGGGTTATTTCATAAAAGACGAAAAAATGGATTTAAGTAACTTTTTTTAGAAACATTTATATATTAGTTAATTAATTAATATATTAGGTGATATAAAATGTCAAAAACAAACAAACAATTAAGAGCTTTGGTGGAATGTGGCAAAAAACGATTGATAATGAACGTGGCATATACATATGCACACTTACCTGAATTAGCTATGCACTATGGAAACCCACCAGGAGAAATAACGAAAGATAAATATACAGATGTTGTGTATCTTAAATATGTTAAAAACCAAATTGAAAAACTGAACGATACACATTTTGAAACTACACGTTTTGATGGTGTGTTACCATATAGCAAAGAAGTTATATTGGGACATATTAATGCATTGTTGCAGTATTTAGAAAACACAGAGAGTGAACAACCATGATAATAACTTTAGATGTTGATGGTAGCTTAAAGCATATTGGTGAATATATGAAAGCAATAAAAATTGATAATGCATTAATAAAAAGAATAAGTTTTGATGTTACTAAAGGAGATGATTGAAAATGAAAGATAAATTAAAATTTTTATATGATTTGGTAAATGTAGTGTTTTTATTTGGTGGGATTATTTCAATACTATATATAATATTTTTTGATAGCTTGTTGCTTTTTTTGATTTTTATAATGATAAGTTTACTTTTTTTGGGTAACAGATTCAATTTTAACAATAACAATTTGTAAATATAAGGAGGTGATTAGAAGATGAATGAACGCATTGTTTTATTGTTATCTTTAATATCTATGATTATTATAATATTTATTTATGAGATTTTTATAAATAGAGGTTTCAATAATGAGTGCTAACAAAACTGATATAATAGATTGGGATAAAATGCCAGACGCATTAACGTTTCGCATAAAATCAATTGGTTTTGTTTATAAAATAACAGAACTAGATACAGGTAAGTTTTATTATGGAATTAAAAAAATTATTACAGAAAAGAAATTAAACCCATTGAAAGGTAAGAAAAATAAAAGAATTAAACAAGTTGAAACAGACTGGGCGACATATAATACGAGCTCAAAATTAATGCAAGAAAAATTAAAAAATAACAGAAATAATTATCACAAAGAAATATTAAGATTTTGTGGCTCCGTAACAGAAATGAAAGTATATGAAGCATATTACCAATTACATGAATTTATACACGGAAAATGGGACAATTGTTATAATGAGATGATTAATTTAAGGTTGAGAATAAGAAAATGAAAACCAATTTAAAATGTCCTTATTGTAAAAAAGGCAAAGTATATCAAGAAGATGGATATGAAACAGTTTACAGATGTGATGGTTGTAATATTGTTGGAAATTACGAGGACTTTGTTTAAAAATGGGACAAACAGAAATATTAGAATATTTAGAATATGAAAGAAAATATGGTAATGGGGTGAGAGATAGATATATTTCTGTTGTTAAAATACACGAAATATTAAACAGGAAAAATACAATAACAAGAACATCAATATCGAGAGCATGTCAAAAACTACATAAGTATAATTTACTTGAACGTGCGTATTTTCTAATTGGTTCAACAACACATGTTTGTTATAGGTATCAATTATGATTATCAGTTATGATTATCAGTTATGATTATCAGTTATGATTATCAGTTATGATTATCAGTTA
>CAZOVB010000079.1:15798-20407 GCA_964583095.1 uncultured Planctomycetaceae bacterium
TGATTATCAGAACTGTATACTTTTAGCTATTTCTCAAACAAAGTATGAATTTAAGAAAAAATTTCGATTTTCTTTCGTGTCTGGTGCTATAATTAAACACTTATTTAATTATGAAAAAATAAAGAAATTCTTTTCAAATTTCATAAAAAATGCGTTTTTTCTAAATATATAATTTATTTATAAATAAAAATAGAAACATTTATATATATGTAGTGTTTATATAATATTAGGTGATACAAATGAATGAAATAAAAATTGATGAAACAAACAAATACGACACAGTTGCAATCGCAAAATGGATAAGACAACAATTCAAAAAACAACTTCCAGATTTAAAGTTTAGTGTTCGAACTGAATTATATTCTGGTGGTTCAAGTATGAGTATTTCAGTTATTGAATCTAAAAAAATCAGATTCTTGAAAAGATTTGATGAAATTTCAGAACATGAAATTTTAAGATTTGCAAATGCAAGAAATGATACAGTTGAAGAAGCAACCGAAATTTTGAAATCCAGACTAAATGAATCATATCAACAAATTAATCAATATCACTTGAAAGATGATATTTATTTAACAGATGAAGGCAAAGAAGCATTGAAACATGCTTTACAAATTATAAACTTTCACAATTGGGATAATTCAGATTCAATGACTGATTACTTTGATGTTAATTATTATGTTCATTTAAGTTTAGGAAATTATGATAAACCATTTATTGATGGTTTATATTTTCCTAAAAAAGATTTGAAATTATATTATGATGGCGAAGATGAATGGGGTAGAGAAGTTTGGGTTGATTATGAAACAAAAAAATCTTACAAAAAAGTTGATGATAAACTTTACACAATCACAAAATCAGGCGAACCAGATTACCATCTTGATGCATCCAAGTATAATTTTTTTTATGACAACTTTGATTCAGAAAACAACTTGGTGATATAAATGTTTGAAAAAAGAATTGGAAATTGGGTTTTGAAAGGATATGAAACTGAAAAAGTAAAAACATATTATGTTTATACTCTTCCGTTTCATGAGTTATCACACAAATTTAATAATTATTTTAAAGCACAAGAATATTTTAATGAGGTGACAAAAGATGCAATCCAGATTAATTGAATTAGAATCAAAATTAAAAAATTTTGATTACACTTATGAATTTAGTGATGATGCAAGAATACATAGAAATGGTCGTTTTAATGAAATGCAAATTAGAGAAAAAATTAGAGCAATGATAAAAGAAGGATACTCAAGAGAATTAATTAAGAGCATGATTCAAAAAAATAAAAGCGAACACGGGACACAGTTTATTGGTGAATTAGAATGAGAGAATATAAATTCAATTCACTTGATGAACTAAAAAAGTTCGTGAGACAACATGAAATAAATTACAATCACAAATTGAGTGTATATTGTAATTATAGAATATTAACTGCGGTGATATAAATGTTTATTATAAAAGGTAAGTTTAGTAAAAAGAAAGGAATGGAAATAACTAAGGTATTACAATGATAACGCCAACAAAAGAAGTATTTAACGAGTTGCAAAAGAGTTTTGTTTTTAGAGAAACTAAAAATAAATATTTTGCAGATTGTTTTTATCAAAACAAATATTATATAATGGAGTGAAAAAATGTTAACTGAAGAAGAAATAAAACACAATAGAAAAAGACACATTACACTATTGGCTAGAACCAAACGAAAAAACATAAACCTATTATTACATAAATTAGATGCAATTGGTTTTTATAAAGCTAAAGCCACAAGTAATAAATATGGTAATTTCAAAGGCGGTCTTTGCGCACATCATTTAAGTGTATATGATAATTTTTTGAGATTAATTAAATGGTCTAAAATTCATATACCATATTCACAAATAACAACAAGAATATCTTGTTTGCTGCACCAGGTTAAAACAACAGGAAATGATAGCATAAAGTTTGTAGAGTTGTTCATTAAACTTAGAGATGATGAAAAAGAATTAATAAGACATTGTTGGGGTTATAATGGTGTTTATACAGGTGATGTTAATTCACTTGATGAGTTCGTGAAGATAGCTAAAAATAATAAATATTTAAGATTAATATATTTAGCTGATGAATACTCAAAATATTTTATTGAAAGAAGGATTGATACAAATGAATGAAAAAATAAAAAAAGCAATGGATTTTTGTGTTGAAAAACATGAGGGTCAAACAAGAAGATATACAAAAGAACCATATGCAACACATCCAACAACAGTTGCTACAATATTAAAAACATTAAAGAACATAAATGAAAGTGTTTCAGATGATTTAATAGTTGCAGGTTTGTTGCATGATATATTAGAAGATACAAAAACAACAGAAGAAGAAATCAAAAAAGAGTTTGGTGAAAATGTTTTGAATCTTGTTAAAGAAGTTACACATAGTGGCAACATAAAATCAAGAGATGGTCTTGTGCTAAAACTTGCAGACATGATTGCAAATTTATATAACATACCGATTGGTGTTGAAGATGATGACGGGCTTAATGAATATTTGCAAAATAGAATTATTGAAATGAATAATATGCAGAAAAGATTAAAAGACGAAAAAAGTTTAAAAGATTTAGTTAATTACATGGAATAGGTGATACAAATGAAAAAACAAAAAGACCCAAGACATTTTCCAATAGATGAGAACTATGTAAAATATATTAATAAACACACAAAAACAGGAACACTTGAAGAACACGAAAGGTTAGTTAATAAATTTTATGGATATGACAAAGAAGAAAGAATAATTAAAAAAATATTGAATATTTTAGGAGTTATAGGATATTCAATGAGCATAAGTATGTTTGTTTTTTATACAGAAAGCTATTGTGCATATGATTCAATATTAAAGTTTAACCCAATAGCATTTGTTATTGTGAATTTAGTGTTTTTTATGTATTTTGTATTTGTTGGTGTTCTTTATAAATAAAAAGGTATCATAGAATAGCTTATTTGTATCAAATAGGTTGACCTATTTGATTAAATAAGACACAAGAATTATATGTAAGCCATGTCGTTTTCTATAATGACACCAATTGCTTCTTGTTTCCATTCTTTTTTCTTCTTTTTCAAGAATGCAAACCATTTTGCTCTTTTTGCAGCAAAACTGTCTTTTGTTGAATATGCAACAACTTGCATAACATACTCTTTAACAAGTTGTTTGTTGTGCATAACATATCCACCTTTTCCCCTGACACTTGTGAACCCACCAAATAATTTTGCCAGGAATATTCTAGTTTCATCAGCTCGTTTCTTGAACTTAGACATTGGTATTCTCTTATCAAATTCAGTTGATGGAACAAATGTTACTGTTTGAATTGGTAATTTAAAAGAACCTTTTGGAAATTGTTTTATTCTTGATGATGTTTTCTTTTTAGTTTTCTTAGTTGCAGCCATTTTAGTATCCTCTTTTATATAAATCATATGCAAGTTGTTTCATTGCGTTAAGTTTCTTTGTATCTTTGTTTTTATATGCAGAATGCATCTTTTTATGGACTAACTCAAACATTTTCCTAGTCTTTACCTGGACCTCAATCAATGTGCCTTTTTTATCTATAATCAAGTGATATGCATAATATACACCACCTTGTGGGTTTGAATAATAGTTTTTATCTTTTACAACCTTATATTTTTTCTTTAATTCTGCAACTTTATTGAACACTTGTTTTCGTGTGTTGACCACAATAGTTGTTCCATGAATATCAGTTAACTCATCATAATATTTTTCATTTAGTTTCTTAATAGTTGATGGGACTGTTTTTGTTCTACCAAATGCTTTTGGATTGTTTTTAAGAAAAGTATTCATATTGAGTGCGTTCTTATTGTTTGTCTTATATATACTTTTCAAGACATCTGACAACAAAGTTTCGTTGTTTCCGTATCTTGATTTATTATAGTATGTTTTACTTCTGTATGGGTCTGGATATAACTTCTTTTTAGAACTAAATGGTTTAGGGTCGTCTATGTTTTTAACACCATCACCATCAAAATCACCAAACATTAATTTTTTTAATGTTGTCTTTTTTGGTATTTTAACATATTTGGATTTGTTCATTTTTATTTTGTCACCAAATCAATATAATTCATTGCGGTTTTTAGATTGTTTGCTTTATTAACAAAACTCCTTTTTCCACTTGATTTTGAATCATCAAGTGCAACAATAAATCTACTCTTATCTGGATGTATAACTTCATAAACACCATTGTTTTTAACAATCTTGTGTTTCTTGTATGTTTTCATTAGTTTTTGCATTTTAGTTCACCTCTTCAAAAATCTAGCAACATGCATAGTTGTCACTAACATTTTCTTAGTGTTGCGCCATCTTTGGTCGTGGTAAACTTCACCAAGCGTTGCAACTTCGGCACGCTTGAATGTTTTAGAATTTTCAAGTGCTTTCTCTAATTTTTTTCTGATGTCATCTTTCATTGGTTGTTTCAATGTTTGAGACGCACCTGGATAAAATTTAACATTATTCATTTTTTCACCTTCTTATTTAATAAACCTTTAAATTCTAATTCACCACCAATGTCTCTCCAGAATAAGTATTGTTTGTTTGTTTCTAAACCAATTAATGCACCGTCATAACCCCATTTCTTAAC
>CAZOVB010000080.1:0-11062 GCA_964583095.1 uncultured Planctomycetaceae bacterium
ACCTTCAGCCGCTTGGTGCCCGAGACCGTCATCTTGTTGGTCACCGTCATGTTGTCATCAAGTTCCGTGTCTTCGCCCGGCTCGATGGTGGCGTTGTCCACGGCCAGGTCGCCGGCAATCGCATCCCCGGACAGCTTGAGCTTCGCCCCGGTCACCTGAACGTCTCCCCCTACACTGGAGCCGGATTCGAGGGTGATCGTCCCCCCCGTGGCGGACACGTTGCCCGGAACGGGAGCCGCCAGTTCCAACTCGCCGTCGCCGTCCTTGTTGAGGGTATCTCCGCCGCCGAGGCCGGCGAGGGTTCGGATCTTCACCTTCGTCCCGGCCTCATTGACACTGAGGGTTGCATTGCCCGCATTGGGGGTGACCGTAACCGTATTGGCCAGATCGATCTCTCCGCCACCGCCGAAAACGGCCGCTTCGTTGACGGCCACCGGGTCGTTGATCGTCGCGCCGCTGTCGCCGGAATCCACCCCGGTCTGGGAATCCAGGTTGTACGTGACGCCTGAGGCATTGGGACCGTAGAGCAGGACGCCACCCCCGGAAGTGTTTACCGCCCCCGCGCCGGCATCTGTGGCATCCACCACGACCGTCGCACCGGCTGCGGCGGTAACCACGTCTCCGGCGTTTCCGCTGTTAAGATTACCGGTCAGGTAGACCTTGCCGGTGCCAATCGAGAGCGTTTCATTCACGGCACCGGCCGAATTGAGCGTCAGGTTTGCCAGTTTGACTTTGTTGGCCGTGTCGGTCGAGTTCACGGTGACCGTTCCGCCGCCGATGGCGGGCAGCGTCCAGTCCGAAACGGTCACCGGGCCGTTGGTGGCATCCAGTGAAACCGCCTCGGCATCGGCGTCAATCGCGCTGAGATCCAGCGAACCGCCGCCGGCGTCGAGCGAAAGGCCCGTGGAACCGGAAGCCCTGAGCTTCGCTCCGGGATTGAAGGTGATCGGCGTGGTGCCAATGCTGGTGGTATTGGTCTCCAGCGTGCCCGACAGGGCAATCGAGCCGGTGATGGTCGGCGTGCCCATGATCTTGGCGCTGTGCGTGGCAGCCACAGTCATGCCGGCCGGCGAATTGGCATCCTCGCCAAAACTGTAGGATCCATCGAGCATCAGGGAGCCGTTGGTCACGTTGATATCGCCGGTGTAGGCGGAGCCGCTTCCGGTCAGGCTGACCGTCGCTCCATTGTCGACAGTGATGGCTGCATCATTCGTAGCCGTCTCGCCCAGAGAGGCGCTGCCAAGAGACAGGCTGTGCGTGCCGGCTCCGTCGAACGTCAGATCCTTCGCGTTGCTCAGCGTTCCAGTGAAGCTGCTGGTTCCCGTCGTCAACGTAAGATTGTTGCCATTGGCATTCAGTGCGCCCGAGCCATTCAAGGCCGCCAGACTCTGGTCACCCGAAAGGGTCGTCCCGGCCCCGGAGGCCAGGGTCAAACTCAAACCGTCAGCCAGGGCTGCATCGGACTCTGCCAGCGTGCCGCTCTGAATCAAAACCGCACCGGTTCCGGTAAAGCCTCCCGCCGCGGAAGAGAGAATATCGGCATTGGACAGAGTCAGTGTCTTCCCGGCCGCCACGTTCAAAGCCCCGCTGGAGCCGCCGGCCGTGAGGGTCAGGGTCGATGTCCCCCCGATGGTCGTATTCTCGGTGGCCAGCAGGTCGCCTGCAATCTGGGTCGGCGCGTTGATCATGATAGCCCTGTCTGCCCCCACGGCCATCGCGATATCCCCGGTAAGCGTAGCGGAGGTCCCTTCGACAGAGAGATTGTTAAGTGTCATCGCCGAACTGATCGCGTTGGTCCCACCGGTCAGGGACAGATTGGCCAGATTGCTCAGCGTACCGGTGAAGGTACTGTCTCCGGTGCCCAGGGACAGGTTGTTCCCACCGGCATCCAGTGTGCCGGCACCGTTGAGGGCCGTCATTTGCTGATCGGCATTGAGTGTAACCGTCCCGCCGGCGTCGATCTGAAGCGTCAACTCATTGCCGACAGGGACACTGGCTTCACTGAGGGTGCCCGACTGGAGAACCACGGTTCCCTCTCCGGTAAGTCCTCCGGCTGCGGCCGTGAGCCGCGCCGCGTCGGCAATGGTCAGCGTCAGACCGTCGTCTACGTCAATCTCGCCGGGAGAATCCCCGTTGGCTGTAAGCGTCAGGCCGGCAGAGCCCTGGATCGTGGTATCGGCATCCAGGAGCAGATCCCCCTGGACCACGGTAGCTGCGCCGATGTCCAGAACCCGGGCAGCCCCCGACGCCACACCCAGATCTCCTACGAGCGTAAGGGTTCCGCCCGAAACCGTCAGGTTGTTCAACTGCAACTGGCTGGTAATCTGGTTGGTACCGCCGGTCACGACCAGGTTGCCCAGAGCCATCAGGCGCCCGGTGAAGTTCGTATTGCCGGTGCCAAGTGTCAGGTTGTTGCCGTTGACGTTGAGTTCGCCCGCACCGGTGAGGCTCACCAGCGTCTGGTCACCGGTGAGCGACACGTCTGCCCCGGAGGCAATATTCAGATTCAGCGTATCAGCTAAGGCGATGTTCGTCTCATTCAGCGTGCCCGCCTGAAGATTGACGCTGCCCGCGCCGGCCAGACCGCCGGTGATCGTGCCAAGGATCCCCGCATTATCAATCGTGAGGGTCTTTCCCGAAGCTACGGTAACCGTACCGGTTCCTGAGAGGATGCCCGTCCCGACCGAGCGGGAGATCTGCGTGTTGTCATCCACTGCGACCGCACCGGCCAGGGAAAGGGAGGCTCCCTGCATGTCGATCGTGGTCGGCCCGCCCAGCGTAAGGGTCCCGCTGATCTTGCTGTTGCCCTTGGCGACCAGGGAGTTGCTCGTGGAAGCCCCGAACGAGACGTTGCCGGTCAGGTTGGCATTGTCCAGGGTAATGAGGTCATTGCCCCCGGCGGTTGTGGCCAGGTCCACATCCAGGATCAAAGATCCGTCGGCCATGTTGGTAAAGGTCAGCTCATCATTTCCGCTGCCTCCCAGCAGATCGGTGGTGGTGCCCGAAGCGTCCGCAGCCGTATTGAAGACGAGTTTGGATCCGGACTTGGAGTCGCCGGTGACTTCCACCTCATTGGTCCCGTCGCCCAGGTCCAGGTTCGCCTGAAGGTTGATCAACCCCGTCGCCGTGGCGTCCTGGGTGAGCAGGTCGAATTCCACCTCATCATCGGAGTTGCCCAGCGTGGTTGCCCCGACGATCGTCACCGTTGCGGTCCGGCCCGCATTGGCTTCGGCATCCACGTACATCCTGCCGGCGCCGGTAACTGTCAGCGCCCCGGTGACTTCCGCCGTGGCGTTGGCACCGAGGGCCTCGGCGGCCAGGTCGATTACGTCGAAGACCGTCGAGGTGCCAAGCGTGGCGTTGCCGTCCAGTCGGGCGGTGGAGGTCCCGGTCGAGTTGCTCGTGGCCTCGAGAACCAACTGGTCATTGCCCGTGCCGCCAATGTAATCTCCGGTGACCAGGGAGGTCACATCCCCGGCCGTATCATTCTCGGGGGAAATGTCCAGGATGCTGTTGGTGTTGCCGCTGTTGGTCACATTGCCGGTGATGGTGCCACCGGTATAGACCTCAATAAAGATGCCGTCGGTAGTCTCCTGGATGTCGATCGCGCCTCCCCCGCCGCCGTTTTGAGCCAGTTGTCCCATGACCCGAACCCCATAGCCGTGGGAAGCGACCTCGCCATCACCGGGTTCGTAGTTCCCATCCTCGTCGTTGTCGATGAAGTCGAAGTCCCACGCATTGCCCCCCGCAAGGACGATGGTGGACTGGGCAGCGTCTTCCGTTCTCTGGGCGGTCGTGCCGCTGGGCACGACGATCAGGTGCGCAAGAGAATCGGCCAGGGCATTTAGTGAACCCAGTCCGTTCGAACCACTGTAGCTCAAAGCGTTTAAATTGGAAGGAGCGGATCCGATTGGATCGCCATTGGGCACGGTTGTGCCTACCCAGCCGCCTCCAACGGCCTGGGGAGTCGAGGCCGCCGCGTCCCAGTCGACATCCACTGTGTTGCCGGCGTCGGTCCCGTTGGAGCCTGTTGTCACGTCATCGTTGCCGTCGACCGCCGCGTGAACCGGGGTGCCTGCTGCCCAGATGGCGATAAACAGCAGAGACGTGAGAAACAAATACAGCAATCCCGTTTTCGAATGAAACATGAGTACTTCCTTTCGCTGCCAGTGGAAAAGTTGTGCCCGGAGTGAAGTCCCGTGTATTTCCCTGAATGCAGCCCTGAAAGAACGCCTTCGGCCGCAATATCCGTACAATCACTATAATCGGAAGAAAGGCATCCAAAACTCCATTAAGATTCTTTCCGGCTGCACGGAAGCAATCTCTTCTTCCTGTGACACAACCTGTTGGCAACTCTCTTCATACGCTTGCGGACCAATGGGCGCTTTTCAGGCCTCTGGCCTGGTGCAGGGAAACAGCTTATTGGCGGAACTTTGATACTTCAGCCTTCCGGACCAGCGCTGCCGACAGGTGCTTCCATGGGAGGCCTCAGAGCTTGAGAGCGGCAGGGAGTTCTGAGCTCTGGAAAGCCCTGCGCGCAATCGGCCGGGACCCCACCCCGTTGCACACACCATCCCCCGGTACCTTTGGGGCCCTGGGGCCCCAGCCAACCACCTCGGCTGATGGAAGCTGGTCTCGTCCCTCCCGAAGCAAGGCTCTCATGCTGTCCAGCTCATCCCATCTACCCGAATCCAAAAGGGTCACTGGACAGTTTTCTTCTCTGAAGCAGGAGAAACATTCTAACCTCCCATCTTTTCAAACTAGGAATTCCATGTTTTTAGGGCCGTTTTTACCTTCTCAGTAAACCTTTTTCCCGCAGAATCGGTAGGTATATACCCCCAAAGAGCTCTTCTTTTGCCCCAGACCTTCCTATCTTGGACAACCAACCGTAAAAGCCCAATATGTTGGACACCTGTCGTCCCCCCCACCCATGATAAGACTGGGGGCAAATTACAGCCCTGTCTTTCTTTATTTTACCTAAACCATTTCTTCTTTTCTAGATTGCCCAGTTTAACACGGCAACCCCTATTCCTTTGAGGAATCAGCCCTGTTGAAGATTGTTGGCAATTTCAGCAATCATGCTAGCGAGGCAAGAGGGCCTCACAGGGCAGTACCGTGAATTTGGGCAAACTAGGACACCTTTCAGATTGAGGAAGCAGACAGATGCGTGCGAAAACTGCAGAATGCTCGGCCGACCAACTCATCAGCGAACACCTTCCACTTGCCAGGCAGATCGCTGCCCGGATGAAGAGGCGGTACTCCTGGGTGAATATGGAAGACCTGTACAGCTACTCGCTGCTGGGACTGACCATGGCGGCCAACGCCTTTGAGCCTGACCGCGGCGTGCCGTTCGCCAACTTCGCCTCGCAGAAGGCCATGTTCTGGGCCATTGACGAGATGCGAAAGGACAGCATCCTCCGCCGCCGCAATGCCAAGAACACGCCGAGGTTCCTTTCGATCAACGATACACCCCCCGATTCCGACCAGATCGGCCTGGACGTCGAGGATGACCACTCCGACGAAAAGCTCGAAACCCTCGAGGCCAAAGACCTTTGCGCAACCATGCTCTCACACCTGCGAAGCCAGGACAGACAACTGCTAACCATGTACTACGGACAGCAGCTCACCTTCCGAGAAATCGCAAAAATCTTCTCCATCAGCGAATCATCCGTCTGCCTGAGACACAAGGCCCTGATCAAGAAACTCCGAAAGCTCGCACACACCATGAATGCCGTATAGGCCAGAGCTTACGACACGACGAACCCGTCAAGGCCAACCCCAGCCGGAGAAGAAATGTCAAGCCGTTGTTCATCCCAGAAAACCGCACCCGCACGTGCAAAATGCAAGTTCTGCCCGCCGGAACTCGATATCATCGGGACAAGCCACGCAATCACCGAGACCCTCAGAAACATCCAACTCGTCGCCCAGAGCAGATGCAACCCCGTCCTCATCGTCGGCGAAACCGGGACAGGAAAAGAACTTGCCGCTGCCGCCGTCCACCACGGACGACACGGATCACAGGCGCCTTTCGTCGCCGTAAACTGCGCTGCCCTCTCTGATACCCTACTGGAATCCGAACTGTTCGGCCACGTCAAGGGATCCTTCACCGGCGCAGATCGCGACAAGAATGGCCTGTTCCAGCTTGCCGAAAACGGCACCATCTTCCTCGATGAAATCTCAGAAATGCCTCGCGACCTCCAGGCAAAGCTCCTGAGGGTCCTCCAGGAAAGAACCTTCCGAAAGGTCGGAGGTACCACCGATCTACGCTGCAACGCTACCATCGTCGCCACCAGCAACCGGGACCTCCTCCAAGCCGTGAACCATCATAAGTTCCGGCAAGACCTATACTACCGCCTCGCAGTCTTCCCCATCGAACTTCCCCCCCTGCGGGACCCGTCGCGAAAAAACGATATCCTCCCCCTCGCAGAGCACTTCCTGAAAACCACAACCATCTCCGACCGGGACGACCTGACAGGACTGGCCCCAGAGGCCAGAAACCTCCTGACCCAGCACGACTGGCCAGGAAATGTACGCGAACTCCGAAACGTCATCGACCGGGCCGTCCTGCTCGAAACCTCCGATATCCTCACCGCAAAAAGCATCCGAATCTCACAGGCTGCAACACCAGCCGTACACGTAAACCCTTGCGGAACAACACCTCAGGCGCTCGCAACACAGCCGCAGGCACCCGCGGAACCCCCCACGCCCGTCGAGGCCATCCGAAGAAAGAAACCCGAAAAGGCAGAAGACTTCTCCCTCGAAACCGCAGAACGAGAGTTCATCCTCCGGGCACTGCAGGAGACAGGCTGGCAACGAACCCGCGCCGCGGCACTGCTGGGTATCACCCGAGCAACCCTCCACTCCAAGCTCAAACGCTACGATATCAAACCGCCGGACAAGCAGGAAACAACCCCAGCCGACCAACAGGAAGAATCGCAACTCCTGGGCTGTGCCTAGCTTAAAAAACACCCCCCCCACACGCAGAACCCCGACTTGCCACCGGAAATCCGCGCAGCAAAATGCCCGCAAGCAATGCGCCTGCGGGCATTTCGCATCACGAAGCCAGACCGCGCTACCCCGCGCGCCGCAAAGCAGCGCCGCAGAGAAGCGGCGAGTCAGGCCTCGATCTTCGTTACCTGCACTCGCAGATATTTCTGGCGGTGACCCGTACGACGTCGGCTGTTCTTCCGGCGACGCCAGCGGTGAATGTACACCTTCGGGCCCGCAACTTCATCTACTACAGAGGCTTGCACACTGGCGCCTTCCACCAGCGGCGTGCCAACCTTCGCCTCGCCGTCACCGGCCACCAGCAGAACCTTATCAAATGTCAATGTCTCGGCCCCTTCTTCCAGGTCGCGAAGATCCACATCCACAACATCGCCTTCGCTCACTCGAAACTGTCGGCCGCTGTCTTCTATCACTGCATACACAGGTTCTCTCCTTCAATCTGTGGAACCTGCCATTATCCGCTCTGGGGACAAAATGTCAAGCTCCACGAAGTTTTTTTTGCCCGCAGGCCCCCGCTTGAAATTTCTGCCCCTCCGGGCCGGGGTTTCGCAACGCTTGGGACATGCAAACGCAGCACCCAGCAGCATTTACAGCCAATATGGCCAATTGAAACCCTCCCGGATTTGCTTCAGTTACCTCGCAATCAACTTCCAGATCTCGCAAGGACCCAACAGCTCAGTTCAGTTACCGCCACCCCCTGCTGCAACGAATGAAGCTTCACCACAAAGTCTTTATTCTGTCCACCCGCTCCCGTTTTTCCGATTTCGAGTCCAATCGGGGGCCCGGCTTCCAATCGCCCAGGAGCGTCGGAGGGGGTCCACAGCTTGCCCTCTGTATCTGTTTCCTTCTCTGCTGACCTACTGTGATCCCCGGCTCACCGCACCGGACCGCTCTGGGCGCCCGGGGTCCCGCTGGTTCTTCTCCACTTTCCACTATCCTCTCTTCCTCCTTCATCTGCTGTTCAGGTTCATCCCCACAGGCGTGGGGAAACCAGGTGATAGGTGAAAGGGAAAAGGTAAGAGTGTGGTTCATCCCCACGGGCGTGGGGAAAACAGAGCCGTCAACCATGGAACCCTCGAATCCACCGGTTCATCCCCACGGGCGTGGGGAAAACCTGGTGGCGAGCCATTCGACCACCCTTCTGACCGGTTCATCCCCACGGGCGTGGGGAAAACCTGGCTGGACATGGACCGATCGGACAATGAAACGGTTCATCCCCACGGGCGTGGGGAAAACGCGTCCTGCCGTGTCCCTCCACCACGTGCCAGCGGTTCATCCCCACGGGCGTGGGGAAAACTTCGTGCAGCTCGATGACGGCCCCGTTCGGAGCGGTTCATCCCCACGGGCGTGGGGAAAACCCGCAATAGGTGCCATAACAACGCATGAGCGACGGTTCATCCCCACGGGCGTGGGGAAAACGTTGCCGATGGTATCTGCTGCGGTGGTGGCTCCCGGTTCATCCCCACGGGCGTGGGGAAAACCCCCCCTCGGCGTGATTCTTCGCTACGCCATTCGGTTCATCCCCACGGGCGTGGGGAAAACCGTGCATTTTCGAGTGCATGTAGGGGGTACTTCGGTTCATCCCCACGGGCGTGGGGAAAACGAGTGTCAATCAACCACGCTGTAGGTATTACACGGTTCATCCCCACGGGCGTGGGGAAAACTCGAAGATCACGATGAAGCTATCAAAAGGTTACGGTTCATCCCCACGGGCGTGGGGAAAACGCCTGAGCCGATGATATGGACCGATTCTCCGTGCGGTTCATCCCCACGGGCGTGGGGAAAACCTGGAGCCAATGGGCGTACTCGGCGGGACTGCCGGTTCATCCCCACGGGCGTGGGGAAAACTTCCAGCCATATCTTGATCGTCTCCAACAGGTCCGGTTCATCCCCACGGGCGTGGGGAAAACCTTGGGCTGCACACCGTGACGAGGCTTGACGCCGGTTCATCCCCACGGGCGTGGGGAAAACAGGGCGAGGGAATCGGGGGTCAACGTTCGGGACGGTTCATCCCCACGGGCGTGGGGAAAACAGCAGCCCCCACCTGCAGGGCGGCCATTTTGACGGTTCATCCCCACGGGCGTGGGGAAAACTCGTTTCTGGCTGAAGGTTCCGAAGAGTCTCACGGTTCATCCCCACGGGCGTGGGGAAAACTCCCGGTTGTCGCAGATGCAGGATTGGCCCGCCGGTTCATCCCCACGGGCGTGGGGAAAACAGCTCGAAAGCGAATCAAGCCTGTCGGACCTGCGGTTCATCCCCACGGGCGTGGGGAAAACAATGGGGAGTTATCGGCGCGGACGCGACAGGACGGTTCATCCCCACGGGCGTGGGGAAAACTTCGGCGCGACCGTGGCCGAACTGGTGGCCGCCGGTTCATCCCCACGGGCGTGGGGAAAACGCTTTCTCTTCAGTGAGACTCACTCGTAGTTCCGGTTCATCCCCACGGGCGTGGGGAAAACCCGGCCGATCTGAACCACGTCGACCGGGTCCCACTCGGTTCATCCCCACGGGCGTGGGGAAAACCGGTCTGGGTCGTCTCGTTCATTGGTGTTTCCCGGTTCATCCCCACGGGCGTGGGGAAAACTTTGATTCGTGTTCCTTGTCATCGTTCGTTTCCGGTTCATCCCCACGGGCGTGGGGAAAACATTCCCGCAACGGGGCCACCGCGACCTATCGACGGTTCATCCCCACGGGCGTGGGGAAAACGCCCTTGCGACAAAACCCGGTGCCCTCCAGAGGCGGTTCATCCCCACGGGCGTGGGGAAAACGCGGTACGAGCCGCCCAGGCGGGAGAGCCTTACGGTTCATCCCCACGGGCGGGGGGAAAACCCATTGTCACGTCGTTGGCCATGTCAAGAAATCCGGTTCATCCCCACGGGCGTGGGGAAAACGGGCGGCTCTGAGGCGTGTGGTGGACGGTCCGTCGGTTCATCCCCACGGGCGTGGGGAAAACCGAATGTCGTAGTATTCGACGCAATTGTAGAACGGTTCATCCCCACGGGCGTGGGGAAAACAAGACGAGGAACTCCTTGATGGCCTCCTGGGCCGGTTCATCCCCACGGGCGTGGGGAAAACATCATCGTAACGGCCGACGAGCCCGGAACCCCCGGTTCATCCCCACGGGCGTGGGGAAAACGGCGGATTCCATAAGTCCCGCTACGGCCACACCGGTTCATCCCCACGGGCGTGGGGAAAACCGGCCAGGGCTTCCGATCGGACCTTTCGCTCCCGGTTCATCCCCACGGGCGTGGGGAAAACTCCCCTGGTAGCGACCCGGTGGGGCGGGGGTGCGGTTCATCCCCACGGGCGTGGGGAAAACTGCGCCGGGCCGGAATCGGGGCCCTGGCCGTGCGGTTCATCCCCACGGGCGTGGGGAAAACGCGAAACACGATGGCATCGAGCACGCTGTCGATCGGTTCATCCCCACGGGCGTGGGGAAAACCGGTACGGCGTCCACAGCGGAACTCCGGCTCGCGGTTCATCCCCACGGGCGTGGGGAAAACGGTAAAACGGTGTTAGACCTAAAAACGTGTCTTCGGTTCATCCCCACGGGCGTGGGGAAAACAGCATCGTGCCCATGATCGCCTCGTGCCTGGCGGGTTCATCCCCACGGGCGTGGGGAAAACTGCTCAGGTCCGTTCGCAGTGCCGTTCCACCGCGGTTCATCCCCACGGGCGTGGGGAAAACGTGAATGCAGCCGTCCAGCGCGCGGCTCTTGTCGGTTCATCCCCACGGGCGTGGGGAAAACCGTATCACCTCGTCGTCACGTTTCTGCCTGTTCGGTTCATCCCCACGGGCGTGGGGAAAACCCCAGATTCCCGAGCAGTCGCCGCGAAGTCCGCGGTTCATCCCCACGGGCGTGGGGAAAACAGCAGGGACTCCGCTTCGGCGGGGGACAGCGCCGGTTCATCCCCACGGGCGTGGGGAAAACAATGTACTGTCAGTTATCCTCATCGGGCGTCTCGGTTCATCCCCACGGGCGTGGGGAAAACACCCGCCCTCAGAACCCAACGCCACGTTCCCGTCGGTTCATCCCCACGGGCGTGGGGAAAAC
>CAZOVB010000080.1:11162-19795 GCA_964583095.1 uncultured Planctomycetaceae bacterium
CGGTTCATCCCCACGGGCGTGGGGAAAACACTTCCACTTCAGACGTATTCTAACGACTTGCGCGCTTTTTTACCAGATAAAGGCCCTCGAAGTCTTCAATGAGGTTTGACGTTTTACCTGCGGTGCGAATCGAGAACCCCTGCTCGGTTGTGTCTGGATAGATGAGGATGGCCGCTCCCTGCTTCTTCTGCGAGCAGATCTTCTCCCAGAGCAGGTCGCGCACCCTGGCTGAGACCTTTCCGACGAAAACACCGGTCTTGGGTTGAATCAACCAGCGGGTCAGTTCACCGCGAAGCGACGTTGTCACCTTCTCCAGTATCATCACGATCATCTTCGGGTTCCTTGTGGATCTTGATTGCGTTGCCCGCATCCATCTTGAGGATCTTGCCAATGGGAATATCGTTCTGGAGCGTTGCCGGGTCCCATAGACTCGAGGGCTTGGCCGGGTCGTTGGCGTATTCGTCCTGCAAGGCCGCCTGGGCGTCGGGAACGTCCAGGCAGTGCGCGATGTCGGGCAGAATCCGTTCCATGACTCGTTCCTGTCGGAAGATCTCCCGGCAGGCAATTCGAACCTGTCGCTCCAACTGCGTGGGACCCGCCGCAACGGTGGCAAAGGCCACGGGTATGGTAATCTCTGTCTTGTACAGGTCGGCCACATCGTAGACGAAGGACTGCTGTTTTCCGCAGTGGATGAACCCCAGTGCCGGGGAATAGCCTCCCGAGAGGATGGCCGCATGGACGAGACCGTAGAGGCAGGCATTGGCCGAGGAGAGCGCCCGATTGAGCGGGTCGGCATGGTCCCATTTTTGTCGCTTGTAGTCGCGTCCTTTCCACTGGACGCCGAACTCCCGGGCCATTTCGGAGTAGGTCTGGCGAACGCGGACCCCTTCCTTGCCCCGCAACTGCTGCAGGGAGAGGTTCGGATCCACATCTTCCTGAAAGCGCAGCGAATACATTCGAACCACGACCTGGAGGCGGGTGAGTTCATTGCTGACCAACCGGGCCTGGCGGATCAGGTTCCTGCTGTGATGGCTTCCGCCCAGGCCATGGGCATAGAAACGTACGCCATGCTCGCCGGCCCAGATCAACTGGCAATTGTTATCGGCCAGTGCGCGAACCGCGGCGTGGGAGATCTTGGTACCCGGTCCGAGGATGAGCAGGCCCAGCGAGGCAGCCGGGACACTGAAGGTCTCTTCCTTGCGGAAGACCGCGATCGACTTGGCCTCCTGTTCGATTACGGCATGCTCGACATAGAGATAGCTGAGTTTGTCGGCGAAACGAGGCAGAAGTTGAAGCTGTCGCATGGTCGAATCCCTTTTTGAGCAAGCGTCCTGCCTATTACATCGACGCCCACAAACCAGATGCGCAGCAGAAAGTGTTGCCCTACCCCGTGGGGTATTCACTTGTCAAACACGGTCCCGACCGCCCTCAGCGGCGGCGGGGTTACCTTAAGCGGGCGCTACGGAAAGCAGACCGCAGCCGAACGCCTTGGCCGGTCCGATGCCCTTGGCAATCGTCTGGGTAAACTCTTGCGCATCGGTGACCGACAGTCTGCCCTCGTACAGAACGGACATGTACCGTATGGGATTCTTCGAGCCGTTTTTCGAGGCTTCATGCCGGGCGACGTCTCGAATCGCTCCATCCGGGGCGTCGGGGAGTTGGAAGCCTCCTGAGCGGCCCTTGTCGCAGAGCCATTGCCAAAGAGTCTTCTCATCTGTACCGACGGGGACGCGGCGGCGCTGCTTGCTCAAGCGCTTTGTCGGATTGGCCCGCAGGCGGAACCGAAGCTCCTGGCCCTGCTGAAACTCCGGCTCAAATTTCTTGACGCGGGGCTGTTCCAACAGGAACCCCGGGGCATTCTGGAACGCCCAGGACCAGTCCGGCTTTTGGACGGACTGGACCAGGATCCGGGCAGGACCGTCCACTTCCACCCGAAAGAGGAAGCCCCTGTTGGTTCGAGTGCAATCCCCCTCGGGCGCTTGGGGTCCGTCCCAGACATCCAGGAAGAACGGGTCGCCTTCCCTTCGTTCCAACGGGGCGAACCCCATCCAGAGCCGTTGATGGACGCGGTAGATGTTCCTGAGCCACTGCCGGCCTGGCTTGTCGTATCCCACGTTTACTCTCATTGCCGAAAGGAACATCTACACTACCTCCCTTCCACCGGACCTGCCTTCCAGGAGCAGTTCGCGCCTCCTGGTCAGGCGTCTGCCTTCCAGGAGAAGCTGGACCTGGTTGAGCATCGCCTCCCGATTGTCCGGGTCGGCCGGGTCCACGCGCCGGGGCGCTTCGCCGCTGTATTCCAGGATCGTGCAGGCGTCGTGGCAGAGCTTGCAGAGGGAACGCAAGGTCTCGTTGCGAACATCTTCGTAGTCGAGGTGGTGGACCTCCACGGCCGGGGCTTTGCAGAAGACACACAAGCCCTTGTCGTGGTCCAGGCGACGCTGGCGCTGCTCGGGCCACTGCTTGCCGTAGGGATTGGTCCACGGACGTGGTTGCGGTGGCGTAAAGAGCGGCTCGCCCACCGGAACCGTCAACCTGCGGGGCACAACCCACCGGGGCCCATGGTTGTAGAAGCCGAAGCCCCGGGCCACGTCGTGGACCAGTACGGCATTGTTGGGGGCCTTCTCGCCCGGGGGGTGCTCCAGGCAGGCATCGAGCTCAATGCTTTCCGGTCTGTCCCCCGAGCGGGGCAACCGCTCGGGTCGCCAGGGAATTGAACCAAGCGCTTCGACAAGATCGGGATGTTCGGCCACCGCTTCCTTGACGGGCTCAGAGGGGATGCAGCACCTCCTGCCCAGAAACGGGGGCCAGACCGGGTTGTCCAGCGCCTGGGCGCATTTGGCGATCAGTGACACATCCCCCTGAAGAGCCACCAGGAAGGAAGCATCGTAGATGTACTGTCTTCGCGAAAGCAGCGTCTCGGGTTCGTGGGTGCTGGCTGTGTTCTTGATCTTGCCATCGGCACTTCGGATACCGATTCCAGCACCCACGGTGTGGTAGTCCCATTCCAGGTCTCCGGGGCGGTCAATGCGCAGGGCCATGGCCAGTTGGTTCAGGGTTTCCAGGTGGCGCGGGGAGTCCTCCCGTGATACCCCCATGGCCGAGAGCAGCAGGCCCATGACTCCGGACTTGCTGGGATGCGCGTCGGTTCTGCGCAATTGCAGGCGCGAAGCGGTGCCCCAGGACTGCATCGGACCGGCCAGCCGCAGGAACAGCGTGTTGTTGCCGCTGACCATGGGCTCACCCGCCTTTCTTGACGCACTGGGCGAGCTTGTCGGCCAGTTCATCCAGGGATGCGGCCTTTTCGTGCTGGGTAGAAAGCGGCGCCTCGGCCGGGCCGACCTGGAGCAGCAGCCTCTGGGTATCGCCGGGGGCAAAGGCTGCGCCTGTGGAATCGATATAGGACGCCAGCGCCTGGGCGGATTCAGACATGAGGTTGCTATCCATCCCCCCTTTCACCGGCTTGAGAAACGCGTTTGCGAAACTGATGGGACGCTTGGTTCGGGATACTTCCACCAGTATGAATTCGGGTACCGAGTGGGCGGCAAAACTGTTCTGCTTGCCGCTGGGGGTCGCCAGAGCGGCTGCCTTGAGCAGCGCTGCGGCCGTCCTGCCGACGCCTTCGGCGTCCATGTCGGGAAGGTGGTCCTCATCCACGAGGGATGCCAGGTCCGCATTGAGGTACTTGTAATAGACGGCCGAGTTGAAGAACGTCTCCGTCTCGCCGCGACCCAGGTAGGCTGCGCCGGGTTCCTGTTTGAGGTCATCCATGGCTGTGAAGTAGTCGCTCTCGATGATGGTCTCGTGCGTGCTGATTGCGTGGGCGACCTGGCAGGCGGCTTCGACGTCCACGACCAGGTCGCTGGTGGTCATTCGGCCAAAGAGCGCGATGTCCACGGTAACGCGCCTGCTGGCCTGGGCGACTTCCTGCTTGAAGGCTTCGATCTGTTTCTTCTGTTCGCCTTCCTCCTTTTTGGTCGCCTTCTGCTTGCGGCCCAGGAATCGATCGTATGCTTCGGGGTTTTTGGCGCGGAAGTCCACGAGCAGCCTTGCTGCCTCCTTTGCAAAGGGCTGGGGGAAGAAGACCAACTGCGGGGTCATGCCGATCTTGAGATCTTCCTTCCCACTGCTCTTGTCGTCGCCTGACTCGTCGTCGGTGGACGGGGCGGCTTCCTCTTTCTTGAAGCACCCTTTGACCGCCTGCATGACTTCGGCGATTTCATCGTCCTGCATACCCGACCCGTTGCCTCGCAGCTCATCTGCGATCAGTTGTGGAAGGTTCAGGGTTCGGGTTCCCAGGTCCTGACCAAAGGCTTGGCGGAACTGTTCGGACTGCCGGATATTGCGTTTAAGACACTGGCTGCTGATACGTCCCCTTGTCACGCCGCCAAAGAGACACTTCTTGGGCTGCCCGGTCTCGTCGCGATTGAGATTTCCGGGAGGCATGCTCTGCAACATGTGGATCTGTACGAACACGGTGTTTCTCCTTTCCTGGGGCTTTACCCCGTTATCAGATGAAGGCGGTCACAGAGACCGGCCCAGTCGATGAAAGACGGATTGCGTCTTCGAAGGTTCTTGTCGATGGTTTCGGCCAGATCGGCTTCGAGTCGATCACCGGTTGAGAAAGCAACCGGATAGGGGTTCCAGTGCTTCTGGTTGCCCCGAATCTGACGCTTTGGCATCCTGGTAAGGGGTTCAAACGTCGCGTTTGGCGCCTGTTTGCGGTACTTCTCCGGCACCCGGGCCATGAGCTTGAGAATCAGCCAGGCGATGTCGCGCGACGGCGGGTAGTGCTTCTTGCGAACGGGCCACCAGAGACCGCAGAAGACGTCAAACGCCGTGGGCGCTTCGTGCATCTTTCGAAAAGCCGCCATGGAGAAGTTCCCCCAGTCCCCGGGGGTCAGGGCATCCGCGGCCGAGGTGACAAACGCCAGGCAACCGGTGTATCTCGGCGATGTGCTGGGGACCTCCCAACCGTTCAATGCCTTCTGTACGGGCTGCCAGGTGGGCTTCTCGGGTATCAGGGCCGGGACAGCTTCGGCCGGGTGTCTGGCAAGATCGATGCGGCGGTGATCGAAAGCTTTGTCCTTGTCTGTCGTGGGAACGACAAGAATCCATCTATTATGCCCTGGAATCCTCTCGCACAGTGCACACCGAGGGGGAGCCTCTGGATCATGCAGAGCACCAAGGTCTCGACCGTCAGCCGCTCGGTCTGCTCTAGTGCTCTTCTTGGTTCTGTAGTGTTCGTTAGGGTCGTAATGGGCTGCTGGATCTTCCCATGCGAATGGTATCTTGTCCTTTCCCTTCTTCTTCTGCCCGGTAGCTTCATTGCCCTTGTAAACGAGTGCATCGATTACGGGCCTCTCAGCTTGGCCACATAGAGAACACCTTCCTGTTTCTTCGGGTTTGCCAAGCAACACTCTTCTTGGATTCCAAGTAAAGGCTTCCAGAGGTCGGATGGTTTTCAGATTCTTGGGCGTGAAGCTTCCCGTCCACATGGGAATACCTGGTTCTCCCTCGAATGAGATTAAGTTGAGCCCCAATGTTTCTGTCAGGACATTCCCACATGCCACCGCAAAAATCGGCGGTACACCATGAACACCAGGAGAGAAACTCCGCCCTCCCTGCTGGGACCACGGAACCATTCGAAGAATTCCAAGCGTTGCGCATGCTAGGCACAACTTCGTGTCGGCCTGATTGTTGTGGCTGAAATGGGCAATGTTCGTCCCTGTTGCCATCTCTGAAAAGAAGTATCCCATGGACTTCAATTTGTCCTTGCCTTTCCGCAATGACGAGTCCTGCAAAAAGGGGCTTTCTTCGTCGAAGAGGAGGAATTTCTCCTTTTCAGTTTCGAGAGCCTCCGTGACGGACGATGGGACGTGGCCCGTCAGCAACGCCTCCCGCAAGGCTTCGATTCCTCCCACCGCCTCAGCTTTCCAGTAGAGCAGCGTGAGGAGGAATCGATGGGCTGCGAAAAGGTCCAGCGGACTGCCGGCGGCGATGCAGTGGTAGTCCTGGGCATGTCGAAGCGCATCGAGGGGAGAGACCTGTCGGAGATTCTCCGTCGGATCCAGCAACTCCATCCAGGGATCCGTGAGCACGTTCCAGTCGGGGGCCTCTTGAGGTCTTCTGTCTGGCGAATCCCCGTTTCCCGTTTCTTGGTAGGTCATAGCGAACACCTTTCGAGATAGTTGAATAGGCTCCACACCATATTCGCGTCGCTCGGAGGAACGCAAGTGCATTCCCCGGCCTGCGGCGGCAAGCTCTGCGTGCAAGTTCGATCTTACACCGGGGGGTAGGACAGGATCTGTCCTACCGAGGGGGAAAAGTGGAGAATTTTTTGTCGGGCGGAGAGGGCCGCGAGCGGGCCGAAGAGGAGAGAGGAGAAAGTAGATCAGGAGAGCGGCCAGAGGTGATTTTTCGCCCTTGACAGGCGGCAGGGATCGACCTGGAAGCGGGCCGGGGGGTAGAATTCGGATAGTAGAGAGTATATGGACAGATGGACGGGAGGTGGTGGATGGTGCTGGGTGAGACGATCATGGGCCAGGACACGTTCTGGCTGTGGCTGGAATGGGTGGTCTGGATGTGCGTGGTGGTTCTCTGCGCCCTGGGGGCGCTGGTTTTCTCGTGCTGGACGACGCAGATCGGGGCTCGTCTCCTGCGCCGGCTTCTGGATGGCCCGGGCCGGGAGCCGGCCAGAGAGGAGAATTCAGAAAGTAGAGAGTAGAGCGGACGAGGTGGTTTTTCGCCCTTGACAGCGTGTGGTGATGGGGTATGATTCTGGTTTCCGTCGCTTCCGGCGGCGGAGAGTTACGGGTAGGTAGCTCAGTTGGTAGAGCACCGCACTGAAAATGCGGGTGTCGCCGGTTCAAATCCGGCCCTGCCCAGTGCCGGCCTGCGGCCGGCAAGAGAGTAGAGGGCCCGCAAGCGGGCCAGAGAGTAGAACAGTAGATCAGTAGACAGTAGAGCAAGGCCCGGAGGCGGGCCAGAGAGTAGAGCAGGGGAGCAGTAGACAGTAGAGCAAGGCCCGGAGGCGGGCCAGAGAGTAGAGCAGGGGAGCAGTAGAACAGTAGAGCGAGAAACAGCACAGAAGAAGAAACAGAAACAGAAGAAGCAGCAACAACAGCAGAAGAAGAAGAGGAAGAGGAAGCAGCGTTGAGGCGCTGCTTTTTGTGTTTGGGGGGGCAGGCTGACGACCACTACTGCTCGCAGGGGCCGATATTGAGGGGGAAGCATCGCATCTGCGGGTGCTTCTGCTGGATGTACTCCATTGCGGCCTGTCGGTCTTTTTCGCCGCGTGCCACGAACTGTGCGGTCCCGTCGCCCTGGCTTCCGACGCCCTTTGCACCCCAGGTGAGCTCGCGGAGGGTTTGGTCGGCCAGGAGGTCGTGCAGCAGCGGGCTGGCCAGCTCGTCGGGGCAGTGCGCGGCGACGAGGTCGTCGAAGATCTCCTGGGCCTCTGTCATGAGCTGCCCCATGGCCTGTGCGTTTCCGGTGGCCAGGAGGCGGCAGCCCTGTCGGACGATGCGTTCGTTCTCGCTGCCCAGGGCTTGCTGGAGGGAGTCGCTGCGGAGGTAGTCCTTCTGCAGGTCGGCCAGGATGCGCGGGGTATCCTTCTTGCCGGCCAGGTCCACGATGAACATCCGCAAGGCCCCGCCGGGGGCCAGGGGTTCCACGCGGGGCTCGGCGCCCTTTCGCAGCGAGAGCAGGACGGGGACCTTTCCGTAGATGCAGGCCTGGTCCATTCGGCCGCACTGGCTGCCGGTGAGGATCTCCCCCCGGTAGGCCATCTCCATCAGTTCGTGCGGGAAGAGCCCGAGGGAGTAGACGCGGTCGAAGGCCTGTGCGACGAGGATACACACCGCGGCGGAGCTGGAGACACCCTTTCGCAGGGGCAGGTCCATGCGGTCGATCTGGAGTTCCAGCCCGGCCTGGACGTGGCAGGTCCGCAGGACTTCGTAGGCCGTGCCCGCGCAGTATCGGAAGAACTCCTGGTCGTCCTGTGCTGCAGCCAGGAGAGATTCCAGATCCATCGGGCAGGACATGGAGCGCGTTCGTCCGGAGCTTCTGCCGGCCTCGTCGGGCACGGGGCTGGTGACGGAGAAGTCGGGGGTTTGTCGTGCGGTGGCGGCCAGGCCCTGGTCGGTCCCGACGACGAGGCAGTAGCCCGGGTGGAGGCCGAAGCCGGCCGCCCAGTCGGAATGTTCTCCCAGCAGGCAGACACGTCCGGAGACGAACAACTGGGCCGCGGGGGTTTGCTCAGGCGGGGTCATCGGGGTTCTCCCTGCTTGGTTGCGGTTTGCCCAGAACCTGCGCGACGAGATAGAGCGGCCTGCCCTTGGCCTCGCGGTAGATGCGTCCGATGTACTCGCCGAGGATCCCGAGGCAGATGAGCTGGACCCCCCCGAGGAAGAAGACAGCCACGGCGAGCGAGGCCCATCCGGCCTGCCAGCTTCCGGTGAAGAGTCTCACGACGAGGGTGTAGACGATTCCGGCAAAGGCCAACAGGCTGGCCAGGAGCCCCACCCAGGTGGCCACGCGAAGGGGCTTAACCGAGAAGCTCAGGACGGCATCGGCGGCGAAGCGGATCATTTTTCTCAGGGGGTACTTGGTTCGGCCCGCGGCGCGAGGCT
>CAZOVB010000081.1:0-18763 GCA_964583095.1 uncultured Planctomycetaceae bacterium
CAGGGAGTCGGCCCTTCGGCTCGCTCCGCTCGCTCGGGCCTCGCCCTGGGCTAGGATCCGGGTCGCCTTCAGCGACCAAAAGACCCCCGATCGTCGCATGTGTCGGGGCATCCGCCGGGGGGCGTGGGGCATCGGTCGGGGCGGCGCGGGTGCCACCGCCTTGTCCTCAAGGCGGTGCCTCGTTCGGGTGCGAATGCAGGTTTCTACGGGTTCGGAGGAGGGATGGCCGTGTTTGGCGGGGGGACGTGATCGGGCGGGTGAGGGCGATTCGTCTGGCCGCCCCTTCGGGGCTGTGGGGGTATATATCGAATGTTCCAGGGGTTACGGCCTGCGGCCTCCACCCCTGGCTACATTCCTACCGCCCTTTCCAGGGCTCCGGAAGAAGCAGCATCTCTGCCAGAGGCGGCCGGGGCGCGGGAGCCCTGGTCGCGAGGCCAGGGCATACCCGGGCGGCGGACTGCAATTCAATGCCCCCCGGCGGATGCCGTGGTTTGGTGGCGCGCGGCGACTCCCCACGCAGCGGGTTATCTCCGCATCCCGGTCATTCCGGGTTCGCACGCGTCGAAGGATGCGTCCGGACCCGAAGGAGGCACGGACTTGCTGCGCAGGTCCGTGGCACCCGCGGTGGGGATGGAGAGAGTACCAATTTATGACCACAACACTTGTCGCGCACGTCCCCGCAGGCGGATCGCCCACTTTCACCTTTCACCTACTGACCTCTTACCTGGCCGCCCAGAGGCCGTCGCGCCCTTCGGCTTCGGTCTCCGCCTTCGGCTTCGACCCGACAAGACGCTGCGCCGGCTCCCTTCGACGGGGCTCAGGACAAGCGATACTTCGCAAATGGTCCAAAAATCGGGGGCAAATCGGCGAGTGAAACTTTTGCGGTTTAGCTGAAGTTCGGGGGGCTTACGTGGGTGGTTTGCTGTAGCGTTCTGCGCACTTTAGGCGAATTTTCAAAGTTGATTGCGGGTTAACTGCGCACTGAAATCGGGAGGAGGCTGGGTCGGGCGCGTGACGTTAAGAATTGGACTAGAAGTGAGTTAGGACGAATGAAGAAGAGCGATTTGAGGCTCGAACGTTTTGACGGTTGGGGCTGGGGAGGGAGAATTTCCATCACCCATGGATTTTCGGGAATTTCCGGGCGGGGAAATTGCGCAAATGGTCCAATTCGGGGCTGGGGCTATCGGCGTTTCCAGGTGGTGCCCTCGGGGGAGTCCTTGATCTCGATGCCCATCTGGGCCAGCTCGTCGCGGATGGCGTCGGCGCGGGCGAAGTCCTTGTCTTTCCGGGCCTGGGTTCGCTCGGCCAGGAGGGCGTCGATCTGCTCTTGGCCCAGGGCGAGCTGTTCCTCGGCCATCTCGGCCATGCCCAGGCCCAGGACCTTGTCCATCTCCAGGAGGGTGGCATGGAGATCTTCCGGCGCAGCTTCGCGTTTGAGGGTTGTCCAGAGGCAGGCCAGGGCGCGGGGCATGTTCAGGTCGTCCTGGACGGCCTGGGAGAACTCTTCGATCCGCTCCTGGATGGGCTTTCCGGTTGCGTCGCCGGCCTGGCTTTGCAGGTCCAGCACGGCCCGTCGGAGCTTCTGGTAGGCGCTGGCGGCGGCATCGAGGGCATCCCAACTGAACTGTAGCTGCTGTCGATAGTGGGCCCCTAGCAGGAAGTACCGGTAGGCCAGTGGGTCGTAGCCCTTGTCGATGAGCCGCTGGAGGGTGAGGAACTCGCCGGAGGACTTGGACATCTTGGCTTCTTCGCCGCTGTCGCCCTTGGGCATGGTGAGGAATTCCCCGTGCATCCACCAGCGGACCCACGGGTGGCCGAGGCAGGCTTCGGCCTGGGCGATTTCGTTTGTGTGGTGGACGGCTACGTGGTCAACGCCTCCGCAGTGGATGTCGATCCGCTCGCCGAGGTATCGGGTGGCCATGGCGGAGCACTCGATATGCCAGCCTGGGAAGCCCACCCCCCAGGGGGAGTCCCACTCCATGGCCCGCTGTTTGTCGGTGGGTGAGAATTTCCAGAGGGCGAAGTCGGTGGGGTTTCTCTTCTCGGCCGACATTTCCACCCGGGCCCCGGCCTGGAGGCCCGCCACGTCGAGCCTGGCCAGCTTGCCGTAGTCGTCGAGTTTGGCGGTGTCGAAGTAGATGCCGTCGGAGGTTTTATAGGTGTAGCCCTTGTCTTGGAGGGTTCGGACCACGTCGATCTGTTCCTGGATGTGCTCGGTGGCCTTGCACCATACGTCCGGCGGGAGGATGTTGAGCAGCTCGAGGTCGTTTTGGAAGGCCTGCCAGTAATAGTCGGCGATTTCCCAGACGGTTTTGCCCTCCCGCTGGGCACCCAGGGCCATCTTGTCCTCGCCCTCGTCGGCGTCGCTGACCAGGTGGCCCACGTCGGTGACGTTCATGACGTGGTTGACGTCCCAGCCGAGCCATTGCAGGGCGCGCTTGAGGATGTCCTCGAAGACATACGTTCGCAGATTGCCCACGTGGGCGTAGTTGTAGACGGTGGGCCCGCAGGTATAGAGGCGGACCTTTCCCGGCTCGAGTGTTTCCAGCTCGTCGGTGCTGCGGGTCATCGTGTTGTAGAGTCGAAGCATGGGAGTTCCGTTGGCGTCTGTGGGTGGAAAGCGGAGCATTATAGCAGGCCCGACCGGTCTCGTCAGCAGGAAGTCCGGGCTCCCTGGGCGGTTGCTGCCGGCCCGGGGGGGAGGTCTCAGGCGTCGGGGCCGGCGATGAGCACGACGGCCTGGGCGGCGAGGCCCTCCCCCCGGCCGATCCAGCCCATTTTCTCGTTGGTCTTGGCCTTGATGTTTACCCGGCCGGGATCTACGGCCAGCAGCTCGGCGATGCGTTGCTGCATGGCCTGGATGTGCCCAGCGAGCTTCGGGCTCTCGGTGATGACGGTCGCATCGCAGTTGAGGAGGCAGTAGTTTTTCCGTGCCAGCAGTTGGCAGGCCGACGTGACGAACCGGGCCGAGTCGGCGTCCTTCCACTGGGGGTCGGAGGGGGGGAACATCCGGCCTATGTCGCCGGCCCCGGCGGCCCCGAGGAGTGCATCGGTGATCGCGTGGAGCAGGGCGTCGGCATCGCTGTGTCCGGCCAGGCCCTGGGGGCAGGGGATCTCCACGCCGCCCAGGATCAGCTTCCTCTCGGGGCAGAAGCGGTGGGAATCGTAGCCTGTTCCGATACGGATCATGCCCGGGAGGATACCCGCAGGGCCGGCGACAGGCAAGATCCGGATGCGCCGGGTCCGGGGGAGGATTGCCCTGATCCTTGCTCCTCTGGCCCCGGGGCCTTAGAATCCGGGGAACGTTCGAAGCTCGCGGACGTCAGAGGCTCATAGGGAGAATGGCCATGAAACAGATCATCACCGCGCTGGCCCTGCTGATTGCCGTTGGAGCAACCGGGGCCCAGGAACCGCCCGACGATACGCAGGCACCGGAGATTCCCAAGGAGAAGCTTGCACGTCTGGTCAAGCTGGTCGAGTTGCCCAAGGGGCGAATGACGGCCAAGGAACTGCTGGAGATTTACGAGGGTCGGCTTCAGGATGCGATGAGCCTTGCCGTCCGCCTGGAGCGGGAGCATCCCGAGGCCCCCAATCTGTATCGGGTGCGGGAGTTGATGATGCAGATCGCCCAGGCCCAGGCCGAGGCGTTCAAGGACCCCGACGCCCGGAAGGTTCGCCTGGCCATTGCCCGGCGGCTGGTGGATTCCGGGTCGGCCCCGGTCGAGGCGCGGTACCATGCCGACGTAATTCTGCTGGATGCGAAGGTTCCCAGCCTGTCCAGGACGGACCTTCGCGTGGCGCTGCTGCAGTTTGTGGGACGTTACATTTCCACCGGGCAGGAGATTCCGGCCAAGCTGTACGCCTTGATGCTGGCCGGGCGCAACGGCGCCGACGAGCTCTACAAGAACCTCCGGGACGACCTGACGGCAAACCACCTGGGCAAGACCGACGTCCGCGCGGTCCTCCGGGCCATGGGAGAGCATCCGGATGTGGGGAAGGTCTTTACGGCTGAGCTGACCGACCTGGATGGCAAGAAGATCCGTTTGCCCCAGGATACCCGTGGCAAGGTGGTTGTGCTGAACTTCTGGGGCACCTGGGTGCCCAAAGCCGAACAGTACGCCCGGAAGCTTCGCAACGTGCAGTCCCGCTATAAGAACCAGGGCCTTGTCGTCATCGGGATCAGCCTGGATAAGCAGTCCGACAAGGACAAGCTTCTCAAGTTCATCCAGCAGTACAACCTGGACTGGGTTCACACATTCAGCGGCAAGTCGGCCTCGGACCCTGTGGCCCTGAAGACGGGGCTTTTCGGGGAGAAGATGACGGTGATCAACCCGATCCCCAACCGGTGGGTGATCGGCCGGGACGGAAAGGTGATCTCCGACGCAGCGATGAGCACGCCGGATAGTCCCGACCGTCTGGAGAAGCTGATCAAGGATGCCCTGGCCTTACAATACAAGCCTGAAGAGGTCCCGGCCCGGCAGAAGCCCAAAGAGCAGGAGAAGGCTCCATGAGACGCTTTGGGGCGGCTTTGGCGGCTTTGATGCTTTGTCTTGGAGGGTGTCGTGGGAATCCGGGGGACGTTTCAACCAGGCAGGATCAGGCCGTGACGATCCAGCGGCTCGAGGCCCGTTCGGCCTCTCTGGAACAGGCCAACGAGGAACTCAAGCTGGAGATCAGCGCCCTGAAGGGGACGATCGAGGACCTCCAGAGCCGGGAGCAGAGGCTCTCGCGGATGTTGACCCGGCGGGAATTCGAGCTGCGCCAGCAGGAACTGCAGCTTCGCGACCTGGCGGACATGAAGGAGCAGCGCGACGAGGCGTTTCGCAGGCTGATCCAGGCCCAGGAGAGGCTGGCGACCCTTCGGCGCCGGAGGGAGGCCCAGGACGAAAAGCCCGAGCCCTGAGGGCCCGTCCCTGGCAGAAAACGGTGCATGCGGCCGGCTGCTGAGCGGTTTGTTTGACCCACCGAGGGCGGGAAGCTAGACTCTCGAAGATGAAGATCGTACTGACAGGACAGGTCGGGCTGGACAAGAAGCCCTTTGCCGAGACGATGGCCCGAATGGCACGCGAGCAGGGCTTCGAGTGTGCGGTCTGCAATATCGGGCAGATGATGTACGCCGAGGCTCCGGATGTCGCTGCGGGCAGGATCCTGGATCTGCCCCTGGGCAGGCTCCAATCCCTTCGGCGGGCAGTGTTCAAGGACGTCCTGGCCACCTGCCGCTCCAAGCCCAACGTCATCATCAACACCCACGCCACGTTCCGCTGGCGACACGGGCTGTTCTGCGCGTTCGATTTCGACCAGATGAAGCAACTGGACGCCGATTTGTACGTCACCCTGGTCGATAACGTCGACCGAGTCCACTGGCGTTTGCTACGCGATGGCCACGCGAATCACACCCTCAAGGACATCATGGTCTGGCGGGAGGAGGAGATGCTGGCCACCGAACTGCTCAGCCAGGTGGTGGCCGGCCACGGGCGCTTCTACATCAGTGCCCGCGGGGAAAACGGGGCCACGCCGGAATCGATTCTCCGCCTGGGTCTGCGGCCCGAGATGCGCAAGGTTTACCTGAGCTTCCCGATGAGCCACGTGATGGACCAGCCGGACCTGCTGGGCCGGATCGCCGATTTCCGCAAACAGATGAAGCAGCATTTCGTGTGCTTCGATCCGGGCGACCTGGAAGAGAAAGTCCTCTGCCAGCAGGCCCTGGAGGCCGCCTCCCAGGGACAGCGGACCGTGCAGGTGAGCATCGAGGGGCAGACCATTGCCCTGGAGACCGCCCAGGTCGTGGATATCATCCCGGACATCGACGGCCAGATCTACAGCAGGGACTTCAAGCTTATCGACCAGTCGGACATGATCGTCTCGCTGGTGCCCGAGCTTCCCAGCGGCAAACCGGGTCTGTCCAGCGGGGTCGAGCGGGAGTTGCAGCATGCCCACGAGGCCACGCGGGAAGCGTTCGTGATCTGGCTGCCATCGTGTCCGCCGTCGCCGTTTGTCAGCGAGACCGCCACACGGGTCTTCGGTTCACTCGGAGAGGCGCTGGACTACTTCGACCAGGCCGGCTACATCCCCGGCCCCCCCTCGGGGACGTTGTTTGGCCAGTAGGACGACGGGGTTTTCAGGAAGTGGAAGCCTCGGTGAGTCTCTCCAGCAGGGCGGTACGATTGGCTTGACTGGCATCGACGGTGTACCGCTTGTACTCGGGCCAGTCGGTAGCCTGGAGGATCTGGGCCAGCCTTGTAAGGGCATCATCGGCCAGGGGACTATCCTCGGACCGGACGATTTTCCAAAGGTATTCCCGGGCCTGGGGTTGGTGGGCATCCATGTCGCAGAGGCTCTTGGCGGCCACGATTCCCTCGGCTGAGGGTGTTTCCAGGAGTCGGAGCATGTAGTCCTGGGCTTCCTGTTCCAGTCCGGCCCGCTGGTACCGCTGGGCTGCAAACCAGAGCCCCGGGGGCGTGGGGGAGCGCAGAATCATCTGGCGAAGCTGCCGGGCGGTGGATTCCGAGAGCAGCGAACGATCGTCCATCTCCAGCAGGGTCACCCAGAGCAGCACCTCACCGGCGGGGATCTGCGAGACATTCCGGCCGGCATGTCCGAGGTACTCCTGGCTTTCCCCGACCAGAAGCATGTAAGCCAGGGAGAAGCGGAGGTCTTCTTCCCCCCCGGCCAGGTGGTAACAGGCCATGGGGTCGATCTTCGCCTCCTGGGCCGCCCGGTAGAATTCCAGGGCGGTTTCGGCTCTCTGGTGGCTGCTGCCTGCGGGGGAAACCTTGAACAAAGGCTTGGTGTCAAGTCGATCCAGCAGGACCTTCTGGTTCTTCTGGATCTTGCGCTGCTTGGCCTCGACGCTCTGCTGATCCATATGCTGCTGGCGAAGGAGGATTCCACCGCCCAGCAGGGCCAGGGCGATGAGCATCAAGGCGGCGCGGATGAGATTGTCGCGTATCTGGGCCATGAGAATCCAGGTGTTCCAAGGGGTCAGGTCGGGGTCAGGGGCGGTTTTGTGCCCGTCTTTGCCACAGCCGGGCCAACTTCCTATAATCATCGGCACGTGAGCCGGGCGCGTTGCAGGCGTATTCACGATGCGGCGAGTTTCTCGGCCTGTCATGGAAGGACGGAACCGACAGTTGGCCATTCTTGCAGGTATAGATGAGGCGGGGCTGGGGCCTGTGCTGGGGCCCCTGGTGGTCTCGGCAACGGCCTTCGAGATCCCCGACGAAGCGCTGGAGACCTCCCTCTGGAGCCTTCTGGCCTCGTGTGTCAGCCGCAAGGCCCCCAAGCGCTCCTACCGCCTTCATATCGCCGACAGCAAGAAGGTTTTCAACCGGGCCAAGGGAGCCCAGGCCCTGGAGCCGATGGAGCGGGCGGTCCTGTGCCTCCTTCATAATGTCAATGGATCGGTGGACTGCCTGGGAGAGTTGCTCAGCAACGTCTGTCCGGCGGCAGGCGAGGCCCTGAGACAGTACCCGTGGTACCGCGACGAACTGCTCCTGCCGCTTTGCACCACGTCGATGAAGATGAAGCTCTCGGCCAATGCCCTGGCTACCGCCATGGCTCGCTGTGATCTGAAGCTCTTACGGCTTCTCTGCGAGCCCTTGCCGGCGGGGCACTACAACCGCCTGGTCACCGCGACGCGCAACAAGTCCGCGGCTGCGTTTTCCCTGGTCTCCAAGCTCATTGCAGCCATTGTGGAAGCCGCCGGCGAGCAGGAGAGAATCGTGATCTGGATCGACCGGCAGGGGGGGCGCATGCGGTATCAGCCTTCGCTGGAACAGCTCTGGCCCGAGGCGCGGCTGAAGATCCTCACCGAGAGCGACCGAACCAGTTCCTACCGCCTCCAGTGGGAAGGGCGATGCCTGGATCTGATCTTCCAGGTTGCGGCGGAAGACCATCAGTTGCCGGTAGCGCTGGCATCGATGGCCAGCAAGTACGTTCGCGAGCTGTTCATGCACCAGCTCAATGGCTACTGGTGCAGTCGAGTACCGGAATTGGCGCCGACAGCGGGGTATTTCTCGGACGGCCGGCGTTTTTTCGAGGAAATTCGCCCCCACGTGGGGCGCCTGGGCATTGACGAGTCCCTGCTTTTCCGGGTTCGATAAAGCCGGCCGGGACCGAATGGGCTTTCAGAAAGGCTCCGAAAGTGCCGACATTGTTTTGTACAGACAGAAGGCATTGACCCCGCGCGGCGAATGAGATATTTTATGCGTCGCTTGGGAAAGGACAGCATCAAATGGCAATCCAGAAATGGTCCGAAGACATCACCGTTGTGGAACTTGCAGACGATCCGCAGTTCACCGACGAGTTGACCAGCCTGAACGACGAGTTGGAAACCAACCCGACCAACGTGGTGCTGAATTTCGCCTCGGTGGGATTCATCAACAGTTCCAACGTCGCCCAGCTTCTCAGGCTGCGAAAGCAGGTCACCGCCAAGAGCAAGCGGATGATCCTCTGCGACGTCAACACGCAGGTCTGGGGGGTTTTTCTGGTCACCGGCCTGGATAAGATCTTCGACTTCACCAACGATATCGCCACAGCCCTTGCGATGATGCAGTTGGGCGAGGCCGACAACCAGCAGTAGCCGGCGTTTCGCGCCGCTCCGTGGGCAGGACAAGTTGCCTTGCCTTACTGGATAGGGCGGACTTTCGCCCGATCAGGGGCGTTTTTCTGGGACTGCGGCGAGGATTCTCCCTGTGTCTCAACTCTCTTTCCCGGTAGGGAATCTACCCAGAGGCAAGGGGTGTTCCTGTCCCGCCCGGGAGCTTCCCCGCGGCTAACCCCCATCTGCCGGTGAGCTTAGCTGGGCAGACCTCGGCGTATCTCTACGCTCTGATCTCCACGGATCTCTGTCAGCGGGGGCAAAGTAAAGTTTGGAGGGGAAAAACAGGAATTCTCAACCTGCCGGGCAAACTTCCGACAACTAGTAGAGAAGGTCCAGCCTGTTTTGCCTCGGGCGCGGCGAATGAGGGGATCGAATTCCAGCAACAGACGTCTCGGCCAGGCCGGGTGTCCAGCTCAGAAAGGACGTCGAGATGATCGACAGACAGACCGACCCGCCTGCGGGCCAGGCCGGGAACAAGCTTCGTGCCCTGGTGGTCGAGGATTTCAAGACCATGCGCCGTGTGGTGACTTCCACGCTGGACTCGATCGGGGTCCGGAGCTTCGAGGCGGGCAACGGGCTCGAAGCCCTGAATCTGCTCGACAGCCGACAGGTCGACCTGGTTTTCACCGACCTGGTCATGCCCGAGATGGACGGCTTCGAGCTCTGCGAGGAGATTCGCCGGCGTCCCAATGTCCGCAAGTTGCCGGTGGTGGTGATCTCGACCCATCGCGACGCCAAGTACGTCATCCAGGCCCTGCGGAAGGGTGCGGACGACTACCTGACCAAGCCCTTCAGTGCCCAGGTCGCACAGAAGATCATCGAAAGGGTGATGAGCCATGTCTGATACCGCCCTGGCTGCCCCGAAGACCCACCCCCGCGAACAGGAAGAGTCCATGGTTGTCCGCCTGAGCCGGCTGGATAACATGCTCGAACTGGCCGGGGAGGTCATCATTGTCTCCTCGAACCTCAACGCGGTCTCCCGCCAGTTGCGCGAGGGCCAGAGCGTCAATCGAGAGATGGCCGACAACATCAAGGACCTGGCCATCACGAGCGGGCGGATCAGCAGCGACCTGCACAACCTGGTCACGGATGTTCGGACCGTGGATATGAGCGACCTGTTTGCCCGGTTCCGCCGCCTGGCACGGGATACCTCCCGGCGGCTGGGCAAGACCATACGCTTCGAGGTCGAGGGCGAAGACGTCAGCATCGACAAGAAGACCTCCGAGAAGATCTACGACCCGATCGCCCACCAGATCCGCAACGCGATCGATCACGGCATAGAAGACGCTCAGACTCGCCAGGGCCTGGGCAAGGACCCGGTAGGGTGCGTCAGTGTCCGGGTCAACAACAAGGAAAACAACACCATCATCGACGTTATCGACGACGGGGCGGGGATCGATCCGGACAAGATTCGCCGCCGCCTGGTCTCGCAGAACTGGTGCGACCAGGACGCCGCCGACCGCATGAGCATTCAGGACCTGCATGAGTATCTCTACTCGGCGGGGTTCTCCACGTCCTCCCAGGCCTCGGTAACCAGCGGGCGGGGGGTCGGTATGGATGTCATTCGCAACGTGATGAACGATATCGGCGGCGAGACGTTTATTCACACCGAGAAGGACAAGGGCACGACGTTCTCCTTCGTTCTGCCCAAGGTCACCGCGGTCAATATCTCCGATGCCCTCCTGGTCCGTGCCGGTAAGAATCATTTTGCCTTCCCGGTTACCAGTGTGGTGGCTACGCGTTCGGTGCCCGAGGACGAGATCACCACCGTCCGGGGTAGGAATCGTACGATCATGCACCTGGGAAGCATTCTGCCCCTGTTCGATCTGCTGGAGATCCTGGGCGAGGTGCCCGTCCAGCGCGAGACCGACGGCATCGCCCGGGTGATGATCGTGGAATACAAGCACCGCCAGGCGGCCTATGTGGTCTCGGACTTCCTGAGTCCGCAGAAGATCGTGATCAGCGAGTTCGACGGGATCAACGTTCCGGGCCTGAGCGGAACGGCGGTTCTCAGCGGTCGGCAGTTGGCGATGGTTATCGACCTTCCGCGGCTGATGGACCTGACGTTCGGAACCGAGGAGCAGCGCGATGCGCTTCGCAACGTCCGCCGTGGGGGAGAAGAGGCCATTCCGCTGGCGGATCTGCCCACCGAGGCGGGGCCCGAGGGACTGGTTCGTCCCGAGCTCGACGAGGGTCCGGCCGATCCGGAGCCGCCCCAGGCCCAGGCGACCGAGGCAGCCGGCCTGGCCGGCGAGGAAGAGGACGACCTGTTCGAGGTGCACCGCGACGAGGAGTTCCTCCAGGAAGTCTCTTCGATGCTCTCGAAGTTGAACCACAGCCTGCTGGCCCTGGATGAGAGCCGCGAGGCGTCCCAGGCGGACGGCATCTTCCGCCTGGTGCATTCGATCAAGGGCAACCTGACGATGTACGGCGCGGAATCGGCCGCATCCTTTACCCACCGGATCGAGGCCCTGCTGGAAAAGTGTCGCGACTGCCGGCAGGAACTCAGCGACGAGGTATTTGATGTGCTCTTCGACGCCTGTCGGCACCTGGAAGAAGTCGTTACAGCCCTGCTCAAGAGCCAGGCCCCACCTGAACCGGATGATCGTCTCTGCGAGGGACTTGAAAAATACGAAGAGGCTTCGAATCTGCAGCCAATGGCCGGCGAGCAGGACTGGCGGACGGCGCCGGTCGTTCTGGATGCCACGGGGGAATTCTATCTTTCCTCCCGCCGGAGAGAGGGCACGAGCCTGTACCGTGTGCACCTTCAGTTTGATCCCCAGGATCAGCCGGCCTTTCTGGTTGCCTACCTGATCCTGCGTCGGATGCAGGGGATGGGCGACGTACTCGGATCGCTGCCGGCGATGAGCGAGATCGAGACGGGCCGGTGCGACGGGCACATGGCCGTTCTGCTGGCCCCGCGCGAGGAAGGTCCCGAAGCGATGGAAGCTCTCTGCGAGAATCTCAAGCGGTATTACGGCGTCTCGATGCTGGAAACGGCCCGGTACGCCTGAAACCCGGCAAAAGGGAATCACCTATGAATCGAACAGCGGTTTTCTTCGACGAAGAAAGCAAAACGAATCCGGCCCTTTCCGTCCTCCAGGATCGGTGCCGCCAGGAGCAGTTCCAGGTCGACCAGCACCGGATGCCCAGCGAAAGCGAGGCGGTCCTGGCTGCGCTGCCCTCGGCGCCCTGCGTGGTGTTCATGCCTGCTTTGAAGGAAGACCTGCTGGGGGTGAAGCTCTTCCAGGCGATTCGCGACAGCAAACCGGGGCCGGTGGTCTGCCTCTACAGCGACATCCTGCCCCAGCCGGAGTACATGGCCCTGGCGTTTCGCGAGGGTGTGGACGATATCATTGCACTCGATGCCGATCCGCAGCGCCTGGACGTGCAGGTTTCTCGGGCGCTGCGCCTGGTCAACAGCCGCATGCAGACCCAGCCGCAGAGCCAGGCGGGACCTTCGCAGCAGTCCGCCCCCTCCTGCCACTGCGAGAAATGGAAGGAACGGCTGCTGGCCCTGGCGGCCACGGCCGGGCGCATCGCCACCGGCGAACTCTGGCTCAGTCGCGAGAAACCCGAACTGCTGATCGTCTCTTCCAGCGCCGGCCAGGGCAAGGCGGCCCGGGAGTTGGCAGAGAAACTGGGCTTTACCTGCCGGACAGCATCGACCTGCGATCAGGCCTTGGAGAAAGCGGCCGAAAAGCCCCCACGTGTGGTTCTGGCCGACGGGACACTGCCTGATGGCAATGTCCGTCAGTTCGCCGGCAAGCTGCGCAAGCGCCTGGGCGATGCGCCGGTTGTGGTGGTCGCCTGGTCTTCGAGTCCGAGCCTGGAGCGGGAAGTCCTCGTTCCCGGAAGCGGGGTGGATGACTTTGTAGCCAAGGGAACCACGGGCGAGGCGCGCCAGTTGCTCATCGGGGCTCTTCTGGGGGCGTTGCGATAGCGACCCTCGAAAAGGTCTTCAGGCGTTTTCGTTCTGGTCTCGGCCTGGCCCGGCATCGGGCGGATCACCGGGCTCGGGACGGGTGCAGATGACCGTAAAATCGTTGGGAAGGTAGTCGTCGAGGATTTTGATATCCCAGCCGGTCGGCTCGAGCATGCCAAGGATCGCGTCCGGGTGCGAGTAGTAATACCGGTGGGCTTCGAACTGCTGTCGCTGATGGAGCATATTGAAGACCACCTTGCGGCGGGAGTGCTGCATCATCCGCGGGATGGCCGCGGCGACAAAGCTTTCGTTGTTGCCCAGGTTCAGGTTGAACACTCCGCTTGCGAAGCTCACGTCCCAGATTCCCTGGATGGCATTGACCTGGGGATCGAAGAGATTGCCCACGATGAACTGCCCGCCCGGGCAGCGGCGGCGGGCTTCGGCGACCATCTTCTCCAGCAGGTCCAGCCCGGTGTAGTCGACGGTGATCTTGCGTTGCTTGAGAAACCGACACAGATCGCCCAGGCCGCAACCGACATCCAGCAGCGACAGGCCCTCAAGGGGCACATTCTTGACCAGCACCTCGAATCGCTTGTGCTGAGACCGGGCCGATGCCCAGTCCAAAACGTCGAAGCTCTTGCGTTCGGGATCGATGCGGTGTTCGTAGTGGGACCGGATTCTGTCTGCGGCCTTCATGTCGCCTCAGGCGTCGGGGACTCGGGATAAATCTGGGCTTGCTGAATAAGCCCATCGTAGAAGTTTTGTCCTCCCAGAGCAATGCTCCAGGGCAACAAGGCCCCACGGGAATCCCAATAATCCACGTCAGCCACCTGCCAATCCCGTGCGATCTGATCGAGGGTTCGCTGGAGGAGCTGCTCCTTGAGCGTTCGGGTTTCGATCCAGATTTCCCGCATCTTCGGGTCCTTCGGGTTCTGCTTGGCGATCTGTCGCCTGCGCTGATCGAGCGTGTCGATTCTCTCCAGCAGGTCCCGGCAGGCATGCTGCTGCCACTGCCCCCTGCCCGCGTCGGACTTCAACTGCTCCAGACGCTTCTGCGCGCTTTGCTGCAGGTCCTGCCAGCGATCGGCGAACCTGTCGGCCGGAATCTCCTCCTGCCCCGCGGCCTGGGCCAGGTGCTCGGGTAGTCGAAGGACAGTCTGCGTCCGGGCCATGCGGTCGAGCAAACGGAACCGGACGCGCATCAGCGGCTTTAGCGGTGAATCGACCAGCCCGGCCTGGGTGAGCTTTTCGCCAAGGCGATGTGCGGCCGGGATATACAGGGATCCTCGGTAGGGCAGGGCCAGCGTCTCTGCGCCGGGGCCCATCCGGACCTGCAGAACGAGAATCAGGGCCTTTCCAGCTACCGCGGGAATCTCCGCTTCCTTGAGGTTTCGGGCCAGGTCCTGGGCGTTTGAGCCCAGATTCGCTTCCCGGTCGGCAATGACGAGCTTGTCCTTCCGGAGGTTGACATGACAGCGGACCAAGTGCCCCTGGTGTCGCATCACCGCGAAGAAGGGCAGTTCGCCCTGGTCCTGGCTGAGGGGACGAAGGGGCGAATCGGTTTCCTTCAAGGCTTCGTTGTACAGGTCCGAAAGCGTGTCGTATTTGCGGCAGAACCAGTCGAGCATTTCCACGGGACGGTTCGGCCCCCCCGGTGCGAAAAGGTCACTGGTCAGTTGGATCTTCGCCTTGTCTTCCGGGAGATACTCTCGCATCCAGCGGTGGTAGAGGTCCACCAGTTGCCCGGAGGCACACTGCTGGAGCATCTCTTCCAGGCGGGCGTCTTCCCGATCGAACCATTGACGGATCCTCCGGCGGGCGTCGTCCTGGACGAAGCACTCCAGAAGGTCTTTGCGAGCAATGGCCATCATCTCCCGCAAATAGGGGGCCGTCTCGGTCACCGAGAGGTCTCCGATGACCCGATGGTGTCGTCGATCTCCGACATAGCTCGAGCCGATCAATTGCCGGTTGTCTGCCGGGGAATACCGGTCGTACAGATCGTCCACGCTCGTATCCAGGTGCTTGGCCAGCGTGGAGGTCTTCTTTCCCGTGTATGGCTCGAAACTGCGAATTTCCACCGGAAGCTTGCCCAGGAAGCAACTGTAGAACATCGCGGCGCCCCAGTCCTGGCCACCGCTGCGGTGGAATCGTTCGCGGGCAAGCTGCATCCGGTCGTCGTCGACTTCCGAGCCCAGGGCGGTGAAGGCGGTGTCGATATCCTCGATGTAGTGCGTGACGTCATGGCCGGCATGGGCGAGAGCTTGCACCTTGGCGATGACGTCCCAAAGACTGTGGCAGTTCTGATCGATCGAAAGCATGCGGAGGTCAGGCGGTCTCGGTGGGAATTTTTGAAAGCGATATCTGGGCCATGGCCGGTTCCAGTCTGCCCCGGTAGACTTCGCGAACGACGGTTTCCAGGCAAAGGTCACAGACTTCTTCGTGTGCGTCGAGGGTGATCCAGATCTTCAGGACATCTCCGCTGCGGGCGCGGACGCGGACAGGCTTCCATCCGGCAAGGAATTCCCGGGGCCATTGGAATTCCTTGGCTGCGAACAACGCAGCCGTGGCCGAGCCGGTGCCGCAGGCGAAGGTTTCCGCCTCGACGCCGAATTCGAAGGTGCGGACGGCAATTTCGCCCGGGCCCAGAAGTTGGACGAAGTTGGCATTGACCCCCCGAGGCTGGAATTTCTGGTGGTGACGGATGGCGCGGCCGATCTTGCCCACGTCGACCGCGTCGACGTCCTGGACGTACAGCACCGCGTGTGGCACACCCGTAACGGCGTAGTCGTAGGTCCAGTTTTCGCCGAGGACTTCCAACGGCTGGCCCTGCTCGGGCTGTTCGGGAAACGGAATGCATACCTTGACGTACCGGCCCTGTGAATCGCTGCCGCGGACCACGCCGGCGCCGGTGAGGATCCGGATCTCGGGCTCCTGGGCAAACCACTGGTTGTCCAGAACCCACCGGGTGAAGCAGGCGGTTCCGTTGCCGCAGAGTTCGGCCTCGCTGCCGTCGGCTTCGAGGAATCTTGCCGCCACATCGGCGTACTGGCCCACTTCGTGGTTGCAGGCAAAGATGACCCCGTCGGCCCCCACGCCCAGGCCTCGTTTGCACAGGGTCCTGGCGAAGTGGCCGATGGCGTCGCTGTCTCGGAGCATCTCGTCGTATCGGCCATGCCGGTTGTCGATACAGATGAAGTCATTGCCGCTGCCGGAGAGCTTGGCGAATTCGATAGGGTTTTCCATGCAAGGTGCCTCGATTGATCCTGCTGCCTTCGCTCCGGCGGGATGACGGAGCTTGCTGAAGTATATCCTGCCCGGGCCCTTTGGCAAAGAGCCTCTAGGGAGAGCTGAATTCAAACACACAGACGATCTGCTCACCGACGGTCCGCTGGGAAACCAATTCAAAGCGGGGGTCGTCACCAAGCATTCGGCCTATGGGAATCGCCTGCCCATCGGCTGGAAGGACCTGGGGAACGGCAAAGAATCGGACCGGGTGGCGGTTGCTCTCGGCCCGGGCGAGCAGGGCTTCTACGCTTACCATGTGCTCCGGGTGCAACTTGCAGGAGTCCTGGCCGATCTGTCGCAATTGCTCGACGGGGCATCCACCATAGTAGGCCAGGAGCACCTCGAACGACAGCCAGTAGGCCTTCGGGTCGGCGTCGGCCTCCTGGGCTACCTGCCGGAAACCCGACTTGCCCTCATGGGCGATGGAAGTCAGTGAGGCCAGGGCAGCCAGGACCCCGGCCAAGGCAGCACAAATCAGGATCGTTGCCCCCTGCAGCGGGCGAAAGCCCAGCCGCAGGCGCAGGTGAACGATCCACTGGGCGATCGTATAGACCCCGGGCCCGGCCAGGATTGCGAGCAATGCCGCCGGCCCAAGGGCATGACGGGTGGAGATGTAACCGGCCTGGAGGTTTATCTCCAGGCCCAGAAGCAGAAGGACCCAGATCAGCAGCGTCGAGAAAATGACAACCGGCATCAAAACGCCGGGACGATAGACCACGCGCCTGGGCAGAGAGAGTCGCAGGGCGTAGAAGCCGATCCAGGTTGCAAGCGTAACCAGAACAAGAAATGTGGCAACGTTCCCCGTGGCCTGGCGAAATCGGTCCAGAACTCGAAGAATCGCCGGAAACAGCCCCGCGGTGGCTGTCGAGGCCAGGCTCGCAAGAGGCAGGCAAGTACCGGAGAGAACCAGGTCGCCCAGGTCCTTCTTGCGGCTTAGGCCTCCGATGGCCCACATGTACGGACCGGCGGTTACCGCCAGGGCCAGGACGAAGACCCCCACGCTTGCAGCCAACAGACCTCGATGCCGGCGGATTCCCCCTCGGCCAGAGGCCGTCCCGGCCACAGCCAGAACCGGGCCCAAGGCCAGCATCTCAGGCCTGACCAGGTACGCCAGGCCCAGAAGAGCTCCCGAGATCGATGCCAGCCCCACGCTCCATTTCCGGCCGGCGGCAAGCCTTTTTCCTGCAGCCAGAATCGTCGCCAAAGCCCCAAGGGCCAAGGCCAATGCGGCCGGATCGCTGACCGCGTCACTGCCGTATTCCACGAATTCCTTGCCCATGCCAAACAGGGCTGCGGAAATCAGGGCCGGGCCCCTTGGAATCAGTTGACTCGCAACGCCGTACAGGGCCCCCACGGCCAGGAGCGACATCACGAAGGAAACCACTCTCGCGGCGAAGATCCATTCCATGCGCGTCTGTGCGCCAAGAATCCTTCCGGTCGCTCCGACCAAAGCGGGGTAGCCCGGATGGTACACGTAATGGCCGACGGCATTTCCGGGATCGGAAGTCAGTTCCATGCCTTGGGCAATGTAGATCGCCCCGTCGGGGGCTGCCCCCTGGGCCCGGGCCATGCTGACTACCCGCAGGGCCCCGCAAATAAGCAGGACCCCTCCCAGCAGCAGGACCCCTGCCCTCGCCGTGACTCGGGGGGCGGTATCGGTTTCCCCGCTCATCGCCCGGCTCAGATATTCTCGCCGAACAGCAGGGCGGCGCTGAACCGCGAGGCCATCCGACGATTGTTGAACAGCAAAGGCAGCAGCATATGCAAAGAGGTGTTGGGGGGGCGGAGATACTCAGCCATCGCCTTCCTCCAGAGCGTCTTGAACTTGTTCAGCTCGTCCTGGTCCTTGCCCTTCCGGGCGTCCAGGACCGTCTGGGCAGCAAGCAGGCAGGAATCCACCACCGGCAGGGAGGTATGGCCCGTGATGCTCTCGGCGAAACCCCCGGCTGTCCCGGCCAGGAGACAACGCTTGGCCACATGCGTCTCCACCTCCAAGGCCACCCCGGCAGGGGGGTGCCAGACGGCGCCTTCGGCCTTTTCGAGCCGGAGCTCGGCCGGCAAAATCTCCATTATCTGCATGGCCGAAAGCAGCCCCGAAAGCTCGGCTGCACGGTTGCCCGCCGCCCGGGAAGAGGAGACGATCCGCACGTGGAGGGTGTTGTTCACGAGGAAGAAGAGCCCCATCTCGCTTCGCTCTGCCATCTCCACCACATGGAACTGCCCTGCGAGCGTGGCCATATCGGCCTGGACCGGAACATCCAGCCCCGCTACGACCAGGTACGACTGGGGGATCGTCCGGGCGGGCAGGGCCAGTTCGGAGATGATGGATCGCGGCCTGTCGTGGGCGACAATCAGAAAATCCGCATGGACCTGTATCGAGCCCATGAGCCGGACGCTGTCTTCGCGCAGTTCGATGGTCGGCTGGGTCGTGCTCTTGCGTACCGAGGCCCCCAGGGACCGGGCAAGCTTGCGGCAGGTATCATCCAGGGCGTGGGGGGGAAGAAAATGCCCCGCCGGCTTGCGGTACTTGTGCACCATCGTCTCGGAAAGCGAGGCGTTGTGGAAGACCACTTCCTCGAAGGGTTGGGCCTGACTGCGAGAGGCGAATTCCTCGTCGAAGATCTCCCGATCGAAAAAGCCCCGGGGCACCCAGTCGCACAGCGGACTCTGGGTGTCGCGCGGGGGAGGGGAAAGAACCACCACGTCGGCATCGGGATCGTGCCGGCGAAGGTAGCAGGCGGCGGAGAACGCACCTACCGTGGAACCCAGGATCGCAACGTCATATTTCTTGGCCATGGGCCCTAGAGTAACCACTGCCGCGACGATTGGCAAGTACCGCTGCAGGCATACGAGCGGGTTGCGTTGTGTGAATCGTTCGATGGCTATTGGGTGGAATGGGGTGGCGTTTGGGCGTTCCCCGCTCGACAGGTCGATTGGCGGGGGTTGCGCGA
>CAZOVB010000082.1:0-18228 GCA_964583095.1 uncultured Planctomycetaceae bacterium
CCACGCCGTCTGGTCAGACGGGGACGACGGCCTCTTCGAGGTCTGGCAGGACGGTGTTCGGGTCCTCCGGATCGAGGGGCCCACGACCGACGGCCAGGGCGCTTCGATCAAGTCGAAGATCGGCCTGTACTGGGGTGGTTGGCAGGATGTCGAAGACCCGTCGGTCACCACGCTGGAAGCATACTACGACGAATACCGCGTTGGCGATTCGCAGGCTTCCTACGAGGATGTGCGCCCCGGGGCCGACTCATAGAATGCCGTGAAGATCATCATGCGAATCAGCCCCCAGAAGAACTGCGTGACCACCCCGGCCAGGGCGGCTGAGCGGTATTGCAGAAGGCTCCGACAACTGGCAGAGAACATGGCCCTGTAGGGCGTCATTTCTTCACCTGACCGTAAAGGCGAGCGACGATCTCCTCGATGGGAGGATTCTCGACAAATAGATCGTGAACTGCGCAGCAGGCTGTCAGCCGGGCAATCAACTCCGCTGCCGGAATCTGCCTGGGATCGAACGCAAGCGTCACTCTCTTCTCATCGCGCTGAACCACGCGACAGGGCAACTGCTGGATCCCATCTTCTCCATCGGCCAGGTCCACGATCAGCCGCCGCTCGGGACTGATCCTGTCGCGAAGCTGCTCCAGCGTGCCGTCCAGAAAGATGCTTCCCTCGTGGATTACGATCAGCCGGGAGCACAGGGCCTCGATGTCGTCCATGTCATGGGTGGTCAGAAGCACCGTCACGCCCCGCCGGCGGTTGATCTCCTGGATGAATCTTCGAACGGCCAGCTTGCTCACCGCGTCCAGGCCTATGGTCGGTTCGTCCAGGAACAGGATTTCGGGGCCATGGAGCATGGCCGCTGCCAGATCGCATCGCATCCGCTGGCCCAGCGAGAGCTGACGCACCGGCTGATCCAGGAGTGAATCGATCTCCAGGCGCTGGACCATCTCGTCCATCCGCTGCCGCCATTGGGATGACTCGACAGAGTAGATATCCCGAAGGAGTTCGAACGACTCGATAACCGGCAGGTCCCACCAGAGCTGGCTGCGCTGGCCAAAGACAGCCGAGATCCGTCGAACCGTCTCCACACGCCGGCGATGGGGAACCTTGCCCAGTACCTCCACTTTGCCGCTGTCGGGCGTCAGAATCCCCGTGACGATCTTGACGGTCGTGCTTTTGCCGGGCCCGTTGGGGCCGATGTAGCCCACCAGTTCCCCCGGTTCCACACGAAAGCTGACATTCTTCAGGGCTTCCACCGTGCGGCAGCGACGATGAAAGAGACCGGCAAGGGCTCCCAGGACACCCTCTCTGCGCAGGGCGACCTTGTAGGTCTTGGTCAAATTCTCCACGACAATCTGCGACATCGATTCTCCAGAGCCAGAATTTCAGGCCACCGGGAAGATTACTCCGAAGCGTGACACAATGCCGCTCAAATAATGCGGTCCCGGCTTTTCGGAGGAGATCGATGTGTAAAGACGGCGCGACGGATCGTTCCGCCGCGCCGTCTGAAATTCCAATTCCCTTTGCTGCTGACTGTCGTTGCTTACGCTCTGCGCCGACGGCGAATGTAGCCGCCCAGACCCGCAACGGCCGAGCCGAAGGCCAGCATCGTCATCGGTTCGGGGATCGCCGTTGTCGGAGGAGCCTGCTGCAGACTCACCGGTGCACCGATCTCCATTCCCTGCCAACTGACCGTACTGACCGAACCGATTTCGGCATCAGGCGAGGCGAACAGATCAGGATACACGAGCATGTCCGAAAGATTGAATGCCGCGGGAATGGTATACGAAGAAACCTGATACCACTGCTTCTGGTCGATGGCGTTGTTCCAGTTGGGAGCTGGGCCGTCACCGGGATTGCCCTTGCCATAGACCCACAGGTTTGCTGCTCGCGTCGTCGGATCCACGATCAACTGAAAATAGTAGAGACGATCTGAGGGGTAGATGGCACCCCCGCCCGCCACGTCGTGCGTTCCTCCTTCGGTGCAGTACCACTGCTCTCCCGTCGGCGCACCAATGTTGGTCGTCTCCATCCGAACCCGGTCCCACGGCTGAGGGGGAATCCCGTGCCATCCGCCCAGTGTCGACGTGGTGAAGTTGGTTTTTACTTCCTGGCGGGTGCTCCATCCGTTGGTCTCGAAATCCATGTCGATCATCACGAACTGGAAGTAGTACGGAGCACTGGGGCTGGGCGACTGGGTCTGGCTCAAGTCCACCCATCCCCGCAGTGCGACCGGATTGCCGCCATTGAGGGATGCCAGATCCACCACCGGGCTGTGGTAGGTGCCCCCTCCATATTCATGGGGCCAGCCACCATCGGCCGTAATGCTGACGGACCCGTTGGGGATTGAAACAGCCAAACTAGAGGCCGTTATCGCCAACAGGAAAAACGAAGCTGTCATAAATGTTTTACTTCTCATTGGTTCCACTCCTTTGCGGCAAAATGCCGCTGTCAGAAAACGCTCTCTACCGGATGCGCCATAGGAAATGTTCAGCAAGCAGAAACTAAGAAACCTGTACATATAACAGAAGTGAAAGTCCCTCGCCTCCGACAGATTTTCATCCATTATATACGAGGTTAACGATCTAGGAAAGCCGTGAATTTGGATTTCTTCAAACCGTGCTGCGAATACTCAATCCTCCCGGATATCACGAAAAGACGGCGCGACGGATCGTTCCGCCGCGCCGTCTGAAATTCCAATTCCCTTTGCTGCTGACTGTCGTTGCTTACGCTCTGCGCCGACGGCGAATGTAGCCGCCCAGACCCGCAACGGCCGAGCCGAAGGCCAGCATCGTCATCGGTTCGGGGATCGCCGCTTCAGGAGTGCTCACGCTTGCGTTGTCGATGGCCAACCGCGTCGCGTCGGCATAGTTGATCCACATGTAACCGTTTCCGCCGGCCTCGGAGGGCGAATAGGCCTCGGTGACCCAGTCGGCCGACCAGAGGGGGTTCCCTGCTGCATCGACGACCGAGAAGGCAACCGTAACATCCGAACCTGCCGAGCTGAACTGCCAGCCGAAGGTGTACCACCCGCTCTGGGTGAACATTCCAGGCGCCTCGGCCGAACCGTACGGCTGGGAAGGTCGGGTCAGCTTTCCGGGCTTCAGCTCGAAATCGGTGTTGTGGGAAGCGTTGACATAGAGGCCGTTGCTGCCGGATTCATTCGGATCCGCAGCGCCCACATGGAAAATGTTGTCCTGTTCATGGTCGTTTCCGACGTTGTACATCGCTTGCGAGATGTCGAAGCCGTAGGTCCCCGCAGCAATCATCGGATCATCGAGATCGATGTAGATCTGCAGCGAACTGCTCCAGTTGGCCCCCAGGGTTGTCCGGCTGCCGCCAAGAAAGGAATAGGCCCCGGAGTAGTAGTCCTGGGGCAGATTGGCCGGATCGGTCAGCTCCAGATGATAATCGCCCGAAGCAGGAGAAATGCCAGTCGAGCCCTGGTAGACGCGGGACAATTCGCTCTGGTAAGAACTCCAACCGCCCATATCCGTCTCGAAACCCTCGGAATGCAATGAAGCACCCATCGAAACAGTAGCGAGCCCCAAAACGGCCGAAATGGCCAAAACCGATGTAATTCCCGAGCGCATACTTCACTCCTTTGTTTTGCCGACCCTTTGAAACGAGAGGCCGGCGATTTCCCTGCTGCCCGAAAGACGATCAAAGGCACAACGCGTGCCGGGAGTGAGAATCGGACATTTCTGCCCGGAAGCTGTCGGGGTCCTCCGGTGAATCGGGCCCTGCAGTACTTCCCTCCTGTCGTCATTTCGTCTGACTTCTAACCTATATCTTTGCACAGAATTGCCCTTCTTGCAATCAGGTAATCACCTTACTTTGGCCATTTCCTCAAGAATTCCCATTTGAGTCGCGGTTTCGGCAACCTTGTGCGGACCGAACCATTCCAAGCCAACCGGCCCTCTGGCTCTCAGACGAAGGAAATGTTTGAAGAAGCATCCCAAATGCCTGCAGACTTGATAGAATCTCCGCCCGAGCTTCCGTTGAATCTATCGCCATCGGTACAGTTTGTCGAAGTACTGGCCGGAACAAAGAATTGAGGTCTGCCTTGTCTGCCAACCGTTTGAAAGAGACTTTCGCCAATCCTCCCGCACGCTACCGCCCCATGATCCAGTGGTCGTGGAACGGCCGAATGACCCCCCGGCGCATCCGGGAACAGTTGGAGCAATTTGCCCAGCAGCGATGTGGGGGCGTGTTCATCTATCCTCGCCCGGGGTTTGAACTGGGCTATCTCATGCCCGAGTGGTTCGAGTTGTGGCGCGTCGCCCTGAAGGAATGTCGTCGCCTGGGCCTGGAATGCCACATCTACGACGAGTTTACCTGCTTCAGCGGGCACGCCGGAGGTCAGGTGATCAAGAACAAGCCGTACCTGGCCGCCCAGGCGCTGCGGATCGAGCCGGTCGCGAAATGGGACTCGCCCGCAGTGGACTTCTGGGAGACGCTTTTTCCCGACAAGAGCTTTCAGGGCGACCCGCTGGCCTACTTCCATGTCAGCCCGGACGGGCCGCCGAGGCGCGTGGACGCCGACAACGTCGCCTCCGGAGATGCCCCGGCCCAGGCGGTGACCCTCTGCAGGACCGAACCCAGAGGAAACGGCTTTGCCGTACCCGACCTGACCCGGCGGGAATCAACCGAGATGTTCCTCCAGACCACGCATGAACAGTACGCCCGAACCGTCGGCGACGCGTTCGGCCAGGACTGCCGTTTCGTCTTCACCGATGAGCCGCAGCTTGTCCACCATAGCGGCCTGATGTGCAGCCGAGAGATCATCAAGGAGTTCGGCAGAGATCATGGCTACGACCTGAACGACAAGATCGGCGAACTTTGTTTTACCCAGGAGGGCTCGCCGGCCGTTCGATTCGACTACTTCTACACGCTGAATCGACTGTTCATCGACAATTTCATGAAGCCCCTCTACGACTGGTGCGGAGAGCACAACCTGGAGTTCTCCGGTCACCTGGTGGAATGCTGCTGGCCCCGGCCGACCTGCCAGCCCGACGTGATGCATGCCCTTCGCTGGATGCAGGCACCGGGCACGGACATGCTGGGCTTCCAGTTCAAGCCGACCTCCCCGGAGGAAAACGGGCATTGGATACTCGTACAGACAATGCTCCGCAGCGTCGGGAGGCAACTTGGTCGCAAGTGGCTGCTTACCGAGTCCTGCGGCGCAAATGGCTACGGGTACGATGTAGCACAGTTCAAGCCGCTGGAGGATTTCCTCCTGGCCTATGGTGTGAACGTGCTCGATCCTCACCTGTCGCACGAAACCCTCTCGGGGGCCCGCAAGTGGGAATGGCCCCAGACGCTCAGCGACCATAGCCCCTGGTGGGAGCACTACCATCGACAATCCGACCACACCGGCCGGGTAAACGCCATGCTCTGCGGCGGCCAGGACAAGACCCGAGTCCTGATGCTTCTGCCCACCACCACGGCTTGGCTGTTCTACCAGGCCAAGTGCTTCCAGCAGGGCTTTGAAGCGTCCAACGCCAAGATGGATCATCTCCGCAGTCGCCAGGACGAAATCTGTCACAGACTTGCCGGAATGCAGATCGACTTCGATCTGGGTGACGAGTTCATCCTGGCTGAATTCGCTCAGGCCGACAGCGGCACGCTCCGTGTCGGCGAGGCCCAGTACGATGTGATCCTCCTGCCCGATACGCTGGAGAATATCACAGTCGACACGCTGGCCTGGCTCGATACGTACCTCGAAGAAGGCGGGCGCGTCCTGGCTTTGGGTCAGCCGCCTAAGTACGTCAATGGGCGCATCATCGACGCCCCGGCCAAGCTAGCCGAGAAGTTCTCCGACCAGTGGAGCCTTTGCGAAGATCTTGCCTCCATGGCAAAGACCTGCAGGGAGATCGTCCCCCCGCCCCTGTCCGCTCCGGATGGCGGGGTGCTGCCCTCGTCGCTTGTCTGGCGACGGGTGGAACTCGATGAGGCAAGGACCTTCTACTTCCTGTGCAACCCGTTTGCCCGGGAGATTTCGGCCGAGGTCCGCCTGCCGGGGCGTTCCATCGAGGCGTTCAACACCGCCGATGGAACCACCGAGTCGATGGCCTGCAGGCAGGATGGCGATTCCGTAATCGCCCCCCTGCAACTGCCCCCCTGGGGCCATGTGCTCTGGCTCACTTCACCCGAATCTTCCCAGCCGCCGGCGGAGAAACCCCAACCCTCAACGCCTGTGGATTGCCGGCTGGAAGGCGTGGCGCGTCTGGCCGACAACCTCATGCAGATCGACTACTGCGATATCTCGGCCAATGGCTACAAGGCCCGCGACGTTGCCACCATCGCAGCCGACGAGATGAACTGGAAATGGCAGGGATTCGATTCGACTCCCTGGCGGGCGTCGCAGTACGAGCGTGTGACACCGGATCGACCGGCCGACCCGGACTCGGACTTGAGGCTGACCTACCGCTTCAGCATCGGAGAGGATCTGCCCGAGGAGGCCCGAAGAGCCTTGCGGGTGGGAATCGAGCGGCTCTGGCTCTACCAGGTACGCGTCAACGGCGAACCGATCAACACCGCTACCGCCAAACGATGGTTCGACGAGGAAATGCAGGCCCTTCCTATCGGTCCCTACGTTCGTCCGGGACAGAACGAGCTGGAACTCTACGCAAAGCCCTTTACGGTCTTCTCCGAGCTCAAGCCGGTCGTTCTGATCGGGGACTACTCTCTCGAAGCGACCGACAAAGGCTTTATCGTCCGGGCCGCCGAAAAGCTGGACCTGGGAGACTGGACCCAGCAGGGCCTGCCCTTCTATCACGAGCGTCTGGCCTATACGTTCGGGTTCGAGTTGTCCCAACCCACCGACGCACTGGAAGTGAAACTCGACTATCAGGGAGCCCTGGCCGAGGTGGAGCTCGACGGCAATGAGGTCGGGGCCGTGCTGCATCCGCCCTACTCGTTGAAGATCGAAGAGACCCTCCCCGCTGGAAAGCACCGTTTGAGAATCAAGGTCATCGGGAACATGAAGAACTTCATGGGGCCGTTCTTCAGCGACGCCGTTCCGGGCCCCTGGGCCTGGGGAGACTGTCCGGACCACCAGCCGGCCGGCAAGGAGTATCGGTTCTATCCGGTTGGCCTGATGAACCCGCCGGAGCTTCGCAAGCTGTAGACTGCGTCCGATTTGACCACGCAACAATAAAGTCGCCGCCGGCTGCCCATCCTTTGAGCAGCCGGCGGCGACTGTATCAAGATCGAGCAGATCCCTAGCCCGGCTCTCGGGCAAGGTCTCAGGCCGGGGACGGCCTGAGCGAGAGGATCTTCACCGCCAGGGCCGTGGTGAATATGTACAGGTCTGCCAGCAGCAGCCGCTGCCACAGCCCCGCTGCCCCGGCCAGATGGCCTGGAAGCAGGCCCTGTCCCGGACCCGCGTGCAGCAGAGCGATGCCCAAGGCCGCCACCTGTGTGGCCATGCACAGGCCCGAGAAGAGCGGGGCCGTCTGGGGCGGAAACAGCCAGATGCTCACCAGCGGCGCAAGACAGACGGGCAAGAACCCCAGGGCCCCGGAAAGGTTGTGCAACCGCGTGGACAGCGACGCACCTCCTGCTTCGGGATCGAGCGAAAACACCCCCGCGCCGATTCCGGCAAAAAGGCCAAGGCAGGCGATCTGCCCGGCCAGAATCCACGCCGCGGGCCCCCGGTCCCGAAGCGTCCAGGCCAAGGCCGCTGCAAACCACAGCATCAGCAGGCCGAAAAGGAACCACCACCCATTGATCCACGATGCGACCGGGCTGCCGATGGCTCCCAGATCGCTGACGGGCTGTCGTAGATGGCTGTAACCTGCGACCCGCCCTGCCAGCACAAGAGGCATGATCAGGTCCCCGGCCCCGGCGGCAATCGCAGCCAGGGCTCCGCCAACGACGACGATTTCCTGCAAGGTGCTCATGGATCAGCGTCCTTGATGCCCGGATTATCGAAAGTGCCTGCCTCTGGTTGAGTCCAGAAGCCTCTCGTGCAGAATCGCTCTTTGCTTTTTGTTTGGTTTGGGCCGGTCTGCGTCCGATACAGTAGCAGTATGACGAATCCCTTGAAAATGTTTTTCTTCGCCGTTTCATGCTCTCTGCTTGGCGGGCTTGGCTGCGCACATGGGAAACAGCCGTACGTCAACCCGCAAAGGCTGGAGCGCGGGCTGGTGATCGTCCTGACCGGCATCGAAGGGCGCAGCGGGCTCAACGAGGCCATCTGTCGCGGCCTGGATGCCGGCGGCGTCGACTATGCGATCCAATTGGAGGATTGGACCGCACCGGTCGGTCCGTTGATCAATCTTCGCAATGAATCACGCAACCGTGAGCGGGCTGGGCGGATCGCAGAGGAGATCGCCCGCTACCAGGCCGCATACTACCACAGGCCTGTCATCCTCGTCGGACAAAGCGGCGGCGGCGGCATGGCAGCATGGATTGCCGAAGCCCTGCCCCCGGGTCATGAAGTGGAAGGCATCGTCATGCTGGCCGCTTCGCTCTCCCCGGGCTATTCGCTGGACAACGCCCTGCTCAGCAGCAAAAAGGGCATCGTAAATTTCTATTCGCCCCACGACTGGGTCTTCCTGGGGCTGGGAACGACCACCATGGGCACGATGGACGGGCGCCACACAGCCTCTGCCGGGGCAAAGGGGTTCGAGATCCCCAACCTGCCGCGGCGCAAGAAGCTCTACAGCCACAAGCTCTTCCAGATTGCGTGGAACGACGAAATGGCCAGGGAAGGCCATCTCGGCGGTCACCTTTCCAGCGGAGATGCACGATTCGTAGCCTCCTACGTGGCTCCTTTGGTTCGAGCTCGCCAGTGGAGCCAACAGGTCGTGGAGCGTGTGCTGGCCCACAAGGCCGTCGAGCCTCAGATCATTCCGACCGATCTCTCGGCGGAGTCTTCTCCCTACCTTCTTCCCTGAAACGCCGCAAAGCCGTCGGACCACAGACAATCGCTCTTGCGGAGGCGGTCCCTTTTTTGGCCAGGCAGGATCAAGAATCGGATACTTTTTCGCGCCGCTTTTGCTCCAGGATTCCTATAGAATTCTCTATTCGACGTGTCGCCAACAGGCAGACCGCCTGTTGGATCCGCCGATCTTGCCTGAAAGGTAACAGGAGACAGCGTGCGAATTCTCTTAGTGCAACCCGAGTGTCAGATTTTCAGTGTGGGCTTTCGTATCGCCGCAATGCCCGAACCGTTGGCGTTGGAGTTGCTGGCCGCAGCGGCCGGGGATGACCATACCTGCCGCATTCTGGACATGCGCCTCGATGACACTCTGGATGAAACCTTACGGCAGTTCCAGCCTGACATGGTGGCAGTGACCTCCCTGACGCCGGAAGTCTATGCCGCCCAGGACGTTCTCAAGCGTGTGCGCGAGCTTCTGCCGGATGCGTTTACGCTCGTGGGCGGACATCATGCATCCCTGATGCCGAAGGATTTCTTCCTGCCCTGCGTGGACGCCATCTCGCTGGGAGAAGGAGAAATCAGCTTCGCCCCCCTTCTGGAAGCTCTATCAAAAGGGCAGGAACTCTCCGGGGTGCCGGGCCTGATCTATCGCAATTCGTCGGGAGATTTTGTCGCCTCCACGGCAGAGCCCGGCAAGCTCGATATGGATACCATCGCCCTTCCGCGCCGCGACCTGGTCGAGGCCTACAGCGAGGAATACTTCTTCCTTTTCGACAAGCCCGACAGCTCGGTCGCCACGGGCCGGGGCTGCCCGTATCGGTGCAACTTCTGCTCGGTCTGGAAGTTCTACGAAGGCAAGACCCGCCAGATGTCCCCCCAACGGGTTCTGGAGGAAATCCGGCACGTCACGACAAACCACATCACGTTTGTCGATGACAACTTCCTGATGAACCATCAGCGCGAAAACGCCATCGCCGATCTGATCCTCTCCGAGGGAATCGATATGAGTTACTCCATGGAGTGCCGTACCGATTCCATCGTCCGCCATCCGGAACTGGTGGAAAAATGGGTGGATGTCGGCCTGTACGCCGTCCTGTTGGGCCTGGAAGGCGCAACCGAAAGCGCCTTGGCCGGCGTGAACAAACAGAACTCCCTGGATATCAACAACGAGGCGATCCGTATCCTCCAGGAAAACGGCGTGATCATCTGGGGCGCTTTCATTATCGACCCCGACTGGGAGGTCGATGACTTCAAGAAGCTGCGAGACTACGTCACAGCCAAGGGAATCACCCATACCCAGTTCACGATTCTGACTCCTCTTCCGGGAACAGAGCTGTTCGAGAAGAGAAAGTCCGAGATCCTCACCGACGACTACCGCTGCTTCGACGCGATGCACTCGGTACTCAAGACCCGGCTGGATCGGGAGGAATTCTACCGCCAGTTCGCCGAACTATACCGACAGACGGATATAAGCCCCTACTACGATCTGGTTCGAAACGGAAAGCTCACGATCGAAGACTGCAAACGCGGCAAGAAAATGCTCGACGCCATGAGCATTCCGGAAAAGTACTTCGATGGAGACCCCGTCCTCTCGGGCAAGGTACGCTTCTCCCCCAATGCTTCCCTAACCTGAACCTGCGGGGGGCGCCTCGGTGCCCTGGCTTGCGGGGCCGGGTTCCTGCGCCTGGCGTTTCTTCCACAGTCGCACGAAAGCAAACCGGCGAGAGGAATAAAGCAGCATGACCAGCCAAACCAGCCAGGGGCCCAGCAACCCCACCAGCACCCACGTCCAGTAGATAAGGAACTCGTTCCGGTTGTAGGTGAAGCTCTGGACCAACTCGTACTGCTGCTCGACGATCATCGTCGAGGTCACCGAAACGGTCACCCAGATGGCCACACAGGCCTCCAGCACGGCCAGCCACCGCCAGAAATTCCGACACGTGAGGACCTGGGAAACGATCAGGACGTGGAGAGTCAACAGGCCCGGACCGGCTATCACCTCCCAGAAATTCGCCTGCCCCCACCGCAGGTCCCAGGAACCGGACTGCCGGGTGAACCAGGCCGCGTGAAAGGCCGCTCCGCCCACCGCTGCCAGGCTCACGCCAACAGCCATGGCCGAAAGTGCGATTCCCGGCCCGCGTACGTTCTTCCTTCCGGCGTGTTTCAACGCGTGCAGCGGCGCAGCCAGACCAAAAAGCCCTCCCAGGGCCAGAATCGCCCAGCCCTGCCAGAAGTCCAGAAAGCCGTCGCTCTGCTTTCCCCGGCGCCAGAGGCGAACCAGCCGCTGATCCGCCATGGTCGCAAGCTCTTCACCATTTTCCGTAAGGCTCATCCATCGGAAGTTGCCGTCCTTGGTGTTGAGGGTGCCAATCTTTCGCCCTGTTTGTACATCGAAGACCAACGCCCGGGCCAGGTCGGACCACATCCGAAGCCGAGATACTGCCAGAAGTCCTCCCTCCGGAGACCAGACCAGCGGTGGCGAGGGACTGTCTTCGTTGGAAGGGATCTTCCGACGCCACCGTTTCTTGCCGGAGGAAATCTCAAACAGGCTCACGTACGGGGTGTATTCGACGATGGCAGCAAACCGTCCATTCGGGCCCAGGGACCCGCCCTGGCCCCCGACATCAATAGGCCGCGTCCAAAGGACCCCTCCGGAAGCAAGATCGTACCCGACCACAGCGGATTTGCCCGTAATCTCGCCTTTGCGGCGACTTCGTGTCTGGCTCAGCGGGATAATCTTGGCATCGTAGGCCCGGCCATGCAGAACCACCAACTGCCCTTTATCGAAGGCGAAATCCAGCGGATCTCCCCAACCGGGCCGGAAGCTTCCAGAAGATTGTATGGGGGCCAAAGATGTCGTCGCCTGCCCCCCCACGAGATAGCGCAATGTCCCGGCAGAGAGATCGTACACACTCACCGTCTGCTCCGTTCCGATGGCCACCAGGGAACCACCGCCAGAGAAACGAGCTTCAGTGGCCGGGGCTACGTAGGAGATCCCCAGATCGAGGACCTTTTCCTCCTGCCGGTTTCTCTGCCAGAGATGAAGGCGGCCGGCGTTGCCGCAGATGAACGTGTTACTGTCGGGTCCCACGGCTACAACGAAAAGCCGACAAGGCGACCGGGACTCATGGAGAATTTCCCCGGTCTCGATCTGCCAGACCCACCAGCCGCCCTCGCTGCAGGCCGCAAGGGTTTTGCCGTCGGGCGACCAGGCAAGGGACGAAATGGCCGACGACGAATCTTCATCCGTACCGGTTCTGAGCGTTTTACTCTCCAGCTCATCGACCGAAAGCAGACGGACCAAGCCGTCAAAGCCTGCTGCCAGTGTCTTGCCGTCGGGGGAAAACGCCATTGGCCTGAGGGTGGTCAGCGCCTCGGATCTCTGGTCCAGCGTGTGCCCATGGGTCCAGGCGTGGGGTTGGGCCCAGAGCCACCAGGCCAGGAGAAGACAAGGCCCGATCGTCACCAGCCAGAGCAATGCGAACCCTCGACCGGGCCCGCCTGCAATCTTATGGAGTCTTTTCCTTTTCACCTTGCTTCAGGGCCTTTTCCCGAGAAAACAGCAAGGCAAAAGGGTATCCGGATCCGGCTGTCAACGCAAGCGACTCTGCAGCGGCCAGGCTGCTGGAGTGAGTGACGCAAGTGTTTTCTTTGTTGAGCGTCAGCGAAGGGAACACGGTCAACAACGGCGAAACAAGCGATGCCGCAGCATTGTCGACCTGCCTGCCGCGGCAGGCAGGCAGTTGCAGCCGGAGGATGAGAAGGACCTCTGCAGGCAGCTTAACGCAAATAGAATTGTGTCACTCGCTCTAGATCGTCAGCAGGAGTTTGCCCGGACTGGCCAGGTAGCTCTTTACTTCTTCCAGGAAGCGCCCGGCATCTGCACCATCCACGATTCGATGGTCATACGAGAGCGACAGGGGAAGCATCATCCGCGCCTGGATCGAGCCGTCTTCCATCACGCGCGGCTCACGGCGCGATCGGCCCAGGAGCAGAATCGCCGATTCGGGGGCGTTGATCACAGGCGTGGAATATCGTCCCCCAACCGAGCCGAGGTTGCTGATGGTAAAGGTCGACCCTCGGAGGTCCTCCAGGGAGATTTCACCGGAGCGCGCCTTTCCGGCGACTTCCGCCATGGCCGATGCGATCTCAGCGATCGACAATTCATCGGCCTCTCGGAGAACCGGGACCATCAACCCGCGGTCGGTGTCAACCGCGATGCCCAGGCTGAAGTACTCCTTGTAGATCACCTCGTTGGACTCCAAGTCCACCGAAGCATTGAGCACCGGGTGGTGGGCAAGGGCGTTTGCCACCGCTTTGACCACAAAGGGCATCAGGGTCAGTTTGGTTTCGAAATCATTCTTGTGGGCCTGCCGAAACGCCTCCAGGTCCGTAACGTCCACATCGTCGAAGTTCGTCACGTGAGGGATGGCTGATTTCGACTCACTCATCCGCCTGGCGATGGTCTGGCGGATCTTGGACATCTTCTCGCGCCGGATAGGTCCGTGGGAGTCGGTTTCTTCGGAGGTCTTGGAAGGCTCCGACGGTTTGGGTGCTTTGGAAGCCCCCCCGGCCGAGGGCTTGCCGGGCGTCTGCTGCATGGCCTGGGACATCTTGCGAACCGCGGCGTCAACGTCTTCCTTCTGAATGCGTCCGCCGGGACCGCTGCCTTCCACCATGGACAGATCCACCCCCAGTTCCCGGGCATGGCGGCGCGTGGCCGGCCCTGCTGGAATCACAGGCTTTTCGCGTTGGGGCTTCCGGGGGACATTCGCCGCCGGTCGATCCGCCAGGTCATCGCCGGTAAGCTGTCGCCGGAAGCGATCTTCCTCCTGGGGCCGGTCCTTCCGGGCCTTGGGCTTTGCCGGCTCTTGTTGCTCCTTATCGGAATCCTCCTCCGATTGCCCGGAGGGTTCTTCTTTCGGCGCTTTTTCGCCCTGGTCTTCTTCCTGCCCGGTTGGAGCAGCTCCGCTGACCTCCAATGTCAGAAGCACCTGGCCTACCTTGACGCTGTCGCCGGCAGAGATACGGATTTCCTGCACCTTCCCGCTCTGGTCGCAGGGAATTTCCACGGTGGCCTTATCGGTTTCGATCTCGGCAATGCCCTGCTCGGCCTGGATGTCCTGCCCCTGCTCGACCAGGACACTGACGACTTCGCCGCTTTCGACGCCCTCGCCGACCTCGGGCATCTTGATCTCGACCACCTGGCCCGACTCCTGGTCGGAAGAACTCTTCTTCTCCGCATGCGGTTCCGTTTCGGGCTCGGGCTCCTTTTCCTTTTCATCCTCCGCCTTGGCCTGGGACTCCTCCTGCCGGGACTCTTGGGGAGCTTCGGACGCATCGGCCTCGGGCTCATCCTTCCCCTCGTCCTGGGCCTGGCTATCCCCGGCAAGTGTCAGAATCACCTGCCCGGGCTCGATGGTGTCGCCGGCCTGGACGTTGACTTCCTCGACCTTGCCGGCCTGGGGGCATGGAACTTCCATGGTGGCCTTGTCGGTCTCGATCTCGAGGACGCCCTGCTCGGCCTGAACGCTGTCGCCCGGCTCAACAAGAACAGTGACAACTTCGGCTGAATCGATGCCTTCGCCCAGATCGGGCAGCTTGATCTGCTGACTCATGGTAAATGCCTCAAGGTCCTCAAGTATTTAGCGGATTAGGTTTGTCGGGGTCCATGTCCAGTTCCTTGATCGCCTCGGCGACCTTGGACATCTCGATCTTCCCCTGACCGGCCAGTTCATGAAGTGCCGCAACCACGATGCTCTCGGCATCGACTTCGAAAAATCTCCGAAGGGCCTTGCGTGATTCGCTCCGGCCGAATCCGTCGGTCCCAAGGGCTGTCAAGCCCCCAGGGACCCAGCGGGAGACCTGCTCGGGGACGGCCTTGACATAGTCGCTGGCGGCGACAAAAGGTCCGTCGCAGCCTTCCAGTAATTGCTGGAGGTAACTGGTTTTCTGCTCCTGCTCCGGGTGGAGCCTGTTCCATCGCTCGGCTTCCTGGCAGTCGCGACGAATCTGCGTGTAGCTCGTGGCGGAGTAGACATCGCACGCCACGGAATACTTCTCTGAAAGGATCTCAGCGGCCGAGAGGACCATCCGGAGGATCGCACCGCTTCCCAGCAGATTGACCTTGAGCTTTCCGTCGGCATCGAAGCTCTTGTACTTGTAGAGGCCCTTGAGAATACCTTCCTGGGCTCCCTCGGGCATGGGAGGCTGCTCGTAATTCTCATTTTCGACCGTCAGATAGTAGATGGCCGTTTCCTGGTCCTGGTAAAGTCGTTTCATACCTTCCAGGAAGATCACGGCCACTTCGTATCCAAAGGCCGGGTCGTAGGATCGAATGGTCGGGAAGGCCGAACTGAACAAATGGCTGTGCCCGTCTTCGTGCTGGAGCCCCTCGCCGTTGAGAGTGGTTCTCCCGGCCGTGCCACCGATCATGAATCCCTTGGCCCGCATATCGCAGGCGGCCCAGATCAGATCCGCAACCCGCTGGAAGCCGAACATCGAATAGTAGATGAATACCGGGATCATCGGGACGCCGTGGGAGCTGTAGGCCGTCCCGGCGGCATTGAAGGAGGCCATCGAACCGGCCTCGGTGATCCCTTCCTCGAGGATCTGCCCGTCCTTGGCTTCGCGATAGTAGAGCATGGTATCGCTGTCGACCGGCTCGTAGAGCTGACCGGTGTGGGCGTAGATCCCACATTGACGAAACAGCGCTTCCATGCCGAAGGTCCGGGATTCGTCGGGAACGATCGGCACGAGGTACTTGCCCACGTTCTTATCCCGGAGTACCTTTCCAAAAAGCCGCACAAAGGCCATCGTCGTGGAGACCTCCCGACCGCCCGAGCCTTCGGCGAATTCCTTGTAATCCGTCAGCGAGGGCGTCTCCAGGGCCGGGGCCGATTCACTGCGACTGGGTAGCGCCCCTCCCAGGGCTTCCCGGCGCTGCCGCAGGTACTCCATCTCCGGTGAATCTTCGGCAGGACGGTAGAAGGGGGCCTGGGATACATCCTCGTCGCTGATGGGAATATTGAAACGCGTCCGAAACTCCCGCAGTTCCTCTTCGTTGAGTTTCTTCTGCTGGTGGGTGACGTTTCGGCCTTCACCGGATTCCCCCAGACCATAGCCCTTGATCGTCTGCGCGAGAATCACCGTGGGTCTGCCCTTGGTTTCCATCGCCCGCTTGTAGGCGGCATAGACCTTTTCGGGATCGTGCCCGCCTCGACGCATCTTGCGAAGCTGCTCATCGGAGTGGTTCTTGACCAGTTCGAGCAGCTCCGGGCTTCGCCCAAAGAAATGCTCGCGAATGTACTGCCCACTGCTGACGGTATATTTCTGGTACTCTCCGTCGACGACTTCCATCATACGCTTGGCCAGAAGGTCGCCCTGCTCACTTTCGATCAGCGGATCCCAATCGCTGCCCCAGAGGACCTTGATGACATTCCAACCTGCGCCTCGGAAGGCGCCTTCGAGTTCCTGAACGATCTTGCCGTTGCCCCGTACCGGACCATCGAGACGCTGAAGATTGCAGTTGATGACGAACGTAAGGTTGTCGAGTTTCTCCCGCGAAGCCAGCGTGATCGCCCCGAGCGTTTCGGGTTCGTCGGTCTCTCCATCACCCAGAAACGCCCAGACATTCACATCCTCGGCGGCTTCGTTGATCCCACGGTCCTTGAGATAGCGATTAAACCTGGCCTGGTAGATCGCCATGATCGGCGCCAGGCCCATCGAAACCGTTGGAAACTGCCAGAAATCCGGCATCAGCCACGGATGGGGATAGCTGGAAAGGCCTCGGGTTTCCTGAAGTTCGCGGCGGAAGTTGATCAACTGCTGCTCATCGAGGCGTCCTTCCAGAAACGCACGGGAATAGATCCCCGGCGAAGCATGGCCCTGGAAGTAGACCTGGTCGCCGGCGAAACCCTCCTTGGGCCCGCGGAAAAAGTGGTTGAACGCCACCTCGTACAAGGTTGCAGCCGAGGCGAAGGTTGAAATGTGTCCGCCGATTCCGGCGGTCTCCCGGTTGGCCCGGACCACCATGGCCATCGCGTTCCAGCGAATGATGCTCTTGATCCGGCGCTCCAGCTCGCGATTGCCCGGATACGCAGGCTGCTGGTCGAGCGGAATGGTATTGATGTAGGGCGTAGTCGCTGTAAAGGGAAGCTCCACCCCGCGACGGTGGGCGTGCTGGGCGAGCATCTCGAAGAGGAACCTCACTCGATCCGCTCCGCCGTCTTCCAGGGCGAATTCGAGCGATTCGAGCCATTCAGCCGATTCACACGGGTTACGATCGCCTTCAAAAATGGGCACCGGATATGTCGCCATGGGCTCTCCTGGGCTTGGGCCTGTCGATGGCCCGTCTTCTTTCGTTTACTTGGTGTTCCTGGGTTTGTAGATCTCGGTGGCCAGGCCCATGTGGACCTCGGCAACGTTCATGACCACTTCGCTGAGGGTCGGGTGCGGGTGGATGGTTTCAGCCAGGTCGCGGACCTCGCAGCCCATTTCCAGGGCCAGGGCGGCCTCGGAGATCAGATCTCCGGCATTGACACCGGCGATGCCCACCCCCAGCACCTGCCGGCTCTTGGGATCCACGAGCATCTTGGTCAGGCCCTCGGTGCGTCCAAAACTCACGGCCTTGCCGCTGGCAGCCCAGGGGAACGTAGCTACTTCGACCTCCAGGCCCTGTTGCTGGGCCTCGGTCTGGGTAAGCCCGACCCAGGCGATCTCCGGATCGGTGAAAACCACCGCCGGGATGCCCCGGGGCTCAAAGACTGCCGGTTCGCCGGCGATGACCTCGGCCGCTACCTTCCCTTCGTGGGAAGCCTTGTGGGCCAGCATCGGATCGCCGGTGATGTCCCCGATGGCCCAGATGGTTTCATCCGCGGTGCGCCGCTCGGGGTCGACCTCGACGAATCCGCGGTCGTTGACCTTCACTGCCGTGTTCTCCAGGCCCAGATCCTCGGTATTGGGCCTGCGCCCGATGGAAATCAGCACGCGGTCGAAGTTCTCTTCTCCGCCGTGCTCGCCCTCTGTGCTGACGGTTACCCCCTTTTCCGAGGGTTCCATCCGGGCCACCTTGGTCTCGAGCTTGATGGCGGCCAGGACCTTGCCAAGGCGGTTGTGCAGGGGTTTGACCAGGTCGCGGTCGGCCCCGGGAAGCAGGCCCGGAAGCATCTCCACAACCGTTACTTCGCTGCCTAAGGCTGCATACACGGTGGCCATCTCCAGCCCGATATACCCGCCCCCCACTACCAGAAGCTTATCGGGCTTGTCGGCCAGGGCCAATGCACCGGTGGAATCCATCACGCGCGGGCTGTCCAGTTGGAAGGGCCCGGGGATTACCGGCC
>CAZOVB010000083.1:0-17927 GCA_964583095.1 uncultured Planctomycetaceae bacterium
CATGTTCTCGCGACACACCACCTGCTCCATGAGCATCGAAGCCTCGTCGGCGATGATCCCGGCCGGTTCCGCGCAGGGTGGGCGGACCAAGCTCATACTCTCGGCGATTCCGTCGCCTACCCTTTGAGGTGGTCCGGGCATCTCAGCCCTTGTCGTCTCCGCCTTGTTCCTGCGTCGATCGTGCCGCATCGCGTCGGCTTCCTTCTGTTCGGCCCTTCCCCTTCGGCATGCTCAGGGTACTATGGCCTCGGCTGACTCCTGTCGGTCCATCCCGGCCCGTCGCCGGGCCGGTAGCTCATGGCAGACCGACAGGTCTCCCGGGGTAAGACGCGTGACCTTCGCTGCATACGCCCGCCGCATATACGTCGTCGCGTTCCGGATGACTTCGGGCTTCGAGTCTCATTGCCCTCTCGCCCACGCGACGCCGCCTCGTATGCGGTTCCTGTTCGTCGGGCCGCAGCTTTGCCTGCAGCTTCCTTCGGACCCCGCCTCGCGGCGGCAGCCCTTGCTGTTCGGCTAACGGTTCCTGTCATCAAGGCCCGTAGAGGACTTGCACCTCCAAGTCATCACGCCATGCCCGGCGCACATAGAATGCGGGCCCGACCGCGATGAGTCGGGCCCGATGGAAAGACTGCGGGCAAGGGGCCGGCTGGTCAGACGCTATCGAAGGCAGAACACTATTCGTGGATTCCCTGACCCTTGCTGCCCCAGATCAGATAGATCTCACGCTTGGCTTCTTCATTCTTGTTGTATTTCTTCACAAAGGCGTGATTGCCGCCCTCGAGGTCTCCGTCCACTTCGGCCGAGTTGAAGTTATTTGCACGGAACATCACAGCTCCGTTATACGCCAGGAACTGGCAGCCGTCTTCGCCGTGAGGTTCGCTGCCCTTTTCGAGTCGCGTATCGTGCCCCGTGGGGTCTATGTCTTTGTCTTCTCTTGGCCGGTCGCCTGCCATCCACATGCTCGTGTCCACTACGTTGCTCCTGAACTCCAGTTCGCCGATGGTGGGGCCCGTTGTCATGGGCTGGAAGGCGTAGGAAATGTTGTACCAGTCGGCAAAGCCGACCCCGTCCGGGTCGAAGTCTTCGACCTCCCGAACGGAGAAGAAGTCTTCGTCCGAGGGGCAGCCGAACTGGCCCAGTTCCATGCCGGAGTAGGTGTGGAGGAGGTAGATAGGCTGGGCGTTGCATTTTCGATCCTCTGAAGAGGCAATCATGTCTCCGATGGTATCGAAGGGGCCGGTGGCGTTCCCATGGTTGTTGTAGTGGTTGCTGCCCAGGGAGGGGAACCGCCCAAACGTGTCTTCGTAGATCACCAGGGCGCTGACGAAGCCTTTCAGATTGGTCTTGCAGACGGCTCTTCGGGCAAGTTCGCGCGCCTTGGATATGCTGGGAAGAAGGATCGAAACGAGAATCGCGATGATTGCAATTACCACCAGCAACTCGATGAGGGTAAAACCTTTGCCTTTACGCATCGTGTGGCTCCTGAAAGGGGTAAGTATGAAACCTTTATCCATTGACATGCGCCCGGTCTCTCCGTCCGACGAAGGCCGGAGAGAGACGCGTACGAACCAGAACGTCCTTCCGGCATAGACTCTCGCGCCTGGCGCGGATGGACCGGCGTCTCGTTTCGCCACAGACCATCCATGGCGACGAGACAGCCCCTATTGTAGAAAATGACTCTTCCCAACCTCGGACGGATCGCGCATACTTTTGAACGAAATGCGCCCAAAGCAGAAAACAGCCTCAGACGATCTCGGGAGGAGCCCTTCCGGGAAGCCCATAGCGGTCCACCTCTATGTTCCCACCGACAGTCCCCACATGCAGCAGATCAACGAGGGGGTGATCGACTACTTCCGCCATCATACCGACTGGGAAGTGCTTTACCGTCCCGGGCCAAGCAACAATCCCAAGAGGTTCTCCTATTTCCCGGAGGTGGCCGGCATCATCACCCAGTCCCGCACGCCGGAGATGATTGAAGCGATCGGCAAACTCTCCCTGCCGGTCGTGCTCGTTGAGCGGGATCCCATTGCAGGCTTTGTGACCGTCCGGGGCGACGACAGGGTGATCGGCCGGCGGGCCCTGGAGCACCTGGCCGAAAAGGGGATCGGGCGGGTGAGTTTCTGGGGGATGCCGGGTCACTACTACTCTGATCAGCGAGAGGACGGCTTCTACGAGGCAGCCCGAAAGGCGGGGATCGAGATCTTTCCACAGCCGGGCTCCCGGTGGGCCGGTCGGGTGGATCCCGTGGCATACCTGGCCGCAGGAGCGATGGAAGCCTATCTGGATTCCCTGCCTTCGCCGGCCGGCATCTTCGCAGCGTACCTTACCCAGGCACGGGAGCTGGTGCGCGCCTGCAAGGAAATGGGGCTGTTTGTCCCGGAGCAGATCGCGGTTCTCGGTGTCGACAATGACGTATTGACCAGTAAGGCCAATTCTCCGTCGCTTACGACCATCGACCAGGGAACGTACCAGATCGGCTACCAGGCCGGTGCGGTCCTTCATCACTGGATCCAGCACGGCAGGCCTCCGGTTGAGGTGGTTCTGATACCGCCCAAGGAAGTGATCGAACGACAGTCCACGGACACACTGGCGGTGGAGGACCCGCTGCTGGCTCGTGCGATACGCTACATACGCCGCAATGCCGTTGAGGGGATCAACGTCCAGGATGTGCTCCGGGCCGTGCCCGTCGCGCGACGCAGCTTGGAAAAGGCCTTCCGGCAGACGCTGGATCGGTCGATCCACCAGGAAATTGTCCGGGTGAGGGTGGAGGAGGCCAAGAAGCTGCTGATGGAGACGACCTTGCCCATGCCCGACATCGCCGCCCGCTGTGGCTTCAGCTACGCTACGGTGATGAGCAAGGTATTTCGACAGGTGACGGGAACCACGCCCAATCGCTTCCGCCGCACCCATCGGCCGTGAGGGAAGGGGGCTCGCCGCTTCAGTGACTTCCAGAAGGGACTGCCAGCGCTGGTCCAGTATGCCAAAGAAAGATTGCGGGCCCGACCGCGATGGGTCGGGCCCGCAACTGGGCGAGCGTCGGAGGAGGAGACGGCGCCCGTCCGTTTCTCCAAATCCTTACCTTTGCTTGAACTGCTATTTGCGGCGGCGACGCAGCAGACCGATCAGGCCCAGGCCCATCAGACCCATCGTCGTCGGCTCGGGAACGATGCCCGCAAAAGAACTGTCCATGCGGATCTCGTCCACGTAGATTTCTGAACCCCGGCCGGCACGAAGGTAAACGCTCGGGAAGTAGTCCGAAGCACTCATATCCAGTGTGCCGGTCGTCGTGAGGAATGCGTCTGCATCGAGGGGCGTGCTTCCCAGGTCCGGATTGATCCAGAGCGTGAAGACATCCCCGTCGGCGGCATCTGAAAAGTCAACGCGGCCTACGTACAGGTGTGTGCCATTGAGTGTGGCAGCCGTTGCTCCGGTGGAACTGAATGAGCCCTTCAACTCGATGGTCCCGTTGCCGCCCTTGTACTCGACAGTCGCACCGTTGCTGTAGGTTGCTTCATTGCAGAAGAAGCTCATACGCAGATTGCTGGTCAACGTTGCAAAGTCCATCAGGTAGCTGAACCAGACAGAAGAGCCGTCAGACGTGTCCATGGTGGACATGTCCAGTCTGCGGAAGCAGTCGCTGGAGTTCGCCGTGGTGTCGTATGCGGCATTGCCTACCGGCACGAGCCCCGGATAGGAAAGGCTTGCGTCCGCGACCTCCCACTCGTCGGTGTAACCGGCGTTGGGACCCGTCCATGCTCCGCTGAACCCGTTCCCACCGGTCTGGCCGGGAAGGGACTCGTCAGTCGAATAATCAAACGGTTCGTAGACCTCTGCCATCGCACCGGTCGACAACATCGATACCACTGCCAGAATCGTAAGTAGCTTTTTCATGTGATTCTCCTCACATCTCCAAAAAGGAAGGGTTTTGTGCGGAAGGCCATACGGGACCCTCCACTACAGCTATAACTTTACCGCCCTGCCGCAAAGTGTGGTTTGACTCCTGCGTAAAACCGTTTATAATTATGCCGCAAGCACCCAATCAGGATTCTTTCTTAATGCCTCAACCTTTCCAGATCGCCCTGAGTTGCGCCGGCAGCGGAGGTGCCATTCACCCTTTGCTGCGGGGGCTGCACGCTGCTTCGCCGTCCCGGGAATTCTGGAAAATCGAAGTCGTACTGGAACCTGGCCAGGCCCTCCGCCACCCCTCCTTGAAATGAGTCGTCCGGCGCAGCGATGCCCTGGCCACCATGTTCTGGTGGGACGACGTGAATGCATTTCTCGATGCAGGCAAACCGGTGGTTCGGATCTCCGAGCCGGCCCCGGGCAATGTCGCCCCCAGCGTCATTCCCGATGAACGTCGCATCGGCAAAGCAGGGGCAGAGCACCTGCTGGGACTGGGCCTGGAGGAACTGGCCTTTGTCGGGCCTGCGAGCCCTTGGAGTCGAGCCCGGGCGGCCGGGTTCGTACGGGCAGCAAGGCACGCCCGGGCAAACGTGCACCTGGCAGGGGTTGGCCCAAAGACCGGCCGCTGGTCCTTCAGAAGCTTCGAGCGCCGCGAGACCTTGGAGAGGTGGCTGCTTTCCCTTCCTCGCCCCGTCGGGGTGATGTGCGCGGCCGACTGGGTGGCCGAGAAGATCCTCCATGCGTGTCTCCACTGTGAAATCCACGTCCCCGACGAGGTCGCCATCCTGGGGGTGGATAACACCGATACGCGTTGCGACTTTGCAGCCGTGCCGCTGAGCAGCGTGGACACGGGCATGGAGAACCTCGCAAAGGCGGCAGGGCAGTTGCTGGTCCGCAGGCTCTGCGGCGAGGAGGTCCCCGCCGAACCGGTCGTTATCGAGCCGATCGGGGTTGTCGGGCGCGCTTCGACGGATGTGATTGCCGTGGCCGATGAGTATCTTCGTCGGGCCATGGAGTTCATTCGGGACCGCTACAGCGACAACATCGGCGTCTCGGATATTCTCGATGAGGTCCCCATCAGCCGTTCGAGTCTGGAACGGCGCTTCCGGGCGCGGCTGGGTCGCAGCCCGGGTCAGGAACTGCGCCGGGTTCGCCTCGAAGCGGCAGGGAATCTGCTGGCCAGGACGGATCTTCCCCTGGTGGATATCGCGGTTCGCACCGGTTTCCAGTATATCTCGTACCTGTCTAAGAGCTTCAAGGAGAGTTTCGGCCTGACTCCCAGCCAGTACCGCAGGCGGCACCGCCGGAGTCTGTATCCGTCCCTGTAGCGACAGGCTCTATGCCGGCGGTTCGGTGACGGTGGCGTAGTCTTCAGGAATCTCGCGTGGATCGACGGGTTTGCCCGAGGCTGCGGAGATCTCGGCCGCCAGGGCCATGCGAAGCGCCTCCACGCCGTCTCGCAGATGGTTGTCCGGCTCGGCGCCGGTGTCCAGGGCTTTCATGATCGAGCCGATGCACCCCATCATGCCCGCCAGGGGGGCACCCAGGTCCCACCAGGGCCCTTGGTGGGGCAGCCACTTGTTGATGTCCGACCAGAGCGGTTCGTAGGAGAGCATCGGCAGCGGCAGGGAGGCGGGGGGTTCGGAGGTGTCTGTATAGACATCCACCAGGTCGCGTTTCTCGGCGTTGCCCAGGTGCCAGTCCCAGTTGTGCTTGCCCTGGATGACGCCCCGGGCGGTCTGCACGCGGAAGAAGTTGTCGTTGCGCTCGACGCCGGTGTGGTTCTCGATGTGCGTAGCCACCGCGCCGTTCTCGAACTCATAGGTCGCGATCGTGCTGACCTGGCGACATTTGGCATAGACGCTGACACACGGCGAGCCGACCCACCAGCCGAGCAGGTCGGCATGGTGCACCACGTGCTGCATCCAGCCGGGGCGCCGGTCGTCGTCGTCCTTCGGGTCGCCGCGCCAGTACTGGCGGATCTCCAGGATCTGCGGCGCGGCCATCCGCTCGGGCACCAGCAGGTTCTTGACGCTGAAGGCGGCCGGGTTGTACCGGCAGTTCTGGTTGATGCACACCGGGGTCGATGCCTTCTCAGCCAGTTCGAGCATCTCCATCGCCACCGAGAGCGTCGAGGCCACGGGCTTGGCCAGGAGAACGGCCTTTCCCGCCTCGATGCAGGCCTGGACGAGCTGGAGCTTCTTTCTCTCGCGGTCGGGCTTGTGGCCGAAGCAGGAATCCACGATGTCCACGTCGTGGCGGGCGACCAGGGGGCGCCAGTCGTCCACCACGCAATCGGGGATAAGGCCCTTGGCAACGGCGGTCTGAATGGCCTCAGGGCGCTGTTCGGCTGCGCAGGAGATCGGATACCTCGCCGCGCGATAGGCGGGCAACTGCATGATCTGCATTACCCAGTGCAGGCCCGCTATTCCCAGGCGGTAATCGGTGCGGAAATTTTCGTAGTCCAGGCGGTAGGGCGGAAGCGAGAAGCCCAGTTGCGATTCGAGTCGCCTGCGAAGCGTGGGGGAGATGTCCATTCGTTCACTCCTGTAGCGGATGGCGGATTTTGGCCGAAGTGTAACGTTCACATTGTACAACCGGCCGGAAGGTTTTCCAGTGGGTCGGCTGCATTCGGGTAAGAGATCCGAGTTCCCCAGGGGATTCCCCGGACGTTTAAAGTGGAAGGCTCCCACCGGCCGGAGTAAAATGGACGCAGGTGAAAAGGAGCGGCCGGGACTTTACGGGCCGCGTGATCAAATCGACCACCAAGCAAAACCGGAGCGTACCCATGAGACCCCATCTTGCCATCATCCTGTGCACGGCGACATTTGTAATGGCCCTGTTTTCGACGGCCCGGGCACAGGAGAACCCATTCATCCCCACCGAGGAAAACAGTTGGGCCTTCCCGACCGACAGCGACGTGGATGCCGAAGGTCCGATCGATCTGCGCAGTCTCAACGAGCCAGAGGCAGGAGAGTACGGGTTCATCCGCCTCTCGGAGGACAAGCGCGGATTCGTCCGCGGCGATGGAAAGCCGATCCGCTTCTGGGCGACCCACAGCACCAACATCCGCCGGATGAGCGACGAGGAGGTCCGTCTGTACTGCCGCTTCCTGGCGCGAATGGGGGTCAATCTCGGCCTGGCCGGTTCCGCACTGCAACCCGAACCGAACCAGCCGGATATCAACAAGACCCATCCGGGCAAGCTCGATGAAACGTGGCGGATGGTGGCTGCGTTCAAGGAACAGGGCATCTACTCGGAAATCCGCGGGACCTGGTTTTACGGAGGCTTTGCGAAGGTTACGGGAATCGACGGTTACAAGGCCAACGACGGGATGCCGGGAGTGATCTTCTTCTCCCCCAAGCTCCAGGAAGCCTACAAGGCATGGATGAAGGATCTTCTTACCAGGAAGAACCCGTACACAGGTGTGGCCCTGAAGGACGATCCGGCCCTGGCGATGATCACCTTCTTCAACGAAGATACGCTGCTGTTCTATACCTTCGGTTCGCTGCGGGGCAAGCCTCTGGCCAACGCACAGAGCCACTTCGCCCAGTGGGCCATCGAGAAGTACGGCTCGCTGGAAAAGGCGATGGAGGCCTGGGGAGACAGAGAGGCCCAGGGCGACGATCTCCAGGCCAAGCGGCTTGGTTTCCTCTCCTGGTGGTTCGCCGGTCCGCAAGGCCGAAAGGAACTGCCCAACCCAAGGCGCTTGCAGGATCAGATGATCTTCGCCGCCAAGATCCAGCGGGAATATTACACCGAAATGAAACGCTGGCTCCACGAGGATCTGGGCTGCCGGCAACTGGTGATGACCAGCAACTTTCGGCCCGCGATTCCCTCTCTGATGCAGGACCTGGAGAACTGGGTGAAGTCGGCTGGAGATGTGGTCATCCTCAACAGCTATCCCGGGGCGGTCAATCATTACGGGCCCAAACGGGGCTACATGATCCAGACCGGAGACATCTTCCAGTCGATCTCCATGACCCGCCAGCCTCTGGAACTGGCCCAGGCGCATCGACAGGTGGCCGGGCATCCCTTTATGGTCAGCGAGACTCTCTGGGCCAACCCCAGCGAATTCACCAACGAAAGCGCGCTGCTCCACGCAATCTATACCAACGTGCCCAACATGGCCGGGTCTTCCTTCGCCGGGCCGCGGAACATCGGTTTCGGCGGTTCCAGGGGGTACTTCTTCCCCTTTGGAAGCCAGGGCAAGGGCTTTCCGATCCAGAAATGGAACTCCTCCGAGCCGGGCCATCTATTGGGGTACCCGGCCGCGGCGTTGATCGCCCGGCGAGGCTACGGCGTGCAGAAGGAGCCAGCCATCCTGGAGCGTCGCACCTTCGAGGAACTGGTCTCCCTGGAGATGCCTCTTTTGCCCGAGGGCCTGGACTTCGATCCGCTCTACGCCGATGACAACCCGGATGCTGCCCAGGGCCAGCCCCAATCGAAGATGCCCCCGGAGGCCTACCTGATGGGGCCGGTCATGGTGGAGTTCGCCCAGGGCGAGGACCAGGTCGCCCAGGCCGTTCGAGACTACGACCGCACCAATCCCGTCGTTACCAGCCTCGATGGCGCCGTGCGCTGCGACCGATCCAAGGGCCTGGTAACCCTCGACGTGCCCGAGGCGCAGGTGGCTGTCGGGTTCCTCGGTGGCGCCGGGGAGGTGAAACTCAGCGACGTGACGTTCAAATCGTCCAATGAGCACATCGGCATTGCCGTAGTGTCCCTGGATGGCCAGCCGATCGCCGACTCGGGCAGGCTGTTTGTCCAGATCACCCCCCGCGCGCGTCCCACCGGCTGGAAGATCGAGGCAGCCACTCACGAGGATAAGAAGAAAGGCCGGACCATCCAGGGCTGGAAGATCCTCAGCACAGGCAAGATGCCGTACCGCGTCGAGAACATTCAGGGCCGGCTGCTCATCGACAACGCTCGTCTCAAGACGCTCAAGATCCTCGACCCGGCCGGCGGAGTCCGACAGAGCCGGGATTTGACCGTCACCGACGGCGCGGTCCGCCTGGAGCTTCTGCCCGAGGCCCCCTGGCTGATCCTGGAGTGAGCCTGAGCAGCCAAATTCCTGCGCTGCAACCTGGAGGCAGCTGACTTTCCTGCCCTCTGGCAGGGCGGGGCGGGGGTCTGTAGAATGGAAGCCTTGCTGGAAGGAGCCTTAATGATAGAACAAGCCGACCTGGGGAAGCTCGACGAACTGCTCGAGAAGGTCCGCGAGTACCCGGACCCGAGGCGGGCCTCGGCTGAGTGGAAGCAGATCTACGCCCTGCTGGGAAAGAGCGACCTGCCCACCCGAAGCTACCAGCACGTGGTGGGCATGCGCGATGTGGCCGGGCTCGATACGCTGCTGAGCGAACTCCATCGGGCCCCCGATACGACCGGTGAGGAAGACGCCCCGGACCCGGGCGAGTGCAAAAAGGCCCTGGCTGCCTTTCGGAAGCGCGCGAAGCTCACGCGCCTTGACGATGAGTCCCAACTGGGGCGAGGTCCGCTTTCCAAGGGCGCCGACAAGAGCTTGTCCGCCATCACGCCCCCGACCGGGTGGCCCGAGGAGGTCTGGCAGCACCTGGTCCGCCAGGGCAGGCTCCGTTACGTGGGCCACGGCATGTACGAACTGGTGGAGCAGTAAGCGCCGAGGCGGGGACAAAGAGACCGAAAAAAACCAGCGCCCGGACCGTTTAGCAAACCGTCCGGGCGCTGCTGCATTCAAGGCTGAATGCGGACTTGGTCTATTCCTGGTCGTAGCCGGTCAGCGGGCGGAACCAGATGTTGCGAAAGCGCACCAGGTCGCCGTGGTCCTGAAGGCGAAGCGGGGCGGTGGGGCCGTGGGGCTTGTACTCCGCCAGCTTCTTGTGCTGCGTGGGGCCCTGGAGGGGTTGATCGTGGTGCAACAGCACGCCGTTGAGGATCACCGTCACTCGGGCCGGCGTTACCAGCTTGTTGTCCTCGAAGCGGGGAGCGATCCAGATGATGTCGTAGCTCTGCCATTTGCCCGGCTCGCGACAGGCATTGACCAGCGGCGGGAACTGCCCGTAAATCGCACCGGTCGTGCCGTCGGCGTAGGTGGGGTTGTTGTAGCAGTCCAGGACCTGGATTTCGTACATGCCCATCAGGAACACGCCACTGTTGCCGCGGCCCTGGCTTTCGCCCTTGATCTCTTCCGGCTCGGCGAATTCCAGGTGAAGCTGACAGTCGCCCAGTTCCTGCTTGGAACAGATGTCGCCGGACTTGGGCACCACCTGCATGAAGCCCTGGCCCAGTTCCCACGGGCAGGCGTCGCCGGCCAGGCTCTGCCAGTTGTCGAAGGTGTCGCGCGATCCGTCAAAGAGGATCACCGCGTCGCTGGGAGCTGCGCCGGCCTTGTCCTGCGTAGAGGCGGTGGGGGGTGTGATAACCCGCGGCTGGGGACGAGACGAATCGTGCACGCGGTAGGTGCTTCCGGGAATTACGGGGGTGTCGGTGTAGCCGAGATGCGCCATGTGTTGGTTTCCTTTCCTTTGCTGTCGGGTAGGCAGCGATTATCCCTTGTGGGTTTGCAGATGCAAGGCCCGAGGTCGGGTTTTGACGCGTTTGAACCTTTGTCTGCTCGATCCAGGGCGTCATGGCATTGCCCGGCCGGATCCTGGCTGGCTCCATCGATCAGGGCTTCTCCTGGCGGAAGCGTCTGCCTCCTGGATAGAACAGGCGGTAATACGCTTCGTCCAGTTCAAACGGATCGACGGGGTCCTTGAGGATATCGAAGCTCTCGGGCAGGGCGCCGTATCGCTTCATTTCCCGAAGGATATCCGGCACGGGCCTCCAGTTCTCCACCGGAAAGACGCGCTTCCGACGCGCTTGGGCAGCAAGACTGCGCACCTGGGCAAGCAGGGCCTTGTAGTCCGGATCCTGCCGGTCCTGGAAGATTACATGGGGATCTCCCTCGGTGACCATGTCCTTGGGTCGCTTGTCGGGCTTGCGATTTCGGCACAGCCCCAGGCCTCCTGCCTCCCGGGCCAGCGGGGCCAGGAGAATCAGCGACTTCTCGGGATTGCTCAAGTTGAAGTAATCCGAGTGGTAGATCCCGAAGGGCCAGGTGGCCCCGGCGTGTCCGCCCCTGTATTTGCGTTCCTTGCCGCCCAGGTGACACGAGTCGCATCGGCTTTCCAGAACGGCAGTGTCGATCGAGAGGTTAGGCATCAGCGGGGCGTGGTCCTTGTTGGTCGGATGCGCCCAGGGCATGCCCGTTCCCCCCGTTCGGGTCCCCAGCGAACCATACGTGCCGCTGTACTGGCCGTGCGTGAAGAACCAGTTCCGAAGCCATCTGAGTTCTTCCGGGCTGGCCTCGACGTCGTGGTGTCCGCCGGTGAACTTGCTCAGAAAGTTCCGCCTGCGCTTCGTGAGCAGCTCCTTCCGGGCCAGGGAGTGGATCGAGTGATGCACGCCCAGGCCGATGTCGTCACTGAGGACGATCCCGCCGGACGGCTTGTTCCAGTTGTGACAACCGGCGCAGTGCTTGCCCAGGATCGGCTGGATGTCCCGCGGAAAATGCAGGATGCCGCTTTCGGGCGCTTCATCGAGCGGCTGGATCCGACTGGGTGAACGATCCAACGCCTGGAGGGTCAGCGACGGCATCTTGTGCGGCGCCCGGATGCGCTGCTCATGACAGCCCACACAACCGGTGACCTCCCCGGGCATGAGATTGACGAAGCTCTGCATTTCCTTGAGGTTGTTGCCCTCGGCGTCCAGCGCGATGGTCAGATTCTTGATATAACGGGTCATTCGGGCACCTCGAGTTTCCAGATGGAACCGGCCATGCCGGCTAAGTAAAGCGTGTTTCGTCTGTGGTCCCAGGCGTAGCTGTGTCGCAGCCAGGCCGGGCCCAGCTCCGATCGCCACGCCGTCGGGTCGCGGTACAGGTCGCAGAGTTTCTTCCAGGTTTTCGCGCCGTCGGTGGTGCGGTAGACGCCGTCTTCGGTGACGACGACCATCTCATCGGCATCGGAGCCGAACAGCGGGCCCTGGCGGATCATGGGCAGCTTGGCCCCTTGCAACGACCAGGTCTTGCCCGCGTCGTCCGAGACCAGCATTCCCTGCTCGCCGCCCCAGTAGAGCTTGCCGTCGAAGAGGACGGGCGTGTAGGCCGCTACAAGGAAGTCCGCCGTCTTCTGGAAGGTTTCTCCGTCGTCGGTGCTGCGTTTCATGCCGTCGAAGTCGCCCAGAAGGACCGCCCCTTGTGCGATTCCGTAGCCCAGCACGTGGTGGTCGACAAATCGCTGATAGGACTGGGGTTCATAAGCCTTGATATATTCGATGTTGCAATCGGGCTGCTGAATCCCGGCGATTTCGGTCTTGAGAGCTTCGAACCTTTTGCCCCCGTCGTGGCTGACTGAAAGGTCAGGCCGGACTCGGGGCTGTGCAATCATGTGCTTGGGCGTCTCGTCGGACCAGTCGACCATGCCGTGGCGCCACCCGGCCAGGCCTCCCAGCGCCTTGGGCCGATCGATCTCGTGCCAGGTCTTGCCGGCGTCTATCGTGCAGGCGCTTCGCGGCTTGTTGTGAGCCGGGCCGGGCGGTCCGACACGGAACGCCGCGATCCGCCCGGGACGGTTCGGATCCACCTGCAGGCTGAACGGTCGAGTCCAGCCTCCGGCGACCTCGCCCTCGTCCAGCCGCGTCCAACTCTTCCCGCCGTCGCTGCTGCGATAGAGCCCCCAGGGCGGGCCGTTGAGCCCGGCCAGCAGGTCTCCGCTGTGGCGATCGACGGCCAGGCCTCCCACGCCCCGGGCACCGGGGATCTCGTGGCTGTAGCCTTCCAGACTGCCCGTCAGATTCCCGGTGATGTTCACCCATTCCGGCGCCTCGGCCAAGGCTGTAGCGGGTAACAGAACCGTAAGGGCCAGGAGGAGCCCGACAGCGCTGCCCAAAGCCAGCCGATCGGGTTGCCAGGAGCCTGTTCTGTGTCGAAACTGCATGGAATGTCCGACAAGCCCCGTCCGCCAAGCTTATCGAGCAGATCAAGCAAGGCATCCAGATCAAGCATTCGGACCTCGACCGTTTCGGCGGCCTGAGCAAGTCGTGATGAAGTGGGTGATCGCCATCCTGACCGCCTTCTTCCAGGCCCTCCTGCCGTGGGTCTCCAAGCAGCGGCCCACGGCCCAGGACGCCGACCCGGACCGCCCGACCCGTGACCACCTGCGGGCGAAGGTCCGCCAGCACTTTGGCACGTCGAAGCCGCAAGGCGAAGACGGCTGGGGCAAACCATGAGAACCGCAAAAGACGTTAGCTTCTACCGCTCACTCGCTCCCACGTCCTTTTCGACGCTCCGCGACTTTTTCGAGGATGGTGCCAATGATCAACACAACCAGAAACATGAGCGCCATGATGGCGAAGCGTCCGGCGGCCTCCATGCGCGCATCGGTCTTGTCAGAGAAATGGAAACGAACTGCATACGCGCCTATCCCAAGGCAGTAAAGCAGCCAGATGATATGTCGAGCTTTAACTTTCATCGTCGAACCCTATGCCAGAGGGTAACGATCCTGCTATCGCCCGGCAAGCCCCTTAAGCAGACGCGATCTGCGTCAACCGGCGACCTGCCGGTCGTGGAGGTGCAGAAATGATCCGCAAGCTGATCTCGTTCCTGTTGCCCATCCTGCTGTTGGCCGGCTGCACGCGGACGGTCTACGTCCCGCACGGCACGCCGGTGCGTCTGCGTGAGACGGTCAAGGACGTGAAGGTCTGGGTGAAAGACGCCGACGGCGAACCGGTCGCGGGTCGCATGACCCTGTATGAGGGCTGGTACTCCCTTCCGTTGGACGAGGAAGAGTAATGCCGCGCGGCCGATCAAGGCATCATGGGGATATCGAGTTGTACCTCGAGTGGGCCAATGCATTCTATTACGCCGCTGGGAAACCGGAGGTTGCGCATCGTGATGCTGACAGTCTTTCCGCCGGGTGGCTTGGGTGGCCCGTCTATGGGCTCGCAGATCAACTCTCCAGCAACTGCCGCCTGACCCTCCGGCGGCGGAGGCTGGGCACCGCCACGTTGCCGCAACGGAGGGTAGTTGGCGGTCGAGACAAACGCGAGGATCGCCCCGATACTCATGGCCACGTAACCGAACTCGCCCAGGATGACCTTCCCTCCTTCGGAGATCGGTGTCAGGGAGCCGTTGAGGGCCCGGCTTTCAACAACACCGCAAAGGTGTAGCACACCGTTACCGCCACCAGCGACAGGATCAGTCCCAGTGGGATCGTCCGGCCGGGCTTGTGTACCTCTTCGGCGATGCTGGCGAAGGTCAGCAGCCCGCCGTACGAAACGAAGACGAAGCCCGCGGTCGTGAAGATGGCGGTCACCGGCTGGATTTCATATCGCTGATGGTCGCGCTGTTCTGCGGGACGGCCGCACTGCCCCACGTGCTGAAGCTCACGCATAATCAGCCGATGGCTTCACGACATCGCACTCTCATTTGTGGCGCGGTTCCAGCGTATGGGAGAACCTGCCGGCGTTGCGGTCTGTGATCATGATCTCGCCGATCATCTCGCGGCGTTGCGACGCCCTCAGGCGAGCAGGTCGGCCTCTCCATTGGATTGCACCAGGACGGTCAGCGGCATTCCTCGCAACATGACCTCATAGCGACGATGAAAGTCCACGGCGCCGCCCTCCGCGGGCAGGTACAGGCCCAGCATGATCAGGTCGCAGTCGCTGGATTGCTCACGCAGGACGCTGGCAAAGGGGGCGTCAGAGACGACAACGGACACCTCGGCTGCGACTCGTCCCTGGCGAGCGACGTGACGAAGTGCGGCGGTTGCCGGCTCGACCCCCGCATCGTCCTGCACCTGCCGAAGCAGCCGGATCTTCGTGCTCTTCCACTCGAAATTCGTCGTCAGCAGGTGAGCCAGAATCAACATCAGCGAGCCATTGGCCTGCCCACGCCACCAGATGTCGATGCGGCGAGGTGGTCGTTCTGCGAACTCCGCGACATCGGACTGTCCGACAATGCACAGGATGCTTCGCCCGAAGGCCTGGATATTGCGCAAATGACGAATGAATGGCACGACCCGTTCGGGACTCTGCGGCCATCCAGTCACAATCGTGTTGGGTTTGAGCGGTCCGATGGAGTGCGCCTGGAGCAGCAGACGGACTCCCTCGTCGAAGTCCGCGGCGATCACGACCTCTGGAAAAGCGGCCACGTCAAGGTCTCGCAGTGACCGCTCGACACTGGCCAGTACCGTCTCCTGCTTGGCCGCAAGCTGGCGGAAATCGCCGGCGATGATGACTGCGGCTGTCATGATGCCCCGGCCTGCTTCAAACCAAGCGCCGAATCGGACGAGGGTCTGGCGGGTGGCCGGGTTGCCCGACAGCACCAGCAGGGCGGGACGCCAGTTCTTGGGATGCACGGTTGCGGTGCGCAGTCGTTGCAGACTGCGAGCGATCACGGAGAAGAGAAAGCCGCGTCTTGCGTCGCCGAACGCGACTTCATACATCTGCCGACTCACCAGGATGTACAGTCCCCCCACAACGATGACAGCCACGACTGCAGCCATCGCGTTGATCAGGAACATTGCCGCCGTGCAGCAGATGGCCCCGAGCAAGGACGCGCTCCAGTGCCCCCAGCGGAACCGGGGCCGGAACGATGGATTCTTCCCCACGGACTCGACGAAGGCCGCAAGGTTGATCATCCCGTAGGTGCTCAGGAAGAACATCGTGATGACCGCGGCAACATGGTTGAAGCTCTCGCTGGCGTCGGGGCCCGATGCAAGAACGATAACACCTGCCGATATCGCCAGGGTCAGCCACATGGCCCGTCGAGGCTCATTGCCGTGAAGCGTGCCCCGGGCAAAGGGCCCCAGGCCGGGCATGATGCGGTCCCGCGCCAGGGCCTGGAGCACGCGTGGTGCGCCCAGCAGCGAACCGAAGGCACTCGAGAGCGTCGCCGCGAAGACGCCCCCCATGACCAGGAAGGATGTTCCCAACAGCGCGTTGGCCAGAAGCATCTGGTAAGGGGTAGCGATCATGTCTTCCCGACTCTGGCTGCCCCCGACGAACACGATCAGCAAAAGGTACACCAGTCCGCCGGCCGCAATGGCCGCAAATGTGCCGCGCACGAGCGACCGGTCGGGCCGACGAAGGTCGCCGGACATGTTGATGCCGGCCATGATGCCCGTGACCGCCGGAAAGAAGATCGCAAAGAGCCTCCAGAAACCCAGCCCGGCGGGACTGGAACTCCCCCAGTTGGCTGCGAATACAGTGGGATCGAACAGCACCAGTGATCCGCCCAGGAAGGAAACCACCGATGCTACCAGCAAGGCCATGACAACGTACTGGGCGCGGATGGCGGCCGCGGCACTGATGTAGTTCACGCCGAAAATCATGGCGGTGCTGCCCAATGCCAGCATGAGATAGTACGGCTGGAGGACCGGAAAGCTGCTGACGAGCGACTCGGTGAAGCCGAGCATGTAGAAAGGCAGGCTCAACGCCTGGGCGAAGAACAGCGCCAGACCGATCGCCCCGCCGAACTCCGGCCCGAGCACGCGGGAGATGATGAAATACGCACCGCCACCCCGCACACGCGTGTTGGTGGCGATGGCGGCCATCGACATGGCCGTCAGGATGACAATCGCCTCGGCGAGCAGGAGGATCACCAGTGTGTTGCGGATTCCTCCATGACCGATCACGAAGCCCATCCGGAGGAACATGATCACGCCCAGGATCGTCAGCAGCGAGGGCGTAAAGACGCCTGCGAATGTTCCGAACTGGTGGCGCGTCGCGGGTGAAGCAATAGTGGATGTCTTGTCCTGCGTCATGGCCGGTATCGTATCGTGCCGGAGCGGCTGGGGCGATGGGTTACCACTCGGATGAGTTCTGCCGTCGAACAGTCGGTCGCTTCTTGTCGGAGACGACTGGCAGGAGTCCATCGGTGTCAGGCAGCGCAGAAATGCCGCCCCTGTCGCTTGGCAGCAGGAGCGGCATCTGCCCTGTTTGAACGGACCCTTGGCAGGCTACTGCCGAGGAAACTGCGGCACGGCCGGTGCCTCGCGCCCTTCGCCGTCGTCTTCCTCTTCTTCGAAGGCCTTGGCCAGGCGCGGGGTGATGTCGATGGCTTTGACATCATCGGCCTTGTACACGACCTCCATCGCCACCACCTTGACGCCGGCGGCCTTGGCAGCCGCAGGAAGTGCCTCGGAGACATCCTGCTGAAACTTCTCGACCGCCTGTTGCCGAGCTTGCGCATATTGCTGCTGGATCTGCTGCATCTTCTGCTGATCTTCTTCCTGCTGGGCCTTCTGCATCTGCGTCTGCGCAGTCCGCAGGGCTTCCATCATCTCCTTCTGGGCCGGATGGGCCTCAAAGGCCTTCTCCGGACTGTAGGTGCCGACCTTCATGGTCTGCCGGGAAGGTTCCGCTTGGGCCCCAGGCCCATCCTGGGCCGGCACTTGAGCCAGCGCCGGTAATTGCGCGGTCACCAGAAGTGCAACCATAGCGATACCGACAACCGCGCCGACACCAATGAGTACCTTGTTTGCGTTGCGTTGAATCATAGGATCATCGTCCTTTTCTAAGACGCCGGCCTGTTTCGTTTCATGTCGAGTGTCCCGGGCCGGCAGAAGATTCGGGTCACCAACAAATGAGACACATTCTCAATTAGCGGGCCATGGGGTCTACCACGACGACTCGCCATCGCCCTCTCGTGGCTGTTCGGGTGCCTGCTGCTGAGGCGAGCCGTCCTCTTGCGGCGACCATTGCTGAGGCTGCTGAGGGCTCGCCGGACGGTACGTCCTGTCGTACTCGGGCTGTTCCGTCCCGCATCCAACAGTCAACACGGACGCCATCAGAGCGACAAGCACGATAGCGGGCACTTTCATCCGTGCACGTTGCATTCTTCTGTCTCCTTACATTGTGATTTCTATTATTTCACTGGTGATCGTCCTCAGCTTGCGTTGCCAAGCCGTTACCAGTACGGGTTCTTCACCAAGTCGGCGCGTCCTGTCCGTCAGACTGCCCTTGGTCGTCGTCCTGCTCACGGGGATAGGCAGGTTCCT
>CAZOVB010000084.1:0-17525 GCA_964583095.1 uncultured Planctomycetaceae bacterium
GTCTGCAGGCCGTCGCCGAACTGCGTGCCCGCCAGCGGCAGCAGGAGCTGCTGCGACATGAACAGACTGAGCATCTCGGTCATCGTCAGCTGGAGCTGCTCGGATTCGACGGCGTTCTGGGCCAGTTTCCAGAACCGCTTGCCCCGGTCACGCTGCTCGTAACTGATCGGGAAGATATCCTGGAGAACGCCCAAGTCGCGCTGCACAGTTCGCTTGTTGCAATCCAACCGGGCGCACAACTCGTCCGTGCTCACGCCGAACCGGTGAGCCTGGAGCACCTTGATCAGCTCCCACTGCCGAAAGAGGCTGTCGCCTCTAGCCATAGCCATTTCCTTTCTGTCGAACGGCCACGCTCGCGGACGTCCTTGGCCGATACCACGAGGCTCTACCCTACCCCACTGCTGTCCAAGATAGTCGGGGGTCCGTAGCTCGGTGGGCTTCTCGGGGGTGATTCCGCCTCGACTCCGGGGCTTTTGGACGGTTTCAGGCCCTCCTGCGCGTCCTTCCCGGCCCGATTTTGCCGCCGCCATTTCAGGTTCCCCCCGTTTTGCTGTCCAGGATATTCGCAAAAAGAGGCAGGGCATATTCCGGCGGCTCTGAAGCCGGATACACGTACGGCTCATCCAGCCACTTCCACAGATCCCGGTAGGTCAAGAGGTTCATCCGCAGCATCGCCGCCAGGTTCGACAGGCTCCAACCGAAGCTCGAACGCAACTGCATCAGCTTCAGCAGCAGCAGGGCAATCAATGCTGTCCAAATCTGCACCTTCACCGCGTTGGCGCTGGTCCCGACGAAGGTCTTCACCTTCAGGTTCTGCTTCAACGCCTTGAAGAACAGCTCGATCTGCCAACGCTCCTTGTAGATCCGCCCAATCGTGCTGCCCGCGAAGCCCAGGTGGTTGGTCACCAGCACGATCGAACGGGCGTTGACCTCGTCCCAGACCACCACCCTCCGAAGCGTGTGCGGGCACTCCCGCCGGCCCTGGATGCTGTCCAACTCGATCAGTTCATCGATCAGCACGCTGCCGCCGGCCGGCACGGCCCGGATATCCACGATGCGGTAGACCGCGTCGGACTTCAGCCGCGTCACGAAGTACACCCCGGCCTCGCACCAGCGTCCGAACAGGCCGTAGTCGTTGTAGCCCCGGTCCATCGCCACGATCGTCCCGGGGGCGAATCGCAGCGTCTTTACGGGCGTTACGTCGTGCACCTTGCCCTTGGTGATGCACGCCCAGCCCGGCAGGCAGCCCTGGTGGTCCAGCATCAGGTGCAGCTTGACGGCCCCCTTGGTCCGGCCGTAGCGAGCCCAGTCGAAGACCTCGCGGCAGAGCTGTATCGTGGTGGCGTCGATGCTGCGCAGCGGGTTCTTGAAGCGGAACTTCCGCTTCTGCCGGCCCGCGATGGCCCGTGCCTGGACCAGCAGGCTGCCGAAGACGTCCTCGAACAGTTCCCACGGCCGGTGGCTGTTGGCGTAACTCAGCGTGCTGCGGGACGGGGCCTGGGCGAGGCCGAGGTGTCGCAGTTTGCCCAGGGCGGTCGCCAGCCCGCCGCAGATCTCGCGGAGGCTGTTGGCCCCGCCGAGCTGGCAGAAGAGCATGGCCACGAACTGGTCCCAGCATGAGAAGCCCTTGGCGGCCTTCTCGGCGTCCCGCCGGCGGACGGCCCGGCTGAACTCACGGCGCGAAATGAGCGAAAGAACCTGTGCAAACAGACTGGCGACCGATACCATCTACGCGTCTCCTGGTTGGGTGTTTGGGCGTCTATCAACACCCATCCTACCCCTTCCAGGAGCGCTTGTAACCTGCCGCGAATTCAGAATTGTTTTGGACAAGAGTGACCCTACCCGTCGGCCACGTGTGCCGTCGTCGCGGCCGTGTGTGGCCGATTTGTGGCGATGGACACCTGCTACATCTCAGCGTCTTCCCCCCATCGAGCAAGCACACGAGCCATCACGCGTCAGGACCTCGCATCGCTCCACCGTCAGGGCGACACGAATGATACTTCCAGAATCGGCAGCCTCCCATGCTCCCGCCAAGGAGGCCCGTTGGTGCCACCTTAGCTTTCAGGCTCTGACAGCTGGCTGTCTGGGTGCTGCTCGGCACTGGGCCTCCAGCCTGACAACACCATCTGCCCAAGGACCTCATATGCGACATAGCCCCGCCCATATCGAACGTGGGTGAGGAACTCGTATTCCTGAACCATGCGCCTGTAAACTGGCCGCAGCTCCGTCGGAAGGGACCGCTCGACCGCCTGCGACTTCTCGCTTTCTACGGGCACCTTCGTCGCCTCCTATTCTTGTCTGGGCCAGAGCTTGACGGCGATCTCGGCCATCTGCATGCCGCGACGAAGAATACGCTTCTCGTCCCAATCGTCGTACTGTTGCAGTTGGCGGTTCATTGCGAGAGCGCTATGCTCGCCCAAGGCTGCCTTCTTGGCTATCCATCCGGCATTCGACAGCGACGGGTTCAGCTTGCCATTGACCAGCGACAGGTTGCCAAACGTGTGGACCATATGGTTGCGCAGATCCTCCTGGTCTCCATTTGCTCCCTCAGGAAGGGGCCAATTGGCGTGCCATTCGCGCGGCATGATATGCTCTATTGTGAGCTTCTCATCGATCAGAATCTTCTCGGCCTTTGCGGTGCGCAGCTGCTGCTCAATGGCCTCCAGGACCATTCTGGTCCTTGACCGCTTCAGTTTGTTGTATGCTGGGTACTCCTGGATAGCCTTTGAGAACATGTCGTCCGTGGGCCATTCAGCACTCTCGCCCTCGCGTTCCAGAAGGAACTTCCGCAACTCCTCCGACGAGAACTCCGTCTTGCTGAGCCGCTTAAGCAGATCGACAAACAGGCGATTGTAGTTCTTGTAGGTCAGGCCGCACACAGCCCGCCGTACCAGGTAAGACTCAAGGATTTCGATGAATCGCAGACGATCGGCATCTGACTTCGGCCGACAGAAGACTTCAAGAAGCACGGGCAATACCATGCTGGTATCCAAGGCATCCAGTCTCTGGAAGAACAGGCCTTCCCGGGAGTCTGGAGCGAAACCCTCAAAAGCCCTGAATACATCTCCGTATGTTCTGAGGTTGGCCAGCTGCTTGCCCGCATGAAAGCCATTGCTCAGGCAGTGATCGCGGAATTCGCCAAACAGATGCGTCATGCTCACGACCTCTTGCTTGAGAAGCGTCAGGTAGTGAGCCAGGAAGAGGTCAATGCGATGCCACTTGAGACGCCCTTGCCTGATCTCCGTCCGCCAATAATCGGATCCCTCATCAAAAGGCTTCCAGTACTTGCGGTGGAGCTCTTCGACATTGTCGCCTTGCTGATGTGCCTGATGGAAAAGGAAGTTCTTGAACAGGTCGGATGGCAGAAGCGGAGTTCCGAGGGCGTTCAGCGTTTCAAAGATCAGCTGCGGATCGTCGCCGCGATCCAGGTCCACCACGACCAGCACGAGGTCTTGGCGAATTGAGTCGAATAGCCCGGCCAGCAAAGCGCCCAATTCGTCGCCTTCCGCGTACGCAAGAAGTTCAGTGAACTTGCGGTAGTAATAGGAGTAGCAGTCCGGGATGAGATGCCCGAATGTCTTGGCTGTAGCCTTTGTGGAGTACCTCTTCGCAAGCATGTCCAGTGCCCCGGCACACATTGTGTTCCGAAAATGCGGCCGGTCTTCATTGGTCGGCCAGACCTTTAACACACTGTCAGCATCCTTCTTTGAGGGTACGAAATTCTCAGACAGTCGCTTGAAGGCCTCCTGGTACTCTTTCTGCTCAAGAGAAGCACACAGATCCCGGATCGCCGCGATCATGACCTGCAGCGTGGTAAGGCGCTGCTGCCCATCAATAACCTGACGCGCCCCGACCTCACCGGTGAAGGTGTCAATCTGATCAAGGACGATGGCCCCGAGGAAGTGCGGCCGGGGCTTCTTCTCAACCAGCCGCCGCTCCAGGGCGGTGTTGACCGCTTCCCAAAGAGGCTCCCAGTTGTCCGACTCGTTCCAAACATAAGGCCGCTGGAAGAGGGGCACCATCAACCGGACGGAAGTCTCGAACACAACGCTCAATGTGCGGTCTTCTGCATGCATAGCGAAGCCCCTTTCACGGCATGTGCCTGTCGAAGACGAGGGCTTGGCCGTCGTCCTTGTCAAAAATGACCTCGGAACCCAACGCCTTGAAGTGCTCACGACCGCAGTCGATCTTCGCCTGCTCGGTGGCACGCAGGGCATCGGCGAACAGGGTGCCCTTGGTTTCCACGACGAAGTACAGTCGCTGATCGCCGTCGATCTCCACCAGCACCGCCCAGTCGGGGTTGTATGAACCGAGTGGGGTCGGCACCTTGAACCATCCGGGCAGTTTGGCGTAGACCTTCACGGCCTCGTTGTTTTCCAATTTCTCGGCGAATCCTTTCTCCACGCCTTCGGAGTCATACACGACGTGTTCGTAGACCGACTTGCTCGTCTCCAGCATGTTGGTCAGATAGCCGTGCAGTTCCTCCGTCTCGAACAGCTCCTGAGCGTAGTAGCACTCATCGCCGAGCCGCCGGTACTTGATGCCATCGACCAGGGCCAGCCGCTTCGACCGGTTGATCGCCTCGGCCGACAGGTCAATGAACTCCTGCGGGTTCTTCTTGAAATCGTCGAGCCGGTTGCTCTTCGTCAGGATGGCGACGATGCTCTGTCGCGTGAGCTTCGTCTTGTCCTGGAGGTCGGTCAAGATGTCTGGCAGCTCGACGTCGGAGTCGTCCATCGCCACCGCCGCAGAGACGCTCGTCTCCTCGGCCAGCACACCCGCCTTGCCAATCTCGAGGTCGGCTTTCCTCCAGGTCAGCCTGGTTCGACTGACGGGTGGGCCTTTCTCAATCGCCTTGGCGCAGTCCCTGATCAAGGCGTCATTGTCGAAGTAGACGCGATAGGTTGTCCGGTGCTTGATTCGATCCCAGAGGGCCTTGAACTCTGCGCTGTGCAGGACCGCTTGCCGGGTCCTGACCACAATGCCGTCATCAGCGTTCTTCACGTCGAGCTTGCCAGCCGACTTCTTCAGCACGCTTTCGATGTGCTGTCGTTGACCCTCAAACGCCTTGGGCAGATCGACCTTGCCTTCCTTCAGCGCCGTCCGCAAGGCATCCTGGACCTTGCCCTTGCCGTCGATGTAGCCCTGCTCCTTGAGGTGTTTCCAGATCGCCTCCGAGTTGTCCACGCCAAGCGGGTGAACCTGGCCATCCTTGCCGGTCACGCCGATCCCCGCGAACTGATGCGATTCCACGATGCCAAAGCGAATGCCGGTATCCGCTTCGATTTCCCTCTGAAGGTTGTCGGCAAAGTCCCGGTAGCTCTCGGTCGCGACCACGGTCAGCGTGTTGGTCTCGAAGCCGCGCACGCGGTTGCCCGTCTGGTCCACGCACAATCGTAACCCGCGCCCAATCGTCTGGCGGCGTTCGCGCTCGGTACCGATGTCACGCAGCGTGCATATCTGGAACACGTTCGGGTTGTCCCAGCCTTCGCGCAGGGCCGAGTGCGAGAAGATGAACTTCAGCTTCGAGTCGAAGCTAAGCAACTTCTCCTTCTCTTGCATGATGAGGTTATAGGCACGCTCCGCATCCTCTGTAGCCCCGACTTTCAGCTCTCCGGTTCGGGAATTGAATTCGGGTTCGACGCTCTTGCCCTTCTTGTCGATGGAGAAATAGCCGTTGTGAACGTCTTCGGCATCGGTCTCAAGGTCGATACCTTTAAAAAGCGTGGCGTAGTCCGGATGCTTGGCCAAGCGTCGATACTCTTGCTCGAACATCAAAGCGTATTTACCCTTTACCACATTACCGTCTTCATCGTAGCTTCTATAGTGCGACACCTTGTCGATGAAGAAAAGGCTGAGCACCTTGATGCCCTGCGGTGCCAGGCGAAGCTCCTTGTCCAGGTGCTCCTTGATCGTTCGCCGGATCATCTGCCGCTTCAGGTCGTCCTGGTTCACCGTGCCGATGGCTTGGCCGGGCTCCAGGAAATCCTCGCCGCCGGGATGACGCACTTCCAGAAGCTGGTTGCCCCGCCCAGCCCGAATCTCCCCGATCCGGAAGCCCTCGTAAATGCCGCGCCCGGTCGTCTGCTCCAGGTCGTCACCGTCCTGGACGGTCACCTCTTTCCGTGCCGCGCCGTGTTTGGTCTGCATGTCCAGTTCGACGCGGGCCGTTACCGTGCCACGCGTGCTCTTCGTCGAAACCAGCCGAACGTACGGCCGATTGAACGCGCCCTCAACGCCCGCCGACGCCACCTCGATCTGCTTGACGAGCTTGCGGTCGTAGGCGTCCACCGCGTCCAGCCGGTAGACCATGTGGTGCTTGTCCACGTGCGTGGCCGAGTAACGCAGCGTGCAGAGCGGGTTCATCGCCCCCAGCGCCTCCTTGCCGCGACCCTCCAAGCCGCCATCCACGCTCTGCGGCTCGTCGACGATGATCACCGGCCGGGTCGCCCGGACCAGGTCGATGGGCTTCTCGCCGCCGGTCTTCTCGCTCTCCTTGTAGAGGTTGTTCACGTCCTTCTTGTTGATCGCCCCGACGGTGACCACCATGATCTGCACGTGCGGACTGGTGGCAAAATTCCGAACGTTTTCCGGATGTTTCGAATCATACTGAAAAAACTCGTAGCCCTTCGAGCCGGGATACAGGCTCTCGAAGTGGTCGCGGGTGATCTGCAGCGTCTTGATCGTGCCTTCTTTGATCGCCACCGAGGGCACGACGATCACGTACTTCGTGAAACCGTACCGCTTGTGAAGCTCGAAGATCGTCCGCAGGTAGACGTAGGTCTTGCCCGTGCCCGTCTCCATCTCCACGGTGAAATCACCAGACACCAGCGATTCCGACGGCCGCAGTCCGTGGCGCATCTGCACCGCGTTGAGATTCTTCTGAATCTCGTCGTCCAGCAGCTTCAGCCGGTTGCCGATGCCCAGGTCGCTCTCCATGCCGGGCAGAAACGCGCCGCCCACCGCATCCTTGGTCACGGTGAATTCCGTGCGGCAGATCTCCTGACCCTGGAACAGGTCGCAGACCGCTTCGATGGCGTCGCGCTGGTAATCCAGATTCGGTTCAAAATGTAGCTTCATGGCGTTGCCTCCTTGCTCACAGGCTCCGAATCCGGGTGTCGTCGAAGCCCGCCTGCACGAGGATCGCCGCCAGGTTGCTCTTGGCCACGTCGTCGGCGAAGCCGCTGTCGCGGAATACGATGGTCGTCTCACCCTCGGGGGCCAGCTCCTTGTGCCAGTCGATGATCGCCTGCGCGAGGGCCTCCACATCGTCCCGCGAAATCGACTCGGCCAGACAGGCGAACAGCGTCCCAGCACCGACGGCGTGAACGTCCTTGCCCTCAACCTCCCGCGTCTCGATCGGCACTGCCAGGTCCAGACCAAGCTTCAGAAGCAGCTCGTAGAGCACGTCGGTTTCACTTCGACCAGATGCCAAGTGCTCCGTATGGGCGTGAAGCGTGCCTTCGAGGTCATCCGGATCGGGATTCCACGCTCGGATGTTACTCGTGTCGAGTTTGTAAGCACGGAAGCCAACATCACCCTCGAAAAGAGGATTCTCCTCTCGAACCTTCTTTCCAGCCCGCCTCAGTCGCTCTTTGGTAAGTTCCGCAATGTTCCGGGGCCTCTGCATTGCTTCGCAGTACTCCGCCGCCACTTTCTGGTCCGGCACGGCCGGATCGAGTGGTTCAGGCAACTGCACAAGAATGAATCTCCCGCCAGTTCCGCCAACATGACTTCGGAACACTGCCTCACCCGTCGTTCCGCTTCCCGCAAAAAAGTCCATCGCAAGATCGCCTTCCTCTACGAACCACTTCAGGAAGTCGCTCAACATCGCTACAGGCTTCGGAGTGGGAAACACGGAAGCCCCCATCAATTCAGCCACATAACCCGTTTGTGAACTGACCATGCCGTATTCTGGCAGTATCGAGGGGGGCGTGATTTTGGTGCGTTCTTTGCGGCACTTCAGCTTGCCAGCCCCGTTGAAGTAGAATTCGAGGACCTTCTGTCCCTTCGTGTCATAGGTCTCCTCACCGGCAAACCATGAGTCCATCTGATTTCGTTGAGTCCATCCGGCACGCAAGGTCACTTCTTCCGCAGTCTTGCCATTCTCACAGATCAACCGACCCTCTACTACTGTCACTGTCTCGGTGTCACCATAGGTGCCCGTAAGCTCGAGCCCGTCAGCAGCATCGAAACGTACTCCCGCTGGAAATGTATAGTCACTGGCTGGGTTACCTCTCGATATCTTCTTCATTGCGCCAGCGTTGATCTCGCCTTCTCCGCCACCAATGTTGTCGAGCAATTCCGCCCGCTTGGCGAATGCCACAATGTATTCGTGATAGCGTTTGAACAGCCCCTGCTGCTGTGAGTGCTGTTTGTTCCAGATGAGGATGGCCAAGAAGTTCTCCTCCCCGAATACTTCCGCCATTATCGTCTTCAGGTGATGCACCTCACCGTCGTCGATGCTGCAGAGGATTACGCCATCCTCTCGCAAAAGATTGCGAGCCAACTTCAGGCGGGGATAGAGCATGTTTAGCCAATTGGTGTGGTAACGTCCGGAAGAGTCTCTGGCACTGGTCAGGCTACGCCCGTCAGATTCGATCTGGCCCGTCAGAATTTGGTAGTTCCGGATGTTGTCAGTGAAATCATCTTGATAGACGACATCCGCATCTTGGTTGTACGGCGGGTCGATATAGATCATCTTCACCTTGTTGGCGTAGGACTTCTGGAGAAGCTTGAGCACTTCCAAGTTGTCACCTTCGATAAAGACGTTCTGCGTCGCATCCCAGTCAACAGATTCTTCTGGACACGGTCGGAGCGTTCCGGTTGATGGAGTCAACGCCAACTGACGCACCTTACGCTTACCGTGCCAATTCAGGCCGTATTTCTCGTCGGCGTCTGTAACGGTTCTGCCGATGAGCTGGTTGAGCACATCAACGTTGACGCCGTCCTCGCTCATGGCCTCGGGGAACAGGGCTTTGAGCTTTTCCATGTTGCCAGCGACCACGTCGGCGCTCTTGGCCTCCGGGTCGTCGGCGGTGATCGGTGTCATGGTCGGCTTATCGTTCGGTTTTTTGGCCATTGGGAATCCCTTCGCACTACAGTTCGGTCGCCATCTCGGCCAGTCGGCCTTGCAGGCGTCTGATTTCAACATTCAGGTCCGCGAGGCGGTTGATCTGCTTCTCGCGCTTCGCCGCCGCTCGCTTCTCGGCGATTCGCACTTCCAGTTCATGGCACTGCGCCAGGCGCTCCCGCCGGGACTCTCGCCGCTCGACGGCTGCTTCGATGCGGTACTCGCCGGTCAGCCTGGCGCAGTCCAAGGCGATCAGCCGGTCCATCAGGGCTGAGTAGAACGCATAGAAATGCGTCTGAGGGAGCTTCGTCACGGTCAGGCTGTCCAGGAACGCCTGTTGCACGGGCGTCGGACTTCCCGGGCCGAGGTCGATCCACTCGGTGGTGACGAATTCCTCGGCGACGACGGCCCCGCGCTCGGCCTGGCTGAACCGCTTGTGCGCCAGGCTGATGGCGACGCTCGTTTCGAACACGAACACCAGCACGAGCGGGTACGGAATGGCCCGGTGGATGATCTCCACGATCCGCCCGGTCCGCTTCTGCGTCTTGAGGTCCACCTGGAGCAAAGCGATCTCGTCGTATTCTCGCTCGTCATCCCTGTAGGCGTAGATCGGGATCGTCACCGGCTTGAGCGTGTAGACCCAGGTGATGGTGTCGATGTCGTCGCGCAGGGCTTTCTTGTCGGTGGCCCCGAGCTTGGCGTTCTCGTGGAACAGCTTCTTGAACACCCGCTTGCCGAGGTGGCAGGTGTCCGGCATGGCCAGCTTGTCGTAGAGCGCCTGGATCATGCCCCCTCCTCCAGACCTTCGAGGATTTGCCACACCTTGCGATAGACTTGCCCCTTCTCCGCACCGAGGGCGTCGGTCCAGCCCGATTCGTCCATGCTGCGCAACCGAGAACGAACGGCCGGTAGAGGGCTCTCCAGGACGTCACCCATCGAGTCCGCCAACTGCGAAGCCACGGCCCTTGGGACGCCGAGCAGCCGTAGGGCGATGGCGGCGTCACTGTTCACGCCGTAGTACACCCTGGACGGCAGATTCCGGACGACCTTGTATTCTTCCTCAGGAATGCCTTGGCCGGTGATCGACAGCAACGCGCCCAATCCCCAGGCGGCCGTCTGCGTCAGATTGCCATAGAGGTTCTTGCCGCACTTCGTGATGGCATGCGTGAGGTCGTTGTCAGATCCCATGAAGTATCGGGTGGCGATATCCGGGATGGAGGCCCCGTTGACCCAATCTTTTACGATCAGCGCCAGCTTGTTTCCATCGGGTCCTTGGCCGCCGGTGACGGCTTCCAGGTTCTCACGCAGCTCGGGAACACGCAACAGCACGCCCATGAGATTCTCAAGGTCGTGATTGCTGGCACTGAACAGGGACTGCCCGTTCCACGTCTCCTGAGTGATCCCCTCCTCCTGCCGGGCCTTGAGGACGGTATTGATGCTCTGTAACGAAAACCCGGTGCTGTCGACGAGGGACAAGGGCTGGTTGGGCCGTGCCAGATACTGAGCGTAGGTGCGGATGCCATCGAGCAAACAGCCGGCAAGAGCGGCATTCTGGCTTCGCAACATCTCGAATCCGAAGGTGCTACGGAGAACCTGCTCCACCTGATCGGCGAAGCTCTCTGGCTTGCCCATCTGGCGATACGTGTGTGCCAGGTACTGCAGGAAGCTGGACCACTCAGGGTAGTTGTAGACGAGCAATTCCAGATTGCTCATCAGCTCGCCGGCCTCGGTAGCGATTGCGATCAGGGCAGAGTTCAGATTGCCGGCTTGCCTATTGATGAAGGTTTTCAGGACTGCCGCCTTCTCCGAATCCGATGCAACCAGCGACACAACACCAAGGGTTCCCTGCGAGATGCGGCCGGCTCGTCCTGCGATATTCCAGAAGTCCTCTGGAGGCATGTCTGTCCAGAAAGGATGACTGCTTGCCGGATACTGGTGCGAGGCCATCACTACACCAGACACCGGGAAGTTCACGCCCTGCGCAATCGTCGTGGTCGCGACGAGGAACCTGAGCTCGTTCTTCTCGAAGAGCCATTCCATGAGCATCCGGATATCGTCGGAAAGTCCAGCGTGATGAACGCCGATCCCGTAGGACAGAAGCTCAATCAGAGGGAACGATTCCCCGAACTCCATTGACAGGAACTGCTGGACAAGCTCCACGTCTGCCGATGGCGCAGTCCTGTTGGATTCGACCTTCAGCCGACCAGCAAGTGACCACACCCAGTCGGGACGCGAATGCATCACGATCACCGGACCACGCTCGGAAAGAGCTTGGGCCGTGATGGCGGCCAGCGTGCTCTGGTCCGAGGCCTGCCTGAAGGTTGATGCGATCTCGGCGATCTTCGGCAACTGGATCGCCTCCTCTACTGCGAGGGTGTTCCGCGTTGTGTGCACCGTGTCAAGCCGCAGACTGTAGTCATGGCTTCGCCGATTGAGGGCTTCCCCTTGTTCAGCCTGCACCACGCCAATGACCCGATCATTTGGCTGCCAATCGAGGGCCAGGCTTACGTCGTCAGAGTTCGGGCCTCCCAGCCATCTGGCGACGTCGCGCGCGTTCTGGATGAACGGCGTAAGCAGCAAAAACTGGGCTCGCTGGCACTCCGTGTTGATGGTGGCCAGAAGAAGCTCGAGGCGCAGGCCACGGCTGCCGCCCTGGATATTATGGGCCTCGTCGACCACGACCAGTGTCAAGGGGCGGCCAATCTTCTCCTCCCATCCTTGGCGAAGCATGAGGTCCAGCTTCTCTGGTGTCGTGACTAGAACACGGAACTCCTGGTGCGAATCATGCTGGCTCAGCAGCTCGACTTCGATGCTGTCGATCTCCAGTGCAGGGCTAACCTGTTCGACCACGACGGCGGGGGTAAGAGACTCGAAGTCTCGCCGCAGACGGCGGGCCACCTGGTTCACAAGGGTGCGCGTCGGTGCCAGATAGGCGACCCAGCCCCGTTCGTGCTCGAACTGATTGAGCGCCTGCAGAATTCGGAACTGAGCAATCAACGTCTTGCCACTGGAGGTCGGGAGGCTGACCACAACGGCTCTTCGGCTGGAACCAAGCAACCCACGCTCTGCAAGTGCCCGGCGCTGCGGCGGAAGCACATCGAAGATTGCTCGGTCACCGCGACCTCTGTCGACCAGCGCTCGGACGAACGCCGTGACACGAGAGTTCACTGCCCTGGTAACCGTCCAGATGGAGTTGCTGGCCATCTGGGCCGACGCCGCTGCAAGGAGACGGCTTAACGGCTCGAGATTCACCAACTGGGCGTGTCGACAAACCGCCATGACACGGTCGAAGTGCGTGTCAAGCAACTGGTGAATCTGGTAGTTGCCATCAACAACGCCGTCGGTAATGTAGAGGGCAAGTACCTCAGCGGCCTTGGCCAGATGATACAGGCCAATAAGCTCGAGTGCAGACGCCTTTGCATGAGTAGCCGGCCGATTGTCCAAGTAGTCTCGTTCGAAGGACGACTGGGCTTCTCGAAGCCGTACGATACGCTCCAGAACCGCATCGCGGTCCGACCACCCATGCTTTCTGATCAATCGTAACCAGATATCCAAGATGGTCGCCCAGGTACGTTCCCCCCAGCTGTCAGAGTCCAGTGGCAGCCCGGCCCAACTGTCTTCTCGAAGCCACCGGGCCGCGTCCGAGCCCATGTCGCCGAGGACAGCAAGAGCACCAGCCCGCAACAAGAACATCCCGGAGTCCATGCTGTCTGCTGGCCTTGGGAGGACTCGGAGCAGGCGGAACGCATCTGCAGCGCATGCCTTGAGCGTCGCCTGCCTATCTGCATTGGCGCGAACGCCTTCGAGAAGCAGGTCATGGACAACCATCTCCAGTGCTTCGGCAGATCGCCCAATCAGCTCAGCATTCTCGCCGAATGGCTGATTCAGAAGCTCGCTGCATACCTGCGCGTGGCTGGCCTGCTTCAGCGCCTTCTGGCGTTCGTCGTTGAGATTGTCAAGCAGCCAATGGCTCATGACTCACCCTCCGAAACACGGCCTGGCAGATCCGCGACCTTGCACGGCAGATAAACGGCCACCAGTTGGCAGGTTGTCGGGCTGCCAAGGGTACCGGCAAGCCTCTGGCCCCGAGCCTTCAGGTCCTTCTCGTCCGCTTTCGTATCACGCAGGAGCACGCCGAACAGAGCAATATCCTTGTTGCCTGACGCGAGGAACGCTGTCGCCGCCGCGTTGAACGCGGCCTCGTGCTCGGTACCCTTGCAGCGAGGCAGCAACCACTTGAGGATAGTAAGCAGGATGGGCAGATTCGTGGCCAACACGTCAAGCTGATGGGTCATCCCGCTACGGCCGCTCATCACATTGGGCGGGGCATTGGGGTCGGTGGAACTCTTAACCTCCCCCAGCGCGAGCCGAACCGACCCATCGTCAAAGGCGAAGCCTATCAGGTCCGCCCCTGGAAGGCTGGCTTTCGGGGTACGCTTGTCACGCTCCATATTCCACGGCCAGGTGATCTGGAATTCTCGAGAGAGATACGCCTCCGCCATCGCCTCGCCGACAGCCCAGTCTCGCTCCTCTGGTAGGTCCGCCGCGAGCAGCTCAGCCAGGCTATCTCGCGAGAAGCCGGTTGTTGTGAGACCACTTAGGTGACGCTCAAAATCGGCTGCACCCTCCGCATCGCGGAGGCGCGAGCGGACATCCGTGGCCAGGAACGTCGAGAAATCGTCGCCGTCAGCCATACTGACGCCGTGCCACGAGACTTGGCGGTCATCGGTTGCGTACTCTATGCATGTGCCTTGCATCACGCGGCGGCCTCCCCCATGACAACCAGGTACGCGATGACCTCGAAGTCGTCGATGCCCTTGAAAGCGTCCTTGCTGATGACTGTCCCACCCCGCTGGAAGAGCGACTCGACGCCCTTCTCCTCGGCCTTGCCGGTGATCGCGGCCACCGCCTTGGCCAGCAGGCCCTGGTAGTGCGACATATCCGCGCCGTCGCGGGTGAGGGTGTTGAAGCGGGCGTGGGCTTTCTCATCGGGGTTCACGCGACCGAGCGAAATCTTCTTCAGGGCGTCGAGAATCTGCTTCGTGTGCGTAAAGTTGAGCACCACCTCACCGGAGTCGGCCACGTAGACCAGATAGTACGGGGCCAGCGCGTAGGTCGTGTCCACACGGACCCTATTGTTGTCGCTGCGCAGGCAGAAGATGACGCCCGATTCGAGGTTTTCGTCTTCCACGAGGTCGTCGGCCTGCGTGACGGCAAACGTGCCGGGCGGCATGTGTTCGAGGCGATCCGCGTGTTCCTTCAGGTAGTCGGCCAGGTCCATGCGGAAGTCATTCAGCGTCATGTCCGTGATGGAGATGCCGTTGGACAGGTCCTCGATATCGACCACCTCGTTCTGCAACTGCTCAAGCTGCCGGCGGCGGTACTCGAGGTCGTTCATCCGCCCCTTGTTTGTGGACTCGATGATATTCTCTTCGCCAGTGGCTGAGATATCGAGCAGGACCATGCGACCGGCAACGCGCGCCTCGAGATTGATGTACTCGTCGAGTTCCATGTTGGGCCAGAAGTTTACGAGTTGGATTACCTTATTGTGCGAGCCGAGTCGGTCTATCCGGCCGAAGCGTTGAATGATGCGGACGGGATTCCAGTGGATGTCGTAATTGACCAGGTAGTCACAGTCCTGCAGGTTTTGCCCTTCAGACAGACAGTCTGTGGAGATGAGGATGTCGATCTCGTCAGTCGCGCCTTTGTCGATCTTGGACCGCTCCTTCGACAAAGGCGAGAAGGCCGTGATTATCGATGCGATGTCCTTGCGGAGCTTGGGCAGTGTCGTCTTGTTGGAGCCGGACACGCCTGTCACGACGGCCGAATGCAGACCAAGGTCGCGGCTTGCCCAGTCTGCGATGTTCTCGTATAGATACTCCGCCGTGTCGGCAAAAGCGGTGAAGATGATGACTTTCTTGTTGCCGGGGTTCAGCGGATTTGCGCACTTGGCGGCAATGACCTCAGTCTTGAGGCGGCGAAGCTTTTCGTCACGTGTGGCGTCTATCTCGCGGGCTTCACGGAGCAATTTGACCAGAAGCTCTTCGTCCTCTTCCAGTTCCTGTTTCCAGCGGATGCGATCCATATCCTGGATCAGCACCTTGATCTTGTTGCCGATCAAGTACGGGTCGAAGCTCTCATCCTCGACCTCGATGTCTTCAATGCTCAGTTCTTCGACGTCATCGTCGCTGTGGGACTCGATGCGATCCAGAATCTCGCGTACTTCATGTAGTAAGCGTTCCAGCGTGAGCGCGAAAGAGTGAATTGAGCTTTCCATCCGCTTGAACAGGTTCACCCTCATCAGATGGATCAGGCTTTCTTCGCGGTCGATCTGCTTGAATACCGATCCGCCCGAGACCTGCATGTCGTACTTTCGGCCGTAATCTTCCAGCTTGTCGGGCAAGACGTACTTCAGCGGGGCGTATGCGCTTAGATTCAGGCGGCGAATGTCTCGGTTGATCTCCCGAAGTTCAGGGAACAGGTCATTCGTGTCGATGTCGGCCTTGAGGTTGATGGGCTTGGCACGCTCGGGGAACGGGCCGACCTCGCTGAGGTCGTAGTACTTCTCGATGTGCTTTCGTGACCTGGCGATGGTTAGAAGGTCGAGCATCTTGAAATAGTCGAAGTTCAGAGCGTCCAGTAGGCCCTGAGTTGTTCGCTGGTCTGCGTCGAGTCGCAGCCACGCGTTGAAACGGGTCTGCGCCTTGCGAAGTGTCTGTTCGATGCTGGCAATGCCATGGCTGTAGAGCGCATCGTCCTTGCCCTCGGTGATGAAGGCGACCTGGTTCTTCAGGTCATTCATTCGGCTGTTGACCGGCGTGGCCGACAGCATGAGAACCTTGGTCTTGACGCCCGCCTTGATGATCTCACGCATGAGCCGCGAATATCGCGTCAAGCCGTCTTTCCGGGGCGGATTGTTGCGGAAGTTGTGTGATTCATCGATGACGACCAGGTCGTAGTTGCCCCAGTTGAGCGTCTCCAGGTTGATCTCGCCGGACTTGCCCTTGTCACGGGTAAGGTCGGTGTGGTTCAGGACGTCGAAATTGAAGCGATCGGCCGCGAAGAGGTTTCGGCGGTCGTTGACGGTGTAGAGAGTCCAGTTTTCGCGTAGTTTCTTTGGTGCGAGCACAAGGACCCGGTCGTTCCGAAGCTCGTAGTACTTGATTATCGCCAGGGCCTCGAATGTCTTCCCGAGGCCGACGCTGTCGGCAATGATGCAGCCGTCATACTTCTCGATCTTGTCGATTGCACCCAACACGCCGTCGCGTTGGAACCGGTACAGCTTGCTCCAGACGAGCGTGTCCTTAATGCCGGTCCGGGTCTTGATGATCTTGTCCTCTACCAACTCGTTGAGATATTCCCGGAAGATGTTGTAGAGGGTCAGGAAGTAGATAAGTTCTGGGGATTTGCTCTCGAACAGCTCGCGGAGCTGGCCGATCACCGCTGCCTTGACGTCCTGTACCGCTTCGGCGTTGTTCCAGATGCTGTCGAACCAGCTCAGGAGGCTGCGTGTTTCATCAGGCGTCCTGAAGCATGTATTCATCTCGTACCCGGCGGAAGGCATGAAGCCCAGTCCGGAGGAGGTAAATGCCGAACTTCCGTGTATGGCAACGGCATCTCCGTCGCCATTGGCAACGTGGAACAGGTTCTGCGGGACCGGGAGGGCAACCGCTCGGACTTCGGCCTTTCGCTCCAGCCATGCGGCACATTCGCGTGCGATTTTCGTCAGATCGAGTGAGTTGCGAAGCCTGCGGTCAACGTCGGTGCCCACCAATCCAGCCACACGGACGTCATCGAGACCACCGCCAGCACCAGTCGAGGTGGCGGCGGGCAGGAGCAGCCGGACACAAGCTACACGGGACAGCTCTTTCCGCAGCACTTCATAGCCGTACACCGAGAACAGACTGGAGAGCATCGAGAGGCGCGCACCCTTCTTGATGCTCTTTCCGAGCTCTTCGCCCACCTTTCCGGTTGTTCTGTTGTCCAGCAGCATGGTTACTCACCACCGTGTTTCTTGGCCTCCGGCCCCCCGCCCAGCCATTTTTCGACAAATGCTCGCCGGAACCGCCACTGCCGTCCGACCTTCTGGCCAGGAATCCGGCCTTCCTGGACGAGCTTGTATGCCGTCGAACGAGGTATGCGGAGATACTCCGCGACCTCGTTAAGGGTCATCACATCAGGCGTTTGCTTGGCCATGACCGTTTCTCTTCGCAGATGGGCGTTCGCGGCGGACTGGAAAGATCATGTTCTAGCAGCAATTCCACTCTACTGTCAACTATTCCTCTGCCAAGGCACGGTGCTCGCATTGTCGCAGGGGGGTATGACAGGTTTGGTCGCACCTGCCCAGGAAAATCGCCCGGCCAACGGTGGGCCGGGCCGGGCGTCGTGGGAAAGGTCAGCGAAGGAGCTTCATCAGGCCGGCGGTGAGTTGAGGTCGAAGTCGGCTATCACC
>CAZOVB010000085.1:0-17134 GCA_964583095.1 uncultured Planctomycetaceae bacterium
ACGGGCTCTTGTCGGGGGTGGCAATTGCCTCTGAGGCAAAGTAGAATGCCGCTTTTGCGGAAGATCATTTACCGGATAGACCGGGATAAGGAGAAGAACCTTGGGCATGATTACCATCAGCGCATTCGCCGACGAAATCGGACCGGACCTGAAGCTTCAGATGGATACTTGCGAGGCAAACGGGGTCAAATGCATCGACGTCCGGGGCATCGACAAGAAGAATGTTTCACAGATGAGCCTGGATGAGGTGAAGCAGTACAAGAAGCAGATGGACGACAGGGGATTCAGCGTCCCCTGCATTGGCTCGCCGATCGGCAAGATCAAAATGGATGACGACTTTGACGAACACCTTGAAGTGCTCAAACACTGCTGCGAAGTCGCACACGCCTTCGACACCAAACGTCTGAGAATGTTCAGTTTCTACCCCAGCGAGGGGAAGAAGATCCATGAAGAACGCGACGCGGTCATGGACCGCATGAGGGCGATGGTCCGGGTGGCAGAGCAGATGGACGTGGTGCTCTATCACGAGAATGAGAAGGCCATCTACGGGGCCAAGCCCGAGGGCGTGAAGGATCTCTTTGCTTCCATTGAATCCGAGAACTTCAAGGGCATTTTCGATCCGGCCAACTATGTAGAGGAAGGTGTCAGACCCTATGACGACGGTTGGTGTCAGGGGCTGGCAGAGATGACCGATTTCTTCCACATCAAGGACAAGGTCGCCGGGGAGAAAGCCTGCGTACCGGCCGGGGTGGGTCAGGGCCAGTTTGCCGAGATTTTCGCCGACCTGGCCAAGCGGGATTTCACCGGCTACATGACGCTTGAGCCGCATCTGCGGGCGGCGGAGCAGTTCCAGGGATTCACCGGCCCGGAGATGTTCGGCCAGGCGGCAGAGGCGCTCAAGAAGGTCCTTGATGATGCGGGGTTGGAGTACCGGACCTACGGAGAGATGTAGCTCTGAGTCAACAGTGACGTTGCGTTCTGGAAACATTTAGAGCAAGAGTCCCCAGCCCTGCCTGTCGGATCGACGGGCGGGGCCTTTCTTGTAAGTGCCTTCTGGTTATTCGTTTGGGACTGTTGTACATCAAAATCCCTCCTTGGCCGCCCTTACAGGCACCGTGGTTGCAAGTTGGAGGGTAATTGGAGGTTCTGTTATCCAGGGTGCAGATGTGTCGGAGAATGATCGAAGACGCTACCCGCGGATCGACCTGAGGCTGCCGGTATTCGCCTTGCGCGCCGAAAAGCATCCGTGGCTGGAGGGAAAGACCACCGAGAATATCTCCGGTGGAGGAATGTATCTGCGCGTCGGAAGTCATGAAGCTCCCTCCGTCGGGACCCGGTGCGAGTTCCAGTTGCTCGTGGGGCCCGAGGAAGGCTATTCCGCCAAGGAGACACGTATCGTCGGCTGGGCCGAGGTGACCCGAGTGGACCCGCCCGACTCCGAAAACCTTTCGGTAGGTATCGGAATGTTCTTCCTCCAACCGCTGGCCATCGGCCTCTGAGGGCTTTGGCAATCTCCCCGCGTTTCGGGCCGGGGCCGTGCGGGAATCCTCCAGAGCCCCTTCCGGACGTTACTCTTGCCCTTTCCGCCTCGCTGGGCTGCAATCCTTCCCCTCCTGTGGTAGACTGTCCCGCCCTGGCCGGCGAAGAAGCAGTGTCTCGGCGAAACAGGAAGCTCTCGGCACGGTCAGCTTCCCGTGCCGGCGGGCCCCGACGAGTCCAGAAAGAGAAAGGCGAGCATGCAATACACTTCCCTGGGCAATACCGATATCGAGGTCTCCCGGATCTGCCAGGGCTGCTGGTCCATCGTTGGAGGTTTCAACTGGGGCCCGCAGGACCGCAAAGACTCCATCCAGGCCATCCGCACCAGCCTCGAAGCCGGGGTAACTTTCTTTGATACCGCACCCACCTACGGTAGCGGCGAGAGCGAGACGCTCCTGGCAGAAGCCTTGGGCCCTGAGCGAAACAAGGTGGTCATCGCAACAAAGATTTCCCGCGACCAACTGGCCCCTGAAAATCTGCGGCGCTGTTGTGAGGGATCGCTGAAACGACTCAATCGCGATACGATCGACCTGCTCCAACTGCACTGGCCCCATCCGGGCATTCCGCCGGCTGAGAGTATCGGGCAGATGGAAAAGCTTCGCCAGGAAGGCAAGATTCGCGCTTTGGGCGTGAGCAACTTCGGCAAAGGGTACTTCGGCCAGGCCCTTTCAGCCGGGCAGATCGTCTCCAACCAGGTGGCGTATTCCCTGTTGTTCCGGGCCGCGGAGTTCCACGTCCAGCCCCTCTGCAAAGAAAACAGCGTGAGCATCCTCTGCTACAGTCCCATCCTCCAGGGCCTGCTGGCCGGGAAGTTCCAGAGCCCCGATGAAGTACCCGAAGACCGTGCCCGGACGCGCCACTTTTCCTCCTCTCGTCCCCAGGCCCGGCACAGCGAGGCGGGCCAAGAGCGATTGACCTTCGACACGCTTGATCGGATCGGGCGAATCTGCCGGGAGGCCGGGGTTCCCATGGCCCGGGCGGCCATGGCCTGGCTTCTCTCCCGGGATCATGTAGCGGCAGTCCTGGCCGGGGCACGAAACGCCGCCCAGGCGCTCGACAATGCTGCTGCGGCCGAGACGGCTCTCTCCCAGGATGTCTGCCGGGCCTTGACCGACGCCACCGAAGAGCTCAAGGAGGCGATGGGGCCTGGCATCGACATGTGGCAAAGCGACAGCCGCTCCGAAAGGGACTGAACCGATGGCGAAATCAGATGCGGCCGGCCGTCTGCAACTGCGAAGCCCCGATGCTTCCACCGACGCCTGCGACCTCTACGACCTGACAGCCAAGTGCTTCTCGGGCGCCCATGACTACTACCGGTGGACCCGAGGGGCTGGGGGGTATTTCCAGGAGGGCTTCTACGACTGGCAGAACTCCACCGTCGGCCTGCTCGAGGGCAAGATGGTCACACACTGGGGGATCTGGGACTACTTGATGCGCATCGGCGAAGCGAAGGTTCGCGTAGCCGGCATCGGAGCCGTGGCCACCTGCGGCTTCCACCGGAAGCTGGGCTTGATGGACGTCACGGCCCGGGCGGGGATCGAGCGCGCAGCCAGGGCAGGCTATGACCTTTCCCTCCTTTTCGGCATCGGGGATTTCTATCACAAGTTCGGCTACGTCCGCGCCTGGACGCCGACCGTGTATCGGACCGGCGTCGATAACCTGCCCCTGGACGCCGACGCCCCGGAGCCCCAGCGCGGTCCCTACGACCCGGCCGACAAGGCGATCCAGCGCATCTACAATCGCGAGCACAAGGGGCTGACCGGGTCAGCCGTTCGTCCCACCTATCAAAGTCGCATTGACTGGAAGCAGTGCGAGAGCTGGATCTGGCAGGACAAGACAGGTCGGAGCAAAGGATATCTCGTCACCGCCGAGAGGGGTGGGCACCTGCACTGTCTCGAGACCGGCGGCAAGGTTGAGACCGCCCTGGCCGTGCTTGGCAACGTCGCTCGCACGCTGGGCTACCGGGAAGTGACCTTTCCCTCGCTGCACGAGGACCATCCCTCCGCTCACTGGCTTCGGGCCCACAACTGCACTGTCGAGCAGCAGTTCATCCGTTCGGGCGGCCCGATGATCCGCATTCTGAACCTTCGATCCATACTGGAGAAGCTCGCAGAACTCCTGGCAGCCAGGCTGCGGGAATCTGCCCTGGCCGGCTGGCAGGGCCGCCTGCTCATCTCCGACGGGAGAGAGAAGGTCGCGATCGAGTTCCACCAGCGCGGCGCAGACGTTTGCGACCGGGCCAGGGCCGACCATGCGATATGCGGGGACGATCACATCGCCCAGCTTCTGATCGGAACCGGTCAGCCGAAGGAGACGGCTGCGGCGGCGGGCATCCGGCTCTGCGGCGATGCCGGAAACCTGCTGCCGGTGCTCTTCCCTGGCCAAAAGCCGATGTTGCGCGAGTTGGACCACTTCTGACCGGGGCGCGAATCACTCCAGGCCCGGGTGTCCGATCAGTCGCAGCGAAGATCCTCGGGTCGATAGTGCACGCAGACCATGGTCAGACCGTCGGGGCAAGCGGTAGGCCCGCTGTCGGCCCGGTCCCCGCTGGAGAGCAGTCGATCGATCTGCCGGGGGGTCCATCGGCCCCGGCCGATCTCGATCAGCGTCCCGGCGATGTTGCGAACCATGTGGTAGAGGAACCCGTCTCCCTGGACGGTGAAGGTCGCCATGTCGCCGATCTGGGCCACGTCGCAGCGGTAGAGCGTTCGGACGGTGTTGTCCCTCTGCTCACCGGAAGAGGCCAGGGCGGAGAAATCGTGCTTGCCGATGAGCTTGCGTCCCGCCCGCTGCATCGATTCGATATCCAGCGGCTTCCAGTAGTGATAGACCTGCCCGTTCATCGCGGCCGGGCGTGTCGGGCTGACGCAGACGCGGTACTGGTAGGTCTTGCCGATGGCTGAGAGAGACGCGTGGAAATCGTCTGGGACGCAGTTGGTCGAGCGGATCGTGATATCCGATGGCAGGCGGGAGTTCATGGCCCGTCGCAGCCCGGTAAGCGGGACGCGGAGATTGCTGGTGTGAACGTTGGCCACCTGTCCCTCGGCGTGGACGCCGGTATCGGTTCGCCCCGCTCCGTGTACCGTCACCGGGTGCTTGAGAACGAGCCTGGCCGCTTCCTCCACCCGAAGCTGCACCGTGTCGATGCCTTCCCGCTGTCGCTGCCATCCATGATACTTCGACCCGTCGTAAGCGATGACCAGCTTGATATTGCGCGTGGGGCCGGGGGTCATCTCCTGCTCTAGAGCCGTTCGGCGATCTGCACGGCGTTCAGCGCGGCGCCCTTGCGGATCTGGTCGCCCGAGACGAACATGTCGATCCCGCGCCCGTCGGGCTGGGAGATGTCCTGGCGGATGCGCCCGACGAGGATCTCGTCCTGGTCGGAGGCCTCCAGGGGCATGGGGAAGTAGTTTCGCTTGCGGTCGTCGACAACCTTGACCCCGGGAGCCTGGGAAAGGATCTCACGAACCTGCTCCTGGCTTACCGGGGAGGTGAATTCGATGTTGATCGCCTCGCTGTGGGCCCGGAGAACCGGAACGCGAACGCAGGTGGCCGAGACCAGAATCTCCGGCTCGTGGAAGATCTTGCGCGTCTCCTGGACCATCTTGGTCTCTTCGACGTTGTAGCCGTCCTGGCCGATATCGCTGTTGTGGCAGAAGACGTTGAACGCGGCCGGGTAGGGCAGCACCTTCGGCTGGAAGGGCTGCTTGTCGAGCATTGCGCGCGAGCCTTCTTCCAGTTCGGCCATGGCGGCGGCACCGGCCCCGCTGGCAGCCTGGTACGTGCTGACCACGATGCGCTTGATCGGGCAGACCTTCTGGAGGGGCCAGACCGGCACGTTCATGATGATCGTCGAGCAGTTGGGGTTGGCGATAATGCCCTTGTGGTTCTTGATATCCTCGGGGTTCACCTCGGGGATCACCAGGGGCGTCTCTGGATCCATGCGGAAGGCGGAGGTGTTGTCAACCACCACGCAGCCGGCCTTGACGGCCAGGGGAGCGTACTTCTTGCTGATACTCCCCCCGGCCGAGGAGAGCACCAGGTCCACGTCGCCGAAGCTCTCTTCGGTGAGTTCCTCGACGGTCAGTTCCTCACCGGCGAAGGGGATTTTCTTCCCGGCCGAGCGCGACGAAGCCAGAAGCTTCAGACTCGCCAGCGGGAAATTTCGCTGCTCGAGCAGACGGAGAAATTCGGTTCCAACAGCGCCGGTGGCGCCCATTATCGCTACGTGCCAACTCATGGTTCACCTTCTGGGGTTTACTTATACCGCCCGGGCGGGCATTAGAGTCCGACAGTGTACCCTCCGAAGCGTTTTTCGCCAAGCGCAATCGCCCTCAATTCCTGCCCCGAGATCGGTCGATGTACCTTATAATGAGGTCTGATGCGACAAGAACCCGCCCGAAGCTGCCCAGCGGGCCCTGGGCAGGACACCGGAGACCATGAGCCAAGCCGACACCCACAGCCACGCAGAACAGAGGCGGACCGAGCCGAAAACCGATCGGCCTCGCCGGCCTGCCCGCGTCGGGCCAAAGCCCCCCCCGGGCCCCCAGGGCTACCTGACGGCTGAAATCTCCGCCTCGGCCGTCACGAGCAACCTCGGCTGCATCCGCAGGCTCCTGCCAACGCGAACCCGCCTCTGTGCGGTGGTCAAGGCGGACTGTTACGGCCACGGGCAGGATCTGCTTTGGCGCGTACTGGCCCCCGGGGCAGACTGCCTGGCGGTCGCGACTCCCGATGAGGCACTGCACCTGCGTCAGGTTGGCTACGAGGGGCCGATTTTGATGTTCTTCAGCCCCTGTGCCCTCCAGGACAGCCGCGAGCTTTCCGGCCTGCTCAGTGAGCTTGTTGCCCGCCGCGTTACCCTCACGCTGACATGCCCGGAGGAAATCGCCCCCGTTGCCCAGGCGGCAAAGCTCGTGGATCAGCGGGTGGATGTCCACGTGAAGATCGATACCGGCATGTGTCGCTCGGGCGTCCCGGCCCAGCGGGCAAAGGATCTGATCGATCGCATCCGGCGCACCCGGGAGCTGAATCTCCAGGGGCTCTATACGCACCTGGCCACGGCAGATGAACCGGACACGCAGTTCGTCGACGAGCAGATACGCATCTTCCGCCGAGAGGTCGACCAGGCAGGCCAGGGGTGCCTTCTCCACGCAGCCAATTCCGCTGCGGCGCTGGAGCTTCCCCAGACACACCTGGACATGGTCCGGCCGGGCCTGGCGATTTACGGTTACCAGCCCAGGCCCTTTTCCCCGCACAGCCAGCCGCTGAGGCCCGCTCTGCGTCTGACGGCCCGGCTGATGCAGATCAAGGACGTTCCCGCCGGCAGCCGGTGCGGATATGGCCTGACGTATCGTTTCGACCGCGACAGCCGTATCGGGCTGGTGCCCATCGGCTACGGCGACGGCTACCTGCGATGCCTCTCCAACCAGGCGTCCATGCGCGTCTGCGGCAGCCAGGTACCCGTGCGCGGGCGCATCAGCATGGACCAGACCATCCTGGACCTGACCGACGTTCCCGAGGCGCGGGTCGGGGACGAAGTCGAGATCATCTCCAATGATCCCCAGGCGCCCCACAGCGTGGAGAACCTGGCCGCCCTGGCCGGGACTATTCCCTACGAAATTACATGTCTTCTGGGCCGGCGCGTTCGACGGGTTCTTGTCGACTGAACATCGGGGCCTGGCGGCGAGATCATCTGCCCGTTTTGTCCAAGGGGTATTTGTCCGGCCGGAGGGGCCAAGCCTAGAATGAACTGTAATTGACACTTGCATTTACGACCGCCGCGTCGCGTAATATTGTACCGAGGCGTGCCCAACGGGCTTCGCCGCATTCCGGGCAGTGGGCAAAGGAGAATGCAGGGTGATTATCAAGTGTCCCCAGTGCGCCAAGAGCATGGAAGTTCCCGATGACGCCGAGGGAAAACAGACAGCGTGTCCCTCTTGCGCGCATACGTTCGTAATTGCAACTCCGGGAGCCTTCGGGGCCGTGGAGGCCAGGCCAGCTCCTCCGCCGGCTCCCGAGCCCAGGTCCCAACCTGCTCAAACACATCCAGGCCCGAAACCCGAAATCCCTGCCGCCCAGCCGGCGGCCCCAAAGAGCGGCGGGGGCTTCTTCCGGCGAAGGAGCATCCGGGAAATGGGCATCTGGCGCTATATCGCCCTGATCGGTGGGACGCTGGCCCTTGTGTCTTTCTTCACCGTATGGTGGGGCGTCGCGGCTGGGGTTTCCTATCCGGAATTGGGCAAAGAGGCGAAAAAATTCCAGGACTTCCAAAGCAGCCTGCCTCCTGAGAATCAGCGAAGCTACCAGCAGAACTACCGGTTTCAACAGATGTATTACCAACTGCAACAGACAGCCGGGCGTTTCGAGGGCCTTGTCGAGAAGGACGAGCAGGCGGCTGAAGCCGTCGTGAAGAAGGGCGAGGAATTCGACAAGGAGTTGTTTGCCGAAGAGGGAGACCTGGTCAAGGAACTCGGCGAAAAGGCCAAGGAGGATATTGAGAGCAGTTCACCGGAGGGAGCCGCGCAGATCCAGTCCAGTTTTTACGGTTGGGATTACGCCCGGGGCGTTCTGGTTTTCATCTTCGCAATAATTGCCTTGGGTTTGATCTGCGTTCCCATGTACGTATCCGCCGTACGCCGCTACGGTTGGGCGTTTTCATTGCCGGCAGCCGCATTGGGGGTGGCAAGCGCGGTTCTGGCCCTGACGTATCTGGTATCGGTTCCGACCGACCATTTCAAGGGCAAGGTGATGTTTGTGGACATGACCTTGCGGGAGGGTTCGATCATCGCCTTGGGCGGCTCGGTAGTACTGGCGGTATTCGCAGCGGTGGATGGTGTGATGAGCCTGGCAGGAAAAACAGGTCAAAGAGCGCGTTAGTGAAGATCCGATAAAAGATTACAATGAGACGCCTCCAGCGAGGCGCGCAAAGGACCCCGTCCAGAGAGGACCGTCGGGCCGAAAGTAAATCGCCAGGACATTTCCGTTACCCCGTGGAAGGATCGACAACATGACCAACGAAAACAACGAAAACCAGACGCCCCAGGACGAGCCTCAGTCGCCCCCGGAGGCCCAGGCTTCGCAGGAGCCGGCCCCCCAGCAGCCGGCCGCCCCGGCCCAGCAGACCCAGGCGCCGAGTCCCACCACCGGGGGAGGGGACGTCGGCAAGAAAATCCAGGACATGGCCAACATGCAGGTCGGAGGCTTCAGCCTCTGCAAAGTCGTTGCCCTCGCCGGCGCCTCCCTGCTCTTCCTCTCCTTCTTCCTGCCATGGTGGGGATTGAGTGTCGAGACCAAAGAAGTGAAGTTTCAGGATCTTAGCGAAGATGAAAAGAAGGAATTGGAGGACGATTCCAAAGATTACCAAGATGCCCAGAAAGATCAGCGCGATTTTATGGAAGACGTTTTCTCTCGAGAAGACGGCAGGGATTTCTTCGAAGACTTACAGAAGAATAATGAGGCCTCGATTTCTGCTTTCGGCTGGGATCTCAGTCGCGGAATCGTCACGTTCATCTTCTCCTTTCTGATTGGCGGCGCAGTTGCTGCAGTCATGTTCGTCAAGCCGTTGCAGCCATTCGGAATGTTCGTGCTGCTGTTGGCGGCGATCCTGGCGTTTGTTGTTTTCATCCTCACACTGACGGTCTGGTTTGGAACCCCGGGTCAGAACTTGGACAACATTTTGGTCGAAATAGACCAAGGCGTGAGTTTCGGCACGTTCGTGGCCTTGCTGGGCGCCTTGGGCGTACTGGCCGGTGCGGGCTATGAGGCCGTGATGGGAATGATGGGCTTCTTCAAGGCTCAGCAGGCCGCCTGAGAAAAGCCTTCCTTGATTCAACATCTGCCTGCTGCCCGGTCGGGTCTATTCCCCGCCGGGCGGCAGGCAGTTGGTATTGCCCGCGGTTCCAGGCCGGGAAGGCCTCTTCGCGGGCCACCGGCACGGTGGACCCGTGGCGTTGGCCGGCCTCGCGTGGGAGCCGCCCGACCTGCCTGAACCAAGCGAATTCATAACCGGATGTAGACTGCGTCACGGATCTTTACAATGGAGGATGTGTGATGTCTCAAGCCCAGCCGCTCTTGAACCCCGCCACCCAGGTATTGGCCTTTCTGCGTCGTGTGCTGGCCAGCGACTTCCGCTCCGAGAAACCCACCGACTGGGAAATGCACCGAATGGGCGCCGACCGCGCCGCCCCCCGCCTGGCCCACAGCTACACCGCCTGGCGAAGCAGCTTGCTCTACGCGGCCGGGGCCTTGCTGCTGTTTACCAGCATCTGGAACCTCGCGACGTTCGGGAGCAGCGAGGACAGCGTTCGCGGCATTATTGTCGGGGTGAAGCAAGCGCAGGTCCAGGCACAGATCCTCTCGTACCGCCAACAGGGGTTCCAGCCTCCTCAGGACCTCATCAACCAGATGCAGGTGACTCCTGCGCAGGAACAAAGCATCGAGGACAACGCCAACATCATAGACTCCACGGTCCTGATCAGTCGGATCAGCGCCCTTCCGGCAGTGCTCCTGATCATCGCGGCCGGGGTGCTCTGGCCCCGGGTACGGCTTTCGACAATACTTGCGCGGCTGGGGTGGGGCCTGCTCTTCGGCGTGCCCTTCGTCCTGGCCATCTTGCCCATCTCGTCGATGATGGACTACATCAACCTTACCGGGGAATTCGAGTTGCTCCTCAAAGCGATCCTCGGATTGCTCTTCGCTGTGCAGGTCATCATCTCACTTCTGCCCAAGGCCTTGTCCCTCTTCCCTGCGTTGATCCGCTCTTCGATGGCTTTGAAGACCCTGCTTCCCGAATCCCGGGGGCCCGGGTGGGTCACGGTGCTTCTGGCGCCCCTTTTCGTTTTGTTCCTCTGGCTGATCATGTCGGTGGTGAATCAGTTCCCCAGCACAGGCGTATTGCTGCTGGGAGTGATCTTCATCCTGGCCGGTCAGGTAGTTTACATCCTCATGGCCAGGCATATTGTCCGGGGCTACTCTCGTCTGCCGGTCAAGGTGATCTGGACGCGTCGGCTGTCAGCCCTGTTGGGTTTGACAGGACTGCTGATCATCTTCATCCGCCTCCTGGCCTACGACCATCTGCCGGCAGGGGATGTCATTGCCGGCTTCCTGGGGATCCTGGGCAATATCCTCCTGCTATCGGTGATCTGCAGTGACTTCCTGCTGCCCCAGCTTCGCACGAGTCACAAGATGACGCGCAATTTCGTCCAGAGCGAGATGTTTGACGCCCTGGGCAGCAAGTGCGAGGACCTGGCCATGACGGTGGAGGCCCAGACAAGCGGGTCGGCCAGAGGCGCCGCAACCGCCAAACCCGCCGCGCCGGTCGAGACCGTCCAGGCCAAGCCTGTCGATGCAATTGAAACCGTCCAGGCCAAGCCCGTGGAAGAGCAAGAGGACGACAGAAAGTAGAAAAGAGCCCCGCGCGGGCGTGTCGCCACCTGGCCTGATCAGAGGATGAGACGCCCGCGCGGGGAAGTGATTGCCTACGCTCGGCCGATGTATTCGCCGGTGCGGGTATCGACCTTGATGACCTCTCCGATTTCGATAAAGGGAGGCACGCGGACCTTGGCTCCGCCTTCCAGTTCGGCGTCTTTGAGCTGGTTGGTGGCCGTGGCGCCCTTGACCTGCGGGGTCGTATCGGCGACCGCAAGCTCCACGGTATTGGGCAGTTCCACCAGAACGGGCTGACGTTCGATAAACGCAATCTCCAGCGGGATATTTTCCTTCAGGAAGACTTCCGATTCGCCCAGCAGGTCCTTGGGGATGTTGACCTGCTCGTAGCTTTCGGGATCCATCACGACGATGTTCTGCCCGTCGGAATAGATGTACTCCATTATCTTGCGATCCACGTGGACCGGCTCGAAGTCTTCGGTCGTGCGGAAGCGTTCTTCGATCAACTGGCCCGTCTGAAGGTTCTTCAGTTCGATGCCCTGATAGCTCTGGCCTTTGCCTTTTGCGATCTTGTTGTTGCTCTGGCACACCCAGACGCCGCCTTTGTATTCCACGGCCTGTCCACGGCGCAGATCACTTGCCTTGATTGCCATTTCATTCTCCGGTAAGGGTCAAGTCTAGAGCCTCATATCTTACCATAAGCCTCCGGGTTGGCAAGCGTTTTGAATCGCCCTGCAAAAGGGCCGGGTGAGGGGTTCCTGGCTGGAATTGCCATGCAAAAAGCCGGACAGGCCATGGTTTCTGCCGGCAAGGAGCGGTAGGCTCATTCCACGACATCCAGCCATAAGGAGAACACCAATGTCCCAGGATAATCTTGCGATTCAGAGTTTTTGCCTTCGCGGGTTCGACGACAACCAGGTCGTTGCACGAAAGGTCAAGGACTGCGGGCTCGCCGCGATCGAACTGTGCGGGCGCCACGCAGACCTGGCCGATCCGAAGGCTTTTGCCCAGGTGGTCGAGATCTACCGACGCGAACAGGTGGAGGTCGTAAGCATCGGGGTTCTGCGGATGGCCAATGATCCGCAGAAGGAACGCAACTACTTCGAATCAGCCGCCGCGGCAGGCTGCAAGCAGATCAGCGTGGACTTTGACCTGCACGCGAGTCCCGACTGCTTCCAGACCGCCCAGAAGCTGGCGGAGGAGTTCGACGTGAAGCTCGGGATTCACAACCACGGAGGCCGGCACTGGCTGGGCAACGCCCAGGCCATCGACTGGGTCTTCTCCCAGACCTCCGACCGGATCGGGCTGATGCTGGATACCGCCTGGGCCCTGGATGCCCGGGAGGATCCGATTGCCCTGATCGAGCGTTTCGCCGACCGCCTCACGGGCCTGCACATCAAGGACTTCGTCTTCGGCTCCGATGGCAAGGGCCGGGACGTCGTGGTCGGCCAGGGCAATTTAGACCTGAAACGGATGTTCGAAACCGCCGGCAAGGTCGGCTTTTCCGGGCTGGAAGTCCTCGAATACGAAGGCGACGTGGACAACCCGATTCCCGCGCTGACCCAGTGCGTGGAAGCGATTCGCTCTGCCCGGTAACGCGCCCGGGGAACTTGTCTGTCGGCGAGCCACCTGCCGATCTGGGGCTGTGCTGCTGGGCGCGTCGTGGCTGTACCACCGATATTTCCGCGGGGACGCCTGACAGGCCAAGCGTGTGGGATACGATCGGCGGCGTCTTGCAATTGCGATATGCCTGGGGATAATGGGCTCTCCCGATTCGTCCCAACCCTGAACAGGAGAGGCCCGATGGCATCGCGATCACGTAAGAAGAAGGTCCTCATGCACGTGGGCGGCCCGTATCATGACGGCCAGGCCGCCGCAAAAATCTTCCAGGCGTATCTCGAAAAGAACGGCAGTGGCTACAAGCTTGACGTAACCGAAGAGATGTCCGCCTTCGGCGAGGGACTCTCGAGCTACGATGCCCTGATGGTGTTCTCGATGGGGAGGGAATCTCTCTCGGCCTCGCAGGAAAAGGCCCTGACGAAGTTCGTCGAGTCCGGCCGAGCCCTGGTGGGCGTTCACTGTGCAACGTGTCAGTTCCCCAAGAGCAAGGCCTGGGCCCAACTGCTGGGCGCCCAGTTCAGGAGCCACCCTCCCCAGCAGCGTTTTCCGGTGGAAGTAGCGGACTGGAATCGACCTGCCGTTTTGCGCGTGAGCAGCTTCGAGATTCACGACGAGTTGTACCTGCTCAAGAACATCGGCAAGGACATCCAGGTTCATGCCACGACCCATTGGCAGGGAGAGGATGTCCCGCTGATCTGGACACGGACCCAGGGACAGGGGCGCGTCTATTACAACGCCCTCGGCCACGGCCCGGACCAGTGGCGCCGGCCCCGGCTGCTCAAGAGCCTGCTTCGAGGCCTGGACTGGGCCTGCAAAGTGGAGCACCCGGCCGGTCCGATCCGCTGCGCGATGCACGGGTACGGCGGCTCGTTTGGAATGGGCAGGCGCCACAGTGAGGAGATCAACAACGTCCCGGGCCTGGAAGCGGTGGCAGCGTGCGATATCGATCGCCAGTGCCTTGAAAAGGCCCAGGAAGATTTTCCGCATTTCCGCGTCTATACCGATCCGGAAGACCTGGCCGGCGATCCGGATGTGGATCTGGTCGTCAATATCCTGCCTCACAATCTGCACGCGCCCTGGGCAATTCGAATGCTCGAAACCGGTAAGCACGTTGTCCTGGAAAAGCCGTTCTGTCTGACCTTGGAAGAGGCCGATGAGATGATCGACCAGGCCCGGCAAAACAAGCGGATGCTCACCTGCTATCACAACCGGCGCCTGGATGGAGACTACCTGACCCTGCGAAGCATTGTGGAAAGCGGACAGATCGGCGAGATCTTCCAGATCGTCTGCGGCCGGGCGACGTACAACAGGCCTCGGGCCTGGTGGCGCAGCCGGAAGGAGATCTCCGGCGGAAGCCTCTACGACTGGGGCGCTCATTTTACCGACTGGGTACTGGGCCTGGTGGGCTCGAAGGTTCAGAGCGTGCAAGGCTTTTATTTCGACAAGGTCTGGTCGCATGTAAGCAACGAGGACCATACGCAGGCGGTGGTTCGCTTCGATTCCGGAGCGATGGCCGACATCTGCATCAGTTCGATCAGCGCTGCCTCGCGTCCCCGGTGGCGCATCTGCGGCACGCGCGGGGCGATCCTCGATGACGGCAGTGTCGAGAAAGGCTGCAAGGTGTTCGTCCACGAGGAGGGACAGATGGTCGAGAAGCACGTCAAGTGGCAGGCCGGTGAGCACCAGGAGTATTACGTGAACATTGCCGACCACCTGCTTTGCGGCGATGAACTGCTGGTTAAGCCCGAAGAAGCCAGGCGGGTAATCGGTATCATCCAGTACGCGGAGAAATCCAGCCGGGCCGGGCAGTCTCTTGCCCTGCCTGGCCGGTGAGTTCTGTGTCAATTTCGGATAAGGAGCTGCGGTGATGGACAGATTGATGGTCAGTGTTTCGGGCGTGCGGGGAACGATAGGCCACACGCTCACGCCGCAGGTGGCGTGCGATTTCGGATGCGCCTTTGCTTCGATGCTCTCTGCCAACCAGACGGTGGTGCTGGGCAGCGATACGAGGCCTTCGGGCCCGATGATCCGCCGTGCGGTCACGGCCGGCCTGGTTTCGGCGGGAATCAACGTGGTGGATCTTGGTGTCGTCACCACTCCGGGCGTTGCGTTCATGGTCCGGGCATTGGGAGCCGACGGGGGCATCATCATCACCGCGAGCCATAACCCCAGGCAGTACAACGGCATCAAGTTCCTCCAGCCCAGCGGAGTGGGGCTCACCGCCGACGATGCGGGGCGCCTCAAGCAGATCTGGCAGGACCGGGCCTTGAGACAGGTGGAAGTGGATCAACTGGGCAACTGCACTTCGGATGATTCGACTCACGATCGTCACATGAATGCGACGCTGGAGATCGTGGATCCCGATGCCATCTCTCAGAAGAGATTCAAAGTCGTGCTGGACAGTATCAACGGAGCCGGCTCTCTGCCCACGCCCAGGTTGCTGGATCGCCTTGGCTGTGAAGTTTACCACCTCAACGCCAGCGCGTCGGGCCACTTTGCTCATCAGCCAGAGCCGATCGAGGAAAACCTCCGACAGCTTTGTGAAGCCGTCCGAAGCCACCGGGCCCATGTGGGCTTTGCGCAGGATCCGGATGCGGATCGGCTGGTCATCGTGGATGAAAACGGCACGTTCATCGGCGAAGAGTACACCCTGGCCCTGGCGACAGCGTATATGCTGCGTCACCGGCAGGGCAAGCTTGCGACGAACCTGGCCACCAGTCGAATGATCGACGACATTGCCGGTCAATACGATTGCCAGGTTGTCCGCACGCCCACAGGCGAGGCCAACGTGGTCGAGGGGATGGAAAAGCATGGGTGCTTCTTCGGCGGGGAGGGCAACGGCGGGGTGATCGACCCCCGCGTGGTGCCCGTTCGGGACAGCCTGGTGGGTATTGCCCTGATTCTGCAGTACATGACCGAGACGGGCAAGTCCGTTGGTGAACTGGCCGGCGAGATCCCCAGCTATCGGCTGATCAAGACCAAACTTCCGTGCCCTGCAGGGGCGGCAGAGCCAGTGGCCCAGCGGACGCGCGAGGCGTTCGAGTCCGTTTCAGGGGTGCGATTCAACGACGCCGACGGCCTGCGGATCGACCTTCCCGATGCCTGGCTCTGCGTTCGGGCCTCGAATACCGAGCCGATTATGCGCATCTTCGCCGAAGCTCCGCAGGAGGAACAGGCCCGGCAACTGGTCGAAAAGGTCCGGAAGATTGCTGATGAGGTCATTGCCCGGCAGTAATTTTCCTCAGCAGGCCCGGCGGGCGCCTACCATGGCGAAAGACCAGGAGTCGCCATGAACGAGCAAACGCCATCGGTTTCCGAAGAAGACCACAGTTGCGGCTGTGGATACGAGTTTTGCTGCGGCCAGTGTGTACCCGTCGAAGAAAAGCAGCGAATACAGGCCCAGAACGAAGAGGTGGTATTCACCCACTGCTCTGATCAGTGCAGTTGTGGTGGAATCCCCACGATTCTGAAGGTTCTGCTGGGCGAGAAAGAGAAGGGCTGACCCCCGACGGCTTCGAGCAGGGAACGGATCGGATCGGGCTGTCAAAACTCCAAACGCGTGCCGACCTTGACCGGGTGAACCTGGTCACCCAGCCGCTTGGTGAGATACTCGATCGCCTCCGAACCGGTGCAATGGCAGGGATACAGACCGGGATTCCCGAATTCGCCGAGGATCTGAACGGCCTCGCGAAGTTGTTCGGGATCCGACGTGTGCAGGTGCAGCCCGCCCAAGAGGGCGAAAACCGGTTCGTCGCGCGTGAGGAATCTCGCACATCGCAGTGTATTCTTCAGGCCCCGATGGCAACAGCCGGTAACGATCAGCCAGCCTCGGCGCGTCTTGAGGAGCATGCAGAGCTCGTCCTGGAACCAGTCGGGGATGATGTCGTCATTTCGCCGGATGACGAAATCATCTTGGTGGGTTCGTGGCCCGCCGATGGGCCCCGAGAGAAGCAGCCAGGGCTCGACGAGTTCCGGGGCCTTGACGGCATGAAACACCACGCCCAGATCGACGAGTCTCTCCAGACGGCAGGGACAGGACAGGTCGAGAAGGGGTTTGCCCGGAGGCTCCTGCCACCTGCGCGAAAAGACCAACGGATGGCAGTAGAGGTGGAGCCCTGAAGCACTCTGGGCTGCGTCGGCCAAACCGCCCGTGTGGTCCATGTGGCCGTGCGAAAGGACCACGGTCGAGAGGCTGGACAGATCGACCCCCAATTGCTTTGCATTGTCCTGGAGCAACTGTCCATCGGGACCGGTATCAAAGAGTACGGTTCGACCGGGACCCTTGACCAGCACCGAGAATCCGTGTCCGCTGCGAAGATTGTCCTTTGAGGACTCGTCGGCGACCAGGATGGTCAGTTCGATACTCATCGAGCGGAATCACTCCGGGCCGAGCCAGCCGAAGCCGTTTCGCTGCCAACACTTGAGACCGTCAGCAGGGTCTGGCCCACCGGAGAGCCCTGGCGGGCGAACCATGTGACGCCTTCTTCGATAAGGTCGTACCGGACCCGGTAGGTGCCTGGCTCCAGCGGTGCGTGAAGCTGGATCGTAAGCTCGAGGTCCTCGTCGGGAGGCAGGTCCCGGCGGGGCA
>CAZOVB010000086.1:0-16666 GCA_964583095.1 uncultured Planctomycetaceae bacterium
TCGGCCCAGAAGGCCTCAAACAATCCTTAGAAACTCACGGTTGCGGAATCGCTGCAGGCGACGCACCGGGGGCCTGGGTGTACTCCTACTCCTGGTCGCCGGGTTTGGCGGAGGCGTCAGGCCTGGACCCAGCGGAGGCAGCTCGTCCCCTTCGGCCTTGCGGAACTGGGGTTTTGCGGGCATGGGCAGGATGTCTGGGTACATCTTCAGTTGCCATGGGGAAGGCAGAAGCGATTGGGTACAGCGCTCAATCCTCGTCGGGGACGAGTTTGAGGAGTCTGCCGTCGATTTCGTCGGTCAGGACGTAGAGTCCGCCATCGGGGCCTACCTCGACCCATCGAATGCGGTCATCGAACTGCAGGGTCGTCTGGCCCACGATCTTGCCGTTTTCGAAGTCGATGCGTCGGATCTGGCGTTTGACCAGTCCCCCGGCCAGCAGGTCGCCTTTCCAGTCCGGGAAGTCCGTGCCGGTGTAGAATGTCAAGCCCGAGGGCGCGATGCAGGGCGTCCAGACGACCTGGGGATGCACGGCCCCTTCCATTGTGGTGGTGTCGCTGATGCGTGGCCCGAAATACTCGCGGCTGTAGGTCGCCTCGGGCCAGCCGTAATTGGCGCCTTTCTTGAGGATATTGAGTTCGTCCCCGCCGCGCGCACCGTGTTCGCTGGCCCAGATCTCCCCGGTCTTCGGGTGCATGGCCAGGCCCTGGATGTTCCGATGCCCGTAGGTCCAGATATAGGCGTTGGTCTCCGGATCGTTGTCGGAGGCAAAGGGATTTTCGTCGAGGGGGTTGCCGTTTTCATCCATTCGGAGAACCTTGCCCAGATGCTTGGAAAGGTCCTGGGCGTTGAGCCGGATCAATCGGCCATCAAGCTTGATCGGCGGATTGCCCCCGTCGCCGATGCTCATCAAGAGCGTGCCGTCCTTGAGCCACAGCAGGCGCGAACCAAAATGCTGGCCACCGCGCTTCTTCTGTTCCACGCTGAAGATGACCTTCGTATCGGTCAGCCGTTTGAGGTCCTTGCTGAGCTTGCCTCTGGCCAGGGCGGTGTGGTTCGCACTGCCGCTGCCGGTGGAGAACGTCATGTAGACGAAGCGGTTGTTGGAAAAGTCCGGATGCACGGCCAGGTCCAGCAGGCCACCTTGCCCGGAGGCGAAGATATTCTCGGGAAGCCCTTCCACGAGATCCATCCGAAGTTTGCCATCGACAATGACTCGCAGACGCCCTTCGCGCTCGGTCACGAGCATGGTCTTGCCGTCGGGGAGCCAGACGGCCGACCAGGGGTGCATCAGGCCGGAGGTGACGGTCTGTGCCTTCCACCCGGTCTGCCTGGGTGTCTTTCCGACCGGTTCGAGAGGCCCTTCCGGGGGCTCCTGCCCCCTGCAGGCGGTCGCGGCGATCAGGACGCAAGACAGTATCAACGCTGATGAAAAGTTCCTGAACATGGTGTCCTTCCGTTTGCAATGGGAGTACGGGACCAAACGTCTTTTCACGGAATTATACCCCTACAGGCACGCTTTCTCGGGTTGGGGAATGCCTCGGCAGGGCCGAGAGCGAAATTCTTTGGAGAAAACCGAAGTATTGTCGGGAAGGTTTCGACGGCGCAGTAAAGGTCGGGCTTGGTGCCCGGCCGGATATTGTGTGCTCAACAAACTATGCCAGGAGCGTCATCATGATTCGCAGAACGGTCAAATACGGATTGCTGGGAGCCTTGGTCCTGATGGTGGGATCGTTCGCCGTCTTTGGATCCAGGGCCTGGAGCTATGCCCGCAGCACGGTTCACGGTTGGCGGACAGCCATGGAAGACAACGTGCCGGTCGAGTACGAATTGGAACGTGCCCGGGAGATGCTCGATGAAGTGATTCCGGAAATGCACGCCAACATCCGGATGATCGCCAAGGAAGAAGTGGAACTCGAGCAGCTCAAGCAGGACATTCAGCGAAGCAGGGAGGCCATGGCCGAGCAGGAAACAAAGATCGCCCGGCTGTCGGATCTGCTGGAAACCCAGAAGGTGCGTTTTGTATTCGGAGAAAACGAGTACACCCGTGAGGAAGTCAAGCGGGACCTGGCCTCGAAATTCGAACGCTACAAAGAGGCCAGACTGGTCCTGGCCGGCAAGGAAAAGCTCGTCCAGCAGCGGAAGCGAAGCCTCCAGTCGGCGATCGAAATGCTCGACAAGGCCCGCAGTCGCAAGGCCCTGCTGGAGCAGCAAGTTGCCGCTCTGGCCAGCAAGCACCGTCTGATTCAGTCGGCCTCGATGGGTTCGCAACTCAACGTCCGCAACAGCAAGATGGCCCAAGCGGAGAAGCTCCTGAGCGATATCCAGAAGCGCCTGGCGGTATCCGAGCGTGTTCTGGCCCACGAGGGTCGTTTTGTCGAGCCGATCCAACTGGATACCGGCAGCGAAGAGGAACTGCTCCGTGAGGTACGCACCTACTTCGTGGATCAGCCGGCGGAGTCCCTGGCGGCGGGCCAGGTCGAATCGACCCTGCCCCGCGAGTAGGACCTTTCGTGCAGGCCGTCGCGGCATGGTGTATACTCATTTGTTGACGCGAGTTGGGAATCGGAGCAAGCCATGCGGATGGTGCAGATCAAGCAGGCGGAAGTTGCTCTTTCGGCCGGAAGGCTGGAAGAAGCCCGCGATCTGATCTGCAGCGAGGAGATCCGAAGCCATCGCCGCGGCCAGGCGCTTTTGGACAGACTCATCGAGGCGTACATGGCCCGTTGCGAAGAACATCTCCATGCCGGTCGAGGCAAAGAAGCTTTGGAAGACTGCACCCAAGCCGAATTGCTGGCCGGTGCGAGCCCCCGGGTCAGCGATCTGCGCCGGCGCGTCCAGCGGCATCTGGTCCATAGCCAGGACGGGCGAGTGCATCTGGCCCGCGTCCTGGCCCAGGCCCGGGATCATATCGCCCAGGGACGCCTGACGCTGGCTGAGGGGCTTCTCTCCGGCTCTTCGGGACCAAGCGACCCGGCCATTGCCGAACTGGAACAAAGACTCGCAGCCAGCCGGGCTGCGGCCGGTTCCCACCTGGAAGCATTTCGTGATCGGCTGGAGCGGGACGATCTTCTCGGAGCTGCCCGGGCCCTGAGCAAGGCCGAGGCCATCTGCCGCTCTTGGGCCAAGGTCCAGGAAGCGAAAGCGGATTTCCTGGCTCGGGTTCAAGACCTCTCCCAGAAAGCGCTGGCCGCGGGGAGACTTGACCGTGCAGCCCTGCTTCTGGAAGCTGCGAAGGGCCTTTGCCCTGACGCATCCTGCCTGGATGAGGTGTTTCGGATTCTGGACCACTGCCGACGGGCCCATCGCTGGCTCGAACGGGGAGAGCATCAGCGGGCGGCCGAGTCGCTGCAGTTGGTGAGAACGCTTCTTGGAAGAACGAACTGGCTCGAAGAAGCTCTCACGCAGGCCCAGCGGGCCGCCAAAGCGTGCCAGGCCCTTCGAACCGGGCCCCTGGCGTTGCTGGATGAAACCCGGGATCCCCCAGGCGACCCCCTCCGGGCCGCACCGGCCCAAGGGGCTCCAAGGCCTGCGGCCCATCCAGCCGAACCGGCCAGGCTGGAGCGTTTCTGTCTCCAGGTCGACGGTGGGGGATGCTACCTGGTTCTCCGGGGGGACCAGGTGCGCCTGGGACCCGTGGGCAGCGATACCCGACCCGATGTAGGCCTGATGCTCGGAGCCCATGTTGCAGATGTGACCCTCTGCCGAAGCGAGGGCGATTACGTCCTGCGTTGCGACCAACCGGTTCGTATCAACGGCAGGGGGCTCAAAGAAGCAGCCCTTTGCGACGGAGACAAGATCGAACTGAGCCCGAGATGTCGACTGCGTTTCCGCCAGCCCAATGCCGCCAGCGGCACGGCGGTACTGGAAGCCGACAATGTCAGACTGGCCCAGCAGGGCGCGACCGCCGCGATTCTCATGGACCGCGAACTGGTCCTGGGGCCCGGTGCCAAGAGCCATATCAAGACGGCCTTGCTGGAATCCCGCGCGGTGATTACCGCCGGACAGGAGGGGCTCCATTGCCGCTGCGAACTTGAGATGACCGAGGCCGCGACGCAGCAACCCACCGATGCAATCAGGCCCGACCGCCCCGTACGCATTGGCCCGGTGGGGCTGGTGATGACGAAAGCAACCGCATGAATCCACAGCCGGACAAACCGAATGCTCCCCAACAGCAGGGCCGCGAGTTTACCGGCTTCACCTGCCAATACGGGGACAGACCCCTGGAAGGCTATACCGTGCATCGCGGGCTGGGACGCGGTGGATTCGGAGAAGTCTACTACGCCCTGAGCGACGCAGGGCGCGAAGTGGCCCTGAAGATGATTCAGGGCTGCGAGCAGATCGAGCTTCGCGGCGTGAGCCAGTGCATGAATCTCAAGAGTCCGCACCTGGTGACGATCTTCGACGTCCGTTACAACGATCAGGGCAGGCCCTTCGTGATCATGGAGTACGTCTCAGGGCCTTCGCTGCGTGACCTGATCGACCAGAGCGGGGGCAAGGGCCTGGGGCCCCAGAAGGCAGCCTACTTCCTGCGGGAAATCGCCAAGGGATTGACCTACCTGCACGACTGCGGCATCGTGCATCGCGATCTCAAGCCCGCCAACGTCTTCTACGAGGACGGCTATGTCAAGATCGGCGATTACGGCCTGAGCAAAGCGATTCAGCCGGGTCTGCGTTCGGGCCAGACGGTGACGGTGGGGACCGTTCACTACATGGCCCCGGAGATCGGCGACGGGCACTACGACAGCAGCATCGATATCTATGCCCTGGGGGCCGTGCTCTACGAGATGCTCACCGGCAAACCTCCCTACCAAGGCGAAAGCCTCGGCGAGGTGCTCATGAAGCACCTCTCGGGGAAGCTGGATGTCTCCGGCATCGAGGAGCCATTCGCCTCGACGATCTCCAAGGCCATGGCCAAGGATCCCTCCGACCGTTTTGAAACCGTCGGCCAGATGGTCGAGTCCATCTTCGATGAGCAGCACGTACGAAACAGCGTGAGCCTGTTCTCCCCCAACAGCCTGTCGGTGGTTGCGGGACGGGTGGCCTCCAAGGTGCGCGGGGGAAGCAGTGCAACGGTGCGCCTGCCCAGTCAGGCGCCTTCGAAAAGTGATTCGCATCACGCAGCCCCCGGCGATGAAACCCCCTCAATCACCGCCCCGAAAGAGAAGAGCATCCAGGCAGGCCCGGTTACAATTCACACCTCCCGGCGGGCAGGCAGAGAAAGGCAGATCATGCCGCCGCGGGACGCTACCGAAAAAACCCCCGCACGATGGGACTCCCTGGACGCATCCCAGAGGCTGCTCCTGGCTGGGCTGGCGGTGGCGGGAATCTCGCTGGTCTTCGGCTTTGTGGCTGTCGAGGACTACCTCCCCTATGGAGGGCCTTCGGACCCGCAGCCGCTGCAGTTGGCACTGTACATCTTCGGCATGTCTGCGGCCGGGGTTACAGGAGCCATGCTGGGCCGTGCGATCCTGAAGTTCCCCGATGAGGGCAAATGGGTCTACAGTATCGGGCATGGGGGGATGGCCAGCCTCCTGATCGCCGCAGGGATCATTCTGACAGGCCTGAGTAATTCACTGGCTGGGGCCTTTACCGGGACGATCGCGGGGGTGTGTGTGGCCCTGATGCTTTTGGTGGACTGGCGGGGCCTGGAAGATCCGAATCGCAAGGAGCGATTTCGCCTCTGGCCGGCCCTGGTGGCCGGTTTCGGCGCGATGATCTTCGCCGAGATTTTTGGGGGCTTCTGGCACCTGGCGATGGGCCTGGCCATGGCCGTCACATCCGGTACCCAGATCGTCATGCCGCTGGGGCGCTCGACACGCAAGGCCATTGACGTCCATGACAGTCTGACCCGTCGTCTGATGCAATCGGGCCTGAGCCGCAAGGGCGGGCAGGTATCGCCGTATTACCGATGGCATTGCTTCGGTCTTGCCATGCTCTGGTGGGCCGGCCTGGGGGGGCTTCACAGGATCTACGTCGGCAAGACCTTTTCCGGAGTTGTGTATCTCCTCACGTGGGGTCTGTTTGGCATAGGACAGCTCTTTGATGTGATTCGCTTGCTCTCGGGCCAGTTTCACGACGGCGAGAATCGGCCCATCCTCCTGGACAGCGACAAAGAGGCGGCCAGGCTCGCCCAGGCTGTGGAGGATGTGCAATCCCGAAGGCAGGGCCGGACGCTGGCGTCCTTTGCCCCTTCCTCGGAGCGATCGATACTGGATACGATTCTGGCAGCCCTGGCTGTGGTGCTGATGCTGGCGACCCTGGCCGCCGGCGTCACCGCAGCGCTGGACGTGCCGGGAATGCTGGCGGCGGGGATTCCCGACGACAACACCGCACGCCGGATGCGTCTGGCCTTTGGAGATGAAAGCTGGCCCGACGCATTGAACTCTCTGATCCAGATGGCCTTCATGGTCATTCTGCTGCTGACCGGGGTGGTAATGATGGTCCTTCGCCGCCGCAGCGGCGTTGCCCACATGGCCCGCATCATTGTGGGATGTTTCGGACTGCTCCTGGCCAGCGAGTCGTTGGCTGGGGCATTCGAGCGAATCGACTGGCAACTGGTCTCGGCCGCGGCCCGGGGGGGCATGTTCGCTACGGCCATCCGGGAGTTCACCTCCCGGGTCAATGGAGGCATGGCGGTTCTGGCCTCCCTGTTGCTGCTGGTGTCGGTAATCATCTTCTGTTGGACACCCGGAAGAAGGCAGGTGGCATGATGATTCGCATCAGTTGGTTCGCGATGTTTGGTCTCGCTGCGGCCCTGCTGTTGCTGCTGGGCCTGTTCGGCTCGGCCCGACGTTCCAGTCCGGCCCGCTCGGCCCTGGGAAGGGTTCTGCTGATCGGCCTGATCGTGGCCGGAATCGCCGTGATCGTCCTGGGCCTGACGCTTCCGATCACGTGGTACGTATCGGAGTCTTCCAGATCAACCGAGGCCCGGCCAACTCGTTTCGCCGATGCCGATCCTCGGCAGGCCTATTCGCCCCAGACGCCCCGATCACGATCGCACGAGATTGCACAAGAGGTATTCCCCGTTGAGCCCCAGCCATCGGAGCAACTGGCTCTGGAGACAGCCGCCCAAGCCATGGCCCGGGAACTAAGCAGCCTGTACGACCAAGGTTCCAATGTGAAAGTCTTCGTCGAGGGCGATGTCCAGAGCAATGCCTGGAAGACGGTCGCAGAGGCATTTCGACGCCTGCGGGACCCGGCTCTCTTGACCGACCTGGCCGATGGCTCGACGGACGTGATCACCCTCGAATACCTGATTCGTCGAACCCAGAGCGGCAACCACGGCGTGAAGCTCTCGGCCGTCTTGCCCGATGGCCAGGGGACGCTGCGGGAATCGGTCCTCTACGTGGATAAGCCCTGGGCAGCGGATCTGCAAGCCTATCGCCGCGAGCAGGACTTCCAGGGGCGGTTGCTTCGGGTCGTTTCGGATTTTCATCCGAGCCAGGAAGAGGCCTTGGCGGATCTTGAGCAACGGGTCGCTGAGGCCCTGGAGGAAGACCTGCACAAAGCCATGAGAATCCACCTGTCTCCGGAGGCTCTGGAACTGGCGGAAACCAGCAGAGAACAAGGGCGGCTGGGCCGGGACATCGCCGATTCGGTTCGAAACTCGGCCCTCTGGGCGGATGAATTCGCCCAGCAGAGCCGCCGCAGCTACGCCACGCTCCACCGGGCTCAGGCACTTGTGCAGATCTCAGCAAAGACGCTCGAGCAGTTGTCCGGGAAACTCGAAGCGCTCTATGCCGCACGGATCCGTCGGCAGGTCCGGAGGAAGCTGAACATGGTCCACATCGTCCTGGCCTTGCTGGCCGTGGCCCTGGGAGCCACGATGCTCTACCTGCTGGCCAATACCTGGACCCGCGGGTACTACGCCTGGCCTCTTCGGGCCGGGGCCTTGATCGCCGCTGTGGCAGGCGGTGGAGTCGTCCTGCATCTGATGGGCCCGGGTCTGTAGAGCTCGGGGACCGCCGTATCGGCCGGGTTTCGCTTGCCCGCGGGCCCGCAGCGCGGTATCGGTAGGGCATGGCCGAGATATCCAAAGCCGACAGCCTGTTGCTCGAGCAGATCCAGCAGGGCGATGCCGACGCCTGGCAACGCCTCGTTGACCGATACCGCGGACGCCTGCTGGCTTTTGCCCGGAGCCGTGTGCGCGACGGGGCTGATGCCGAAGACCTTCTCCAGGATACCTTTGTGTGCTTCCTGAGAGGGCTTTCGGATTTCCGCGCCGAGGCCGCCCTGGAAACCTACCTTTTCACCATTCTGCGCAGGCGGATCATCGACTGGTATCGCGGGCGAAAGGTCAACGTCTGCTACCTTCAGGACCTGCTTTCCGGTTCGATGGAGGATCAGGAGGCCTCGCCGGAGGAGTATCTGCCCTCGGCGGCGCCGACGGCCAGTTGGCACCTGGGCCGGGAAGAGGCCGGTGACGCACGCCGCGATGCTCTCTCCCACTCGCTGCGTCTGTATGTGAATGACCTGAAGCAATCCGAGAACTTTCGGGATCTCAAAATCGTCGAATTGCTCTTCTACGCCCATGCCCCAAACAAGCAAGCCGCCCGACTGCTGGAGATGGATGAGAAGAAGGTGGCCCTGATCAAACACCGCGCTTTGAAGAAGATCCGCGCCCACGTGATGCGCAGCCTCCGAAGCGGAAGCGATGTCGAAGAAGATCATCAGGTCGACGATGACCTGCTGACCGAGGTCTGGGAACAGATGCGCCCCAGTTGCCCAAAGCGAAATACGATCGGCGCGTGGGTGCTGGGTTCGCTGGAAGAGCCCTGGAGCAGCTATGTCTCCTTCCACGTTGAAACCCTCGGCTGTCGGTTCTGCCAGGCCAATGTCGATGACCTGCGAAAACAGACGGCCGACGAAGGGAGACAACTCCGCAAGCGAATCCTCGATTCCACCGTCGGGTTCCTTCGCCAAAGCTACCGGCAGGGGGGCAGCTGAGTCTGCCGGCACCGCTCAAACCTGTAGTCCACAACGTAACCCCGTCCCCTACAGAAGTGAAAGGCTGTACCCATGCAGAGTGTAGACCTTTGCGGCCCGTGGACTCTCCGGCAGGCCGATCATGAGGAAACCTTTCCCGCAACTGTCCCGGGCTGCGTTCATACGGACCTGCTCTGGGCGGGGAGAATCCCCGACCCCTTCGTCAAGGACAACGAACTGGCCTGCAAATGGGTCGGCCAGGAAGAGTGGATCTACCGAAGAACCTTTGACGTCTCGGAAGACCTGCTTGCCGATGACCGGGTCGAAGTGGTCTGCGAGGGCCTGGACACCCTGGCCACCGTCTGCATCAATGGCCATCAGGTCGGCCAGGCCGACAATATGTTCCGCACCTGGCGATGGGATGTGGGAGACCTTCTAGAGCAAGGCCGGAACGAGATCGAGGTGCGATTTGAGCCGGTGGGACGGCAGATCGCCCGCAAGCAGAAGGAGCACCCGATCGGCCAATGGGGCGATGACGGCCACAAGGTCCTGGGGGGAAACTGGATCCGCAAGATGCAGTGCAACTTCGGCTGGGACTGGGGTCCAGCCCTGGTGACCTGCGGCATCTGGCGGAAGATCTCCCTCGTGGCCCGGTCCCGGGCGCAGCTGGCCGATGTGAGCATCCATCAGGATCATGGGCGGCTTCCTGTCGTGGGCCTGGACGTCGAAATCCACACCGAGGCCCGAGGCGATTCGCCGGTGCAGGTCAAGGCGACGCTGCGAGACGCGAAGGGGGACGAAATCGGAGAAGTGGAGGCGTCGCTCGAAACCGATACCTGCTCCGTGCACCTGGAGGTACGGGATGCCCGGCTATGGTGGCCGGCCGGTATGGGAGACCAACCGCTCTACGCCCTGGAGGTCGTCCTGCTCGACCAAGCCGGCGATGAACTGGATCAGTGGCAGAGACGGATCGGCCTGCGGGAGCTGCACCTGGTTCGCAGGGAGGACGAGTGGGGCGAGTCGTTCGTCTTCCAGGTCAATGGCCGGGAGTTCTTCGCCAAGGGGGCCAACTGGATTCCCGCAGACACCTTTGTCACCCGGCTGGGGACCCAAGATTACCGGCGCCTGCTGGAAGACGCCCGGGCTGTGAACATGAACATGCTTCGCGTCTGGGGGGGAGGCATTTATGAACAGGACGTGTTCTACGATCTCTGCGACGAACTGGGCCTGTGCGTCTGGCAGGACTTCATGTTCGCCTGCGCCACGTACCCGACTTTCGACCAGCAGTGGATGACCAACTGCAAAGAGGAATTCGAGCAGAACATCCGCAGGCTTCGCCACCACGCCTGCCTGGCCCTGTGGTGTGGGAACAACGAGCTGGAGATGGGCCTGGTCGACAACCAGGCCTCGGACCGGAAAATGAGCTGGGCGCAGTATGACGAGCTTTTCGAGAAGATGCTGCCCGAGATCGTCCACCGCCTGGACCCGCAGCGGGAATACTGGCCCTGCAGTCCGCACAACCCCCGCGGGGACCGCAAGGGCGGCAACGCCGAGGACGGCGGCGATGCCCACATCTGGGCGGTCTGGCACGGCAGTCAACCTTTCGAATACTACCAACGATGCAACCATCGGTTCATCAGCGAGTTCGGCTTCCAGAGCTTCCCCGAACCCCGAACCGTGGAAGGCTACACGCCTGGAGAGCACCGAAACGTTACCAACTACGTCATGGAGCACCACCAGCGCAGCCACATCGGTAACGCGCGGATCATGACCTACATGCTCGACTGGTTCCAGATGCCAACCAGCTTCGAGAAGACCTTGTGGCTCAGCCAGATCCTTCAGGGCCTGGCCATACAGATCGGCGTGGAGTTCTGGCGCCGCAACAAGCCCCGGACGATGGGGGCGCTGTACTGGCAGCTCAATGACTGCTGGCCCGTTGCGAGTTGGGCAAGCATCGACTATCCGGGCAGATGGAAGGCGCTTCACTACATGGCCCGGCGGTTCTTCGCGCCGGTGCTGCTGAGCCTGGTCCGCCGCGACGACGCACAAGGATTCGACCTGCACGCGGTAAGCGACCTTCCTGCCGACCAGACCGCGTGTCTGGAATGGCAGGTCGTCTCACTGGAGGGGGAAGTGCTCGGCCAAGAGGAGCAGAGCGTGGACATCCCCGCCGACAGCAGCGCAAAGATCGCCACTGCAGACCTGAAGGACTTGGCCGGCCAGGTGGGCTCGAGGAAGCTGCTCTTCTTTGCCCGCCTGAAGATCGACGGGCAGGTGGTCTCCCGCCAGGCCGGCAGCCTGGTGGCGCCCAAGCACCTGGATCTGCCTGTCGTTGACTACGATCTGAAGGCAGAGCCGACACAGGAGGGGTTGGAGGTGACGCTCCAATCCCGCAAGCCCGGCTTGTATGTCTGGCTCGAAGCAGAGGGCTGCGACATACGCTGCAGTGACAACTTCTTTGACCTTGTCCCCGGAGAACAGCGACATTTGCATGTGACCCCCTGCGAGCCGATGTCCCCATCAGACCTGCAGGAAAGACTGAGAGTTCGCGACCTGCGCTGGACCTCTTGGATGCAGTAGGTACCGCTGGAGCCAGGTGGGCAAGCAGCCCGGGCGAAGACTATAGTTTCATAGATGAGCGACATGCCCGATCATATCGAGCGGCTTGAACAGCGCCTGCGCGACTGCACGCTCTGTCCCCGCTGTTGCCGCGTGGATCGCACCTCGGAGCAATTGGGAGCCTGCAAGATCGGCCCCGAGGCGGTAGTAGCCAGCCATGCTCCACATTTTGGCGAGGAGTCCGTTCTGGTCGGCCGGGGGGGAAGCGGTACGATCTTTCTGGCTGGCTGCAACCTCCATTGCGTCTACTGCCGGAACTGCAATATCAGCCAAAGCTCCCGCGGAAAACGATGCAGCCCCTCGGAACTGGCGCAGATGGCCTTGGGTCTCCAGGCCAAGGGCTGCTGTAACGTGAATTTCGTCACGCCGTCTCACGTGCCCCATGCGGTTGGGCGAGCCATCCGGCTGGCCCGCAACCAGGGCTTGAAGATCCCCATCGTCTACAACTCCGGCGGGTATGACGCCTTGGACACGCTGAAGGATCTGGAAGGCCTCATTGATATCTACCTGCCCGATTTCAAGTACGCCTCCAATGAAAGCGGCCGGAGATACAGCGACGTGGAGGATTACACAGACGTCGCCCGCGCTGCTGTCGCCGAGATGTTTCGGCAGGTCGGCCCGTTGCAGTGCGACTCGCGCGGTGTGGCCGGCAGGGGGCTGATCGTGCGCCATCTGGTCCTGCCCGCCGGCGTGGATGACAGCCAGGAAGCGATAAGGATCATCGCCCGTCAGGCACCCGCCGCCGCCGTCAACGTCATGGGCCAGTATCGTCCCGCCTGGAAAGCCGGTGACTACCAGAAACTCCGCCGCCACGTGGAGCAGCGGCGAATCCGGAGGCTGCGCAGCCTGGCGGCAGAACTGGGCCTCGAAGTACTTCGAAACTGAACCCGGCTGGAGATGCCGATGTACATGGTTCAGGAATCGCGTAGGCTACTCTACAAAATAGGCACAACAACGGCATAGTAGTACAAAAATGTAATCCACACACCCAGTGCTAACAAAATAGTCACATCTAGTCTACCCAGGGCATATCTTATCCAAACACGTAAGTCTTCGTTATATAGTATCTTAGCTCTACCGGATCTGTTTTGGCACGAGGAATGCATTACCAGGGGTGTGCGGCCCGTGCTTGTCCGGAAAGCTCGACGCCACCCTTGGCTGCAGCCTTGGGGGCCGGACCGCACCAAAGCAGAACGTAGTGGGAAACGGCAAGTGGCCGATTCCCAGAACCATCTTGAAACCGGGCGAACGGTACTCGTCGCCCTAGCTTCCAGGTAAAAGGAGCAAGAAACATGAGACTGACTCGATGGATAGGCGTGCTTCTGGTACTGGGCCTGCTCGCACCGGGCGTGGCGATGGCCCAGGATGACGCCCCGGAAATGGCGTCACAGTATGACGCAAATGTCCTCTGGACATGTATAGCAGCGTTTCTGGTCTTCTTCATGCAGGCCGGCTTCGCCATGGTAGAAGCCGGCTTCACGCGGGCCAAGAATGCCGTCAATATCATCATGAAGAACGTGATGGACTTTTCGATCGGAACGCTGGGGTTCTTCCTGGTTGGTTTCGGCTTGATGTTCGGCGTCACCAACGGTTTGTTCGGAACCAGTGATTTCGCCCTCAGCGGCGCTGCGGACCATACCGCGTGGGACTATACGTTCCTGATCTTCCAGACGGTCTTTGCTGCCACGGCGGCCACAATCGTCTCCGGTGCCATGGCCGAGCGAACGAAGTTCGTCGGGTATCTTGCATATTCCGCGGCCATCACCATTTTTATCTACCCGGTCTTTGGATCTTGGGCCTGGGGCAGCCTGTTCAACGGCGGTGGCTGGCTGGAAGCCCCCGAAGGCGGATTCCTTGAAGGCCTCGGTCTGCCGGCATTCAGCGACTTCGCCGGCTCCACGGTGGTTCACTCCGTCGGTGGCTGGCTGGCCCTGGCCGGTGCCATCATCCTGGGGCCGCGTATCGGCAAGTACGGCCCGGACAAGAAACCCCGCGCGATCATGGGCCACAACCTGCCCCTGGCCGCCCTGGGCGTGTTCATCCTCTGGTTCGGCTGGTTCGGCTTCAACCCCGGTTCGACAACCACCGCCGGCGGTGATATCGGCCACATTGCCGTGACCACCAACATTGCTGCGGCAGCAGGTGCGGTATTTGCCATGCTCACGGCCTGGCTTATCTTCAAGAAACCCGACGCCTCCATGACGCTTAACGGCGCCTTGGCAGGGCTGGTTTCGATCACCGCTCCCTGTGCGACCGTGACTCCCTTTGGAGCCCTTTTCATCGGTGCGATCGGCGGCGTTGTCGTCGTCATGGCCGTCCTGTTCATCGACAAGATCCTCCATGTGGATGACCCCGTCGGTGCTGTCAGCGTTCACGGCGTCTGCGGCGCATGGGGCACCCTCTCGGCCGGCTTGTTTAACGCAGAAAAGGTTATAGGTGCCGGCGACGCCAATGGCGGACTGTTCTACGGCGGCGGGTTCGCCCAGATGGGAACGCAAATCATCGGTGTCCTGGCTGCCTTCGCCTGGGCCTTCGGTTGCGGGCTGATCCTCTTCCTGGCCATCAAGTACACCATCGGTCTCCGCGTGAGTCGCGAGGAAGAACTGGCTGGTCTGGATGTTGGCGAGCACGGTATGGAGGCGTACAACGGCTTCCAGATCTTCACCACTATGTAAGTCGGAATCTCCAGAGATAACGCCAACAGAAAGGAATCAATTACCATGAAACTGATTACCGCATACATACAGCCGGAGAAACTCAACGACGTCAAGCAGTCCCTGTACGCAGCCGAGGTCTTCAAGATGTCCGTGACCAACGCGATGGGCTGCGGCCAGCAGAAGGGCTACCACGAGACCTACCGAGGCGTGGATGTCGAGGTGAACCTGCTCAAGAAGGTCCGCCTGGAAATCGCCGTCAACGAAGAGTTCGTGCAGAAGACGATCGACGCGATCGTCTCGGGTGCCCGAACCGGCAACATCGGCGACGGCAAGATTCTTGTCACCGAACTGCAGCGATGCATCCGCATCCGCACCGGTGAGGAAGGCTCCGACGCCATCGGCTGACCCGTGCGGCCCCGGACGCAAATGCCTCAGCGCCGGGACCGCGAGCAAACCGAGTGTCTCAGGCCGGCACAAGGGGGCGGGACGGTCCCGTCCCCTGCCTGCCGGCAAAATGGACACACCGACAAAAGCCGAGCCAACAGGAATGGATGTGACACAAAAGTAAGGTCACACCCGGCTGGGTTACAAGAACGTAAGGCGGATGGGTCAAAGCCCGTCCGCCTTGCCTTTGCGCAAACGCCATCTATCAGCGTGACTTATCGAAGAAATCGCTGTCTGGCACGCCTTGTGCTTAAAAGACCTTCGAAGGATCGGGAATGGGCCCGATCTGCATTCAGAAAGGCGAGACACTTGGAAGCAATGAATGGCAAACGCAAACGTGGCCAAGCGTGGCTGCTGCTCATAGTGGCAACGATAACGCTTTCGTTCTGCGCGCAGACGACGCAGGCGGCCGAGGACCCGACACCGCAGGAACAGCTTGCAGAATTCGTATCCGGCATCGAGGAGAATGTCGGCCAGGAGCAGGCCGCGGCCACCCGTGATCTGCTCGACAAAGTCGCCGCCGAGCACGATGCACAGTTCGCCCTGGATATCGCAGGCAAACTGGGCCAGACGCTCTCCGATGCGGGGCAGGAAGCTTTCGAGGCAAGCGTGGCTGAGTTGACCGAGAGTTACGAGGCCCTGCAGGGGGCCCAGAGCCTCGACGAAGTCAAAAAGCTCGTCTCCCGTGAGATGCTCAGCACGCAGGCGGATCGTCCTTCCCTTCTCTCTCGATCCATCCTGGGCCTGGACACCCTATGGGTCTGCATCGCCGCGTTCCTGGTCTTCTTCATGCAGGCCGGATTCGGCATGGTCGAGGCGGGCTTCATTCGCGCCAAGAACGCGGTGAACATCCTGACCAAGAACTTCATCGACTACTGCTCAGCCAGCATCATGTTCTTCCTGATCGGCTATGCGTTCATGTTCGGCGACGGCAATGGCTTCATTGGCTCCAGCGGTTTCGCGCTGGTCGGAGTTGATTCCACCGTCGGCAGCGTACAGACCTGGGCCTTCTGGCTTTTCCAGGCGGCCTTCTGCGGAGCGGCGGCCACCATCGTCGCCGGCGGCATGGCCGGCCGGATGAAGTTCACCGCTTACCTCATGTATACCGTCGTGATCTCCGGCCTGATCTACCCGATCGTGGGCCACTGGATCTGGGGTGGAGGCTGGTTGAGCGAGTTGAACTTCTCGGACTTCGCCGGCTCCACCGTCGTCCACGCCACCGGCGGATGGGCGGCGTTCATCGGAACCATCATCCTGGGCCCGCGGATCGGCAAGTACGTCGGCGGGGGAGAAGTCAAGGCCATCCCCGGTCACAACATTCCCATCGCCTCGCTTGGCGTATTCATCCTCTGGTTCGGCTGGTTCGGCTTCAACCCGGGCTCGACCGTCGCTGTAGGGGATGGTTCCGGATTCGCCCTGGTGGCGATGAACACGAATCTGGCCGCCGCCGCGGGTGCGATTACCGCCATGGTCACCATATGGTTCTTCGGTGGCAAACCGGACCTGGGTATGATCATGAACGGCTGCCTGGCCGGGCTGGTCGCGATCACCGCTCCCTGTGCGGAGGTCACGCCTGTCGGTGCGATCTTCATCGGTGCAATTGGCGGCGTGATTGTCGTGCTGGGTACACTTCTGCTGGATCGGCTGCGGATTGATGACCCCGTCGGTGCGGTTCCCGTTCACGGCATGAACGGCATCTGGGGCACGCTCTCGATCGGCCTGTTCTCGGTCGACAGCGGCCTGTTCTACGGCCATGGCCTCAAGCAATTGGGTGTCCAGGCTTTGGGTACCTTTGCCGTGACCGGATTTGTTATTGTAACCATGGGCATCGTCTTCTTCCTGATCAAGTCGACCGTGGGCCTGCGTGTCAGTCGCGCCGAAGAGCTTCGCGGCCTCGACGTCGGCGAGCACGGCATCGAGTCCTACGCCGGCTTCCAGGTCTTCATTACCGAGTGAGGTGACAAGAATGAAACTGATTACCGCATACATACAGCCGGAGAAACTCAACGACGTCAAGCAGT
>CAZOVB010000087.1:0-9347 GCA_964583095.1 uncultured Planctomycetaceae bacterium
CGTATTTTGTCATGCCGTCTCCCCGCTCTGAGCGGATGCGGGTTTTGCAGCGCCGGCTGAGTCGGCCATCATCGCCCACACTGAATGGCCTGCCATGACGATACTCGCTTGTTTGAATTCAGCGAGTTCGTCGACGGCACGGCAGACGCCCGGAAACCGCTTTGAGTCGTAGTCGTGGCCGATCAACAGTCCACCGGGTCGAATCTTTGGCCACCAGGCATTGATGTCGGCTTTGACGGCTTCGTAGCTGTGTTCGGCGTCGATGAAGACGAAGTCGAGTTCGCCGTCTTCGAAGCAGCGGGCGGCTTTCAAAGATGGCAGTCGGATCGGGTGCCAGCGGCTGGCGTTGACGGCGAGGTGGCGTAGCGCGATCGGCAGGCCCCAGTAGAGCGTTTTGGTGTCGCCGAGTTGCTGGACGTGGTCGGGACGGGACTGCTCAGCGTCTGCTGGATACTGCGCCCACGGATCGACTCCGTAGAGTTGAAGGTCGGGGATGAGCGAGAGCAGGTTGGCAGCGGTGACTCCGTGAAATACACCGACCTCGACTCCTGTTTGCATCGGACCGTCGGCCGAACGAAGCAGTTCAAAGACGACCTGGGCGTGTTTTCCAACCGCAATCGGCTGGGCTGGATTCTTGCCTCGCTGCCACCAAATTTTGGGCAGGTGTCGCTTGGTGCCGCCGACGAAGTGGTAGACGTACGTCTGCATCGAGCGGTGTTCGCAGAGATGCGGGTTGTGGTGAAGTAACGTGTTGAACTCGCCGGGCAGGTACTGGATCCGCTCCTGGCACTGGTCCCACAGGTGATTGATCACGATCGTCTCGTCGCAGCCGAATCGCTTGTCGAACTTGGCACTCGGGCCTTTGGCGGCGATTTGGTCGAAGAAGTCCGCGAATGTTTCCGTGTGATAGAGATAGAAGCCGCCGTTCGGGTGCGCCCACGGCGGCGCTGACTTCGTGCCGAGGCGTCGAGCCCAGATCCCATGGGCGCGGTGAGCCCACGATGTTTTCCCCAGGTTGCGGAAGATTCCTTGGCGACCGGCAATCATTCCCATCTGCTCCTTGCAGACGAGTTCGAACGGCGAGGGACAATCGTCGCGGATGAGCATGTCGGTATCGAGCTGCAGGAGCTGACAGTGGCCGACGGTGTCGATCACGTGCCGGCAAACCATCAGCTTTTGCCAAAAGGGATGGCACTTGTGAAGTGGTTCGCGGATCCACAGCAACTCCCCATTCCACCGCTCGGCTGCTGCCTCAAAGGAATCGACGGTCTTCTTATGGGCCAGGCGTGGCGGAAGATCCAATGCCGCGATGACCCGCTTTGTGTCTGACATCCTTGTTTCCTCCTATCCGTGGCGTTTCAGGTTTGGATCCACGTGCGCGATCGCGGACTCGATTTCTTCTTCTGTTGGTTCGATGCCGAGGAACTCGATCAGGTTGTTGATCACTTCCTCGGGGTACGTGGTCAGTTCGCTGAAGTCGATGTGGAACACGGGGACTTCGGGGTGCGATGCGATGAAGGCGTCGCGGTGCTCGAGGAGGCTGCGTTGCAAACGTTCGCAATCTTCGTCGGTCGCGGCGAACCATTGGCCGCGATGCTTTTCAGATCGTGACTTCAGGCTGCGGATCGACGCTTCGATGTCGCGATCAACGGAAATGATTCGCAGCGAATCGCCGAGGGCTTCGTGCAATTGTTTAACGAAGCGACAGAGGTGCGGGTACTTGCCGGCGGCGACGGTTTGGTCGCGGTTCGCTTCGGCTTTGCGTTGGACGATCCAGGATTTCAGTTTTTGCACGAGTTGGTGATCGGGCCAAACCGGATCGATCGCCGGGAATCGCATCGCTCTTTCGCAGAGCTGGGCCAGGCCGACTGCTTCCCCTCCGCCGGTTGCTTCGTAGCCGGAAAGTTGATTGCCCAAGTGGACGCCGAGATGGTGCATGACCATCGCGACGCAGGATGTGCCGGATCGGTGCGGGCCGAGTACGGCGAAGAAGGGTGAATCGCTGTGATCAGCGTTCTTGGCGTCGTTGAAGAAGCGGGTGTGTTCCCACTTGCGTCCGCAAATGTTCGACTTGGTGGGAAGCTGGCCGACCATCCAGCGATCGGGCGTGTAGACGGCAATCGATTCTTTGTCGATGTTCTTGCCTTGCACGAGGGCTTGGTAGCGACGCTGGGTTAGCCGGCCGAGGTGGTGATCGATATGGTGCCGCTGTTGCCACTCGTTCCAGTGAAGGTGCCGGTAGAGCACTTTCATGTTCTCGCGACCGCGGACCATGAAGGCGTGGGTGCGATTGACGTTGTATGGTCGGTAGACGTGTTCGCTGACACGTTGGGGCGGATGTTTGCGGGCGAACAAGTGTTGGCCACCGAGGTAAGCGAGCCCCCAGTCGGCCGGCAACTCGTCAGCGTATTGCTGCAATCGCTCGGCGAAGTCTTCGACGAACCCAGCGTCGTCCTCAAAGACCACGTACGAGTCGATGCCTTCAATGAGGCACTTTTCTAGGATGAGGCAGTGCGAGCGGTAACAACCCCATGCGCCGTTGCCGGCTTTCCATTGAGGCGGTGTCGCGCAGCGGCGGCCGTCGATCGCGGCGAAGCGTTCGGGTTGCGGGAACGGCCACGGATCAGGGAGTTGTTGCAACCACTCTTTGAGTCGATCTTCTCGGCGATCGAGGTTGATGAGGAAGCATCGTTCGACGATGCTGCGGTCACGCGTGATCATCGTCGTCTGGCTCGGGTGCGCCATCGGGGAACTTTTTCTGGAACCGTCGAATGGCAGTGGTGACGAGTGACTTGGCGATGATGCGGGTGAATCTTCCATGGGGAGGCCTCGTGCTTCGGCTTTTTCAAGTAAACAATCCGTGGCCGGCTGCGGATCGCCTTGGGCTCGCTCGATGGCCTGTCGGACCCAGCGGGCGACCACCGGACGCACCGGCAGGACCGTCGCGATCGGGCCCGCCTGGTTGACCAAATGGTCAACAATGTCGTCGAAGCGCCGCGTGCATCCGTCGACGCCCCAGTAATTCATCTGTGCTGCGTAGGCGGTGCAGTCGCAATCGCCGACCTTGGCCAAAGCGACCGCACGGATCGCCGCAGCCCACGTCGGGATGATCTGCGCCAGGTGCGCGCCAGGGCCCTTGGTACTTAGGGGCGGCGGCGGCGCGGCGGTTGCGCGGTGGCGCTGCTGCAGCTGTCGAGCTTGGTCAACCTTACCAAGCTTTCGCAGAGCGTGTGCTGCGATATCGACGGTGACCTTGTTTTCGGCCTGCGGCGGCGTCGCTCGTTGGCACGCGTCGCAAGCGCGGACGTCAAACACGATAGGCTCGCCCGCCAGGCCCGAAGCAATCTCGCATCGGCTGTCTTGGTAGTGCGGGCAGCTCATACGGGAGCATCCTCCGGTCGGCAACCTACTTCCACGGTTTCTCCTTCGAACGTCGGCTGCTCATCCGGTGACGGCTGTATCAGGCAGCCTTCGGGGCAATTGTCGGTCAGCACTTCCCATTCGAGCCCAAACCCGTTGTCGACTCCGACGTAGACGCCGTCACCAAGGCTCCCGCAGCCGCCGGACGTGCTGCCTTCGGACGTCGACCCCGGCGACGAACTGGACCCGCTGGGTGTCGATGACCCGCTTGACGATGACGGCGACGAACTGCTGGAAGGGCTGGAGGACGACGAGGTGCTGGAACTGCTGCTGCTAGAGGAACTTGACGACGACGAACTGGAACTGCTGCTGGAGGAACTTGGCGACGACGACGACGACGAACTGGAACTGCTGCTGGGCAGTTCGCACAACGCCACCTTGTCGATTAACGCGCGGCAATTGACACGCTTGCATTGGGCTCGCAGGGCAAAGCCGTCTTCCTTCAGGTACGGTTCACAATCGTCGTTGTAGACGGGGAATACCGGAATCGTGCCATCGGTCGCCTGCGCGTAGGCCAGGTCGGCATTACCGGTGATTCGCAGCGGTCGCGCATACCCGACTCCCAGGGTCTGCGTAATGGGGTCGTACGCGGGCACGTCGTCCGTCAGCTCGACCGCAATGCCGTCTTGCGGGTGCACGTACAGGCCGCGTCGCTGGCTGAGGTTTACGCGTGGAAAAAAATTGGTCGGCATGCCGCGAAGGTGCGTGGAAATGCCATATCCCCGCACGGGAGCAAAAGCGATGTAATCCTCCAGCCCCGTGAGCGTCCAGTCGACGACCCCCGAAAATGAAAAATCAGGCACGTCTATGGCCCAAGCGTCTAGGTCATCGCTGAGGATCGAAACCAAGTCGTCTAGCGCCGAGTCGTTTGCGGCGTCCAGCGTGTCCCAGTGCGTCGACTGCACGACCACCATTTCTTCGCTGTCGTGCGAGCCCGTGCTGGTGCGGGTGTTTACGCCGCAATTGGGGTAGTGTTCGTGGAGGATGCGAAATTGCATCTGCAGGCGGCCGAAGGGATGCCGCTTGGGGACGCCACCGATGTCGATCTGGTCTTCCGCGGCAGTGAGTTGCGTGTTGAATTTCTCAATGGGCCGCGGTTCCGGGACGTTGATTTCGTTGGGCGCAATGACACGGAACGTCGCGCCGTCGTACACAACGCGTCGCCCGACGCCTAATGCCGCGGCATCAACCAAATGCAGCAACCCCGCGCCGTGATCCTCAAAGACCGTCTTGGCGTCGGGTATCGCGTACCATGGATTGATGCCACCTGGATCTTCGATATACGTGGTGCCCGAACCAAAGGCTGAATTCAGGTGTACGGCAAATGCCTCGCTCCAGAACCATTCTTTGGATGCCAGTGTGATACCAGGACGCGCAAGGGTGCGCCAAAAATACCGATAATCCACCACGGGTACGATGTACAGCGATTCGCCGTCATGGTCGATCAGCAGCGGAGCCAACGGCACGACCGGCCACGTAAAAGCAGTCCCGCCTTCTTCGTATCGCAGCGGTATCGTGTCCGTAGCAAACGCATTGCCAAACGGATTGTCGCTCCAGTAATTGGCGTCCATCAGCAGCATCCCGCGCGCGTAGCGGGCTGCGCCGGTCGGCACGATGAACTCGTTCAGTCGCGGAGCGGGCAACATCGGGTACGGGGACGCCAGGATCGAATCATCGACACCGGCGTGCAGGGAATGCGACAGCGGCGAGCCTTCGGGCTCCTGCGACAACGGCCACCGCGACGCCGGCCAGGCGCGATCCAGCTTCGCCTGGACCTCCCCGGTGTGGTCCAGCAGGACAGGCACGTCGTCAAGGAAGATGCCATCCGCCATCACGCAAGATCCCAGTCAAACACTGTCTTAAATCGCATTTCCATGGCCGCGCACATCGCTTCGCCAACGCGAACGTCGTGGGGGGCGTCGGAACTGACCGCAGAAAGCTGGTCGCGCAGCAGTAGTTGGTTGTCCAACTCGGGCTCCCAGTCGGCAGCGTACAAAAGCGCCCGCAGCACCGATTCCTTGAAGTACAGCAGGCTGGGCCGCTCGTTGCCGCGAAAGGCCGGCGTGCCCTCCGTGTTGCCGACCACACGCCGCCACTTCTTGCGCGGCTGATCGCCCTGGACCGCAACAATCGGCGTGATGACTACCGATGCGTCATCAACCAATTGGTCGACCCCCGCAGCTTCAAAGAACTCGTGCGGGAACTGGCTTGGGCCGAGGCTGACAGTGACGCAGTACAGGCCGGTGGGCATCGACAGCGGAATCGGCTGTTCGGCAAGAAAGCAGTTGTCGGGCGTCAATTCGTCGATTTGATCGACCAGCCGATCGGCGATCTGCTCCAGGATATCGCCCTGTTTAGCGCGGCTGCGAATCTTTGCACCCGCATTGCCGGTGCTTGTCGATGATCCGGACGACACAAGGCCCCTCCTTGCCAAATGGCTTCGGTAGCGGCCGTCCGGGTCTCGGTGCGGCGGTCAGTTAGGCACGATACTCAATTTTTGAATCACTGAAGAAATCGTCACCCTCAATATAACGCGATGTGTTGCCGCTGCTATCCATTGGGTGCCGGGCCATTCGGTAGCGTTCTTCCGTCGTCAGTGGCCGCGCCAGTGCGTACACGCACTGCATGGCCACGCGGTACTCCATCGATGCAGCATCCCGCGAAAACTCCGGCGCGTATACCTTCAATCGCGTATCCAGCAGCGTCTCGGTGATTCCATTCGGATCCTCGACGGTGTCGGACGGGGTCGGCAGCGTCGGTTCTTTTCCGACCCGGGCCAGTTCGATGTTCAGGATCCGCCTCGCCAGCCCCGAATGCAACCGCACAATCCGGCATGTGTCATCCGCGGCGTCGGCGGTGGCCAGCGGCATCTGGTACCGGCCAAGGTCGTGCTCGTACTCCGTCGAAATCTCCATGAACGTGTACGGGAACCCGCCAAATTGTTCGGTGGCATCCACGCGAATCGAGTCATCATCGATTGCCTCTTCGCTCTGGTAATAACGGTTGTCGCTGTCATAGTCTGGCGCAGGTTTGATCCCGGGCCTTGAAGCGCCGGACGCACTGGACGAGCCGACCGGATAGTGGGGAATCCCGTGGTACTGGCTGCACGGATGCTGCAAGTAGCACGAAAAGACTCCGGCCAGTGAGGACGCGTCGTACGGGAGCGGGCTGGGCCAGCGGTTCGGGTCGTAATTCGTTTGGGCGTTGTCCGAGCTGCCAGTGATTTCCAAAGGCGTACCGATGTGCTGCATCCGCAACCGCAGCTGGTCACCGCTGGGGTCTTCGGCCCACCGGACCCGCACCATCACCTCGATCACCGGTTCCCCGATGACGTCGACGACCGAAGACCCCTCCAGGATCCCGTCAAAGGTCGTGTTCGGGTCGGTGACGTCTTTTTGCACGCCCGCGAACCGATGCGCGATGACATGACCGGCTGCGCCAAGCAATTGCTGCTTATCGACGCCCGGTGGTCCGGTCAGCCGCAGTCGCAGTTCACCGATCTGATGCAGTCCGTGTCGGCCGGCCGATTCGGTGTAGCTGCCTGACCATTCTACCGCCGGGGCCGGTGGTGCTTCGTGGCGGCGGCGGTCCTGGATTTGGTACTTCAAATTGAGGTCGGAAGGGTCGCTGGTGAACTGCATCTGCACGCGCTGGTATCCTTCCAGCAGCGGCGGCGTGACCAGGTACCGTTGCAGGTGCGGCAGGACGTTTTTTGACGCCACGCGAAGCGTGCCGCTGATTGTCCGCGTCGTGACCCAGTTTTGGTCCTTCGATTCCGAAACACTCCATCGATTGTTCAGGATGCCCGACGTGGCAGCCACCGTGCCAGCCGGTTCGCTTGGCGGATACTGGTCGGTGAAATCGTTGTCGCAAATCCTTCTCGCAACGACGAATTCCGCAGTCACCCGCAGCGCCTTTCCGCCGTAGACCTGATCGATCGACACGTTTTCGGGTTTCGGACCGTTGTCCGGGTCCACAAAGTTGACGGCGTTCACCTGCGATCCGCCAGGCGATTCAGGATCCATCGGAATCGTGGCCGATCCGGTCGGGTCGGCCCCGGTGGCGATCAGTAGAATTTTGTTTGGCCCGGGCAGACCGCTTTGCACGTAATAGTAAAAAGGCTTGCGATTTTCGGACAGCAGCGCGTGCAGCCTTGCTTGCTGCACGACGATGTTGCCGGCAGAAAGCGTACTCCCGCCGATTTCGACCGTGCATTGATGATCCGCCGTTGCTTCGTCGGAATAATCGTAAACCAGCGTCGTGACACGAATTCGAAACCGACTAAATAACGCATCCGTGCCGGAATCGTCGCGCACGATTTTTTGCTGAAAAACCCGCGTTTCGCAGTCACGCAGCTTCACGCCGTTGTAGTAGACCGTCGTGCCGCTCATTTCTTCCGTACTCCGCGGCTAAAGAAATCCCCTGCCTTGGCTTTTCCGTCCAGTTTCCCGTCCATCATATCGTCCAGCAGTCGCGACGTTTGCGTGCCGGCAGCCCCGCCTCCGCCAGGCGGCTTGACGTTGACGCCGGGAATCATGTTCAGCAGCGCCGTGATTCCGGTGCCAAACGCATCCATTTTTCCAGTTAGCCACTCCGTACCATCGGCCAGCATGTTCAAGCCTTTGGACGCCCCCGTCACGGTGTCGGCAAAATTAATGAGGCTTGCTTGCGACTTCGCGAAGCTTGCCGATAGGTCGGTACCGATCCGCTTGATGGGCGTCGTAAAGCGTTCCCTGACGTCTTCCATGGCCGTGTCGGCTTCCGCAGCCTCGGTCAGCGCTGGAGCCATTGCGCGGCCTTGGCGAATATCCCGCCGCACGCCTGCAATTTCCCGAATCGCCATCGCTCTCGCGACGTCGGCGTTGACCTCTTCCAGATGCTGGTGGTAGGCCAGGTTGCCCTTATTGACCAGCCGCGTCGATTCGTACAACGCGATGTAGCCACCGACCATTTTGCCGACCAACAGTGTGGATTCGGTGATCTTCTCGCCCCATTCCTTCAGCTTGTCGCTAGCTTTTCGGCGGCTGATGACCTCCTCTTCCATTTCACGCACGCTTTCGTCGCGGGCACGCCGCCGGCGTTGTGGGTCGTCGCCACTGTTGGGCTGAGGGCCATCGGGGGGAGGTCCGCCATCGTCTCCTCCGGACCCGCCACTGCCGCCGGAAGCGTCGCCGCCACCACCACCACCACCCGATGAAGCGCCACCACCGCCACCAGCAGTTTCGCCTCGTGCAATCGCCTCGCGTTCATCCTGTTCCGTCGATACGCCCAGGGCGCGCCGCACGCGTCGGCGATAGGCCGCGCGGTCTTCCGCTTTCGCCGCCCGCTGCGCGGCCGTCGTCGCTTTTCCGGCGTCGCTTGCACGATCGGTTGCCTTGACGGCATCGCCTGCGCCATCGGCCAGCCGGGCCGCGTTACGCACCGTTTTTCCGGCACGCGGGATTTTGGCCAGCTTCGCCAGGTCGCCGACATAGGGAATCACGCCGGCCGTACTGATCGCTGCGTTCTGCAGGTGCTCCTTGCGGCGTTCTTTGTCTGTAGCAGCCCGCACCAAACTGATCGCGGCGTTGGTCCCGTCCGCGATCGGTGTCGGCTCCACCACGCCGACGGCATCCAATCCTAGCTGCAGCGTATCCATCGCCGTTTCGCCGCGCCCCGGCGGCCGGTCCATTAACTCCTCGTTCGGCTGGTCTTCGGCGTGGTCGACAATCGCTGCCGAATCCTCGTTCAGCTGCGCCGACTTCCCACGCTGCGACTCCCGATTGACGTCGATCGTTTCGCCCGTGTCGGGATGCTCGCCACGCTGCAAAGCCGCCCGGCGGCGGAACGCTTCAGGGTCGTCGATCACGTCGGACAGTCGCGAGTTCAGTAGCTGGCGATCATTGTCGCTTAGCCCCGCGGTACGTCGCACCGCAACGGGTTCGCGT
>CAZOVB010000087.1:9447-15743 GCA_964583095.1 uncultured Planctomycetaceae bacterium
TTCGGGGCGTGTTGCCTCGGGACGTGCTGTTTCGGGACGTGCTGTTTCGGGACGTGCTGTTTCGGGACGCGTTGTTTCGGGACGCGTTGTTTCGGGACGCGTTGCTTCGGGACGGGCTGCTTCGGGACGGGCTGCTTCGGGACGGGCTGCTTCGGGACGCGTCGCTTCGGATTGCCGACGCGGTTCCGATCCGCGGCCAGGGCGTGCGGCGCGCCGCGCCCAATCCTGGAGTTCGCCGCGAATCATTTGCCGCCACTGACGCACGCTGAATTCCCGCGGGATTTCGCTGCGTTTGCGGTCTCGCATTTCCAGCAGTTCCGCCTGGGAGCGGCCTTCGATGTGCTGGTGATAAAACGCCGGCAGATTGCGGTTTTCGCCCGTCGCCGCTTGCGCACGCTCGGTTTCCTCAGCCGCACGCGAAGGTGCGTGCTCTTGGATCGTGCGTGCCATTTCCTGGGGTTCTGCCGCAGCGCCTGCAACCTCTTGGCGTGTTGGCTGGCGACCTAATTGCCGCGCGGCCAACCGACGCGCTCTGCTGATGACGTTTTGCAGCTCCGAATCGGTATCAGCCACGTTCGGCCTCCTGCGCGGCAAACGCCTCGAAGTGTTTTTGGTATGCCAACTCTGCCAGTTCCGCGGTCTCCCGCGTCATGCGGAACCAGCCCCGCGACAGCAGTGCGTCGGCGCTCTGCGTCCCGGTGCGCACCACGTCGGCTTGGCGACACAGCGTTTCGGTGCGGCTGAACCACAACGCCGCTACGTGCTCGTCGCTAAGCCGGAAGACTTCGGCTCCGACCTGCGCCGCGAGCCAGCAGCGTTCGAAGTGTTTTTTTTTAGCGCTCGCACCCAGATGTCAAACCCCAGCAGGATCTCGATGCTGTCCTGCCATGATGTGCCGCGGCCTGTCGCATCGATCGGCCGCAGCCCAAACGCCTCGCGTGCCGCATCGGCGCAGATTTCGATTGCCTCAGGGTCGCCCGCCTTGGCATGGTCCAGGTGCATCGCGCGGTACTGCGGATGCTCGGCTAAGATCCGCGCAACTCGCAACGGGTCGGCATACCGCCACTGCATACCGTCGTGGAAGCGAAACAACCCCCGGCGACGCGGCCGAAACCATCCTGCAAGCCAACGCAACATGACGTGTCAAACCTTTATTACGTAGGGAGCCCCGTGTCGTCGCGATCCCAGACAAAGCCGGCCTTGTCGTGGCCATCGGGAGCGCGGTGCGCCTCGAACGTGAGCCGTAGCGTCGAAAACTTCGTCCCCTGGTTCACCACCACCGGTGACGCGATTACGCAGCACACGAAATTGTAGAAAAACGGATCGTATGACAGGTCGTCGCTGGTATTGTCCTTCATCGGTTCGATCACGATGCGGTAGGCGTTCTCCAGCAGAAGGAGCGTCCCGACCTCGGAGCTTTCCACCTTACCGATGGTGGCGTTGACGTTTTGGCCTTGCAGGTCTGCCATCAGGTCCGGGTCAAACCGCGACAGATTCAGCGTTCCGCGGACCAGCACCCCAAGGTCTTGAATTTCGATCGGAGGCCCTTGCGGCCCACCGTGGCGATCGCCAGGCACGTTGTGCTTGAAGCGTTGAACCTCCAGCACTGTGTCGTCCATCTGTTCGCCAAGCTTTGCCGGGGCCACGTCGTCGCCCGACCCCCCTGACGAATAATCGCTGTCGCCAATGTAGATATTGCTTTTCCCAGCAACTTGAATGTACTCAGTACCCATCGTTTATCCTCGGTAGATACGGGAGGCTGGTTCCGGAAAGTGGCGATCCATGCGGAACGCCAGATCGTTGCGCGTTTGCAGGTCGACCACGGAAGGGCCGGCCGTTTCGGTTTTGCTGGCGTTAATCTTGCTTTGCAGCCCAAAGATATTTTCGCCGCGGCGGAGGGCTTTAATAGCCTCCCGAGCTTCTTTGGTAATGGTTTCAATGAAACTTTCGTCTGCCGATTCCGGACGGCGTCGGTGCAGGGCGGCGATGGCCAATCCGCAGACGATCCGCTTGAGATGATTTGCCGCGTTCCCGCTTAAAGCGCCGAGGTCTTCCACAGAATACTGCGCCCCCGCAAGCAGCGCCACCTCGACCTCGCCGCTGGCGTCCTCCAGCGCCGTCACGACGTGGTCGTGGTCAACGATAGCGTCGCGGCTGACGACCTCGCGGTCGGTTGCCAGGTCGCTGACCATGTCGATGTCGTAGCGTGCGACCAAGTCGTCGCCGGTAGCGTATGCGGTCGTGGTCATAATTGCCTGCGAAGATATTAAAAAAACGCTTGGCCCAGGGCTGACCTGTGCCAAGCGCTAGGCTAGTGTCGACTCATGGCTGCAGGCGGCTAGCTTGTGACTGCTTCGAACTTGAAGCCCGAAACGCTGGCGGTCTGCACGACGTCGTAATCGTCGACGACGTGCCCTTCCAGCCGGCGTTCTTTCTCATCGTCAAATTCTTCCACGGTCATTTCTTCGTAAGCGAACAAACTGACCGTGGAAAAGTTCGGGCCGTCCCCAGCAGGAGCGACCAACCCGCCAGGACGCGCCAACAGGTAGGCGATTCCCGAGCCCATGACAAAATCGGCGGCACGCGTCGCGGCGCTGCGGCGGCTGGTGACCTTGGTCGTGTCTTCGACGACGACGTTAAAACCGTACAGGCTGTCCGGCAATCCGTACTGGCTCCACCGGCCTTCCTGCCCTTTGACCTGCGAGTAGGCTTCGGGGCTGCCCTTGATGTGGTCGACCACCTCTTGGCACTCGCTGATCTGATGCGCCGTGTTTGGCGAGAGCACCAAATACAGGTCCGATTTTCGCACGACCGACAAAGTGCTTTTCAGGATCTGTTCGGCGGCGTAATTCAGCGACCGCTTGATGTCCTGCCGTGCGACCGTCGAGACGTCCCACGCACCGGTGTTGCCGCTGATCGTCGTGACGTCCTTGCGGTGGCCGGTCTCCCAGCTGCTGCTGTTGGCCAGCAACGCGTGCACTTTGACGGTGCGTGCGGTCATGGCCTGTTGGGCCTTGATACGCTGATGGGCTTCTGCGATCGCCCAGTCGGCTTGCTTACTGGCTTTGTGGCCAAGACGATAGGGGAAGTCGTACCGCTTGGTGCGGTAATCTTCGTAATGGAACAGCTCTTGGCCGTCGTTGTTTTGCGGCCGGTCTGCGCCGTCGGGCCAGCCGAAATCGGCCAAGTCCGAATTGAGGATGCGGCCCGCTTCTTCGGTGGTCAGCTTTAGGTACAAGCCCTGGTCTTTCTCGACCGGCTTAATCTGCAGGTACTGATTCAGCGGGAAATCGTTGACGTTGCGGCTGAACCCGATCACTAGGCCATTGGTGGCGCGGTGGTTCGGGACGTATGTATTCGAGCCGCCAGGATAGACTGGAGTGCCTGCCATTGTGAAACCTCGGATTTGGCATTTGGCGCTCCGGGTCTCGGTAGCAGGATCAAACTATTGAAGGATGGAGTACGAAGGGGGGTTTATGCCGATCCCGCGACGACAGCGATGCCGCGCTGGATCGTGCATTTGCAAAGCTCGCCGTCGGCCGCGGCGCTGTCGGCAAACGCGCTGTATTCGTCGCCATCGGCGCAGGGCACGGCTTTTCCGTCGGCGTCAGGCTTCAGCGGATCCCCGGGAGCAATCGTGTCCCCGGCTTCCACTTCGCACGGTTCGCCAATCGTGTAGACGCGCACGGGCTCGCCTTCGGCCGCGGCCAGCGGCGTCACACCGGTACGCGGTGCCTCACGCGTGCCCTCGTGCGTCACGCCGACCGCGCCTTGGTCGGCGGTGCAGGTGACGACGTGGAAGTCGTTCGTGCCGTCGTGGGTGACGAAGCGGCTGGGGGACAGGTCTTCGCCTGCCATGTAACTGCGGCCTTGCCCGGGCATGGCTCAATTCTCCAAAAGGACAAAAACGTGGTTTGGGCCGCCCGGTGCCGAAGCGCCAAGGCGGCTGCGCCTGCATGAAAAGCGCTGCTCGGTTACTGCTGCGCGACCTCGCGCTCCGCTTCTTGCCAGCATTGCTGGTGTGACTTGTGCTCGCCGGATTGCAGGGCCGCCGTGTAAATCTCCACAGACCGCTCGCGCACCTGCGCCTCGTATCGTTCCTGCTCCACCGTCGGCCGCGCGGGCCGTGTGATTTCACCGGTCGGCACCATGCCCGTGACGGGCGGGGCCTTTGCGGCGTACCGCTCCAGGTCTTCCAGGTGGTTGTCGAATTGGTCGTCGGTCATCTGGCTGCCGGCGGAATAGAGGCACCGGTCGCACTCATCGTTCAGGTCGACGAAGTGCGGGTGCTTGGCGTGCAATTCCTGCAGGGCCGTGCGGCGATCGGCGTCGACCGCTCGCGCCCGCAGCTCGGCGTTGGAACGCTGCATTTGCGCCATGTGCTGCAGCATCTCCGCTTGCTCGGCTTGCAGCGCGGAATACTGCTCCCGCAGCGTCGTGAATTCCTCGTCGTTCACGTCCTCGTCGTCCTCGAAATCGAGTTGAGATTGCGCCGCGCTGTACTGCGTCGCAGGCGTCTGCATGCTGCCGGCACCCGGCAGCATGTACGGTTCACGCATCCGCGGCTGACCGCCGCCGTATTTGCCGCCGGTCAGCATCTTCCCAATGCCGCCCAACAAGTACGGCTCTTGCGTCTGTGGCTGCGCCGGTGCGCCGGGCGATTGGTTGCCGCCGCCCATCGCCGCCGCGTCGTCCTGCGGTGGCATCGGTCCCGCCATTGGCTCCTGTGCATCAGGGCCGTTCGGGTCGGCGGCGGCGTCGCCTTGCTGCGCCTGCATCTGCTGGGTCAGGAACTGCATCTGCGGCGTGGCCATCATTGCGTCGATGATTTGCCGCAGGTCGTTTTCGTCAAGCGCCATGGTTGCCGTGGGGGTTTGGGGTTCGCCGTCGGAATCGGCTTCGAACTTGCTAACAGAATCGCGTTTGCGATCACCCCCGACGGTGCCGGGGACGTACGTGTTGCCGCCGCCTGGAAATGCAGGCACGGCGCTGTACTGCGCGACCTCGTATTCGCCATCGACCGCGTCGGCCGCGGAGTATTTGGCTGGCAGCGGCAGCCGCGGGGCTTCGGCCAAGCACGCGATCGGGTTGATGTAGCTGCGGCCGTTGGCTCGCAGCGTCACCACTTCGACGCTGCGATTGGGCCGGTCGGCTAAGGTTTCAAGCCGGTCGCGGCGGTGGTGTTCGTCCCCGAAGATCGCGAACCGCGGGTTGACGCGGCCGGTCATGCCCAGGCGGAACGGACCGGCCCAGCCCAGGTTGCGTGGGGGTTCTTTTTTGCGGTCGTCGGCGTTTGGCGGCAGCGTGTGTTTGTCGACCAAACCCGGCAGGCTGTCGGTGTCGCGGATCCGCAGGTTGCACTCTTGCACGATCGCGGTCAGCCGCGCGACATCGTTGTTTCGTGGCTGCGGCTGGCCGTCGGGACCGATGACCGTGCTTTCGTGTTCCTGCCAATGCTGCACATCGTGCACGTGGGCGTATTTTTGATCGCCCAGCAACTGTTTAACTCGCTGCCGCTCCGGGTTCCCGCGGTGCCGGTCCCATGTGGACCACACGACCCAGTTGCGTTGCTCGGGCTCGGGGATGGCCTGCAACAATTGCTGATGAGCACGCACGCAGAACGCTTCGCAGGTCTCGCCTTCGTTCGGGGCGAGCGTCGCGGCGTGGTTCGGCAGTGCGGTTGCAGGTTGCATAGGCACAAAAAAAGCCCGCCGCTGAATTTTCAGTGGCGGGCCTCGGGTCTCGATAGCCGTGGTGGATTACTTGGGCTCTTAGGAACCCGCGCGGAAGTGTTCGCACACTTCCGCAGCATACTTGCCAGTGCGTACCGTTCCATTTTGGACGGTCACACTCACGTTGTACGTAAAGAACGCCTCTTCACGCAGCCGGCTTAACAGTTCCCTGCGTAGGCGGTTGCACACGCGTTCGATATTGGCGGCGTTTTCTGCAACGCTTTCGGCAGTTGGCATCTTCGGCATCCTCACGCTTGCTGTAGGGGTCTCCTTGCCGCAGCTTTCGCCTTAGTGTACGCGGCAATTTTTGCCGCGTCAATTGTTTCGTCGACGCAGCTCCCGCTCCCACGCCGCGATCGCCTCCAAGTGCGTCGCAGTCGGTGTCAGTTCGCCCCCCAGCCATCGCGTGACGGTCTTGCTGTCGACGCCGACGTACTCTGCGATACCGCGACGCGAGCGGCGAACTCGACCGGTGGAGCGACCGGGTGCCCGGCACAGTCGCTCCACCTTGCGGCGCAGCTTTCGCCACTCCGCCAGCTGCTTTGGGTCCAGCCCATGCCGCGG
>CAZOVB010000088.1:0-14984 GCA_964583095.1 uncultured Planctomycetaceae bacterium
ATAGAGCATCGGTCTTCGGAACCGAGGGTTAGAGGTTCGAGTCCTCTCGGGCGTGGTGGATTTCAAGTCCCGCGGGGTCAGGGGTGGTTGCTGATTCCTGCGGATCGGGTTGGATTTGGATTTGGGAAGGAACACGATGACGCAAGATCAGAACGACGCACAGGCTCGGAACCCCCAGACGCCGGCCCCGGTGGAAGACCAGGCTCGCCAGCAGACCGGTCAACCCCAGGTGCGGGTTCGTGTCGATGAGCGGGAAATGAAGACGACCTACGCCAATGCTTTCCGCACCAACGGCACGGCTGAGGAGGTCATGCTCGACTTCGGCCTGAATCTTGTCACCCCCGCCCAGGAGCAGAACCAGAGTCCGGATATTCTTTTCAAGGCCACCGATCGGATCATTCTGAATTACTACTCGGCCAAGGGTCTGGCCGTGACCCTCAGCCGGCTGATCCGTCAGCATGAGGAACAGTTCGGGGAACTGGAACTGGATCCCCAGAAACGCCGCAAAAGCTGAGCCGTTTATCTTCCGACTCCCTAGTACGGGATTGGGTGTACCCGATCCCGTCAACGTCTACAGTTCGCCCGTTTCCCGGTGGGGGAAAGGACGTCGAAGCCATGACACGCAAATCAGGCATGCTGCTGACGCTGTTGCTGGTTGTGATCCCGGTGGAGGTCCTATCGGCCCAGCAAGCCCTGGAGGGTATTGCCCGGCCCAGCGTGGATGAAACCCTCTCTTTCACTCGCCCGGGCAAGATTCAGAAGGTCCACGTCCGCCAGGGCCAGCAGGTCGAGCCGGGCACGCTCCTGGTGAGCCTGGACGACCAGGCCGAACGGATCCAATTGGAATTCCTCCAGGCCAAGGCGGCCGATACCACTTCCATCGAGGCCTCCAAAGCCAAATACGATCAGGCCAAGCTGGACTACCAGAAGATGCTCGAGGCCGATGCCAAGAACGTGGCCACGCCCATCGAGGTCGAGCACGCCAAGCTCAACATGCACATCGCCGAGCTGACGCTGAAGCTTTCGAAGTTCGAGCAGCAGCAGAGCGTTCGGAAGATGGAGGAGTTTGCGGCGACCCTGGAACGCATGCGGATTCGCAGCGAAGTTGCCGGCCGTGCTGAGCGGATCTTCCTTCGAAAAGGGGAATCGGCTGATGCCCTGCAGAAGGTTATCCGGATCGTGAATATCGACCCGCTGTGGGTGGAAGTGCTCGTGCCGATCCCGCGTGCCCGCCGTCTCCGCGCGGTGCCCCCGGAGGGCAATGTCGAGCCGGCCAGCGACCAGGTCGCCGATGTCCGCGTGGGCGATCCCAAGGCCAAGCCGCTTCGAGGCACGATCATTCACAAGGCCTCGGTGGCCGAGCCGGGAACCAACGGCCTGATCCTTCGACTGGAGGTCGAGAACCCCGAGAAACTCCCTGCCGGCCAGCGGGCCTGGATCACCTTCCCGGCCGAGAAGGGCATGGTTCAGAGCTCCGGGCCTGCCGAGATCGACCTGCCCGAGTTCGATCAACCATAAGAGAGATGTAAGCGTTGGAATCCTCCCGAAGTTCCACATATCGCCCCGCTTCACAGGAAGATCACGGATCGCAGATCCTGGAGCGGCTGATACATTTCGAGGGGCCTCCGGAGGAGTTCATCGCGTCTCTGCTGGCGATGCAGTGCCGCCTGGCCGGTGCCCACAGCGGAGCGATCTGCCGACTTGGCGGTCAGGGGCCCCAGATTCTCTGCCTCTACCCGCCGGTCGGGCAAGACCAATCGAGGCCCGAGTGGCTCCAGCGCGGAATGGAACTGGCTTCGGAAGTCTTCCGGCTCAACAGCGCGGTCATACGCCCGATCCATTCGGGCCAGGATCTCTACGGCCAGCCGCCTCGGCGACACGTTGTGGCCGTGCCCGTCCATCGCCAGGGACAGACACCCGGTGCGGGCATCTTCCTGATTGACAGCAGCGACCCGGACGTCCTGGAAGATTGCCGCAAACGCCTGGAACTGACCGGTGTGCTCTTGCAGATGTACGAGCTTCGCCTGACCCTCCAGCGACGGGAGATGGACTTCACGCGCATGCGGACCTCGCTGGAGGTCCTCAACGCCGTCAACGACCAGACGAAGTTCCTCTCTGCCGCGTTGGCCCTATGCAACGATATCTGCAGCCGATGGGGCTGCTACCGCGTCAGCCTCGGCCTGCCCAAGGGCCGCTACGTTCGCGTCAAGGCCATGAGCGAGACCGAGAAGTTCGACCGCAAGAGCGAAGACCTCCAGAAGCTCGAAGCCGCCATGGAGGAAGCCTACGACCAGGACCTGGAAATCATCTACCCCGCCGGGCCCGAGGCGATGTACATCCATCGGGCGGCCGGGGAACTCGGGGCCTTCAAGCGACAGTCCGCGGTGGCCTCTCTGCCGCTGCGCAGGGATGGAAAGGTCGTGGGGGTCCTGACGGCCGAGCGGGACCTGAACAAGCCTTTCGGCCAGGAGGAACTGGAATCTCTCCGCCTGGCCTGCGAGCTGGCCTCTCCGCGTGTGCTGGACCTGGCCCAGACGGATCGATGGGTGGGGGCGCGGGCAGCGTCCTCGGTTCGTGCTGCGGCGGGTAAGGTGCTCTCCCCGCAGCATACGTGGCTGAAACTGCTGGCCATCGCGATCTTGGCCTTTGTGCTGTTTTTGGTCTTCGCGCGGGGGGACTACATGGCCGAGGGAACGTTTGTCATCGAGCCTCGCAATGCCCAGGTTGTGACCGCGCCGTTTACCGGCAAGCTGCTCGAGGCCCAGGTGCGCCCGGGGGATCAGGTGACCGCTCAGCAGACGGTCCTGGCTCGCATGCAGGTCAAGCACCTGGAAGCGGAGCTGGCCGAGGCAGAAGCCAAGCAGAAGGAATATGAGAACCTCAGCCAGCAGGCGACCTACGAGGGCAAGAGCGGTGAAGCGGAGCGTTATGCGCTGCTGGCCAAGGCCCAGGCGGCCAAGGTGCAGCAGAAGAAGGAAGATCTTTCTGCCCTGAGCGGCAATGAGCTGCTCTCGCCGATCAGCGGGGAGGTGCTCGAAGGCGACTGGTGGCGCCATCAGAATATGGAAGTCGAGGCCGGCCAGGAGTTGTTCGTGATCGCTCCCCTGGACGACCTGCGGGCAGAACTGCTGATCGATGAAGGCGATATCGCCGGCATCAACCCCGGTGACAGCGGCGTGCTGGTGGCTACCGGACGGGCGGATCTGCGCGTGCCTTTCACCGTAGAGTGGATATCGCCCATCGCCAAAGTGGTCGGCCAGCGGAATGTCTTCTCGGTACGGGTGGAGCTGGAGGAAAGGCCCGACTGGCTCAAACCCGGCATGGAGGGAATGGGCAAGGTCAAGCTGGGCAGGAGAAGCTATGGCTGGCTCTGGACGCGGGATGTGGTCAACTGGGTCCGGATGAAACTCTGGTGGTGAGCGATGGCCGTCGATCGTCCCACATTTCATGAGTCCTGGTTTCGGGTCGGGTCTCTCAAACCGCAACTCAGGCCTCGCGTGCAGATCTTCCGCCAGCATTACCGCGGGCAGGCATGGCACGTGGTGCAGGACCCCTCGAGCAATCAGTTCTTCCGTCTGAGCGATCCGGCCTACCGGTTCGTTGCGCTGCTGGACGGGCAGCGAACGGTGTCTCGCGCGTGGGAGATCGTCAACGAGCAGATCGGCGACGCCGCTGCGACCCAGGGCGAGGTGATCCAGCTTCTGGGCCAGCTCTATACATCCAATCTGCTCCGCGCGGATCTGCCCCCCGACGCCGAGGGCCTGCTCAACCGCTATCGCAAACGCACCGGGCGGGAAGTACGCGGCTACATGATGAATCTGCTGTTCCTGCGCCTGCCGCTGTATGATCCCGAGAGCTTCCTGAACCGGTGGGTCAAGGTCTTCGGAAAGGTCTTTACCGTCCCGGCCATGCTGATCTGGGCCATGCTGATCTCGGCCGGACTCTACTTCGTGGTGGGAAGCTGGGAACAACTCAAGAGCCAGGGCTCGAATATCCTGGACGTGGACAATCTGCCGTACCTGTACGTGGGCATGCTGTTTATCAAGTTGTTTCACGAATTCGGCCACGCCTTTGCGTGTAAGAAGTTCGGCCGAAAGGAGGGCGTGATCAGCGAGGTCCACACGATGGGCATCATGCTGCTGGTGTTCATGCCCGTGCCGTACGTGGACGCCTCGAGCGCCTGGTCGTTCCGGAATCGATGGCACCGGGCGGCAGTGGGTTTGTCGGGAATGTACGTGGAGCTCGGGGTCGCGGCGGTGGCGGCGATTGCCTGGGCCAACATCGCCCCGGGCGACCTGCGGACGATTCTGTTCAACGTGATGTTCATCGCCGGCGTCTCTTCGATTCTGTTTAACGGCAACCCGCTGCTGCGATACGATGCCTACTACGTGCTGAGCGACCTGATCGAGACGCCCAATCTCTCCCAGCGCAGCAAGAACTACCTGTATTACCTGGTACGAAAGTATGCCTTCGGAGCAGGCAGGGCCGTCAGCCCCGCCCACAGCCGGGGAGAGAGGATCTGGTTCGCTCTCTACGGATTGGCTTCGACCGTCTTCCGGATCTGGATCAGCGTGCGGATCCTGATGTTCGTGGCCGACAAGCTGTTCTTTGTGGGAATGTTCATGGCCTTGCTGGCGCTGGCGGGATGGGTAATGGTTCCCATCGGCAAGTTCCTGCATTACCTTCTGACCAGCGGAGAGCTTGCCCGGACGCGCAATCGGGCGGTGGCGATTACCGCGAGTGTCTTTGCCTGCATCATCGTGCTGGTGGGGTTGATCCCGTGGGACGATCATGTCCGGGCGGAGGGGTTCGTCGAACCGCTTCGAATGACCTACCTGCATGCCCCCGCGGCGGGGGAGGTGGTGGAAGTCCTGCCGGCAGGAGAGGTGGTGGAGCCTTCGCCGCAGGACCCGGGGCAGGATGGAAGGCTCTTCCGGATCCGCAACCGCGACCTGGAATACGCCCGCCCCGCGTTGATGTACCAGTTGGCCGCCCTGCGGATGGAGCGCCAGGAGAAGGTCGGCACCCAGCCGGGCGAGGCCCTGGCCCTGGCCAAGCGCATCGAGTACCTCGAGGCTGAGCTTACCGCGCTGAACCAGGACCTGGAGCAGTTGGAAGGGACCGCCCCGATCCGCGGCGTCTGGGTCGACAGCGACCTGTACAAGCGCGACGGGATCTGGGTAAAGCCCGGGGACCCGCTGGGGGTGGTGGCGGATCTGGAGACGCTCTATGTCCGCGCCCTGGCCAGCCAGGAGATCGCCGCCATCCTCATCGAAGAGATCTACAACCAGGGCAATGACGAGGCCCGGAAGGTGGAGATCCGCGTCAAGGGCAGGCCCGATCTGCAACTGACAGGCCGGATTGTCGAGATCCCCCTCAGCGGGACGTTGAACCTGCCCAGCAAGGCCCTTGGCTACCAGGCCGGGGGATCGATCGCCACCGCCAGTGACGACGAAAAGGGCACCAAGGCGGCGGAGAGGCATTTCGAGGTGCGCATTCGGCTGGACCCGCACCCGGACGTTCGCCTGCTTTCGGGGATGCGGGTGGTGGTGCGTTTTTCGCTTTCGCCCAAGCCGCTCTCGACTCAGTGGTATCGATCGGTTCGGCAACTGGTCCTCAAACGGTTCCGACTCTAGATGACGATGGCCCAGAGCACAATCTGGCGGGCCCTGAGCGAAACCGGCTCGCGAAGGGAGATCGCCAAGGGGCTCGACGCAGCCTTCAACTCCGCCGTGGGGTACGTGGCCCGACTCAAACCCCGGCGGAAGATCTTCCTCAAACGCGCCGAGAGAATCTGCGCCCGGTCCAGCGAAATATCGAATCTGAGCGATGCCCGATTACGAGAGCGCATCGATACGTGTCAGGCAGCCTTTCGCCTGGGGCGCGAGACCCCGGCAGATCTGGAAAACGCCCTGGCCCTGCTGCGTGAGGTGGCCAGGAGAAAGCGGGGCGAGCATCCCTTCCCGGTGCAGGTAGCCGCTGGGCTGGCCCTGGCCAACGGATGCGTCGTCGAGCAGGCCACAGGGGAGGGCAAGACCCTCACCGCCTGCCTGGCCGCCACCATCGCCGGATGGCGGGGCAGGGGATGCCACGTCGTGACCACCAACGACTACCTGGCCGGGCGCGACGCTGGGAGCATGGGCGAGATCTATCGGTTCTGCGGACTGCGCGTCGCGGCCATCGAGCAGGAAATGCCTCCCGACGCACGCCGCGACGCCTACCAGGCGGATGTCACCTATTGTACCAACAAGGACGCTGCCGCCGATTTCCTGCGGGACCGCCTGGCTCTGGGACGCACGCAGGGGCTCTCCTCGGCCCTGCTGGCGAAGATCGCCTCCGGCTCCGGCGGCGGGGTGGATCGACTGGTCCAAAGAGGCCTCGTCTGGGCGATTGTCGACGAGGCGGATTCCATTCTCATCGACGAGGCCGTCACGCCATTGATCCTCTCGGGCGAGGTGCCCAATGAGCAGCAGGTCGAGGCCTTCGATCAGGCGTCCGACCTGGCAGGGCGACTGAACCAGGGCGAGCACTTCCGTGTGGATCCGCGATATCGGGAGGTGGAACTGACCGGCGCGGGCAAGGCCCGGCTGGCAGAGATGACCCGGGCCATGGGGGGAATCTGGAAGGGGCGCCGCCGCAGCGAGGAGATGGTGACCCAGGCGTTGACGGCCCGGCATTTCTACCAGCGCGACACGCAGTATGTCCTCCAGGAGGGCAAGGTGGTGATCGTCGATGAGTTCACCGGCCGGCTGATGCCCGACCGGGAGTGGCGCGACGGGCTCCACCAGGCCGTCCAGGCAAAGGAAGGCCTGGACATCGAAGCGCCCAAGGACACCTTCGCGCGGATCAGCTTTCAGCGGTTTTTCCGGCGGTACCGGCATCTGTCGGGGATGACCGGCACGGCCGCTGAAGCCGCGGCGGAGTTCTGGCAGATCTACGAGATGCCCACCGTCGTTTTGCCCACCAACGTTCCCTGTCGGCGAGAGGAACTGCCCGACCGGGTGTTTGCGACGCTCGAGGGCAAGTGGGAGGCGGTGGTGGAAAGAATAGCCGAGCTGCACAAGCGCAATGTTCCGGTCCTGGTGGGGACCCGAAGCGTTCGCGACAGCGAGCACCTCAGCGACATGCTCACCCGGCGCGGCCTGGCGCACGACGTTCTAAACGCCGTCCGGCACCGGGAGGAGGCCGAGATTGTCGCCCGCGCAGGCCAGGGGGGCCATATCACCGTCGCGACCAACATGGCCGGGCGCGGGACGGATATCAAGCTGGGTCGGGGCGTGGAAGACCTGGGCGGGTTGCACGTGATCGCCACCGAGCGCCATGAGGCCCGGCGGGTGGACAGGCAGCTTTTTGGCCGTTCGGGCCGCCAGGGAGACCCCGGTTGGGCCCAGGCGATGGTCAGCCTGGAAGATGAACTGCTCCGCCAGCACGCACCCCGTGTGCGGGCGATGCTGGCCAGACGCTACGCCGGGCGCGAGGGCGAGATCGATTCCGCCCTGGCCCGGAAGGTTTTCGCCCTGGCCCAGCGGCGGGCCCAGCGTCTCGCCCTCCAGCGTCGCAAGGGCGTCCTCAAGAGCGACGACTGGCTCGACGAATACCTCGGCTTCGCCGGCAGGGAGCACTGAGTTTCAGGTCTGCTTGGGAGCCGCTGGCTCATTCCTCTGGGCTAGACGCTTGCAGGGGCGATATTTTCGGGAGAAATGGGGGGCGGTGCAATTTTCGCTTTTTGGGCCTGGGCAACCCCTTGACGCGATGGGGACCAGGGCGTAGAGTACGAAATTCCCCGGGAGTGTGCCCGAGCGGCCAAAGGGAACAGACTGTAAATCTGTCGGCGAATGCCTTCGCTGGTTCGAATCCAGCCGCTCCCATTGAGGCTCCGATCGACCCTGGTCGATCAGTCTGAAGTCTCAAATCCCCCGTTTTTCTCAATCGTTCCATTCTCCCAAGCCCCAAGAAGCAATCGGACGCGCTGTGGGCGAGAAAAGGCCGAAGTTCCTTGCCCCGCCTGGGCGGATTTCTTACGTCCAGCGAAGCTCGGGGCCGCCCTTGACGACCTTGCCCAGCAGCCAGCAGCGTTCGCCGGCGCGGCGGAGGCGGTTCATGATGGGCTCGGCGAAGGCGGCTGAGACGACCATGACGAACCCGACGCCCATGTTGAAGGTTCGCATCATCTCGACGCTGTCGACGGGGCCCTTTTTTGCGATGAGGGTGAAGATGGGCGGCAAGGGCCAACTGTCGCGTTTGATCCGCAGGGTCAGGCCCTCGGGCATGATACGGGGCAGGTTTCCGGGCAGCCCGCCGCCGGTGATGTGGGCCATGCCCTTGATGACCTTCTTCACGCGGTAGCTGTGGACGGCCTCGAGGACGGGGCGGACATAGATCCGCGTGGGCTGGAGCATGCATTGGCCCACCGAGGCACCCAGCAGTTCGGGCGGGGCGTCGTCGGGGCTCAGGCCGGCCTTGTCGAGCAGGACGTGGCGGGCCAGGCCGTAGCCGTTGGAGTGGAGTCCGTCGCTGGCCAGCGCGATGGCGACGTCGCCGGCCTGGATGCCCGAGGGGTCGATGAGCCGATCGCGTTCCACGACGCCGACGGCAAAGCCGGCCAGGTCGAAATCTTCTCCCTGGTAGACGTCGGGCATTTCGGCGGTCTCGCCGCCCAGCAGGGCACAGCCGGACTGGAGGCAGCCTTGGCTGACGCCCTGGACCAGATCGGCCATCCGCTTGGGTCCGAGCTTGCCGGTGCCGATGTAGTCCAGGAAGAACAGCGGCTCGGCCCCGCAGCAGATCATGTCGTTGACGTTCATGGCCACGCAGTCGATGCCGACGGTGTCCAGGCGGTTCATGGCCAGTGCGACCTTGGTCTTGGTTCCCACGCCGTCGGTGCAACTGACCAGGACCGGCTCGTGGTAGTTTTTCTTGAAGAGTTGTTCGTTGAAATCCAGGCGGAACAGGCCGGCAAAGCCGCCGTATTGCGCCATTACCCGCGGGCCGAAGGTCTTTTCGACCATGGGGCGGATGCGACTGACCATCTCTTCGCCGGCTTCGATATCGACGCCGGCGTCCTTGTACGTAACGGGTTTGCTGGAGTTCTTGGCCATGGCAGGCCATCCTAGCAAACGCGGCGGGTAATGCAATCGGCAGTGGCTGTTATTGCGCATGAAAACGGGCCGCCCGTGGAGGGCGACCCGTCTTCCTGCTTATCGCAGAAGCAAGAGGTTACTTCTTGAGCGGCTTACGAAGCGGACTGGGCCGGGGCTTGTCTCCCTGCCTCTGGGGGATGCTGATACCCTCGCGGGGTTGCCCCTGGACTTCCACGTGCTCTGCATGGAAGTAGTGGCGATTGAGCGTTGGGTAGCTGATCGCCACGCCGACGATGTATCGGCCGGGTTCCCGTGGCGTCCATTTGCCGGTGCTGACCCTTGTGCTGCCGGTAATCGCCTGGGTTCCCAGCGGGCCGGTGCGGTCGCGGTATTCATCCTTCCATACGAACAGACTGAAGGTCGGCTGATGGCGATCATTGGCCTGGGTGATCGGGAAGTGCACGATGCACTCCCTGCCGACCTGGGGGCCTTTCTGGGGCTCGGCGCGGTCTCGGACCGACAGTGAACCGATTCTCCCCCCGCCGGCTCCGGCCGGGGGGTAAGAAGCACTGCGCAGGCCTCGGACCCGGAAGGCCTTGCCGCGGATGGCGGTGCTTTCCTTGACCATGACTTCATAGATCATCAGGTTGGAGTCGACGGCTCCGGCCGGGGTTTCGAACGTCAGGCGACGGCTGGTGGTCCAGTCGGTCATATCCTCATAGCCCAGGAACTCTCCCCGAGGGGAAATTCTGAGTCTGCGGACCTTGTAGACCAGCTTGCTCGTGCCGCCATGGGCCAGGATATCGATATGATTGCTCCCCGCAGGTTGGGTGATAAGCTTGTCGAGCTTCACGCGGTTGACCCGGATGCTCTCGGGGCCCGAAGCTTCCCTGCCGTCATGGACGTAGATCTTGATCTTCTTATTCCGGGCGAATGCCATGCCTGACAAATTGACCTTGGCCCAGACCTCCCAGGTCCCGACCTGGTCGAAACGGATCGCCCGCTCGAGGTCATACACGCCGGCTGCCTCGAGACGAACAAATTCGTCGGAAGTCGGTGATTTCGTGTGCCAGATACTATGCCACCTGCCTCCGGTGCTGGGGGTTACCGTGAAGTTGACCGGCTGATTCAGAGCGACTTTGGTGCGGTCGCAGGTGAGCTCTGCCGTTGGTCGATCCAGTCCCTGGGCCTGAGCCAGAGAGGCTGCGACCAGGACGGTGGCCATGACGGTAAGAATCGTGCGGTTTTTCATTACAGGGACTCCCCTCGTTCTGCAGGGACTACGCGAAGAACAGTCAGAAGCAGAAACCCACGTTCGTGCCTCCCCCGAAGGTTACGATAGGAGATCGGGGGAGGCGAATCGTCACAAAGACTGTTGTATACAGTAGTTACTTCAGAGGCCAGTCATCGGTTCGGAAGGGCGATGCCGGCAGGCCCTCGCGATTGTACAAATTGGCCTTACCTGCATCGGCTGACCACCCATAACGCAGCGCCTCGGGATTGGGGACCTGGCCGGACCCGACGACGATGGTCCGGCCCTCGATGCGGGCCTGGGCGGGATGGAATTTGCGGTCGGCCCCGGCCAGTGCAAAACCCTCCAATTGCCCGGTCGGACTGACCAGGCCCCCGCCGATGTGCGTGAAGCGAACGCGGATTCTGCCTTCTTCGAACCGGTGGGCCAGGTAGACAGGGCCCGAACCGACGGTCTTTGCCCCGTAGAGGGATTCCAAGGCCCAGAGCGAGAGCCTCCTGCCGACAAGCCGTCGGTCCGGAGCGGGGCCCGAACCTGCAGACCATGCGTCGAAGGTGACAATCAGGCCCGTTTCCCGCAGTCGTTTCGCCGCGGTGAACTGGGCATCGCGCAGGGCTGGCCAGGAGCTGGGGTTCGGAACCGACGCGCGTTGGCCAGGACGAGGCAACTGGATGATCCCCCAGTGGAAGCCTCCTGCCTGCTTCCATTCGTGCCTCCAGCCCTGGATGAGTGTCGGCAGCAGCGACCGGAAGTTTTCCGGGTCTTCCAGGTCGGCGCGACCTTGATACCAGGCTGTCCCCGCCAGGCCATAGGGCACCAGGGGCGCGATCATGCCGTTGTAAATGCCGGCGGGGTCTTCCAGGCGCCTACCCGGCTGGGAGGTCTTCTCGGGACGGACCGGTGCCCCGGAGGTATCGATTCGAAGGGCGACCTTGTATTTCCAGTCGCCCCCCAGGTCAATGGCCTGGTCTTGCGGAGCACCCTTGGGGGCAAGAGTCATCGCAGGAGAGTTTGGGTCCCACCCGCCCCGGCCGCCCAGATCCAGCACGCGAACAGCCAGAAGATTGGTTCCCGGCTGAACCAGTGGCCCCGGGATGGTGTAGTGTCTTTCCTGCCCGGCCGGGTCGTTTTCGCCCAGCTGGGTGCTGCCGATGATCTCGCCGTTGAAGAAGGTCCTGTCGGCCTGGTCGATGCGTCCCAGGTGCAGGGAGAGGTCCCGACCAGCCCATTCGGGAGGGATCTGCACCGTTTTTCGCAGCCAGACGACCCCGTCCAGTCCGGCCAGGGCCTGGGATTCCCACCAGCCGGGCAGGGTCATCTGCGGCCAGTCTTCGGCGTTGAGTTCGCGTTGAGCCCAGCGTCCTTTGCCGCCCGGGTCACGTCGGTCGATGACGGAGAGATAGTGCTCCATCTGCTCCAGATAGACGCTCATCAGGTTCTGGTATGCGACGTCGGGGTCCTCGCCGGCATTTCGCCAGGCACGGACCCACGTGTCCACAGCATCCAGGCGCGAGGCGTAGACGGGCCGGCGGGCCAGGGCTCTGCGGGGCGTCCAGGCGGCGATGGGAGTACCGGCCCAACTGGCATCGATGACACCCACGGGCACGCCGAGGGTTTCATGCAGGTCTCGGGCCAGGAAGTAGCCGATGGCGGAGAAGTCGGCTGCGCTGTTGGGCGAACAGAATCTCCATCGGCCTTGGGTGTTCCATTGGGTCACCTCGGCCCTTCGGCGGGGGACCGAGAAGAGGCGGATATCGGGCCAGGTTGCCTGCCGCGCCTGTCGTTGCCCGTCGCCGAGTTCCTTCAGCGGCATGGCCATGCCCTCCCCGCCGGCGCAGAGCCAGACCTCCCCGAAGAGCAGATCGGTGCGATCGAGTCGCCCCGAGCCGTGGACAGTCAGCGTGTGAGGCCCGCCGGCAGGGAAGGGACTGAACTTCACCAGCCATTTTCCCCCGGGTCCGGCCCGGGTGATGCGGCGTTGCCCGGCCAGGACCACCGTGACCTCTTTTCCGGGCTTGTCCCACCCCCAGACAGGCAGGGTGATGCCCTGCTGGAGGACGGCGTTGTCGGAGAAGATGGCCGGCAGTGTCAGCTTCCGGGGTGGCGAGGAGGAATCGCACCCGATGGCCAGGACGGCCAGGGCAAGGACGGTCGGTATTGCGAAACTCCGCATGGATCCCTCCTGTGCAGCGAAAGGTTGCAAGCTCTGTCGGTGGTTTTGTATCGCAACGCAGAAGCACTGACAAAGGTTTTATGCCCCCGTGGGAGGAGGTCGAGGGGTCACACTTCGATCCGGCCCACCAGGCGGCGGAAGGTTTCGGCGTTGCGGGCGGCCTGTCCGCGATGACAATTATTGAAGAACGCATAGACCTTGTCGACCTGGGAATCGAGACAATCGGTCCACTGGGTCAGGATCTGCTCGAGCTGTTCCTCGTCGTAATGGTAGTCATATCTTTCGACCGCGCCGGCGTACCAGTTTTCGGCCTTGCGGGAATGCAGCCGGAGGTAGCCGACCGGGCTGGTCAGTTGCGGGTGGTGATGAAACAAAGCGGGGATGTCCGGAACGTCCGGGATGACCAGGGAGACGTTCCGCTGGGCCAGACCCTGATCGACCGAATCGACCTGCCAGGAGCGATGGCGGAACTCGACGGCCAGCGGGGCCGGCTGGAATGCGTCGATCAGGTCCGACAAGTATCTCCGGTTGGCCGAAGTCCGATGAAAGGCCTGGGGGAACTGAAGCAGCACGCCGGCGAGTTTCTGGTGGCGGACGAGGGGTTCCAGTGCTTCCAGAAAGGCCGAGGCGCCTTCGATGTCCCCGTTGTGGGTGAAGTCCTGGTTGGCCTTGACCCAGAAGTCGAAGTTCGGGGGGCTCTTGCGGGCCAGACCCTGCATGGTTCGTCCCGAAGGCATGCGGTAATAGGTGTAGTTGACCTCCACGGTGTTGAAAGCCTGGACGTAGGAGCTGAACATCTCGGACTTCCTGGTGCCGGGAGGGTAGAAAGGCCCCACCCAGTCAGTGAAGGACCATCCACTCGTGCCCACGACGAACTTCTCGCAGGCTGGGCTCTGGCAGGGCTGCTGATGAGGATCGTTCATTCTTCCCCGCCTGGTTGGAGTTGCCCCTGCCGGTCGGTCTGGTCGCGGCGTTTCTGGACATTCGGCGTCCGGGCCTTCTCTTCGGGCAGGGGGGCTTTCTGTCGCGGGTCGGCGTAGAGGTGGACGTTGTCCCAGAGGTAGCGACCCGGAGGCCAGTAGGAGTAAATCTGGATCTGCAGGTACTCGACGTTTTCGGGCAAGCCGCCCCGCGGGGGGAACGGAGCGGCCAGGTGGGTCCATTGTCCCTTGGCGTCCTTGCAGTTGAGGTACCAGCGGTAGCACTCCCGCATGTAGGCCTTGGGGTTCTCCTTTGCGTCCTTTTCGATGAGGTCCCGGCGTTGTTTCGGGTTCATCCGGGCGAATTCCTCAGGGGTCAGGCCCACCGCGGCCAGTCTGCTCTCGCTCATGGCGTCCATGGCATGGCTGGTTCTGCGGAAGCCTTTAATGAAGACCTTCGCTCCACCCTGGCCGAAGCAGTCTGCTGTGAGCCAGTAGCGCCGGCCCGGGATGGCGGGGATGTATTGACTTGCGAAGTGCACCCCCTCGAGCCCGGCAACGCTGGAATAGCCGGTGCTGCGAGGAATCTTGGGGGGATGTTCGGGCGAGGCCTGTCCCAGCAGGAGCTTGCGCTGATAGGCCAGCCACGGATCGCGGGCCAGGTCGGTCTGCACACGAAGGATGGTTCGGCGGTCCTTGTCGGGGCCTTTGGCCTCTTCCAGGAAGGTCGAGACATTGTCCGGGCTCTGCCATCCCTCACCGCCGGCATCGAACGAACCGTTGACGTTTAGGGGCTTGCCCAACTGCTCGGGTTCTTCTTCGTCCCCGTATTCGGGAGGTTTCCAGAGAGCCTGTCCCAGAAGCGCTTCGACCACCTGGGCGGAAAGTACCGCCCGCCACCGCTGGGAGTCGTCGGAGAAGACCTTGACCCAGCCCTGGTCTTGGGGGGGATTTCGCAGGTCGATGCATCGGACCTCGATGCGGACTTTGTTGTCGACCTTCTGCAGGTTTCCGTAGAGAACCAGGTTGACACCCCACTGTTTCTGCATCTTTTCGATGACGGTCTGGGGCGGTGTGGTGAGCTTCAGTGGGCCGGTCAGTTCCGCTGTGGTCAGGCGGTCGATGACTTCCATTGCTTTCTGGCGTCGCAGCTTGAGGCGGATGGAGTCGGCCAGGGCGGCTCCCGAAGAGGGATCGTCGCTGCGGAGGTCGCAGAGCAGCGCGTAGGTCTTGGGGGGGGCAGGGTCTTCTGCCGGCGGCTGGGCGTGCGCCGGCCCAAGCAGGCAAAGCAGGCAGATGAGGATGGTAAGCATCTCTTTCATGGCGTTCGATGCCTATTATAAGGTCCTCCCCGGCCGGTCGCGCAAGAGAAAACCCCGACGCAGGAGGCCGAACCGCGTCGGGGTCGATCAGCCGGGCCGGCCGGCTTGCGTTGTCACTCTTCTGGGCTATGCGCGACGTCTTCGCCGCAGAGCTGCCAGGGAACCCAGGCCCAGCAGGGCCAATGTGGCCGGCTCGGGAACCACTTCGCCCTCTACCGATGCGACCACGCCTTCCTG